>JBDGTS010000012.1:0-27424 GCA_042216675.1 Halobacteriaceae archaeon | reverse complement strand
AAATCGCAGATTTCCGAGCGCACGAAGACCTCGTTACGCGAGGGCTTCGATGTTCTCGCGGCAATGCCGCGAGAGGACGAGAAACTGTCTACGACAGTTTCTCGATGTTCTCGACGACGGCCTCGGCGTACTCGCTCGTGCCGAGTTTCTCGCCGCCCTCGATCTGTCGGTGCAGGTCGTAGGTGACCTTGCCCGAGGAGATAGTCTCCTCGACGGCGTCGCGCACGAGGTCAGCGGCCTCGTCCCAGCCGAGGTAGTCGAACATCAGGCGACCGGAGAGGATCATCGCCGTCGGGTTGGCCATGTCCTGCCCGGCGCGCTTGGGCGCGGAGCCGTGGACCGGTTCGGCGAGCATCCGCGCGTAGCCGAAGTTGCCGCCCGGCGCGATGCCGAGACCGCCGATCTGAGCGCCGGCGGCGTCGGAGAGGTAGTCGCCGTTGAGGTTCGGCATCGCCAGCACGTCGAACTCGTCGGTGCGCAGCTGCATCCACTGGAGCATCGCGTCGGCGAGGCGCTCCTCGACCATGACGGCGTCCTCGGGGATGTCGACCTCGTCCTGCTCCTCCCAGAGGGAGTCGGGGGCGGCGAAGACCTCCTCGTCGGGGTACTCCTCCTCGGCGACCTCCATGCCCCACTCGCCGAACTGGCCCTCGGTGAACTTCATGATGTTCCCCTTGTGGACCAGCGTCACCTTGTCCCGGTCGTGTTCGATGGCGTAGTCGATGGCGCGGCGCACGAGGCGCTTGCTGCCCTTCTCCGAGATGGGCTTCAGGCCGATGCCGATGGGACCGTCGTGCATCACGTCGTCGAAGCCCATCTCCTCCTCGACGAAGTCGCGGACTTCCTCGACGTCGTCGGTGCCGGCCTCCCACTCGATGCCGGCGTACACGTCCTCGGTGTTCTCCCGGAACGTGACCATGTCCATCTCCTCGGGCGCCTTCATCGGCGACGGGACGCCGTCGAGGTAGTACGTCGGGCGGACGTTGGCGAACAGGTCGAGGGTCTGTCGGAGCGCGACGTTCAGCGACCGGAAACCGGCCCCGACGGGCGTCGTCAGCGGCCCCTTGATGGCGACGCGGTGCTCCCGGATGGCGTCGACCGTCTCGTCGGGCAGGTGTGTGTCCTCGCCGTACTGTTCGCGGGCGCTCTCGCCGGCGTAGACGCGCATCCACGAGATGGAGCGACCGGTGGCCTCGGCGGCCGCTTCGAGGACCGTCTGTGCGGCGGGGCCGACGTCCTTGCCGATGCCGTCACCGTGGATGATGGGGATGATGGGGTTCTCGGGAACGTCGATTTCGTCGGCCTCTTCGTCGATGACTTCGATGGGCTCGCCGTCGTCGGGCACCTCGATTCGGTCGTAGCTCATACTGATGTTGAACTGTGGAGCGTACCGGCGTATAAGAACTGTCCTTTCGCTCTCGGCGGGGACCGTTGCGGGTTCCGGGGCCGACCCGCAACCACTAACTGCGTCTCGGCGAAGGAGACACCATGGCAAACATCGAACTCGACGGCGAGGCCCACGAGTCGCTCCGCGAGGCGGGCGACATCCTCGCGACGGTGCGCGAGGAGGCGGCCGAACGCGTGGAAGTCGGCGCGTCGCAACTCGACGTGGCGGAGTTCGCAGAGGACCGCATCGAGGAACTCGGCGGCGAACCCGCGTTCCCCGTGAACATCAGCGTCGACGAGGAGGCGTCACACGCCTCGCCGGGCGCCGACAGCGACGCCACCTTCGGTGAGCAGATGGTCTGTCTCGACGTGGGCGTCCACGTCGACGGCTGGATCGCGGACGCGGCGGTGACGGTGGACCTCTCGGGGAACCCCGAACTCGTCGAGGCGGCCGAGGCGGCCCTCGACGCGGCTCTCGACGCCGTCGAACCGGGCGTCCACACCGGCGAAGTCGGCGCCGAAATCGGCTCGACAATCGACGAGTACGGCTACCAGCCGATTGTCAACCTCACGGGCCACGGCCTCGCGCACTGGGACGCCCACACCGGACCGAACGTCCCGAACCGTGGGCTGGAGACGGGCACGGAACTGCAGGCCGGCGACGTCGTCGCCATCGAACCGTTCGCCACGACGGGCACCGGGAAGGTGCAGGAGGGGACGAAGACGGAAATCTACTCGCTCGTCGAGGACCGGAACGTAAGAAACCGCGGCGCGCGGCAGGTGCTGGAGACGATCAGAGAGGAGTACCGCGAACTGCCGTTCGCGAAGCGCTGGTTCGACGGCGGCCGTGCGGAGATGTCGATCCGCCGCCTCGAACAGCAGGGCGTGCTCCGTAGCTATCCGGTGTTGAAGGAAGACGACGGCGAACTGGTGAGTCAGGCCGAACACACGCTCATCGTCACCGAAGACGGCTGTGAGATTACGACCCGTTAGGCGTTGTTCATCCGCTGGACCGAGCGCTCGCCACACACGTCGCACTCGCTGACCCGGTACGGCTCCCGCGAGAACTCCGCGTTCTCCGTCGTCGCGCTCTCGGTTTTGAGTTCGATAGACACCGAGTGCGGCGTGTCGCGCGCGCAGTTCTCGCAGCGCTCCGCCATTTCGTCGAATTCCGTGCGCTTGGTCGCCATGCTCGCTTCCGTCTACGAACTGCCCCACTATAAAACAGGCACCAAATAGGGTGCAATTTAGGCCAATCAATCCGAGTTTACCCGCTCGCCGTCTGCCGATTGTCTGACGGTCGTCGGCCACGCGGCCAGAAGTTTAACGGTCCGCGGACCGACCCACCGCCATGGACCAGGTGTTCGCACCGTGGCGCATCGAGTGGGTCGAACGCGAGGACGAGACCGGCGACGGCGACGACCGGTGTGTGTTCTGTGACCTCCCCGGGCAGGATGCGGACCGCGAGCATCGCATCGTCGCCCGCAGCGACCACACCTACGTCCTGTTGAACAACTACCCGTACAATCCGGGCCACTGTCTGGTGATTCCGGACCCACACGGCGGCGACTACACGGAATTGGCCGACGACGTTCTGTGTGACCACGCCCGCCTCAAACAGCAGACGTTCCGGGCGCTAGAGGGCGCCTTCGACCCGGACGCGTTCAACGCGGGCCTCAACCTCGGCGGCGGACCCAGCGGTGGGTCCGTGACCGACCACGTCCACACGCACGTCGTGCCGCGGTGGGAGGGCGACACGAACTTCATGCCGGTCATCTCGGACACGAAAGTCATCGTCGAGGCCTTAGACGACACGTACGACCGGCTTCACACCGCGTTCGCGGAACTCGACGGGGCGACCCGCGTCGGCGCAGATGCGGCAATCCGTCTGTGAGGGCGGTACGTCTAAGGGGGCGCCTCGTCGAGTTACGGCATGGAGTACGTCAGCCTCGGCGACACCGGACTGCAAGTCTCACAGCTTTGCTTCGGGACGTGGCGCTTCGGCAAAGAGAGCGACGACACCGTGGAGACGACCCGCGAGGAGGCCCACGAACTGCTGGACGCGTTCGCGGAGAACGGCGGCAACTTCATCGACACCGCCAACATCTACGGCGCGACGAAGAGCGAGCGCTGGATCGGTGAGTGGCTCCAGAGCCACGACCGAGAGGACTACGTCATCGCCTCGAAGGTGTACGGCGCGGCCGAGAGCCGATTCGAGAGCAACCTCTCGCGCAAGAACATCCGCGCGGAAATCGAGGGGACGCTGGACCGCCTCGACACGGACTATCTGGACCTCTACTACATCCACCGCTGGGACGACGAGACGCCCATCGAGGAGACACTGCGCACGCTGGAGGACCTCGTGCGTGACGGGAAGGTCCACTACCTCGGTGCCTCGAAGATGGCGGCGTGGAAGCTGACGAAGGCGCTCTGGACCAGCGACCGCGAGGGGCTCGAACGCTTCGACGTGACCCAACCGCGGTTCAACGCGGCCTACCGGGAACCGACCCAGCCGTTCCTCGACGTGTGCGCCGACCAGGACCTCGCCGTCTGTCCGTACTCGCCGCTGGAAGGGGGGTTCCTCACCGGCAAGTACGAGCGAGAGGGCGAGGCACCCGAGGGGTCCCGCGCGGACCTCGAAGGCTGGTTCGACCACCTCGACGAACGGGCGTGGGACGCCCTCGACGCGGTGCGCGCGGTGGCCGACGAGGTGGACGCCACGCCCGCGCAGGTGTCGCTCCGATGGCTGATGGACCGCCCGGACTACACCTGCGTCCCGATCGTGGGGGCGCGGAGCGTCGAGCAACTGGAGGAGAACGTCGGCGCCGTGGAGGTCGAACTCGCCGACGACCAGCGCGAGCGCATCACTGCGGCGTACGAGTCGGAGTGACGGCCACGGGGTCGCCGAACGCGTAGACGGTGTTGTGGTCGGTGACCTCGACGGTGCAGAAGTCGCCGGGTTCGAGGCCGCGTTCGGCGGCGTTCCGGACGATTATCTGGTGGTAGGCGCCGTCGCGGCACTTCACCGAATCGCCGGTGCCCTCCGCGACGACCAGCACGGTCCGGGTCTCGCCGACGAGCGAGTCGTACGCCTCGCCCACCACGTCCATCTTCAGGTCGCTCATCGCCGTCGAGCGGTCCTTCTTCGTCTGCCCGCCGAGGCCGTCCATCTCGGCGGCGTCGGTGTTCGGCCGCTTCGAGAACCGGGTGACGTTGATGCGCTCCGGGCGCACCTCGGCGAGCAGTTCCATGCTCTGCTGGAAGTCGTCCCCGTCCTCGGTGGGGAAGCCGACGATGAAGTCCGTCGCCAGCGTCCACTCGTCCAAGCGGGCGTCGAAGGCGTCGACGACCTCGCGGAACTCGTCGACGCGGTGCTGGCGGCGCATGTCCGCCAACACGTCGTCGGACCCGGACTGGACCGGCGCGTGGAGGAAGTTGTACAGTTCGTCGTTGCGGGCGAACACGTCGGCCAACTCCTCGCGGACGCCGTGGACGCCCTTCGGGTTCGCCATGCCGACGCGGACCCGGAAGTCGCCCTCGATGTCGCAGATGCGGTCGAGCAGTTCGGGGAGGAGGCTCTCGCCCTGATTCGTGTCCCAGCCGTAGACGCCGGTGTCCTGCCCGGTGATGCGAATCTCCGTTGCGCCGGCGTGGACGAGCGCACGTGCCTTCTCGACGTTCTCCGCCACGGGCGGCGAGTCGATGCGGCCGGTGGCCTGCTTCGTGATGCAGTACGAGCAGTCGGACATACAGCCGCGAGCGATCGGGAGGATGCCGACGACGCCGTCCAGCACCGGGTCGGCGTCGGGCGTCGTCGTCGGGCACTCGCCGTTGCGGACGTACTGGGGCACGTCGTCCCAGTGGAGGACCTCCGCGTCGACGCCGGCCTCGGCGAACTCGTCGCCCTGCGCGAGCGCCATACAGCCGGTGACGACGAGGTCAGCGGGCGTCTCCTCGTCGAGTTCCTTCGCCCGGCGGAGCATGTTGTCCTCCGTCTTCTCGACGACGGTGCAGGTGTTGAGGATGGCCACGTCGGCGTCCTCGGGGCCCGGCGCGGGATGGTGGCCGCCGTCGCGCAGCGCGCGCTCGATGGCGCGGCTCTCGCCACGGTTCGACGTACAGCCGTACGTCTCGATGTGATACCGGGCCATGCGGTCACGGAGAGTACCGCTGCGGCGGCCAAAAACGCGTCGCTCCCGGCCCGCCTCTGCGACGACCGGAACGCTTTCGGCGCCCCCGCCGCCTCACCCCGTCATGGTTCTCCCCTCGGGCACCCAACTCCCGCCACTCCTCCACGGCGTCGTCGTCGCGTTCGCCGCCGCCGCGGTGGGCGCGACGCTGTACCGCGCCCGGCCTCGCGTGGAATCGACGCACGTCGTCGCACTGGCGCCGTGGATGGTCACCGGTGCGGCCCTGTACGTGTTGTCGCAGGTCGGAGCCGTCGCCGGCCCTCTCGCGCCGTTCTTGGGGTCGCCGACGGTGTACGTGACGACTGGCGTCGCCGCGGGCACGACGTGGCTCGCGGCCCGACGGACGCGGATGCCCGTTCCGCGAACGCTGGCGGCCGTCGGCACCGGGGCGGCGCTGGCGGCGTCGGCCGCCGCAGTCTGGTGGGGCGTCGAGCAGGGGTCGCTCCGGCCGTGGCCCTCGGTAGCGTCGGTGCTGGCGACGGCGGCACTGGCCGGTTCCGTCTGGGTCGCCCTCGACCGCATCCGGCCGGCCGCGACGGGGACGACGGGCGCCGCGGGCCTACTGGTCGTCGTCGGCCACACTCTCGACGCCGTCTCGACCGCTGTGGGCGTCGGCCACCTCGGCGTCGCCGAGCAGACGCCGCTCTCGCGGGCCGTCATCGAAGCCGGGTCGGCGCTCCCCGCCGCGCCCTACGTCGGGGGCGCGTGGCTGTTCATCGTCGTGAAGGCGGCGCTGGCGGCGGGCCTCGTCGTCCTCTTCACGGAGTACGTGCGTGAGGAGCCGACGCCCGCGAATCTGCTCCTCGCTCTGCTCGCCGCCGTGGGCCTCGGGCCGGGCGCACACAACGTCGTCCTGTTCGCGATTGTCGGATGAAGCGAAGTTCTTCGGCCCACATCTGTCCACAAATAGACATTCACCGACACCATTCGGTCGCTGGGCCAGTTTGTTACTCCCCTTCTCCCCCAATCATTCATTCTCATTCTAGTTTGAGAGAAGTATTTTATAATCATTATTAAGTGGCTTAGTGTACTATCGGAATATTGGGATGCATGACCTGAACGCGTTTCAGCGGGACCTGCTGTACGTCATCGCGGCCCGCGACGAGCCCAGCGGCCTCGCACTCAAGAAGGAACTGGAGACGTACCACACTGGTGAGGTACACCACGGTCGGCTCTACCCCAACCTCGACGAACTCGTGGACAAGGGCCTCGTCGAGAAGGGAAAACTCGACGACCGGACGAACTACTACTCGCTGACCCGGCGCGGCGAGCGAGAACTCGTTGCCCGCCGGGAGTGGGAGCGCCGGACGCTCGCGGGCGGCGTCGACACCCCACCGCCGGAGTGACCAGCGGCGGGGTGACGGGAGGTTTTTCCCGGCGCTCCGAGAAGCGCGGCCATGGCGACACAGCCACATCTGCAGGTCGAACCCGGCGACGTGAATCCGGTCGCGCTGATGCCCGGCGACCCGGGCCGCGTGGACCGCATCGCAAGCCACTGTGAGGAGTCCGAGGTCGTCGCGCACAACCGCGAGTTCAAGGTCGTGAACGCCACCTACGAGGGCGTCCCGCTCACCGTCTGCTCGACGGGAATCGGCTCCCCCTCCGCGGCCATCGCGGTGGAGGAACTCGCGAACGTCGGCGTCGAGACGTTCCTCCGCGTGGGCACGACGGGGGCGCTCCAGTCGCACCTCGAAATCGGCGACATGGTCGTCGCCACCGCCGCCGCGAAGAACGAGGGGACGACGAAGCGCTACGAGGACGTGTCGGTGCCGGCCGTCGCGGACTACGGCGTCGTCGGCGCACTCCGGGACGCCGCCGCGACCCGCGAGGAAGTCGTCCACGTCGGCCCCGTCGTCACCGACGACGCCTTCTACGCCGAGACGGAGGACTACGTCGCCGAGTGGGAGGCGTCGGGGCTGCTCGCCGTCGAGATGGAGGCGGCGGCCATCAACACCCTCGCCCGGCGGAGGGGCCTGCGCGCGGGCGCCATCGTCACCGTCGACGGCAACCTCGTCACCGGGGCCCAGAAGGGCGAGGGCGGTGACGAACTGCCGCCGAAGGCCAAGAACAACGTCGGCCGCGCCATCGACGTGGCACTGGACGCCGCGGTGTCGCTGGCGAACGACTGAGCCGAAAGGACGAAACGAGGGGGGGCCGAACTCCCCTGAGATGGCGGGTCGACTCCGGACACTGCTCCGACGCGCGCGGCGCGTCGAGCGACGGGAACTCCACGAGTTCAGGGCGTGGCTGGAGACGACGAGCAACCTCACCCGCGTCTCCGTCGTCCTCTTCGTCCCGCTGCTCATCGGACTGGTGACGGTCCTCTCTCGGAGTCTCACCCAACTCTCTTTCCTGCTCTTCCCGCCCCTCGCGTCGGGGACGTACACGCTCTTCGCCGACCCCGAGGGGCGCTACTCCTCGCCGCGCCGCTTCGTCGGCGGCCTCACGACCGGGGCGCTGTGTGGCTGGGCCGCAATCGAGACGTCGGCGCGCTTCCTCTACCACGTCCAGCCGTCCGCACTGGGGGTCCACGCGGGCGCGGCGGCGCTGAGCGTGTTTCTGACCGCCGTCGTGACGTGGGCGCTGTCGGTGGAGCTTCCGACGGCGTTCTCGACGGCGCTCTTGGTCCTGTTCGCCGGCACCTCTCAGTTCGCGTACGTCGTCAGCGTGGCCCTCGCGTCGCTTCTGGTCGCCGGCGTCTTCCTCGTCTGGCGCGAGGAGTTCTACGACCGACGCGCCAAGTATCTCTACGGCACCACCCAGTCCGACGACCACGTGTTGGTGCCGATGCGCGGGGACCGCGCCAGCACCGCGGCGATGTTCGGGGCCCGCATCGCGGCCGCCCACGACGCCGCGAAGGTGGTTCTGCTCGACGTGGTCGGCGACGAGGACGTGGCACAGGCCGAGCGGGCGGCGCTCTCCGACGGCGAGGGCACCGCCGGCGAGGGAGTGTCCGCGGCCGTAGACGAGGCGGCGTCGCGGCTCGAGGCCGAGGCCCACCGCATCGAGACGAAGGTGGGTGTTCCCTGCGAAGTGCTGGTGACGGCCGACGACGGGGACGCCGCGGCGACGACGCTCCACGCGACCCGTGAGGCGAACTGTGACCTCGTGGTGGCGCCCTTCGAGGGGCCAACGAGCGAGGACGCTGGATTCGTCCGCCGCCTGTTTCAGGGCGACGTGGACGTGGTCGGGTTCCGCCCGCAGTCGGAGCGGACCCGCTGGCGGCACAGCCTCGTCCCGGTTCGGCGGGCCAGCGACGGCGCCCACGCGATGATAGACTACGCGGAGCGACTCGCCGGCCCGACGGGGGGCGTGAGCGTCTGCACCTGCATCGACAGCGAGCGCGAGCGCCGCCGTGCGGAGACGATGCTGGCGAACCTCGTGGAACCCGTCGACGTGGGCTGTGAGACGCGCGTCTCGCGGTCGAGCATCGAGTCGTTCCTCGACCGGAACGCCCAGAACTACGACGTGGTGTTTCTGGGCGCATCCACCGACCGGACGGCCGCGTCGCGACTGCTCTCGCGGCCCACCTACGAGCGCATCGGCGGCATCGAAGCGGACGTGGCCGTCGTCCACCGGGCCTAACTGCCGCCGCCCGCCTCGTCGAGCACTCTGTCGGCGAGGTCCTCCATCCCCTCCTCCCCGAGGACGGACTGCGCGAGGAGACGGCCACCGATGGCGGCGGGGCTGATGACGGTGTCCGCACCGGCGTGGCGGAGTTTCGCGACGTTCTCGCGGTGCGTCGCGGCCGCGATGATGGGCATGTCGGGGCTGAGGTCCCGCACCGTCAGCACCACGAGAGCGTCCTGCGCGTCGTTGTTCGTCGCCACGAGGGCGGCCCGGGCCTCCGCGACGTTCGCGCGCCGGAGGGTGTCTTCGTCGGTGGGGTCGGCGGTCAACACCTGAATTCCCCGGTCGGACAGTTCGGTGGCGTGACGCTCGTCCTGCGTGACGACGATGAACTCCTCGCCCTCGAGTTCGTCGAGCACCGACTCAGTCAGGTCCCCGTAGCCGAGGACGAGAATGTGGTCCTCCAGCACCTCCAGTTGCGCGGCGGTCATGCGTCCCAGCGCTTGCGAGAAGCGCGCCTCGATGAGGGGGCCGAGCAGGGTCCCGACGGCGATGGCGAAACTCGCGGTGCCGACGACGATGACGGACATCGAGAACAGCCGCGCGCCCTGCGTGGTCGGCGTGAGGTCGCCGTAGCCGACGGTGCTGGCCGTGACGAGCGTGTAGTAGAACGCGTCGCCGAGGGTCCGGACGTTCGTGAACTCCGAGCGGAGCGCATAGGTTCCGACTGTCCCGTAGGCCTGTGCCCCAATAACTGCTATCCCCGCCGCCATCTGCGCCGTCGAGAGTTCCACCTCGCGGTCGTAACGCCGGTAACTCAGCGCCACGGCGGGGAGCGAGACGACGGAGAGGACGACGAGCGGCACCGAGAACGGGCTGGACTGCACGAGACCTTGCAGGGCCGTCACCGGGAGCAACACGATGACGGCGTACCACGCGACGCGGAGCCCCCGACGGAGACCGAGCGCGCTGACCATCATCGCGAACCCGGTCAGCGCGCCGGTGAAGCCGGCCGCGCGCTGGACGCCCTCGGGGACGTAGACGGCGACGGGGCCCAGGAGCGTCTGGGAGCCGATGTTGACGAGACCGGTCACGAGCGACAGCACCGCGACGGCCATCGTCAGCGCGACGGGCACCCGAACCCCGACGGCGCGCCACCGCCTCCACGGATCCATACCCCCGAGTGGGTCCGAGCGCGGCATAAACCCGACGCCGCGCCGGTAGTGGTTTAGTCACGGCGGCGCAGATACCGCCATGGCACTTCCGGAGACGCTGCCAGTCCGAATTCTCCTCGGGGTGTATCTCGGGGTTCTGGCCGGCATCCTGCCCGCGCTGGTGACGTGGGCGCTCGCGGTCCTGTTCCGCTACGTGACCGGCCTCACCGTGCCGGCGTTCGCCGTCGTCGTGTTGGCGGTGGCGCTCGCGGGCGTCAACGGCGGCTTCATGGCGTTCAACGACCCGACGGTCGTCGGGTCACAGAACAGCGTCACCCTCGTCACCGCGCTGTTGGTGGTGATGATGCTCGCGTTCTACACGCACAACCACGGCGACAAGTTCGGGGCGGCGCTCCCCCGTCACGTCTCGCTCCGGTCGCTCCGCGAGCGAACGCTCTCGGCCGACGTGGTCGAACTCGTCGGCGGGCGGGGACGCGTGACCGTCACCGTCATCGGTCCGGTCGACGACCTCGAAGGCTACCCGCCGCTTCCCGAGGACGTGCGGGCCGAGATCGCCGCCGTCGAGTGGACGTTCCCGGCGAACGCGCCCCTCGACGACCTCGAATCGCAGTTCGTGGACCGTCTGCGCGAGGAGTTCGACGTGGCCGACGCCGCGGTGACAATCGACGAGGAGGCCCGGGCCACCGTCAGCGCCGCACCGCCGGCATCGGCCCTCTCGCGGCGCGTCCCGGCGGGCAAGCGGGCCGTCTCGGTCGACGGACTGCTTCCCACCGGCCTCGCGCGGGGCGACGAGGTGCGGGTCATGACTGGCGAGACGACGGTGTCGGGCACCGTCGTCAGCGCCCGGTCGGAGGAGGCGGCGCCGGCGGCCGAACCACCGGCCGAACCGGTCGCAGGCGAAGAACCGCCCGCGGCACCGGTTCGTGCCCCGTCCACGACGGGCGGGGAGGGGCGACTGACGGTGGCCGTGGACCGCGCCGACGCGGACACCCTGCTGGCTGTCGAGAGCGGGCGCGTCCTCGTCACCTCGCGGGGGACCCGCCACGAGTACGAACTGCTCGGTCTCCTCCGGCGGGCCGGCCAGCGCTTCCGCCGGGTCACCGTGGCCGACGGCGGCCCCCTCGACGGCGTGACGATCGGCGAGGCGAATCTGCGCGAGACGTACGCCGTGGCCGTCCTCGGCGTGAAGAGCGGGGGCAGGTGGACACTGGCGCCGCGCGGCGACACGCCGCTCCGGTCGGCGGACGACCTGTTCGTCGTCGGGACGCGCGACGCGTTCGAGCGACTCGGGGAGGCGGTGGTCTGAGTGGCGCTCGCCGACCTCCTCACTCTGTACGGCACGCGCGTCGTCGGCGTCGCCGTCCTCGCCGGCGTCGGCGCGGCGATGTCGGCACTCGTCTATCGCCTGTTCACGCGCGACGCCCTCGACCGGGGGGTGAGCTTGCTCGTCGGCCTCGCGGCGGCGGCGCTGTACCTCAACGTCCGCACGTCGCTCGGACAGGTCGTCCTCGGCGAGACGCAGGTCCTCTCCGCCGGCCCGGTCCTGTTCAACACCGCGGCGCTGGCGGCCGCGGCGATGGTGACGCCGGCCGGCCACGCCGCGGGCGACAGGGTGGCCCGGGATTTCGTCTCGGTGAGCGGCGCCCGTGAACTCGACGGCGAAGTGGGTCGCCTCGCCCGAACCGTGGGCCGCGTGACGACGCTCACCGTGCCCGACGAGATTTCGGACATCGACGGGTACGACCCGGTGCCGGAGACGACGAAGTCCCAGTTGGCGGGCACGACGCTCGTGTTCCCGCGGCGTGTCGCCACGGACGCTCTCAGGGAGCGACTCGCGGCGCGTCTCAAAGAGGAGTACGAGGTGGGCTACGTCGACGCGGAGTTCGAGGACCGGGAACTCGTCGCCCTCGGACTGGGCGCGCGACAGGCCGGCATCGGACCGACGCTGGCGCCGGGGGCGGCGGCCGTCCCCATCCGCGCGGACCCGCCGAACGCCGCGAGCCCCGGCGACGTCGTGCAGGTGTACGAACGCGGCCCCGACCCCCAGCGCGTCGCGACAGCGGAGGTGCGCGCGACGGCCGGGGACGTAGTGACGGTGGCCTGCGACGTGCCGGAGGCGCGGACGCTCGCCGGCGGCGACTACCGCCTCGTCACCCTGCCCGTCGAACCGCGCGCCGAACGCGAGTTCGCGTCGCTACTCCGGGCCGCCGACGAGACGATAGCGGCGGTGACGCTCGGCCCCGAGAGCGCGCTGGTCGGGTCGAGGGTCGGCGACGTGGACGCGAACGTGGTGGCCGTGCGCGACGCGGCGGGCGGCGTCGAACCGATTCCGTCGCGAGACCGGCCGCTCGCGGCGGGCGAGTCGCTGTACGTCGTCGCGCGACCAGAGACGATTCGGAGCCTCGAAGAACGGGCCTAGAGCCACGGCGCTGAGCGCCCGGTGAGTTCGCCCGCGACGGGCGTGCGCATCGTCTCGGCGACGGGTTCGCTGTTCGCCAGCGCCCACATCAGTTTCACCCGAGCGGTGCCGGGAAGCATGTCCTCGCCCTCGATGACGCCGGCGTCGAGGAGGTCCCGGCCCGTCTCGTACACGCGGTCACAGACCCGTCCCTCGATGCACTGGCTGGTCATCACGACGAGGGTGCCGTCGTCCACGAGGCTCTCGATGCGGTCCACGAGGTTCGTCGAGACGTGGCCGAGGCCGGTGCCCTCGACGACGACGCCGGCCGCGCCCTCGCAGGCGTCGAGGAAGCGGACGTCCATCCCCGGCGAGAACTTCACGAGGTGGACGTCCGGGTCGAGTGCCGCGTCGATGGCGAGGTCCGTCGCGCCGCGTTCGGCGTGGTCTCGGCGGAAGCGCACCGTCTCCTCGCCCTCCACGTCGTAGTCCACGTAGCCGAGCGGCGAGCGACCGACGGTTTCGAAGGCGTCACGGCGCGAGGTGTGGGCCTTCCGGGCGCGGGTGCCCCGGTGGAGCGCACATCGCTCGTCGGAGGAGTCGGCGTGCATGCAGATGAGCACCTCGGAGTGGTCGGCCTTCGCCGCCTCGACGGCACTCACTGCGTTCATCACGTTGTCCGAGGAGGGACGGTCCGCGGAGCGCTGGCTCCCGGTGAACACGACGGGGACGGGCGTGTCGAGCATGAAGGAGAGCGCGGACGCGGAGTGCTGCATCGTGTCGGTGCCGTGCATCACGACGACGCCGTCGGCGCCGGCCTCGATTTCGGCGTGGACGGCGCGTGCGAGGTCCTGCCACACCGTCGGCGTCATGTTCTCGCTGAGGATGTTCGTGACGACGCGCCCCCGGTAGTTCGCGCGGCCCGCCAGGTCCGGCACCGCCCGCAGGACGTCCTCGGCGTCGAACTGCGCGGTGACGGCGCCCGTGCGGTAGTCAACCGTCGAGGCGATGGTGCCGCCCGTCGAGATAAGCGCTATCGTCGGCAGTTCCGGGTCGAACTCGACTTCGGTGGCCCCGCCCTCGCCGGCGCCGCCGCCGGCCTCGGCCGCTTCGACGTCGTAAACGCCCGATTCGAGGACTTCGACCGCGGCGTCCGCGCGGTCGATGCCGACGTTGTACCCGCCGTCGAGTTTGACCACGGCCGTCTCCGGCGTCGAGGAGGGCATCAGGACGCCCTCGTACGTGTGGTCCGCGCGCTCCACGCGGACTCTGTCGCCTGCGTTCATGGACGTCCGTTCCCGGTCGGCGGACTTGAAAGCACCCGTTCGCGCCGGCAGTGACAAGGCGGTGGCTCACGTAACGTACGCATGGCGCGTGACACCGGCACGCACGACCCCGGCCTCCGGGCGCGTCTGGCCGGCCTGTTCGCACTGCGGCCGTTCCTGATCGTTCTCGTGGCCACGGTGGGTCTCGCCGTCGCCGGGATTTCAGTGCCGGTACTCGGCGACGTGGGGGCCGCCGTCGGCGCCGGCGCCGGGGGCTTCACGGTCGGCGCGGCCGGCCGGCGACGCTACGCCGAAGTCGCCGCGGCCGGAGCGCTCGGCGGCGGCGTGACGGCGCTGTTCGACCGCGCGGTGACGACGCTCGTCTGGGCCGGTCCACCGATTCTGACCGCCGGTGCGGCCGTCGGAGCGGGTGCGGGCGCTCTCGGGCACTATCTCGGCCGCGACCTGCGGGCCGGCCTCACCCGGCCGCTACACTAAGGTCCAGCCCTCGTCCCCGCGCCGGACGTGGCCGCTCTCCCGGAGGTCCGAGAGCGCCTCCGCGACCACCTCGCGCGGGGCGCCCACGGCCTCGGCGACGTCGTCCGTCGTGTGCGACCCGTCGGCGACGGCGCGGAGGACGGCCGCGAACAGCCGCTCGTCCACGTCCTCCTCGAAGGAGTCGGCGATGCGGTCCTGCACGTCCGCGATGCGGCCCTGCACCCAGCGCTGGGCGAGGGAGAGTTCCCGCTCCAGTTCTTCGAGGCGGTCGAGTTCGGCGGCGAGGTCGCTGACCCCACCCTCGTCCGCGGCATCCGCCTCGCCGTTCTCGACTTCGACCGAGAGGTAGTGACAGCGGGTCAAATCGAGGTTCGCGCTCGCCGGATAGGCGCTCTTCATGCCGAAGGAGTACGGCGAGACGTTCACCTCCAGACGCAGGTTCCGCGAGATGTGGAAGTACTTGCGCCGCCTGTCGTCGACGCGGCTCTCGACGAGACCCGCCTCCTCGAGTCGCTGGAGGTGGTCGATGACTGCCTTCGGGCTGACCCCGAGGTAGTCGCTGATTTCCGTGACGTAACAGGGCTTCTGGGACAGGAGCCGCAGGATGCGGCGCCGATTCTCGTTGCCGAGCAGGTCCAGTAGCGCCCCTGAGTCCATCGATGCGGACTAGGTGACGAGCACAAAAAAGGGTGTCTGCCCGCCGGCGGTGGATTGGAGCAACACTTAACCGTATCCGTGCCAGAGGTTGACACGCATGTTCGAGCCGTTCTCCAGCGGATACTACTTGGGGCGGCTCTACGTCGAGCCCCACGACGGCGACCGGACGCTGATGCAGGCGTCCGAACACGAGCAGGTCAATCGCCAACTGTACACCACGGGTGAGGGCGTCGAGCGCGTCGACACTCCGCTCGTGATGAAGGTGGACACGACACACCTCGCGGTCCACGGCGACCCTGCCGTGCCCGAGCAGACGCTCGCGGTCCCCGAAGACGTGTTAGAAGACACGCGCGTCCGCAATCCGCCGACGCTGAAGGAAGTGCTGTTGGCGAAGGCGGGCCGAGCCGCCCAGTTCCTTCCCGCGACCCCGTAGGATTTTTCGGGGCCGCGGCCGCTGGTTCGCCCATGCTGGACGAGTTGCTCGGCCGGGCGAGCCTGAAAGAGCGCATCGCGGACCTCGAAGCCGAGAACGAGTCGCTCCGCGAGCAGCTCGAGGCCGAGCAAGAGCGCCGCGCGGACGCCGTGACGGAACGCCAGTCCGCCGAAGAACGGGTCAACCGCCTCGAAGACCGGGTGACGGAACTCGAAGACCGGGTGGAACGCGCCGGCGGAGAGGGCGGCGGCCCGTCGTTTCGTGCCCACGAAAACCTGCGCGGCGAGCGCCGCGACGAGGTTCTCTCGCGCCTGCGGAGCGTCGAGACGGGACCGGAGGGCGCGCTGACGGCGATGGTACCCGACGGGAGCGCCGTGCCGGACGCCGTGCGGGACGCCCTCGGCGAGCGGACGCCTCTCGTCGCCCGCGCCGCGCCGTGTCTCGTCTGCGTGGACGACGCGAACGTGGTCGCCGCGGCCATCGACCCACCCGTCGCGCCCGACGCCTTCACTGAGTGGGGCGAGTCGTTCCGCATCGAGGCCCCGTGGGTCCGGCCCGTCGGTCGCCACGCTGTCGCTCTCGTGCGCTCGGACCTGTTCGCACTCGGCGTCTTCGACGGCCGGGAACGGGTGGCGGCGCGGGGCTTCACCTCCGCGGTCAAGGGCGGCCACTCGAAAGGCGGCTTCTCGCAGGGCCGCTTCGAGCGCCTCCGCGAGGGCCAAATCGCGGACCACGTCGAGAAGTGCCGGGACGCCATCGCCGACGCCGACGCCGACCGGGTGTTCGTCGTCGGGGAAACGTCGCTCCTCCACGAGTTCGCGGACGTGGCCGACGAGACGGCGCCCGCCGACGCCACCGGCGACCCGGAGGAGGCGCTTGCGGCCGCCGTCGACGACTTCTGGACGGTGTCGGTGTGGTCGCTCTGACTCACTCCCAGTCGATGTCGTCGGTGCGCTGGGTCGCGCGGAGGACGAACGGCCCGATGGCGAGCGTTCGCTTCGCGACGGTGAGGATGCGGAGGACGTAGGCCCCGAACACCGCGAACGGCAGGGAGGCGACGGCCGACGCACCGGCGACGACCCAGAGGAGATTGCTGACGCCCGCCGTCCGTCCGACGACGGTCACACCGTCGAGGAAGAGGACCATCGACGCCGCGACGAGGAGGGCCGGCGCCGCGGCGTACAGCATCACCCGCGAGAGATTGATGAGTTCCCACTGGAAGTAGAGCGTCTTGAAGTGCTCGCGGGCCGGCCCGAAGAACTCCAGCGTCTCCACGAGGCCGTCGAGGGCGTCCTCGGCCTCCGCGGGCATCGCGTCGGCGTGTTCGTGCCGGAGCCGTCGCCCCTCGTAGATTTTCCACGAGTAGTTGAAGTCCAGCGCCGCGTACAGCACGGCGAACGTGCCGAACTGAGCGCCGTCGAGGGCCGCACCCACCGAGTCGGCGTTCTCGCCGATGCTCTCGGCGTAGTCGGTGGCCCGTGTCCGGAGTCGCTCGTCCTCGGCGTCGTCGACGGCCTCGCGAAGCGTCGTGGCCCGGTCCGCGGTGGCTTCGACGAGTGCGCGCAGGAACGCCGAGGGTTCGGGCGGGGCTACCGGCGCGTCGACGGCGTCGGCCACGTCGCTCCGGAACGCCGTCGCCTCGGCCATCCGCTCTCGCTGGTCGCCGACGGCGCCGAGTTCCTGCGAGAGGACGACCTGACTGATGGTGACGACGAGGGTGACGCCGGTGATGATGGCCGTGACGTACGCCTGCCCAAGCGTCTCGATGGGGTCGCCACCCGTCGGGAAGCCCGGGCGGAGGACGCCGACGCCGACGACGACGACGAAGATGACCCCGAGCAGGACAGCGACGACGCTGATTCGACTGGCGCCGAGCAATAGCCACAGTTTCACGCGGCCGTCGGGCACTCGCTCCCGCATCGTGTCGCCCGGCCGCGAGGCGTCGCTCATGGGCGCAGGTGCAGCGCCAGCCCCAAAACGGTGGTCACCCCGCTACGCCGCCTCCGTCTCGACGTCTTCCTTGATGGCTTCGAGTTCGGCCTCGACGCCCGCCGAGGACCGCTCGTCGGCGAGTTCCTCGTCGATGGGTGACGCCTCCCCGAGCGTCGACTCGAAGACGCCGGCCGATTCGAGGTCGTCGAGCGCGGCGGCGCGGGCCTCCATCTCCGCGGTCTGTTCGGTCGCTCGCTCGACGGCGCGGGTCACGTCGTCGAACTCCTCGCCCGCACCGGTGACGGCCTCGGAGACCCGCGCGCTGGCTTCGGCCGCCTCGTAGCGCGCCTTCATCGTCTCCTTTCTCGTGCGGAACTCGCGGATGCGGCGTTCGAGGTCCTCTTTTTTCGCCACGAGGTCCTGCTTGGTCTCGGCCACGTCGTCGATTTGCGCGTCGAGGTCCTCGATTTGGTCTTCCTTGCGCTCCTTTTTCTCCAGCGCCCGGCGCGCCAAGTCGTCGCGGTCCTGCCGGACGGCCTCGCGGGCCTGTTCGTCGTGTTTCTCGACGTTGTCGGCGAGGCGGCGCCGTCGCATCTCCAGGCGCTTTTGCTGTGTCGTGAGGTCGGCGATGCCGCGTTTCACGTCCTGCAGTTGGTCGCGGAGTCGCTCGTAGGAGTAGTCCAGCGTCTCGCTCGGGTCCTCGGCGCGCGAGACGGCCGCGTTCATCTTCGCCCGGACGGCGTACGAGAGGCGTGCGAGGAGTCCCATACTACCGTGTTCGGGCGCGAGCCACAAATGTTTGCGCCCCGTGTCAGCGCGTGTCGCGGCGGGTCCCTTCCCGAAACGGTTTTTGCGCCGCCTCGCGCACACACGGTATGCCGACGGAAACCGGATACGACCCCACGCTGGGAAACAAGTTCATTTTCGTCACCGGGGGCGTGATGTCCGGACTCGGGAAGGGCATCACGGCGGCGAGTACGGGCCGACTGCTCGCCAACGCCGGGTTCGACGTGACCGCCGTCAAAATCGACCCGTATCTCAACGTCGACGCGGGCACGATGAACCCGTTCCAACACGGCGAGGTGTACGTCCTCAAGGACGGCGCCGAAGTCGACCTCGATCTGGGGAACTACGAGCGGTTCCTCGGGGTCGACATGACCGCCGACCACAACGTGACGACGGGGAAGGTGTACCGCGAGGTCATCGAACGCGAACGCGCCGGTGACTACCTCGGGAAGACCGTCCAGATCATCCCCCACATCACCGACGACATCAAGCGACGCATCCGCGAGGCCGCGGAAGGCACCGACGTCTGCATCGTCGAAGTCGGTGGCACCGTCGGCGACATCGAGGGGATGCCCTACCTCGAAGCGCTCCGCCAGTTCGCTCACGAGGAGGACGACGACGACATGCTTCTCACTCACGTCACCCTCGTCCCCTACTCGAAGAACGGCGAGCAGAAGACCAAGCCCACCCAGCACAGCGTGAAGGAACTGCGCTCTATCGGCCTCCAACCGGACATCCTCGTGGGCCGGTGTGACGACAAACTCGACCCCGAGACGAAAGAGAAAATCGCGCTCTTCTGTGACGTGCCCACGGACGCCGTCTTCTCGAACCCCGACGTCGAGGACATCTACCACGTCCCCCTCGTCGTCGAGGAGGAGGGCCTCGACGAGTACGTGATGGACGAACTCGGCATGGCCGACGACGCCCTCCCCGAGGTGGAGCGTCACAACGAGTGGCGGGACCTCGTCACCCGCGACACGACGGGCGAAATCGACGTGGCTCTCGTCGGTAAGTACGGCCTCGAAGACGCCTACATCTCCATCCACGAGTCGCTCAAGCACGCCGGCCTCGACCAGCGCGTCGACGTGAACACGACGTGGATCCACTCCGAGGACGTGGCCGAGGGCGACCTCGAGGAACTCCGCGACGTGGACGGCATCGTCATCCCCGGCGGCTTCGGCAGTCGGGGCACGGAGGGGAAAATCGAGGCCATCCGCTACGCCCGCGAGAACGGCGTTCCCCTGCTCGGTCTCTGTCTCGGCTTCCAGCTCTCGGTCGTCGAGTACGCGCGGAACGTCCTCGGGTTGGCGGACGCTCACTCCGCCGAACTCGACGAGGAGACGCCGCACCCGGTCATCGACTTGCTCCCCGAGCAGTACGACCTCGAAGACCTCGGCGGGACGATGCGGCTGGGCGCTCACGAGACGCACATCGAACCGGACACGCTCGCCGCGGACCTGTACGACGCCGACTCCTGCACGGAGCGCCACCGCCACCGCTACGAGGTGAACCCCGAGTACATCGACGACCTCGAAGACGCGGGGCTGGTCTTCTCCGGCACCGCCGGCAATCGCATGGAGATTCTGGAACTGCCCGACCACCCGTTCTTCTTCGGGACGCAGTTCCACCCCGAGTTCCGCTCCCGGCCGGGCCGCGCGAGTCCGCCGTTCGTCGGACTGGTGCAGGCCATCGCCGCCGCCGAACAGGAGGTGAGCGCCTGATGGTCGACCCCGAAACCTTCATCGACGAGAAAATCGAAGAGATCGAGGCCGCCATCGGCGACGACACCGCCATCATCGCCCTCTCGGGCGGGGTGGACTCCTCGACGGCCGCGGCGCTGGCCTACGAGGCTATCGGCGACAACCTCGTTCCCGTCTACGTGGACACGGGCCTGATGCGCAAGGGCGAGACGGCGGGTATCCGCGAGACGTTCGACTACATGGACTCCCTGCGCATCGTGGACGCCCGCGACCGGTTCCTCGATGCGCTGGCGGGCGTCACCGACCCCGAGGAGAAACGCCACGTCATCGGCGAGCAGTTCATCCGGGAGTTCGAACGCGAGGCCCGCGAGGCCGACGCCGACTACCTCGTCCAGGGGACCATCTACCCCGACCGCATCGAGAGCGAGGGGACGATCAAGTCCCACCACAACGTCGGCGGCCTGCCGGAGGTGGTCGACTTCGAGGGCATCGTCGAACCGATGCGGGACCTCTACAAGGACGAGGTCCGCGAGGTCGCCCGCGAACTCGATCTCGACGAGATCGTCGCCGAGCGGATGCCCTTCCCCGGCCCCGGGCTCGCGGTGCGGATCATCGGTGAGGTGACCGAGGAGAAACTCGACGTCGCCCGCGAGGCCAACCACGTCGTCGAGGAGGAACTCGCCGAGTACGACCCCTGGCAGGCCCTGGCCGCCGTCATCGGCAAGGCCACCGGCGTCAAGGGTGACAATCGCGTCCACGGGTGGGTCGTCGCCGTTCGATCCGTCGAATCCCGCGACGGGATGACCGCCCGCGCCCAAGAGATCGACTGGGAGACCCTCCAGCGCATCCAGAGTCGCATCACTGGCGAGAACGAGAACGTCTCGCGGGTCGTCTACGACGTGACCCACAAACCGCCCGCGACCATCGAGTACGAATGAAGGCCGTCGTCGCCGGCCCCGAGAGGGGCCTCGCCGACGCGCTCGCCGCCGAGGGCGTCGACGTGACGCGGGTCGAGGAGGGCTACGTCACCCGCGAGCGACTGCTCGACGCGGGCATCGAGGACGCGGCCCTGTACGTGCTGACAGACGTGTCGGAAGCCACCTCGATTCCCATCGCCCTCGACGACAACCCGTCGCTCCGCGTCGTCGTGTTCGCGCCGGAGACGATGCCGGAGTTCGTCCGCGGACAGGTGGACCTCGCGATGGATCCGGCGGTCATGCCGGTCGAATCCGTCGCGGAAGAACTCGCCGAATAAAAATCGACCGCGGGTCGCGACGCTACTCCTTCTGGCTCGGGTCCTTGAACGACCAGAGCTGGTTCGGGGCGAACGTCGGGTTCCAGAACTTCACGCTCGTTCCGGGTTCCGCACTCGCCGTCCAGCAGTCGGCCGCGAGTTCGGCGTGCTTCGGGAGGAGCCCGTAGGCGTTCTTGGCCTTGCCCTCGGCCGCCCACTTCTGGTGCTCGGCGTCTTCCCACGTTTCGACCACGCAGTTGGTCCCCGTGTCCGTACCGCCGTCCTTGGCGGCGAGCACGAGGTCCTTGTCGGTGTTCGCGAGGTCGATGCGGTACGTCTCGTCGTCGAGTTTCGTGACCTCCCAGAGTTGGCCGTCCTGTGCGTCCCACGTGTCGATGAGGACGTTGCCGTCGTTCTCCGCCGCGTCGGCGGTCATCACGATGTCGTCGCCGGCGTGGTTCGGCGTGACCCAGTAGGTGCCCTCCTCGAGGGGCTTGGGTCCGGTGTTCTTCTCCGGTTCGGGTCGGTCGATGTTCGCCAGCGGATTGTCGACGATGTAGTCCACCTTCAGGTCCGAGGAGGGGCGCTGAATCCACTCGAACACGAGGTCCCACGCCCCGTTCTCGCCGTTCCAGACGAAGTGAGTGTCGTAGGCGTAGGAGCCGTCGGGCACCGAGACGACTTCGGTTCGGACCTCCGGCTTCTGCCCGCCGAACGGGCTGACGCCTTTGACCGTCACCGTCGGCTGTGAGGAGTACAGCGTCGCCGTCCCCTTCGAGACGCCGCCGCCGTTGTTGCCCCGGATTTCGAGGGCACGGGAGTTCGTGAAGTTGATGTTCTTCTCCGTGCCGCCATCGCGCACGTCGTTGTCGATGAGACGGATGTTGTTCGAGTTCGGACCGGAGACGTAGATGCCGTAGGTCTGTTCGCGCTCGCCGTACGGCGCCTCGTCCACCGTCCGGACGTTCTTCACCGTCACGCCCTCCGCGGGCGGGTGCTGGAAGGAGTCCCGCGAGTCGATGCGGATGGCCTCGCCGGCGCAGTTCTTCACCACGCCGCCCTCGATGGTGAAGTTCTGGTTGTCCTGAATCAGGACCCCCGTCGGGTCCATGTCGGAGATGTTCACCTCGCCGATGGTGATGTTGTAACAGCCAGAGACGCCGAAGATGCCGCGGGCGCCGCCGCGGACCACGACCTGATCGACCGTGATGTCGTGGGCGCCGTTGGCGACGCGGAAGCCGGCGTAGCCGCCGCCCACGTCGATGTCCTTGCCGATGATCTGGCCGACTGTCGCGTCGACCGTCTCGTTCAGCAGGACGCCACAGCCAGCGACCGTGTTCTTCGCGATGACCTTCCCGATCTGGAGTCGCTCGACCGCGTAGGTCTCGAAGGCGTGGCCGCCGCCGTTGTTGACGTAGACGTTGTCGACCTGAATGTCCTTGCTCCAGATCGTGTCGTCGCCGCGGCCGTGGGCGAAGCCGTCGATGCGCACGCCGAGGCCGCCCGCGGGCCCCTCGGGCATCTCCATCACGATGTCGCCCAGTTTCATGTCCCGGACGCTCCGCAGGAACATCCCGTAGCGCGGGTTCCCGTCCACGACGAGGTTCGGCACCTCGACGTGGTGGACGTCGTAGGCCGCGACGGGGATGTAGAGGGGTTCGCCCTCGTCCTCGATTGTCATCCGCCGCGGCATGTCGAGGATGCTGTAACTGGGCAGTTCGATCTGCTTGAGGTCGTCAGTCGGCCCCAGCGTCACCTCGTTCACGACGACGACTTTCTCTTTGTGCTCGCGGCCCTCGGTGAGGCCGTCGTCGAGTGCGGTCTGCACGACCTCGAAGAAGTCGTCGCTGCTGGTGACGTGGCCGTCGCGGCCGTCCGCGTGCCAGCGCCCGTCGCCGTCCTTCCAGACCACGACGTGCGCGTCGCGCGCGGACGCGTACACGTGGTCGACGTCGACGGAGTGGAGATTCAGCAGGTCGTGTTCCTTCGCGTCCACGTCCTGATTCCACTTGCGGATGATCCGTCCCGGCGGCCGTTCGGCCCCGTCACCGTGGTCCGCCGCGGCACCCCCGGATGCGACTGCGCTCGCGGTCCCCACACCGAGCAGTGCGAGCGCGGAGCGTCGCGTGAGCGGGAAGGCCCCATCGCTCTGTTCCTCGCCATCACTTGGCAGGCTACTGTCTGCCATGGTGACTTCCCAGTATTCCGGTATGAAAAACATACCGGAATGTGAGTTCCAGTTTCTGACGGAATGTTGAAGGGTACGGCCGCCGTTTCGGCGGATGTGACGCAGGGTACGTACACGCTACTCGTCGAGGTGACATCAGAAACCCAAGTGGAGGTCGGAGCACTCGGCGAGCGTCAGTTTCCGGTCGGAACGTACGCGTACACCGGAAGCGCGTTCGGCCCGGGCGGGTTCACGCGGCTCGACAGGCATCGAGAGGTGGCGGCCGGGGACCGGGCGGTACGCCACTGGCACGTGGACTACCTGCTAGGCGCGGACGCCACGCGCGTCGTCGGGGACGTGCGCACCGCGGGCCGTGACGTGGAGTGCGCCGTCGCCCGGAGGCTCGCCGAGTCGTTCCCGCCGGTGTCCGAGTTCGGCGCCTCAGACTGCGGCTGCGACTCACACCTCGTCGTCGGCGCCGACGAGGCCGCTGTCCGGGGCGCGCACGCCGCCGTCAGAGACGCCTGACCATCGCGACGTGCGGGATGCCGGCCTCGGTGAACGTATCGCTCACCGCCTCGTAGCCCAGCGCCTCGTAGAAGCCACGCACGTGCGTCTGGGCGTGGAGGCGGAGACGCTCGTATCCCTCGTCGCGGGCCGCGTCGTGGACGGCGACCATCAGCCGGCGCCCCCAGCCCCGCCCTCGGCGGGACTCCCGAACGGCCACCCGTTCGACTTTCCCGACGCCGTCGTCGGCCGTCCTGAGGCGGGCGGCGGCCACGGGGTCTTCGCCCGCGTAGCCCACGAAGTGCAGGGCCGTCGCGTCGTGGTCGTCGTACTCCAGTTCGGGGTCGACGCCCTGCTCCTCGACGAAGACGGCCTCCCGAACCGCGCGGGCGTCGGCGCGGAGGGACGCCCCGCGCCCGCGTTCGATGCGATGCTCGCTCACGGGCGTCCCCACGGGCGCCAGCCACAAACGTCGCACGAGTCCGATAAATTCGGATTAAAACGGCGACAGAGGACCTGAAACGTCCGTAATTCGGGTTCACGGCGTTCACGGTTCAAGTGGCTTCGGCCCCGAGGGGGAGATGCGATGACCCCGAAACAACTGCTCGCAGTCGGCGTGGCAGCGCTTCTGGTGACCACCGGCGGTGCGCTCGCCCTCGGCGGCAACGCGCCGGTTTCGACGCCCGCGGACGACCACGCGAACGAAACGGCGGCCGACCACGCGGGGACCGCCGACGAGAACGGGAGCGCAGCCGACGGGCACGCGGACGCCGCGGAGAACGGCTCCGCCGGCCCGCCCGTCGAACTGCCCGCGCAGGTGCCCGACTTCGTGTCTGACATCCACAGCGCGATCAACAACCACATCGAGAACGCCGTCGACAACCTCGGGCAGACCATCAGCGACCTGACGCCCGGCGGCAACGAGTCCACTGCGTAGGCCCCGACTTCGGCCCCCACACGACACCGACACACCTTTTCGACGCGTCGTCTAGATACGGAGCGATGGCCGACGACACGCACGTCCACAATCCCGCCGACGACAGTGACGCGCTCTCCGCCCGCGCGAAGTGGAGCATCGTGGCCGTCGTCGTCGCGTGTCTCGTCGGCGCACCGCTCCTCATTCTGGTGCGACCCCCGACGTTCGTGCCCTACCGAGACGCCTACATGGGCCTCTCGCTGATTCCCGGCCTCGTTTTGGGCGCCGTCGGCGTCTGGACGGCTATTCGTTGAAGTCCCGGCGCATCGCGATTTCGAACCACGGACAGAGGCGGAGTTGCTGGTAGTTCCGGGGGTTCTCGTGGAGGTGGTCGTAGTCAACCCAGAGGTAGCCACCGACCTCTTCGGGGTCGGGGTCGAGGTCCGTGTCCGTGAGCGTCGTCTGCAGGACCGCACACACCTCCCACTCCAGTCCCTCGTCGATGTAGTAGCGCTTGTACTCGAACTTGTCCGTCATCCGCAGTTCGTCGTACTGATCGGGCGTGACGCCTAGTTCCTCCTCCAGTCGCTCGCGGGTCGCTTCGATTTGGCTCTGCCCCTCGACGGGGTGAGAGGCGACGGTCCCGTCCCAGTGGCCGTCCCAGAGGCGCTTGTCGCGCGAGCGCTGGGCGAGGAGGATGCGCCCGTCCTCGTCGAACAGGAGGCAGGTGAACGCGCGGTGTCGCGTGCCGTCGCCGGTGTGGGCGTCGAGGCGGTTGACGAGGCCTTGCTTCTCGTCGTTCTCGTCGACTGCGACGACGAACTGCTCGCTGTTCTCGTGGCGCTCAGACGCCGTCTGACCGTCGGACGGGCCGCTCTCGCTCATGCGTTACTCGACGCTCACCCGATTGAAACCGTCTTCGTTTCCGGTCAGCCGATGCGCTCGTCGAGGATGAGTCGGGTCTTCGTGGAAACGACGGCCTCCTGTCCCCGCGCCCGGGAGATGAGGTCGTTGACCGTCGCGGTGTCGGCGGCGTCCACGACGAGCACCACGTCCTCGTCGCCCGAGACCATCCAGACGAAGTCCACCTCGTCCCAGTCGGCCATCCGGTCGGCGACGGCCTCGGTGTCCACGTCCACGGCCACGTCGATTTCGACCATGGCTTTCACGTTGCCGGTGCTCGTAGCGACGGTGAAACGCTCGATGACGCCCTCCGACTGGAGGTTCTCGACCCGGTTCCGGACCGTCCCCTCCGAGACGTCGAGTTGGGCGGCAATCTCCGTGTAGGGGGTGCGAGCGTCCCGCCGGAGGATGTCGAGTATCTCGCGGTCGAGGGAGTCCACGACGGGGGTATCCGCCGGGGAGACTTTATGATTTCGAATTTCGTAACGACATTACGAAAGCAAGGCTTTTAGCCGGCACAGACGTACGCATCTCGTAATGTCGGACGCCTACATAGCCCTCGAAACGGGCGACGTTGTCGAGGCGCGCGCCCGTGCGCCGGGCACGGCCCACGGCGAACTGGTGTTCACGACCGCCTACACAGGGTACGAAGAGAGCCTGACGGACCCCTCCTACAGCAAGCAGGTCCTGACCTTCGCCTACCCGCTCATCGGCAACTACGGCGTCCGAGAGGAGCGCTTCGAGTCCGATGACGTCCAACCGAGCGCCGTCGTCTCCCGTGAACTCACCGAGGACGTGGCCGACTGGCTGGACGCGGAGGGCGTCCCGGCTGTCGACCACCTCGACACGCGGGACCTCGTGACCGAAATCCGCGAGGGCGGCGCCATGAAGTGTGGCATCGCCGCCGGCCCGGACGCGACGCCCGAGGACGCCAAGGCCGAACTCGCGGAGTGCCCGCACATGAGCGACTACACGGACATCGGCGCCGACGTGAGCGTCTCCGAACCCGAGGTCCACCAGGGCGGCGCCGGCCCGACGACGGCGCTCATCGACTGCGGCGCCAAGGGCTCCATCGTCGACTCGCTGACCGAGCGCGGCGCGACGGTCCACGTCCTCCCGTACGACGCGACACCCGAAGACGTGGCCGCAGTCGACCCGGACCTGCTGTTCATCTCGAACGGCCCGGGCGACCCCGCGAACTTCGAGGCCGCACAGGACCTCGTCGAACACTACGTCGGCGACCTGCCAGTGGCGGGCATCTGTCTCGGGCAGCAGGTCGTCGCCCGCGCCATGGGCGGCACTACCGAGAAGATGGACTTCGGCCACCGCGGCGTGAATCAGCCGGTTCGGGACCTCCGCACCGGCCGCGTCGTGATGACGACGCAGAACCACGGCTACACCGTCGGCGAGGCGCCGGGTGACCTCGACGTCGTGCAGGTCAACGTCAACGACGAGACGCCCGAGGGTCTCGACAGCGAGGAACTGAACGTCATCACGCGCCAGTACCACCCCGAAGCACACCCCGGCCCCCACGACTCGCTTCCCTTCTTCGACGACGTACTGGAGATGGCCGAAGGCCCGTCCGCCACGGCCGACTGACGACGCCCGTCTCGCCGTTCTCTCGCTTCGACTCGTGTCACCGTAACCGGGAGCCGTCGCTGTGGAGTGTTGGGTCGCAAAAAATGGAATCGAACTGCGAGTCGCGAA
>JBDGTS010000010.1:0-28675 GCA_042216675.1 Halobacteriaceae archaeon | reverse complement strand
GTTCCGCGCCGGCACGTACTCCCGCGTCGTCACCGCGAACGTCCTCGACGAGGGCGTCGACGTGCCGGACGCGAACGTGGCCGTCGTCCTCGCCGGGAGCGGAAGCCCACGGGAGTTCACCCAGCGACTCGGTCGGATTCTTCGGCCGAACGAGGACGGGAGCAGGGCGCTCCTCTACGAACTCGTGAGCGCCGACACCGCAGAAGAGCGGGTGGCGGACCGGCGTCGCTAAGCCGTGACCGTGGCCTTCGGGAAGCCGCCGTCGTCGGCGAACGCGTCGCGAGTGAGATTCGAGAACGTGAGGTCCACCGTCCGCGATTCCCCGGCGGGGACCGTCACCTCCCGCGTGACGGTCTGGCGCTCGTCGCCGGCGCGCGCCGTCAGCGTCACCGTCCCCGTCCGCTCGGTGTCGGTCTGATTCACGACTTCGACGGTGGCGATTAGGACGCCGTTCTCCCCCTCGCTCAGCCCGGCGATGGCGAGCGCCAGCGCCTTCTCGGTGGGCGATGGCGTCGGTGTCTCCGTCTCCGTCGGGGCCTCGTCCGGGCCGTCCTCCTCGCCGCTCCCCCCGCGGTAACAGCCGGCGAGGAGCGTCGCCCCGCCGACGCCGGCCGCGAGGAACTGCCGTCGGTGCATAGACGGGTCGTTTCGGTCCACGGGGATGAATCTTCTGTGAACTTATACGCACGCTTCCCCTACGTCCGGCCGTGCTGACGAAGGACCTGCTCCGCGTCTCCCGCGCCGGTGGGGGGTATCAGCCCCGCTTCGCCGGCGAGGGGGACCGCGAACTCGCCGCGCGCGTCCTGCGCACCTACCGGGGCCACGTCGGCGAGACGCGGGGCACCCTCGACGAGGCGCTCACGAGCGTCGAACGTGACGCCGACGACCACAAACTCGTCCGGGGGTTCGCGAAACTGCTCGACCGCGTGACGACGACTGAGACGCGGGCGGCCGTGGATCCCCGGCGGGCCCGCGAGACGGCGTTCCGCGCCGCCGAGGCCGTCGGCGTCTGCGACGACGCGGAGCGGGCAGACGCGCTGGAGCGGGCGGCCGAGCGACTGGACGCGACGCCTGACGCCGTGGCGACTGCGCTGTACGCCGACCGCGAGACGCGACAGGTCGTCACCGAGGTTGCCGACCGCTGGACGCCGGCCGGCCTCGTCGCCCAGTACAATCTCTCGCTGGCGCAGACGGCGCTGTTCGACGCGACGGCACTCCGGGTGCAGTCCAGCGACCCCCGGGGGCTGGTGGCGGCGGTAAAGCGCCTCGGCCTCCTGCACGAGATTCACCAGACCGAGGAGGGACGAGTGGTTCATCTCACCGGGCCGGACGCGCTGTTCCGACGGACGCGACGCTACGGCACCCGCTTCGCGCGCCTGCTCCGGTCGGTGGCGGCGGCCGAGGAGTGGCGCGTCGAGGCCACCGTCGACGACAGGGGAACCGAACGCGAGATGGTCCTCACCGACGCGGACCCGGTTCGGGTTCCGGACGCCGACCCGGTGACGGAGGTGTCGTACGACTCGGGCGTCGAACGCGACTTCGCCGCCCGGTTCACGGCGCTCGGCTTGGACTGGGACCTCACCCGCGAGCCGGAACCGCTGGCGGCCGGTGACCGGGTGATGATTCCCGACTTCGCCTTCGACTACCGGCACGCCGACTTCCGCGTGTTCTTCGAAATCATGGGCTTCTGGACGCCCGAGTACGTCGAGAAGAAACTGGCCCAACTCGATGCGCTCGACGGCGTGGAGATGCTCGTCGCCGTCGACGAGTCGCTCGGCGTCGGCGAGGAACTCGCGGCCCGCGACGCCCGCGCCATCCCGTACAGCGGGACGGTTCGCGTGAAGGACGTGCGCGACGCCCTCCGGCGCTACGAGTCGGACCTCGTCGCCGCCGGCGCGGCGGGCCTTCCGGCCGAACTCAGACCCGAGGACGACGTGGTGACGCTGTCGGCGGTGGCAGAGCGTCACGGCGTCAGCGAGGCCGCAGTCGAGGACAAGACGTTCCCGGACCACGAGCGCGTGGGCCGGACGCTCGTGCGACCGGCCGTCCTCGACGCGGTAGCCGAGGACGTCGACGCGGGGATGGACTTCGCGGACGCCGAGGCCGCGCTGGCCGACTACGGCCTCTCGGACGCCAGCGCCGTTCTCTCGCGGCTGGGCTACCGCGTGGACTGGGATGGCCTCGCCGGCGGGACGCTCAGACGTACCGGCGAGTAGGCCGGCCGAGCGGTAGCCTAATGTCGGTGGCGCGGGGCAGTCCACACCATGCCCGAATCCATCCCGCGACTCGGCATCGGCACGTGGCAGAACACGGACCCCGACGCGTGCGCGAACGCCGTCGCGACGGCCCTCGAGATGGGCTACCGCCACGTCGACACCGCGCAGGCCTACCACAACGAGGAGTACGTCGGCGAGGGGCTAGCCCGGGCCGACGTGGACCGCGAGGACATCTTCGTGGCGACGAAACTCCATCCGCGCACGACGGGGCTCGGCCACGACGACGTCATCGAGGGCGCGGAGACGAGCCTCGACAGACTCGGCCTCGACCACATCGACCTGCTGTACGTCCACTGGCCGACCGGCGACTACGACCCCGAGGAGACGCTGTCGGCCTACGACGAACTCGTGGAACGCGGCCTCATCGACCACGTGGGCCTCTCGAACTTCACGCCGGACCTGCTGGACGAGGCGAAGGACCACCTCGACGCGCCCGTCTTCGCCCATCAGGTCGAGATGCACCCGCTGTTCCAGCAGGACGAACTCCACGAGTACGCTCGCGAGGACGACCACTGGCTCGTCGCGTACTCGCCGCTGGCGCGCGGGGAGGTGTTCGACGTGCCCGAGGTGCAACAGGTGGCCGACAAGCACGGCGTCAGCGCCGCGCAGGTCAGCCTCGCGTGGCTCCTCGAAAAGGAGACCGTCGCCGCCATCCCGAAGGCGACGAGCGAGGAGCACATCCGCGACAACTACGCGGCGCTGAACCTCGAACTCGACGAGCAAGACGTGCGCCGCCTCGACGCCATCCAGCGCGAGGAGCGGCTGGTCGAAATCGACGGCGCGCCGTGGCTATAGAGTGCGGCGGTGGGCCTTCGGCACGACGGAGCGCAGTTCCCCGTGGAGATACAGGCCGACGCCGATCGGCTCCTCGCGGTCCACGATGTCGTGAGTGACGACGAGGTAGCCCCAGTCGCCGTCCCAATCGAGTGCTTGGTCCTCGCCGGCGAGGAAACGCTTCGCCGCCGGTTCGGGGAGGCGACAGACGTTGCGGGTCGCCAGTCGGCCGTAGCGCTGGGCGGCGTCCGTCGTCGGCTTCCAGTGCTCCTGTCGGGTGCGCAGAATCGCCATCCCGAGTGCCTCGACGCGGAGCGGTGAGGGGGCGTCGTCGCTGAACGCCCACACCTTGCCGGCGCCCTTCTCCCAGAACGTGACGCCGTCCCACGTCGCCGGCGGGACGCCGAAGCGCTCCTCCCACCAGTCGACGACGGCGGCCCGGGTCGGGCGTTCGGGCACCTCTCGCTCGGCCTCGGTGGCGGGCAGTCGCTCGAAGCGGTGTGGGTCGTTCGCGCTCATCGGCCCACCTCCAGAAGCGCGACGAAGAAGCCACCGGTGTCGTTGAGATGCGGGTAGAAGCGCTTCGCGTTGCGCACGGACTCGTCGTACGTCTCGCCTTGCCACTCCGTGACGCCGGGCCGCGAGTCGAGGGGCACGTCGAAGTCCACGAGGGCGCAGTTCTCGCGGGCGAGGACGTGGTCCAGAACGGCCTCGTTCTCCTCGGGTGCGAACGTGCAGGTGGCGTAGGCCACGCGGCCGCCGGGACGCGTGTTCTGCACCGTCTTCCGGAGGATGCCCTTCTGGGTGCCGCTGACCGTCTCCAGATACCCCTCGTGCCAGTTGTCGAGGGCGCTCGGGTTCTTCCGAATCGTCCCCTCACAGGAGCAGGGCGCGTCCACGAGTGCGGCGTCGAAGGCGTCGAAGCCGAAGTCGTCGAGGTCCAAGTCGCGGGCGTCGCGGTTCGTCACCGCCGCGCAGGTGACGCCGAGTCGGTCGGCGTTGCTCCGCAGGGCCGCGAGGCGCCCGAGGTTGTCGTCGTTGGCGACCAGCGTTCCCCGGTCGTCCATCCCCCCGGCGAGTTGGGCCGCCTTGCCGCCGGGCGCGGCGCAGGCGTCCAAAACGGCGTCGCCGGGGTCGGGGTCGAGGACCGTCGGCGGGATGGCCGACACCTCCTCCTGCCCGTGAATCCAGCCGTGGACGTAGGGCCACGTGGTGCCGGGGCTGTCGGTGTCGAGTTCGAGGACGCCCGGGTGCCAGTCGCGGCGGGTGACGCCGACGCCCGCCTCGCGAAGGGCGGCGACGGCCTCCTCTGGGTCGGCCTTGATGGGGTTCACCCGAACGACGGTGGGAAGCGGGGTGTCGCAGGCCGCGCGGAACGCCTCGTAGTCGGGCACGAGGTCGGCGTAGCGCGCGAGAACGTCGTCCATAGCCGCTGTGGGGCGACGGCGGGCTAATGGGTTTCGACTCACCTTTATGCCGTACCCCGACGAACCACCGCCATGGCGTCGATAATCGTCAACAACCCCGTGGACCTCGACGACCCCGTTCTGGTCGAGGGGCTTCCGGGCGTCGGCCTCGTCGGAAAGATCGCGACTGACCACCTCGTCGAGACGTTCGACATGACGTACCACGCGCACATCGACTGCGAGGGACTCCCGCGCGTCGCGGTCTACGACACCGACCGGACCGTGCGGGCGCCCGTCCGCATCTACGCAGACGAGGAGCGTGACCTCTATGCCCTCCAGAGCGACGTGCCCGTCTCGCACCCCGCCGCGCCGGACTTCGCGGACTGCGTGAACGAGTGGGTCGCCGACGAGGGCATCCTCCCCCTGTATCTCAGCGGCTTCCCGGTCGAACAGGAACCCGACGAGATTCCCGAGACGTACGGCGTCAGCGTCGGCGACGTGGGCGGCGTTCTAGACGACCACGACGTGCCTGAACCCGAACAGCGGGGCGTCGTGAGCGGTCCGACCGGCGCTCTGCTGAACCGTGCGAACGCCACCGACACCGACGCGGTGGGCCTCGTCGTGGAGAGCAATCCCCAGTTCCCCGACCCGGCGGCGGCGCGGCAACTGATTCTGGAGGGCATCAATCCGCTGGCCGACGTGGAGGTGCCCACGGAGGAACTGGTCGACCGCGCCGAGGAGATTCAGGAGCAACGCGAGGAACTCGCCCGGCGGATGCGCGAGGCCGCCGAGGAGGAGAGCTCACAGGCCCAGCCGATGCAGGGGATGTATCGGTAACGCTTAAGCGCGGGCGGGTCCGCCACGCCACATGGCCGACTTCTCCGACCGCGTCGAGCGAGTCTCCATCAGCGGCATCCGCGAGGTGTTCGAGGCCGCCAGCGAGGACGCAATCAACCTCGGCCTCGGCCAACCGGACTTCCCGACGCCGACACACGCCAGACAGGCCGCCGTCGACGCCATCGAGGCGGGCAAGGCGGACGGCTACACCGGCAACAAGGGCATCGAGAGCCTCCGCGAGGCCATCTGCGAGAAGCACGCCCGCGACAACGGCCTCGACTACGACCCCGCCGGCGTCATCGCCACCGCGGGCGGAAGCGAGGCGCTTCACGTCGCCATCGAGGCCCACGTCGACGCCGGCGAGGAGGTCCTCCACCCCGACCCCGGCTTCGTCTCCTACGAGGCGCTGACCCACATCGCCGGCGGCGACCCGGTGGGTCTGCCCCTGCGCGATGACCTCACGCTCGACCCGGCCACCGTCGAGGACCGCATCACCGACGACACCGCGGCGTTCGTCGTCAACTCCCCCGCGAACCCGACGGGGGCCGTCCAGTCGCCCGCGGACATGCGCGAGTTCGCCCGCATCGCCGACGAACACGACGTGCTCTGCATCTCCGACGAGATGTACGAGCACATCGTCTTCGAGGGCGAGCACCGCTCTCCCGCCGAGTTCGCGGAGACCGACAACGTCGTCGTCGTCAACGGCTGTTCGAAGTCGTACTCGATGACCGGGTGGCGACTCGGCTGGGTCGCCGCGAGCGAACGTCGCGCCGACCGGATGGTCCGGGTCCACCAGTACGCCCAAGCCTGCGCCAGCGCCCCCTCCCAGTACGCCGCCGAGGCCGCCCTCCGCGGCCCGCAGGACCCCGTCGAGGAGATGACCGCCGCCTTCGAGGAGCGCCGGGACGTGCTTCTCGACGGCCTCGAAGGCATGGGGTTGGAGGTGCCGACGCCGAAAGGCGCCTTCTACGCGATGCCGAAGGTGCCCGACGGCTGGGTGGACGAGGTCATCGACCGCGGCGTCGTCGTCGTCCCCGGCGACGCGTTCGGTGACCACGGCGCGGGCTACGCTCGCATCTCCTACGCCGCGAGCCTCGACGACGTCGAAACCGCGCTGGACGCGATGGCCGAGGCCACGCGAGCGCTCCGGTAGGACACCGGGTTCTATGGGCGTCGCGTGCGTTGAGATGGCATGGCACTCGTCCGCCACGGCCGCGGCCCCCGCGCCGCCGTCGCCGCGTTGGCGTCCCAAGTGCATCCCGTCTTCATGTTGCCGCCCGTCGCGGCCTCCGGGTTCGGCGGCCTGCTCTCCGGTGGCTACGCGCTCGGCCCGGGGCTTCTCCACGCCTGCGCGGTGTTCGCGGGCCTCTACACCGCTCACGTCAAGGACGGCTACGTCGATTTCTACGTTCGGGACGAGGACGACGACCATCCGCTCACCGCTCGTGGCTGCTGGGTCGCCGTCGGCCTCGCGACGGCCGCGTTCGCGATTTGTCTCGGGGGCGTCTGGGCGACGGCAGGCCCCCTCGCGGCGGCGCTGACGGCGCCGGGATGGGCCATCGGCTACCTCCACGCGCCCCAACTCGACACGAATCCGGTGACCGCGACGGCGGGCTACCCGGCGGGCATCGCGTTGGCCCTGCTCGGTGGCTTCGCGGCGCAGACGGGCGCGCTCTCGGCCCGCGTCGGCGCGTTCGCGGCGGTGCTGTTGGTCGTCGTCTCCGGCATCAAGGTCATCGACGACGCACAGGACGTCGCCTACGACCGCTCTATCGGCAAGCGCACCGTCGCCGTCGCACTCGGCGTCGGGCGGGCGCGCCGCGTGGCCCACGCGCTGCTCGGCGCCGGGTTGCTCGGCGTCGTCGCACTGGGCGCCGTCCGCGTGTTCCCGCCCTCGACGGCCGCGGCGTCGGTGGTGCTGGGGGCCGTGGCGGTGGCGGCCCGCGGCGCCGACCCCGAACGGGCGACGATGCTTCTCGTCCGTGGCTCCTACCTGTTTCTCGCGGTGCTGCTCGCGACGACGTGGACGGCGCCCCTCGGTGGGTGAAAGCGGCCTTTCACCCTGAAGTAGGGTTAGATACGTCCGGGTCCAACGGTGACCCATGAGACGACGTGAACTGCTCGCGGCCGCCGGGTCGCTGGCCGCCGTCGGGGGCGCTGGCTGTCTCTCTCGCGGGGGCGGTGGTCCGGCGAAGACGGACCGGGACCGCTCCCCCACGTCGACGGGGACGGCAACTCCGACCCCCACCGAGCCGACGGACACGGCGACTGTCGGCGACCCGACGGCGGTGCTGCTTCCCGAGGAGAACAAACCCCACGAAGTCGTCGTGCGCAACGCCGCCGACGAGACGCGGGAAATCGGTGTCCGAATCACGAGCCACGGAACGACGCGCTACGAGAACGCGTGGGCGCTGTCGGCGGGCGCGTTCGTGCGCTTCACCCTCGTCGACCCGGCGGCCTACACCGTGAGCGTCACCGTCCACGGCGGGACGGCCGGCGAGGTGGCAGTCGAGACGGGGCTGTTCGACTGTAACGACACCCGGACGACCATCGACGTGCGCCCGGACGGGACCCTCGACCCGCAGACGGTTTCGACGCAAATCGCCTGTCGGAGTCCGATCGTCCTCGACCACGCCTTCGAAGTGACCGGGAGCGCCTGTGGCACCGGCCAGCAAGCCGCCGTCGCGTTCGGATCGTCGTCGGTGACCGTCACGGGCGGCCTGCGGGCGCCGACTCCCTGTCACGGCGCCGAACTCGCCGGCGCCTCGTGGGACGGGGAGGGAGGGAAACTGACGTTGACGGTGGCGACGACGGACCCCGATGACGACGCCTGCGTGGACTGCATCGGAGAAATCGACTACGAAGCCACCGTCTCGTTCGCCGATGCCCCGCCGGAGACGGTGGTCGTGAATCACCGACACTGGGACCGAACTGACACGATTACGACAGCGCGCCGATAGCCGTCCACGCATTTTTTGTAGGTGAGGGGCAATAGACGCGACAATAATGAGCGAGACGTACGACATCGTCGTCGTCGGCGGCGGCACGGCTGGGTGTTTCGCCGCCGCGACGGCGGCGGGAGAGGGGATGTCGGTCGCACTCCTCGAACGCAAGTCCGAGGAGGAGGGCGGCCACATCGCCTGCGGCGACGCCATCAAGGGAACGTCGACGTTCCCGGACGTCATCGACCGTGACCGTCTCCGCCGCGAAGCGTTCACCAACGAGAACATCACGAAAGCCCGCTTCGAGAACCCGCAGGCCGGGGACCACATCGACATCCCGTTCCCCGGCGACACGAAGGGGGCCATCGTCGACCGGAAGCGCTACGGCGAAGTGCTTCTCGACGAGGCGGACAAGGCCGGCACGGAACTCCACTTCGACACCGTGGTGAAAGACGTGCTTCAGGACGGGGACCGCGTGACGGGCGTCGAGGCCGTTCGGGAGGGCGATTCGGTGACTTACGAGGCGGACGTCGTCGTGGACGCCGCTGGCTCCCTGTCGCTGTTGCAGGACAAGGCCGACCTCTCGAACGCCACCTTCGACACGAACGTCGACTACTCGCAGTTCTGCTCGGCGTACCGCGAAATCGTCGAAGTCGAAGAGCCGGTGGACTACGACGACGCCATCGTGTTCAAGCCCACCGAGGAACTGGGCTACCTCTGGTATTTCCCGCGCTCCGAGACCGAAATCAACGTCGGTCTGGGCTTCCAGATGGACCAACCCGACATGGAGTTGGTCGACGTGCTGAAGCGGGACCTGCAGAACCGCCCCGAGTTCGAGGGCGCGGAAGTCAAGGACAAACTCGGCGCGGCGCTTCCCACCCGGCGGCCCTACGACTCCGCCGTGGCGCCGGGGTTCGTCGCCGTCGGCGACGCGGCGGGCCACGTCAACCCCACTACCGGCGGCGGCATTCCCGGCGCGGCGAAGGCGGCGACGTGGGCCACCCGGCGCGCCGTCGAGGCCATCGAGGACGCCGCACCCACCGAGGACGCCCTCTGGGAGTACAACCGACAGGTGATGACCGACTTCGGCAAGCGCTTCGCCGCGATGGACCTGTACAACATCTTCGGCACCGCCCACGACGTCGAGGAACTCACGGACGTTGTGTCGTCCATCCCCGGCCAGCAACTCGTCGACGCCCTCGGTCGCTCCGGCACCTCCTCGATGGGGCTGGGCCTGAAGCTGAAGACGCTCGTCCAGACGTTCGGCCACTGGAGTACGCTGTACGAACTGTACAAGGTGAACGGCCTCGCGAAGGACCTGAAGTCCGTCTACGAGGAGTATCCGGCCTCACCGGAGGGGTTCGACGCGTGGCAGTCCCGGCGCGACTCGATTCTCGACGACGTGTACGCGGTGACGGGCGCCGACCCGAAGTACTAGCCCGCAACCTCTTTTCGGGGGGCGGCCGAACGCTCACCCATGGCACCTGATCGGACGGTCCCCGACGCAGACGGGATGCCGATGCTCGGCCTCGGAACCGGCGGCATCGAGGACCCCGCCGAAATCGAACGCGCACTCGAACGTGGCTACCGCCACCTCGACACCGCCATCGCCTACGGCAACGAGGGGGTGGTGGGTGAGGCCATCGCGGAGTCGGACGTGGACGACCGGGACCTGTTCGTCGCGACGAAACTCCCGCGGGACGAACTGAGCTACTCCGACGCCGTGCAGGCCGCTAACGAAAGCCACGCCCGCCTCGGCGTGGACCGCATCGACCTGCTGTACGTCCACTGGCCGCTGGGGGACTACGACGCCGACGAGACGATGATGGCCCTCGACCAACTCGTTGACGACGGCGTGGCGTGGCGCATCGGCGTCTCGAATTTCACCCCGGACCTGCTGACGGAGGCAGAAGGCGAGACGGCCAACGGCATCTTCGCCAATCAGGTCGAAATGCATCCACTCCTCCCCCAGACGGAACTCCGAGAGGTGTGTGAGGACCACGGCATCGAAGTCGTCGCGTACGCGCCTCTCGCCCGCGGGAAGGTGACGGAGGTGCCCGAAATCCAGCGCGTCGCGGAGAAACACGACGCCACCGCGGCGCAGGTCAGCCTCGCGTGGCTTCGCGAGAAGGGCGTCACGGCCATCCCGAAAGGCACCGGGGACCACGTCGCGGAGAACTGGACGAGTCTGGACGTCGAACTCGACGTCGACGACGTGGAGCGAATCGACGGCATCGAGGAGCGACATCGGTGTGTCGACCCCGACGACGCGCCGTGGAACCGCGGCCTCTAGAAGGTCAGCCCGTAGCGCAGCGACACCATCAGCGCGACGAGAATCAACTGAAACAGCCCCTGCACGCCGCCGAGCATCGCGTTCTGCTTGCCGATCGACGCGATGATCGAGGCGTCGGGCGACGAGGAGGTCATCTCGCGGTACATCCGAATCTCGCCGGGCATCAGGAAGCCAAAGCCCTGCACCGAGAGTAGGGTGACGATGGCGAGGGCGGCGACCATCACGTGGCTTATCATCTCGAACTGGCCGACGGTCGTCGCGACCCACGCCAGCGACCCGACGGCGGCGACGGCGAAGAGCGTCTGCCAACGCCAGTCGCGATAAACGTCGAGGCGGTACCCCACGAGCAGGAGAATCGGAATCACGTTCGCGGCGGTGAACAGCGCCAGCCACGGCGCCGCCGCGCCCTCGAAGAAGCCCTTCTCGATTGCGAGCGGAAGCCCCGACCCGATGGTGACGAAGGCCATCGCGGGCAGGAAGAAGGCTGTCTTCGGCGTGAGTCGCTGGAAGAACGCCGCGCTCTCCTCGTCGTCGAGACCCCCGACGACCGGACCTAGCACGGTGCCCATGAACACGTCCACGCCGGTCCAGAGGACGCCGGCCATCACGTGGACGTACGTGTGTTGTTGAATCGTTGCGACCGTGAGGGCGTAGCCGAGGGCAACGAGGGAGACGGCGACGACACCGACGGCAAACGCCGGGTTCGCGCGCCGACCCAACCCCCCGACCGTCCCCCGAACTGTGGACGGTGCCATACGTGTTCGGTGACACGTCCACTGGGTGAAAAATGTTCCGCGTCGCGGCGGGCGGTGTGCCCGGCCCGGCTTACATGTAGCCGAGGTCCCGAAGTCGCTCCATCAGGTCCTCTTTGTCCTGTGCGCGGCCGGCGCGTTCGGTGGTCTCCTCGAGGTTCTGGAGCCACGCGGGTTCGTCGTCGGCCTTGTCCGTCGAGACTTCCGAGCCAAGCGAGCGGAAGCCCTCGAAGTACTTGGGGCTGACCGGGATGTCCTCGACGCCGAGGCCGTTGGGCAAGTCGTCGTAGTCCTGTGGGACGTAGCCCTCGTCCGGGAACTCCGCGACGGTGTCCGGGACGACGTAGTGCCAGAAGGCGTCCCACACGTCGGGCTCCGCGAACTGGAGAATCGGCTGGATGCGGTCGTGCGGGGGGTAGATGTCGGGGTCGTGGCGCGGACTGAAGAACGTCTCGTCGGCGCGGGCCTCCTGTTCGTCCCAGCGGATGCCCGAGAAGATGCCGTCCACGTCGTACTCTTCGAGGGCGTCGTTGAGCGCCACCGTCTTCAGGAGGTGGTTGCCGACGTAGGTGTCCAGCAGGAAGGGGAACGTGTCCTCCTCGTATTCGAGGATGTCGCGGACGTGGTGCTGGTTGTGTTCGCTGAGGTCCTCGATGGGGATGTCGTCGCCCGGGGTCAGGTCGTGTTCATCGACGTAGTCGCCCACGTCCTCGTTGCGAGCGTAGATGAGGTCGAGGTCCCAGCGGTCGGTCCATCGCTCGACGAAGTCGTGGAGACCGTCGAAGTGCTGGAAGTGGTCGATGAAGATGACCGGCGGCAGTTCGTAGTCGAACTGCTCGGCCACCTCCTTCACGAAGTAGAGGGTGAGCGTCGAGTCCTTACCCCCGGTCCACATCACGGCGGGGTTCTCGTACTGTTCGAGGCCGGTCTTCGTGACCTCGATTGCCTTCTCGACTTTGCTCTGGAGTGTCGGATAGTCCTCTGGGTCCTCGCCGGCCCCAGCGTCGTAATCCACGTCCAGATACTCCGGGAAGTCGCTCATCGGTGGGAAGTGGTTCGCGGGTCGTATATAAATCCCTTGTCTCGCGGGCAGATTCCGCGGGCACCTACGACGCCGTCAGGTCGGCGATTCCGGCCGTTTCCGCTACGGAGCGGGGGACGGCGCGGCGTTCTGGAGGGCCGTCTCCGCGATGTTGCCGCCGTAGTCGGCGCTTCGGGAGAGCGAGTCCACGACGAGTCCGAGGTTCTGCGCGGCGCGTGGATCCTGTTCGCGGAGCAAGTCGTCTATCTCGCGCGTGTGTTCGTCGATGCGCGGGATAGACTCGCGGGCGCCGTTGGCGAGGTCCGTCGCCTCGCCACTGTCGTCGGCAAACAGTGCCTCCATCGCGGTGTCGATGATGTCCTCGGCGTCGGCCTCTAGCTCGGAGAGCGCCTCGGTGATGGGGTCGGGCACGTCGTCGAGGTCCGTGGACAGGCCGGCGATTTTGGCGGCGTGGTCTGCGATGCGCTCCAGTTGCCGGGCGCTGGAGTGGTAGTCGAAACAGGTCGACCGGGGGAGACCGACCTCTTGGGCCGCCTGTGGGGAGCGAAGGGTCCCCCGGAAGATGCGGGAGACGACGAACCAGAGGCGGTCCACGTCGTCGTCGCGTTCGATGACGTCGCGGGCGAGGTCGGGGTCGTTCTCGTCGAGGGCTGTCAGGGCGTCCTCCAACATCGACAGGGAGATGAGGCGCATCCGCTGGACCGCGTTGTGAATCGACAGTTCCGAGGAGTCGAGCAAGTCTCGAATGACGACGCGCGTGCTCGTCTCTTCGAGGACTTCGAGGCCGACGAGGCCTTGGGTCGCCTCGCGGATGACCCGGCGCTGGTCGGACGTGATGCGGTCGGCGCCGAGTTCCAGCACGTCGAAGCCGCTGACGTACATCGTCATCACCGCGCGACGGAGGTTCTCGCCGCCGAGGTCCGACACGTCGAGGTTCCCGCGCTGAGTGCCCTCCTCCTGTACGGGCATCATCAGCAAACTGTCCTCGTCGGGGTAGAACTCGATTTCGTCGCCCGCCGAGACGTCGTTCTCCCTCGCCCACTCCTTCGGAATCGAAATCGTGAACGTCGAGCCACCGGTGACCTGAACCTTTCGGCGCTCCATGTGCGACGGTTCGGGTGCGGGGATATAAATTTACTCATATCTATATATTCTCCACTCACAGACTAATTCCCCCGGGAATGCTGCAGTATAGTGGCCATACCCCGCGAATACCGCAATCGGCCCGTCGACGACTCGGGCCGCGTTTTGGAGAGTGAAACCCTGACATACCTATATCTATATAGGCGTAATAGTAGGGTATTTATTCGAGACTGCCGGAGATGCTGGCGATGGCACGAGACCAGTCCAGCACGGCATCTCGCACACGCCGGTCGCTCCTCGCGGGCGCAGGGGCGCTCGGCGCAGCGGCACTCGCAGGCTGTACCCAGAGCAGTGGTGGCGGAAGCGGCGGGACTACCGACGGAGAGACGCTCTCCGGCAAGATCAGCATCACCGGGTCCAGCACGGTGTATCCGCTGGCGAACCGGATGACCAACCTGTTCAAGGACAAGCATCCGGACGTGACGTTCTCCACGTCGCCGACCGGGACCGGCGGGGGGTTCTCGAACTACTTCTGCAAGGGGAAGAGCATGATCAACAACGCCTCTCGCCCCATCACGGAAGCGGAACAACAGCAGTGCGCCAACAACGGCGTCGAACCGGTTCAACTCGAAGTCGCGCGCGACGCGATTACGGTCATCGTCAACCCCGAGGCCGACTGGGTGGACTGCATGAGTTTCGAGGAACTCGCCCAGATCTGGCGGCCCGACAACCCCGCGCAGAAGTGGTCCGACGTGAACTCCGAGTGGCCAGACAAGGAGATCACGCTCTGGGGGGCGGCCGACACCTCCGGCACCTACGACTTCTTCACCGAGGCCGTCGTCGGCGAGGAGGGCGCGTCCCGGTCGGACTACAACGGGACGGAGCACGACAACCAGATCGTCGCGGGCGTCAAGCAGGACAAGTACGCGCTCGGCTACCTCGGCTACGCTTACTACCGGGACAACAAGAACTCCGTGAAGGCGCTCGGCCTCAAGAAAGGCGACGGGTCCTGTGTCAAGCCGTCTATCGAGACCGCGCGAACCGGGAACTATCCGCTCGCGCGGCCGCTGTTCACGTACCCCGCCAAGAGCGCGCTGTCGAAGGACCGCGTGGCGGAGTTCTGCCGCTTCTGGCTCCAGAAGAGCACCAGCGACAAAATCGTGGCGGACACCGTCGGCTACGTGCCCAACTCCCCCGAGACCCAGCAGAATATGATGGACCGGCTGAACAGCGCCATCGAGGACGCGAACGCCGAGTGAGCCGACGAGCGATCTGAAAACCCTACGGTTTTCACACCGGAGCGAGGAGGGGACGACGTGAAATGAGCAACGAGTCACCACCGCTCGACCTGACGCGCCAGACGGAGCAGTCGCCCCGGGAGCGACTGGCGCGGGCGTTCTTCTTCGCCTGCGCGACGGTGTCCGTGCTGACGACCCTCGGCATCGTCGTGGCGCTGGGTTCGGGCGCGATGAAGTTCTTCACGTTCAGTGCGGAGTTCGGAAACGCGGTGGGGCTCTTCAATTACAGCGGCGAGACGGTGAACCTCGTGACGTTCCTGACCGGAACGGAGTTCTCGCCGACGTCCGCGGACCCCTCCTTCGGCGTGTTGCCACTCGTCTCGGGGACCCTGATGATTACCCTCGGGTCGGCGGTCATCGCGCTTCCGCTTGGAGTCGGCACCGCCATCTATCTCAGCGAGTTCGCGAGCGAGCGGCGACGGCAGTACCTCAAGCCGGCGCTGGAGGTGCTCGCCGGCATCCCGACCGTCATCTACGGCTTCTTCGCCATCGCGTACATCACGCCCGCACTGGAGACGACGTTTGGCATCAACCTCGGCCTGTTCAACGCCGCCTCCGCGTGTGTCGTCGTCGGTATCATGATCATTCCGATGGTGGCGTCGGTCAGCGAAGACGCGATGAGCGCGGTGCCAGACGACCTGCGGCAGGCCGGCTACGGGATGGGCGCCACGAAGTTCGACGTGGTGACCGGCATCGTCATCCCGGCCTCTATCTCCGGCATCGCCTCCTCGTTCATCCTCGCGCTCTCGCGCGCCATCGGCGAGACGATGGCTGTGACCCTCGCCGCGGGGCAGACGCCGAAACTGCTGAACCCACTCAATCCCGGGAACTACACGGAGTCGATCGAGACGATGACCGCGGCGATGATTCACCTCGCGACCGGCGACATCTCGGCGCTCGGCCGCGCGTATCACTCGCTGTTCGGCATCGGCATCACGCTCTTCGCCATCACCCTCATCATGAACGTCATCAGCGACTACATCGCGAGCCGTTACCGGGAGGTGTACTGAATGGCCCACGAGTCATCGTCCGACGGGGGGTTCGGACGGGTCAGCCGACGAAAGGTCATCGCGCTCCGAATCGTCCTGCTGGCGAGTTCGCTCATCGGCATCGTGGCGCTCGCGGCACTACTGGCCTACGTCACCTATCAGGCGTTCGACCTCGAGTCGGCGTCCCCCGCGTGGTTCCTAGTCTACTTCCTCACGCTCGTCGTCCCGACAGCCGCCGTGGGCGCGGCGCTCCGGCGGCGCGGCGGCATCCGGATGGGCACCGAGAACGCCGTAGCGCTGTGGGGTGGCATCATGGTCGCCGCGGGGACGGGCATCTTCTTCGTCGCGGTCCAGCCGGTGACGTGGTTCGCCACCGTCGTTCCGGTGGCGCTCGTCGCGGGCCTGACCGCCGTCCTCGGCCGATACACGGGCGTGCCCGAGACGGCGCGACTGCTCCTGACGGCCGTCCTGCTCGGACTGGCGCTGTTCGGCCTACCCGGCGTCGTCCCGAGCGTGGCCGCCCTCATCGGCTCGCTGGCGATGCTCCCGAGTGACTTCATCATCGTCGTCCTCACGCTCGTCCTGCCCGGCGCCGCCGTGGTCGGAAGCTACGTCGCGCTGATCCGCGACGATCGACGCGACGGCTACCTCGGCGGCGGCCTGACGTTCGCCGGCGTGACCGCCGCGGGCTACGGTATCGGCCTGCAGACCGGCTTCAGTCCCGGCGACGCGGTGCTGATTCCGCTCTTCGGGCTGGTGCCGGCCGCGGTACACGCGTGGCGTGCGGTCGAGAGCGACGAGCGCTCGGCGGCCGGCGTCGCGCTCCCGGCGACTGTCGTCGTCGGCTCCCTCGCTGGCGCGGCCGTCGCGGACGCACTCTCCGTCACTGGCCCGCGCCCGTGGCTCAACTGGCGGTTCCTGACGAACCTCCCGAACACCTCGTTCCCCGACACCGTGGGGGTGTTCCCCGCCGTCGTCGGGTCGCTCCTGTTGATGATCGTCGTCGTCGTCTTCGCGTTCCCCGTCGGCGTCGGCGCCGCGGTGTACCTCGAGGAGTACGCGCCCGCCAACCGCCTCACCCGGTTCATCAAGGTGAACATCTCGAACCTCGCGGGCGTCCCCTCGGTCGTGTACGGCCTGCTGGGACTCGCCATCTTCATCAACACCTTCGGGATGGAGGCGGGGTCCATCGCGGTCGGGGGGCTCGCACTCGGCCTGTTGATTCTCCCCATCGTCATCATCTCGGCACAGGAGGCGATTCGGTCCGTCCCCGAGTCGGCGCGGCAGGCCAGTTACGGCATGGGGGCCACGCGGTGGCAAACCGTCAGGAACGTCGTGCTTCCACAGGCGATGCCGGGCATCCTCACGGGGACCATCCTCGCGCTGGGTCGCGCCATCGGCGAGACGGCGCCCCTCCTGATGATCGCAGCGCCCTCGCTGTATCTCGGCGTCCCCGACGGCTTCTTCGCGCCCGCGGCCGCGGTTCCGCTCCAGATTTACAACCTCGCGTTCCTCCCCGAGAGCGCGTTCCGCACCGGCATCGTCCCGGCGGGCGTGGTGACGATGCTGATAATCCTGCTGACGATGAACGGCATCGCGATCATCCTACGAAACAGGTTTCAGGGCTCAGACTGAGTGCTACGACAAATGTCCAACGACACATCCGGGTCCGGACCCACTAAGGACCCGACCGACGGCGACACGCTGATAGAGACGGACGTGTCCGCGGGACTCGACGGCGACGACCCCGCAGGCATCGACTCGGGCGCGACGGTCGTCGAGGCCGACGGCGTCAGCGTCTGGTACGAGGACGACCAAGCGCTCAACGACGTTTCCCTCACGGTTCCCGAGAACAGCGTCACCGCGATGATCGGTCCCTCCGGCTGTGGGAAGTCGACGTTCCTCCGGTGTATCAACCGGATGAACGACCTCATCGACGCGGCGCGCGTCGAGGGCGACCTCTACCTCCGCGGCAAGAACGTGTACGACGACGACGTGGATCCGGTGGCGCTCCGTCGCCGGGTGGGGATGGTGTTCCAGCAACCCAACCCGTTCCCGAAATCCATCCGCGAGAACGTCACCTACGGCCTGGAGATTCAGGACGTCGACGCCGACTACGACGAAGTCGTCGAGGAGTCACTCGAGCGGGCGGCGCTCTGGGACGAGGTGAACGACCGCCTCGACGAGTCCGGAACCGACCTCTCGGGCGGCCAGCAACAGCGACTCTGCATCGCGCGCGCCATCGCGCCCGATCCGGAAGTCGTGTTGATGGACGAACCCGCGAGCGCGCTGGACCCCGTCGCGACGAGCCAAATCGAAGACCTCATCGAGGACTTGGCCGACGACTACACGGTCATCATCGTCACCCACAACATGCAGCAGGCGGCCCGCATCTCCGACCAGACGGCCGTCTTCCTCACCGGCGGCGAACTCGTCGAGTACGACGACACCGAGAAGATCTTCGAGAACCCGGACAACGAGCGCGTCGAGGACTACATCACCGGGAAGTTCGGCTGACGGCGGCCGCCCCCAAACTACATTGCAGTGAGCGTCTGAACACGACACATGCCACGCGAAGGCTATCAGGAGCAACTCGACTCTCTCCGGGACGACGTTCTCTACATGAGCGAAATCGTCCTCGAACGGCTGCGCATGGGCCTCGACGCCCTCGAACGCAAGGACGAGGAGCAAGCCCGCGACATCATCGAACGCGACGAGGAAATCAACGAACTGTATCTCGACCTCGAACAGGACTGCATCGACCTCTTGGCCCTCCAGCAACCCGTCGCGGGCGACCTGCGGTTCATCGCGGCCACGTTCAAGATTCTCACCGACCTCGAACGCATCGGCGACCTCGCGACCAACCTCGGCGGCTACACCCTCGACGCCGAACAGGAGGTGTTCCCCGAAGTCGACGTACAGGCCATCGGCGAACAGACCATCGAGATGGTCGAGGACGCGATGATGGCGTACGCGGACCGCGACCCGGAGGCCTGCTACGAAATCGCCGACCGCGACGACGACATCGACGAACGCTGTCGGGACGCCTCCGCACTCGTCGTCCGGGACCTCATCGAACGCGAACTCGAAGGCCCCACCTCCGACGAGGAAGTCGAGCGCCTGATGCAGGACGTGTCGCGCGTCCTCCTGACGATTCGTGACCTCGAACGGGTCGGCGACCACGCGGTGAACATCGCCGCCCGCACGCTCTACATGGTCGAGAACGACGCCGACCTGCTGTACTGAGGTTTTAGGCCCGCCGAAACTTCGAAAGCGCTTTATTCGATTAGGCGAGCCTAAATCCATGGACCTGACGAGACGCGAGTGGCTGGCGCGGGGCGGCGCAGTCGCTCTCGCCGGAGTTGCCGCCGGCTGTAGTAGTGGAAGCGGCGACTCGGGGGCGACGGACGAGACGACGACAGGGGGGACGCACTCGGCGTCGATGGCGCCGGTCGGCGAGGTCACGTTCGAGGAAGTGCCCTCGGACCTGATGGTGTACAGCCTCAACTACGCCGACATGGCGGTGGCGTACGGCCACGGCGACGGCGTGAACTCGCTGGGCTTCGACGCCGACGCCGGCGGGCGAACCCTCGACGCCTACTACGAGCGTCTGGACGGCGTCTCCTTCGACCGGGAGGGGCTGACCCAACTCAACAGCGGATCCGGGAGCATCAAGGTGGACAAGGAGGTGTTCTTCGACCTGCAGTCGGACCTCCACCTCGCCGACCCCGCGCTGGTCACCTCCTTCGACGGCTGGAAGCGCTCGGACGTCGAAGACGTGCGCGAGAACGTCGGGCCGTGGTTCGGCAACATCTACAGCCGGGCCCACGGCACGCCGCCGACGTCGTGGCAGGACGACTACGAGTACTACACGCTGTGGGAGATTGCGGAACGCGTTGCGGCCGTCTTTCGGGAAGGTGGCCGCTACGCCGACCTGAAGGCCGTCCACGACGACGTCCTGTCGACCATCGAATCGAACCTGCCGCCCGAGAGCGAGCGGCCGTCCGTCGCGTCGGTCATCCTCATGGACGGCACGTTCTACCCCTCGACCATCAACACGCCCGGGTTCGGCAACGCCCACGTCCGACCGCTGGGCGCGACGGACGTCTTCGCCGAGAACCCGGCTGAGAGCGGGGCCGTCGGCTACGAGGCCCTCCTCGAACGCGACCCGGACGTCATCCTCCACCAGTTCAGCGTCGCCTCCTACTACGACGTGGCGGCGAAGCGGAGCGCGATGGAGTCACACGCCGTGGGCAGTCGCATCACGGCCGTCGACGAGGGACGGGTGTACGCCTCGGGCAACCCCGTGCAGGGACCGCTGATGAACCTCTTCCAGTTGGAGATGACCGCCAAGCAACTGTATCCCGAGCAGTTCGGGACGTGGCCGGGCTACACGGCCGGGGAGCCGTATCCCGAGATTCCGGAGGACGAACGCCTGTTCGACCGGGACCGCGTGGCGAGCATCGTCGCCGACTCGTAGCGCCCCTCAGGCGGGCGGGTCGACGGCCCCGGCCGCGCCGGCCTCGTCGATGCGGGCGACCTGTTCCGCCGAGAGCGTCACGTCGAGGGCGCCGACGTTCTCCGCGAACTGGTCCCGGTCGCGGGCCCCGAAGATGGGGACGCAGGTGAAGTCGTCCTGCTGAACGCACCACTGAATCGCCACCTGCGTCGGCGTCGCGTCCACCTCGTCGGCGACGTCTCGGATCGCGTCGAGGACCGCCCAGTCGCTCTCGTGGAACGACGAGAGGTCGGTGTGGCGGCCCTCCCCGCCGCCGTCGCGTTCGTACTTCCCGGTGAAGAAGCCGCCGTACAGGGGTTGGAAGTTGCAGACGCCGACGTCTTGGTCCGCCGCGACCTGAATCTCGGCGGGCGGGTGGTCGCCGTACGCGGCGTTGTACCACGGCTGGATGACGTCGAAGCGTTCGAGTCCCTCGCGGTCGCTGGTCCAGAGCGCCTTCGTCAGTTGCCAGCCGGCGAGGTTCGAGGCGCCGAGGTAGTGGACTTTCCCCTCGCGCACGAGGTCGGTGAGCGTGCGGAGCGTCTCCTCGATGGGCGTCTCGGGGTCCCAGCGGTGGATGTAGTAGAGGTCCAGATAGTCCGTGTCGAGACGCTCTAGCGTGCCCTCGATTTCCGCGCGGATGTTCTTGCGCGAGAGGTTGCCCGCGAATCGGCTCTCTTGAGTATTGTACACCTTCGAGGCGACGACGTAGTCCTCGCGGTCCCGGTCGGCCAGCCATTCGCCGATCCACTCCTCGCTTTTGCCCCCGCCGTAGCTGTTGGCGGTGTCGATGAAGTTCACGCCGTGGTCTTCACAGGCGTCCAGTAGGTCGTGGGCCTCCTCTCGCGTCGTCTCGACGGTGCCGTCGCTCTCGCGGTTGAACCGCCACGTCCCGAAGCAGAGGCGAGAGACCGTCAGACCGGTGTCGCCGAGTGTGGTGTACTCCATGGGAACGCATCGTCGCACCTCGGTAAAGTCCTGTGGCTCCCGGCAGCCGTTCGGTAGCCCTTTCCGGTACCGCTGAAGAACGAGCGGTATGCGACTCGCACGCCTGCTGACTCCCGACGGACCGGTGTCGGGCCGCTACGAAGACGGCACGATTCACGCCGACGACGGCACGTACGAGGTGGGCCGGGACGGCCGCCTGCTCTCCCCGTGTGAGCCGACGGCGCTGTACTGCGTCGGCCGGAACTACGCCGAGACGCTCGACCAGATGGCGTACGAGCGACCCGAGGAGCCGGACTTCTTCATCAAGCCGCCAACGGCGCTGCTCGCCCACGGACAGTCGATTCCCTATCCCGACTTCACTGAGGAACTCACCTACGCCGGCGAACTGGCGGCGGTCGTCGACGAACGCTGTCGGAACGTCGCGCCCGAGGACGTGGCCGACGTGGTGCGTGGCTACACGATTCTCGACGACGTGGACGCCCTCGACCAGCAGGGGCGGACGGCCCGCAAGGCCTTCGACGGGTCCGCACCGCTGGGCCCGTGGATAGAGACGGACGTCGACCCGACGGCAATCGACATGCACACGGACATCAACGGCGAGCGACGGCAGGACGCGAACACCGAACTGATGCTGTTCGACGTGCGGGAAATCGTCGCCTACCTCTCCGAGCGATTCACGCTCCGGCCCGGCGACGTGATTGCCTTCGGCAGTCCGGCGAACCCCGGACTCGTCGACCCCGGCGACGAAATCGAGATCACGTACGAGGGCGTCGGAACGCTTCGGAACACGGTGGGCGAGGCGGACTGAGTCACTCGTCCGCCGCGCGCCAGAGGTACAGCGACGCGTACGACCGGTGTGGGCGCCAGTCGCGGGCCCGTTCGACCATCGCATCGCGGTCGGACACGCCACACACAGACTCCATCGCCTTCCTGATGCCGAGGTCCTCGACGGGGAACACGTCGGGTCGGCCGAGGCTGAACAGCAACTGCGTGTTGGGAAAACTTATATCAGTTTTATAGACGTAGAGGGTGATGGTGAACACGGACGATGCCTCAGAGAAGCCAAATCAACCTCCGTGTCGATACGGAGACGAAGGAGAGATGGGAAGACTACGTCGAGGAAGACCCGAATATCGAGAATCTGAGTTTCCTCATCCGCTTCGCCGTGAACCAGCACATCGAGGATGACGGGACCAGCGGTGATGGAGGATTGAGCAAAGACGACCTCCGTGATGTATTGGAAAGTCGTGACGAGGAGTATGCCGACGTTCAACGCCGCCTAAAACGGATAGAGAAGGAGATAGGCGATATTCACGACGCCGTCGAGGGCGTCGAGAAGGAAGTGAACGCTCCCGACCCATCAGGTATCGAAAACGAGGCGTTCGGTGCCCTCCCTGAATCGTCTCATGAAGCCATGACTGCCGATGAACTGGCGGAGAAACTGAACTGGGTGAACATCCCCAATATCAACACGCAGGGTGTCCTGAATCAACTCTCAGCAACGAGTAGGGTGAGAACGATTGTCGGTGAGGACGGTGAAACGCGCTACTGGAAGGAGGCAGACGTATGACCTTCTTCGAGAACGAACACGTCCAACGGTTCTTGCAGCGCCTCGAAGGAACGAAGGGTGAGGGAACCGCCGATACGTGGCGGTCGGATATTCGCCAGTTTTCGAACTGGTACGATGGGAGCGATCCGCGAAATGTGGATTGGGTAGACGTCGAAGACTACCTACTTCATCTCAACGACGAGGGATACCAAGGGGCCACGATTCAATCGAGATACACCGCTCTGAGTGCCCTGTACGACTTCCTGACGGCGAAAATCGAGGTGATTGATGAAGACGAGAATCCCGTCGAGAAAGTGGATTACGGGGAATATACGGTGATCTCCAACTCCACGATGAAGGAGCAATACACCGATGCAGGCGACGAGGGGATTGTCTATATCACCGACGACGAGAAGGAAGCCCTCTGCGAAAACGTCCCTGCACCGCAAGTTCGGAACGAGTTAATCGTCCGTCTGATGTGGGAGACGGGGGTTCGTGAACACGAACTCCGAAGTATCGAACTTGACGACGTCGACCGTGACGAGCGGACTATCCAAATCAACGACGAGAAAACAGATGATAAACGAACAGTCGCTTATCAACCCTCTCTGAACCTTCTACTCGATCAATGGGTCGGCAAATATAGGAACGCATACACCGTCTCGGAGGAATCCGACTACCTCTTTCTGACGCGAAAATCCCCGCAGATGTCGGAGGGAAGCGCCTCTGACATGATCAAGAAGGCGGCACATGAGGCGGGGATTCAGGAACCGCTCGGTGAAGACGCGGCAGGAAAGACGCGGTGGCGTGTAACGGCGCATACGTTGCGCCACAGCCACGGGGTACAGGCGGTCAAGAGCGGTATCCAATTACCGATGTTGCAAGAACACCTCGGTCACGAGGACATTTCCACCACTCAGGTCTATCTTGAAGTTACGTCCGACGATGCCACCGAAGCGTTCCATCAACGGTTCGATGAGGGCGGATGAGACTCCCTTAGAGACGATTATAACTCCTATAACGGACGCAAACCACAGTCGATGAGGGTACCAAGACAGCCTCCTCGGGCCTATCGCCCGCCTCGATAGCCATACGTGAGAGGGTATGATGGGGGTACACGGATGGCCTCACTCGACGTCCACGCCACCGTGGTAGGCCGAAATGAAGGGGCACCAAGATTTAACTCCCGTCGTGTTAGAAAACCAACTATGCTACCGCTTGCCATGACACTTGCAGAGTTTCAGTTGCAGGTAACGATTGGCGTTTTCCTGCTGTTGATCGTGTATTTCATCATCTACGCCAAGGTTATTGCGTAGCAAAGACTGCTACCCCCGTTTCCACGTCCGAAGGTGGGTTGGTTCGACGGTGGCGTCCTCGTCCGTCCACTCGTCGGGATACGCACGGTCGTAGCCACCGTACAGTCGCACGTCGTTGCTGGTATCGTATCGGCCACGGTCACGTCTCCGTCGTGCCCTCTTGTGGTGTCGGTCACGTCTCCGTTCGGCTTGCTTCTGAGGAACGGTCGGTTCGTCGTAGACGTCGAAAACTGTGAAACACCGATCACAGACGTGCCCACGGGGGGTGTGCCACGCTAGTCCATCTACACATCGAGGGCACCGTCCCACGATGAAGTCACCTGCTTCGTTTGCTTCCCGAGTCGAGTACGCAATCTCACGTCCGCAATCAGAATCAGCCATATGTTGGCGTCAGTTAGAGAGTCGTCAGCAGTTAGCAGACAATACGGGGGCGTCCATCCCCATCTTCGAGGCGTGAAGGTAGGGGTATGGCCTCCGAATTCCCGATGGAACAGCGGGGAAGGTGGAGTGACAGGCGTCCTTGCCCCACGAGGGGGCTGGACGGACGCCATCACGTTCAGGCCACGATGGCCGAGGGATGGAGAGGGGGGATGGGTGGCTCACTCGCCGTCGCCAAAGACAGGACGCATCTCCGCTGTCTCGACGGCGAGATCATCTTTCGTCGCAGAGATGTTGACCTCACAGTCCACGAAATACTCACCAGTCGCAGGGAACGTGTGGGTCGCCCGTGTCACCCCGTAGGTGGTCGGGTCTACTAATTCGTGACCCCCGTCGTCGGTGACAATAGACGTAGTGAGACTGTCGTTGGGACGGATGGTGGGGTGGCCTACCGTTCGGATACGACCGCCACCTGCATTTCCGAGTCTGTCGATGAACTTCTGTTTCGCTTTCTTTGTCGCCTGTTCCAACGTCGTCGCGTCGACGTTCGTCTCAGGTGGCGTCTCGATGCTGTGTAGCGCCCGCTCCTTCAGCCCTTCATGAACTACGACGACGTAGGGTGCCTCGGCGGACGGGTTTTTCTTCGGCGGCACAAACGAGTTAGTCGGATTGATGGCGTGACCGACGTAGTCGCCTGCTGACGGGGCCTTCGTCGACTCATCCGACTTGCCCCACACTCCGAGTTTGTACGTCGGTGAAATGTTCGCTAAGGCACGGTTCTCACGGATGGAGACGTATGTCCCATCGTCGCCTCGGGAGTCGCCATGAGCGGCGTCGTCACCCAACCCTCGCCAGTAGAACGACTCTGATGGGGAAGGGTCGTCCACGACGAGTTTCGGACTCTGTGTTTCGTCGTCGTAGGTAACATACCAACTGAACCCGACTCTCCCCGTCAGTTCGTTCAGGGCACTCACGATGGTGTCACGATTCCGCTGATACGTGATCGAGACGTGGTTTGCTTTGTAGTTGTCGAACGTCGGAAACCGATTCTCGATGGCTAACTCCTCGATGTACGGCAGATTCTCCACCGCCTCGTCACGGATGTCTTCGAGGACAGACTGGGGGTCGGCTTGGTTGTACGATGCACCGTACCCTATCGAACGGAACGCATCACTCACGTCGCCGACTTTCATCCGCATAGCCCGTCCGTCGTCGGCACTTCCGACGTCTGACCGAATCGGTCCATAGTGGATCGTCGTATAGTCGTCACCTTCGCCTGCTGAGGGAATGCGGGCCTCGATGCGGACGGGGGCGTCGACGTGTCGTATTTGGTACTCGACTGCGTCATAGACGCTGTCATCCCGCCACGTCGAGGGGAAGATGATGTCAGAGTATTTGACGATAGCCGCAGGACCGTCCGTCCGCATATCCACGGAGACGGCGGGTGTCTCACGTCCGATGATGTCGATGGTCGGAATCTCTACGTCACCGACGAAAACACGCACGTCTTTCTGTGGTGTCTGCTTGGTCCCACGAAAGACGATCTCCTCGATAGTGTGCTGGCCGTCGACGGTTGGAGGGCCTGCTGACATACTCACTCACCTGTGGCGTTGAACAGGTCAATTTCGACGTCGACGGCGAGGATGGCGTCGTCATCGAGACGGGGTGTGTGACCCGACACGTCGGTTTCACAGATGGAGAGGGCGGTCACTTGGCCGACGCCATCATAGGGCGGTGAGCGGATGTCAACGGCTTGAGAGAGGACTTTGAGGGCGGCGAGGATGTGGGCGTCGTCCTCACTCACTCGGCCTGTGAGAGTCAGTCGAGAGCCGTTATCAGGCGTCACGGTCACGGCGTGGTCGTGCTGGTCGACGTACTTACGGTCGTCAGTAGGTAGTTCTTCGATGGCGGCGGAATCGGAGTCAGCAACGATTTCGAGGGATTGGTCGGGGAGCGGCGCGTCGATGCAGACGACAATCGAGGGTGTGTTGAAGACAGACATCTCAGTAGATGGAGGTTGCTTTCGGGCGGTACAATCGGGGAGTGAGAAGCAGGTGTGCCTACGTTGTCTATGATGCCCCATGCGTAAAAATGTCACGGTTGGAATATGTTTTGCATCTCCCGTGACGGACACGGTGAGTGTTGCGCCGATGCAACAGTTTCCATCCCCGTCGAACCCAACTTCGACGGCGCAACCCCCACGGTTCCGACGCCGAAACCGACTTCCGCCCGTCGTCAATTGGGCAACGTATCATTTGGATTACGGCGGTAGTGTAGCGCTGAGATAACACTCTGTTTCTACATGAGCGAGTCTCGTATCTCGGGGTAGGGAACTGCTCCCGCCCCATAGTGAGGATAACAGGGGTGCCCCACCCAATTTTCGTGGGGTACCCATATCGGATTCGCTACCGTACTCTTACCAGATTTCATACAATAGATTTATAATCGTGGCCTGTCACGTTTGACTCAGGAAGCGACTCACCCGTGACACCCGTCACGGCGAAAAAGCCCTGTTTGGGCAGGGCAGGTGGGCCGTTTCCGAAGGTGCCACGACCCATGAGCAAGTCACACACGCCGACCCAAGAGAGTATCGCCTCATTTGAACAACCTCGACGTCCCGCCGACTGCTCTTGTTGGAGTGCCGATCAGGAAATCCCATGTTGGTCTTGCTACCGCCAAGGCCACGACACCGTCAATCCCGAGGTGAAAGCCGATGAGTGAGTGGTGGGAAGACATCGAGTCCGTCGAAGACCGATCCCGTCTGTGGACAGTCAGCCCCGATGAGAGAGTGCAGACGCCCGTTGGAGAGGGCACCGTCTGTGACATGAACGAGGACGTGACCTTCATCGAGATTGTCGGTAACACCGCCACGCTGACGGTCCCAACGGTCTGGTTCGAACCGTTCCAAGTCTACGAAAGAATCCACGCCAAAGAAGGCCCTCGGGTGGACGTCGGCGACGCAGTCAACACGCCGTTAGGCGGGGGAGTCGTCCGCATCGTCACCGACGACGTCGCCGTCATCGAGGTAGAAGACGACGACGTCCCCAACTTGACGGTGCCTGTGACGAGGTTTGACGAGTTTACTCCAGACGAGGCAATTCGGCCTATCAGGGAGTAGGCCGAACCCGACTCTCTCCTCTGCTGTCAATCGCTTCACAGTCTCCTAAGACGACGTGACGGCGCTCTCGCGGACCTCCCGTACCCACCGAGAGGGATTCATCCTTCCCTCCGTTCGGTCCCGTCAGAGCGACGTGGTCTTGCTCAGGAGACTCAGAATAGAAGTGACCAGCATCTTTTTGGCATTTGAGCCACTTAGTTACTGCTGAGGATGCCCCCGTTCGGATAGATTCATCCCCAAGCCGCGAGAGGGGCGTCTAAGCGATTTCTGTCCCGATAGGATGGTTACCTCTCGTCCGACTCGAAACGTCTCTGTGCCGTCTCTCAGGCTTCTCAGAGAACGCTGACAAAGAAGGTGGAGTAGGGACTCGGATTCCGTCTTACTCGACCCCGACTCGGTTAGAACCAAGTTTACAATCGCAAGACGCCGATGGGCCATGCACACGCGCTTTTCGCTTAGGCTGTTAACTGTACGTCTATTACTACGTCACTATGGTAACGGAATGGGACATGGGCCTCCCATTGCCCCCTCGTCTGATATGGACGTAATTACAGAAATGACGATGGTAGGCCTCGGTATACGTCCTCTTGGGGGGTAAACCCCCTGCGAGGACGTGATACCTCGGCCAGTTTCAAGCGCCAATTGGCTTTGGCCCCAACAGCATGAGGAGGGGGAGTGAGACAATAGACCCCTTCCTGCAACGGACCCACAGAAGGAGGAGTGAAAGAGTCATGTCACATGGCCCGTCGAGAGGGGTGATGTGACGGTGAACACGAGGGCCGTTTCGGTCGGGATCGGCGTTTCGTGTAGAGACGTGAGGCTGGCGGGTTTCTGTATAGACATTTGATTGACGAACTTTGTTACACCAACTGCATCTTCGCGGTCCACGTTCCCACACCGGTGATGGACGTGAGTTCGGCCACGACGGCCGCGTCGTCCATCCCGGCGAAGTAGTCGCGGGAGTACCCGCGCTCCTCGAACGCCCGCGCGACGTTTCGCACGTAGTCGGTTTTCTGTCGCGAGAGGCCGGCGTCCCGGAGCGTCTCGGGGTCGGCGTCGAGGATTCCCCGGGGCGTCACCGCGACGGCGTCGAACAGCCGCTCCTCGATGGCCGCCGCGGAGGCCATCGACACCTGCTGGCGGCAGATAGAGACGACGAAGCGCTCGAAGAAGTCG
>JBDGTS010000050.1:0-29145 GCA_042216675.1 Halobacteriaceae archaeon | reverse complement strand
GCTGGGAGCGGGCGGGCGTGCCGCCCTCGGGCATCATGACCTCCTGGTCCCACTGAAGGTGGCCCTTCGCGTTCGAGATGTTGGCCTTCCGGGCGTACTGGTCGAGCAAGTCGTCGTAGGCGTCGGCCATGCCCGAGACAGGGCGGCGCCGGCCAAGAAAGTTCACCTCCTCACAGGGAGATGGTCTTGTGGTGCCAACCGGTCGACCCGCCGGGGTGGGGACCGGAACGCTCGGCCGTCTGGCGTTCCCCGGTGCCGTCGACGGCGCGCGCGACGACGGTCACCTCGTCCGCGTCGGGGGCCGGGAAGATGTGGCGCCAGCGCCGCCACGCGTACGGCGAGGGCGGGGCCTCCAGTTCGGCCTCGTGCCACGTCTCGCCGCCGTCGTGGCTCACCGCCACGCTGTCGATGCCGCGTTCGCCGGCGTAGGCCACGCCGCCGACTGCCACCTCGCCGTCGCGGCGCGCGGCGCCCCGGACGTAGGCGAGAGTGTTGACCACCGCCTCCTCGTCCCAGCCGCGGGCCTCCCAGAACGCGTCGTGTTCGCTCGTCGAGAGTTCGATTTCGGTGAGCCACTTGGTCGACTTCATCCCGTAACGCCCGGGGAGGAGCAGGCGGGCGGGGAACCCGTGGGCGGACCGAAGCGTGGACCCGCCCGCGCCGAACGCGACGAAGGCGGCCATCTCACGGGCCGCCTCGACGGGGATGGCCTCGGAGTAGCCGTCGACGGCACGGGTCACCACGTCCACCGCCTCGTCGCGGACGCCGGCCGAGTCGAGGAGTGCGTCGAGCGGAACGGCCTGCCACGTCGTCGTCGAGATGAGGTCGCCGCCCACCTCGTTCGAGATGCACACCATCGTCACCGGCACCGAGACGGCGTCGGGGTGGTCGATCAAGTCGTCGAGCGAATACTCGGCCGGCGACGCGACGGCGCCCGTCACCGTGAGCGTCCACGAATCGGCGCGCACGACCGGGTCCTGTCGGTTGATGTCCACGACGTAGTGGTCGTCGTCGTCCTCGACGCGGGGCGGCATCCCCGCGAAGTCGAAGCCGAACGCGCCCGTCGTCTCGCCGGCGCTGTCGGTGCCCGTGTTCGGACTGCCGACGGTGCGCCCCGTCTCGCGCTTGTACCGGTCGGGGAGCGGGTCGTCCGCCCGCGGCGCGCCGACCCCGGCCCCGACCCACGCGCCCGCCTTCGAGAGGACGCCCATCGCGCCGACGGCGGCACCGCCGCGCACGACGCGGCGCATCGACCGGCGGCGAGCGTGGTCGGTGCCCTGCCACGCGGCGGTGCGGCCCGCGCGGACGAACAGGACTGGCGGGAGCGCCGTCGCGACGGCCGCGAGGACCCCGATCGGGCGGACCGGGAGCGGAACGAGCCAGTAGAGGCCGAACGCGCCGCCCCCGAACGCGCCACCGACGGCCCAGAGCGGCGGGGACCGAGCCGAGAGCGCCCCCGCGAGGCCGAGGAGCGCGAGAATCGCCAGCGCGCTCCCGGCCGCGAGCAGCGACTGGGCCGCGCCGCCGAACGCCTCGATGGCCGCCGTCGCCAGCCATCCCGGCGCGGCGGCGACGACGGCCGACACCGGCGGGTCGAGGAGGTCCCCGGTCAGCGGGCGGACGAGGGCCAGTCCGACGACCCAGAGCGCCCCGGCGCCGGCCCAGACGAGTCCCTCGCGGCGGTCTGTCTGCATTCGGCGTCGCTACGGGACGGACGGAGTTACGGTTTGGGTCGCGGTCACACGGCCAGCGCCCGGTGGGGCCACTCCTCGTAGGCCGTGCGATAGATGCGCTGACAGCGCCGCAACACGTCGAGGCCGACGCTCTCGTCGGCGGTGTGTGCCTCACCCGGTTCGGCCGGGCCACAGACGACGCAGGTGGTGCCAGCGTCGGAGAGCCACCCCGCGTCGGTGGCGTGTGGCTTGACGACCTGTGCGGGGGCGTCGTCCTGTGCGTCCGCAGCGGCGTCCGTCACGAAGTCCGCGAAGTCGGCGTCGCCACAGCGCATCGGGGGCAAGTCCTGCTCGACGGTCCACGTCACGCCCTCGATGGCAGCGCTGTCGAGGGCCGCGCGTTCGCCGGGGACGGTCCGCTCGTCCACCGTGACCGCACACCGGTCCGGGACGACGTTCCACGCCTCGCCGCCCTCGATTTCCGTGACGGCGAGGCTCCCCCGAAGCCGGTGGCCCAGCACCTCCGCCGTCGGGGCATCGAGGTCACGCACCACGTCCACGGCGTCACAGACCCGGTAGATGGCGTTCACGCCCTCGTCGACTTCGCTGGCGTGGGCGCTCTCGCCCTCGGCGACGAGGACGCTCCCCCGGCGGCCCTTGTGCGCGATGGCCACGTCGGTGACGCCCGGCGCCGAGTAGCCCGTCGACCCCTCGCCGACGACGGCGTAGTCCGGCGCGAATCCGCTCTCGATGGCGTGTCGTGCGCCCTCGCCGCCCATCTCCTCGCCGACGAAACTGGCGAAGACGAGTTCGCCGTCGAACTCACCCGCAAGGGCGTCGCGGAACGCGCACATCGCCGCCGCGAGGGCGCCTTTCATGTCGGCGCTCCCCCGGCCGTAGAGGCGCCCCTCGCGCACCGCGGGGTCGAACTGTGCCTCGTCGTCCGGCGGCACCACGTCATGGTGGCCGACGAAGGCCAGCGACGGACCGGACCCGGCGCGGGCGACGACGTTGCCGGCGTCGTCGCGGGCGACCGTCGCGTCCGTCTCCGCGCGGAGCCACGACGCGATGTGATCTCCACAGGCCGTCGCGTCCTCGTGGCTCGGCAGTTCGACGAGGTCACGAGCGAGGCTCAGGAGGTCCGAGTCGGCGTCCATGCCCGCCGGTGGGGCCGGGCGGGCCTTAGTTCCCGCGCGGTCCGGGCCTTGGACACCCTTTTATGGCTGGTCGTCGGCTATGACGAGTATGAAGATTGTGCCCGACACGAGCGTGGTCGTGGACGGCCGCGTGTCGGAACTCGTCGCTGACGGCGAGTTGGCGGGCGCGCGGATCATCGTTCCCGAAGCGGTCGTGAGCGAACTCGAAGCGCAGGCCAACGCCGGCCGGCAGACCGGCTGGGACGGCCTCGAAGAACTACAGCGACTGGCGGACCTCGCGGACGCGGGCGACATCGAACTCGACTACGTCGGGGAGCGCCCCGGCGAGAGCGAAATCGAACGCGCCGCCGCGGGCGCCATCGACGCCCGCATCCGCGACGTGGCCGTCGACCACGAGGCCACCTTCCTCACCAGCGACATCGTGCAGGGCGAGGTGGCCGAGGCCAAGGGCATCGACACCCGCTACCTCGAACCCGAGGCCAAAGAGGAGACGCCGCTGACCATCGAGTCGTTCTTCGACGAGGAGACGATGAGCCTCCACCTCCGTGAAGGGGTCGTCCCGATGGCCAAGCGGGGTACCGTCGGCGACATCACCTTCGAACAGGTCGGCGACGAGGAACTCACCGGGGACGAGATGCGGCAGTACGCCGCCGAAATCATCGACACGGCGCGGAGCACGGACCGCGGCTTCGTCGACTTCGACGAACCGGGCATGACCATCGTCCAAATCGGCGAGTACCGCATCGCCGTCGCCGAACCGCCGTTCAGCGACGCCCACGAGATCACGGCGGTCAGACCGCTCGTGAAGACGGTCCTCGACGACTACGAACACGCGGACGAACTCCGGGAGCGACTGCTCGAACGGGACCGGGGCGTCCTCATCGCCGGGTCGCCCGGCGCCGGGAAGTCCACGTTCGCACAGTCCGTCGCCGAGTTCCTCGCCGACGAGGGCTTCGTCATCAAGACGATGGAGAAGCCCCGGGACCTCGACGTGAGCGACGACATCACGCAGTACACCGAACTCCGCGGGTCGATGGAGCGCACCGCGGACTCGTTGCTGATGGTGCGCCCGGACTACACCATCTACGACGAGGTGCGCAAGACGGAGGACTTCGAGGTGTTCGCGGACATACGCCTCGCGGGCGTCGGCCTCGTGGGCGTCGTCCACGCGACGCGCCCCATCGACGCCCTCCAGCGACTCGTGGGCCGCGTCGAACTCGGCATGATTCCGCAGGTCGTCGACACCGTCGTCTTCATCGAGGACGGCGAGGTGGAGACGATTTACGACGTGGTCACCGAGGTGAAGGTCCCCGAGGGCCTGATGGAGGAAGACCTCGCCCGCCCGGTCATCCTCGTTCGGGACTTCGAGACCGGCCAGCCGGACTACGAGATTTACACCTTCAACCGACAGGTCGTCACCGTCCCCCTCGGGGAAACCGAGGAGGAACCGAGCGGCGTCGAGAGCCTCGCGGAGGTCGAAATCGAGCGCGAGATTCAGTCGCTCGTCCGCGGCCCCGTCGAGGTCGAGGTGAAAGGGCCGAACGAGGCCGTCGTCTACGTGAGCGACGACGACATCTCCTACGTCATCGGCAAGGGCGGCGGCCGCATCTCCGACGTGGAGGACCGCCTCGGGGTCAACATCGACGTCCGAACCTTCGAGGAGAAACCCGAACCCGCCGCCGGTGGCGACGCGGGCAGTGGCGGAGGTGGCGGTGGCGGCGGCCACGCCGGCGACGTGGTGACGCCGGAAGTCACCGGCCGGCACGTCATCGTGCCGATGGGACAGGAACACGCCGGCGAGACGGTCGAAGTGCGGGCCGACGGGGAGTACCTGTTCACGGCCACGGTGGGCCGCGGCGGCGACATTCAGGTGTCGCGCGGGAGCGCCATCGCCGAAGAACTCGAACGGGCCATCGACCGCGAGCAACGGATCACGGTCGTTCCGAGTTAGGGACCGCGAGCGAAGCGAGCGGGAGCGGTGCGGTAGCGGGCGGCAACGGGGCCGTCCCGGGCGGCAGAAGACTGCGAGCGAGCGAAGCGAGCGAGCAGGAGCGCGGCCGACGACCGGGAGGCCGCGCGCATTTTCCCCACGTTTTTCGCCGGCGCGCGCCGCACCGTCGGCGCGCCTCGTGCGAAAAAGTGGTGTTACGCCTCCTGCCCGCAGGAACACGAGCAGGGGTCGGGAGAGAGCTGATAGAGGCTCTGGCGCGCGTCGGCGAAGTATATCTCCTCGTCGACGACGCCGCGCTCGTCCAACCGGTCGAGCGCGTACCGCACCGTCCGCGCGGACAGCATCGATTCCGAAACCAGTTCCTTCTGTGTCATCGGTCCGTCGTACTCGAGGACCTTGTACACGAGTTTGGCGCTCGGCGGAAGGTCGTCCAGTTTCACACCCATCAACGGGGGGGAACGCGGCGGACCGTAAAAAGGTGCCGGGCTACCCAAGCGAACGGCTTTTGGGTCGCGCCCCCGTAGAGGCGCGTATGGCAACAGAGACGAGCGGGGAGCCCCAATCGCTCGACGAACGGGCGCCCCACATCAAATCGGTAGTCGTCACCGCCATCGCGTCGCTGGGGGGCGTCGCGGCGGGGCTGGTGAGCGACGCCGTCGCGTCGGGACCGGGCGACACACTCGCCCTCGCCACACTCGGCGGGTTCGCCCTCGCCGGCCTGGTGCTGATGCGCCTCGTCGGCGTCGACGTCAGCGACTTCGGCGCGAAGGACAACCTCTACGTCTTCTTCATGACGTTCGCCCTGTGGTTCATCACGTGGGGCATCCTCCTCACGAGCGCATAGATGGCCCAGGACAGCATCGCGGTCGTGGACCTCGACAGGTGCCAGCCCGACCGCTGTAACTACGAGTGCGCGAACTTCTGCCCGCCGAACCGGACGGGCGAGGAGTGCATCGTCACGCGCGAAGAGCGCCACGGCGACGAACCGTTCGACGGCGAACCGGAACAGGTCAGCATCTCCGAGGAGCTGTGTCTGGGCGAGACGTGTGGCATCTGCGTCGAGAAGTGCCCCTTCGACGCCATCGAAATCATCAACCTCCCCCAGCAACTCGACGACGAGCCGACCCACCGCTACGGGGAGAACGCCTTCGAACTGTACGGCCTCCCCGTGCCGGAATCGGGGAAGGTGACCGGGCTGCTCGGTCCGAACGGCATCGGGAAGTCGACGGCCGTGAAGGCGCTCGCGGGCGAACTCACGCCGAACCTCGGCGCCCACGCCGACCCGCCGGACTGGGACGAGATCATGGCCCAGTACCGCGGGACGGAACTGCAGGACTACCTCGCGGGCCTCCGCGACGGCGACGTGTCCGTGGCGCGCAAGCCCCAGTACGTCGACCACATCCCGGACCGCTTCGACGGGAAGACCCGCGACCTGCTGGAGCGAACAGACGAGCGGGGCGAACTCGACGACCTCGTCGACCGCCTCGAAATTCGCGCCGTGATGGACCAGCACATCGACAGCCTCTCGGGCGGCGAACTCCAGCGCGTGGCGCTCGCGGCGTGTCTCGCCCGCGACGCCGACTTCTACTTCCTCGACGAACTCACGCCGTACCTCGACATCAGCCAGCGCGTGACCGCGGCCCGCCTCGTCCGGGAACTCGCCGACGAGGACCGGGCGGTGCTGGTCGTCGAACACGACCTCGCCATCCTCGACTTGCTCGCGGACTCGCTGCACGTCGCCTACGGTGAGCCGGGCGCGTTCGGCGTCATCACGGACCCGAAGCCGACCCGCAACGGCATCAACGAGTATCTCACGGGCTACCTCTCGAACGAGAACATGCGCATCCGCCAGCAGGAGATCACGTTCGAGGAGCACGCACCACGGACGGTCAGCACCGCCGACACCCTGCTGGAGTACCCCGCGATGCAGAAGTCCTACGGTGAGGGCGAGTTCGCCCTCGACGTGGCGGGGGGCTCGATTTACGAGAACGAAGTGCTGGGCATCGTCGGCCCGAACGGCATCGGGAAATCCACCTTCGCGAAGATGCTGGCGGGTCGCCTCGACCCGGACAGCGTCGCCGGCGAGACGGGCGCGAGCCTCGACATGGACATCGACATCGCCTACAAGCCCCAGTACGTCGAGGCCGACGACGCCATCCGCGTCGACGCCTTCCTCTCCTCGATTACGAGCGACTTCGGCACCTCCTACTGGAACACCGAAATCGCCCAGCCGCTCCAGTTGGACCGCATCATGGAGCAGCATCTCACGGACCTCTCGGGCGGCGAGCGCCAGCGGGTGGCCATCGCGGCCTGCCTCTCGCGGGACGCCGACCTCTATCTGCTCGACGAGCCGTCGGCCCACCTCGACGTGGAACAGCGGGTCCTCGCCACGCGCACCATCCGCCGCTTCGCCGAGAATCAGGAGAAGCCGGTGATGGTCATCGACCACGACATCTACCTCGTGGACCTCGTGTCGGACCGGCTGATGGTGTTCGACGGCGAGCCGGCCGAACACGGCCGCGCCAGCCCGCCCACCGACATGCGCGACGGGATGAACGAGTTCCTCGCCAACCTCGACGTGACCTTCCGCCGCGACGAGCGGACGGGCCGCCCCCGCATCAACAAGCCGGGGAGCCAACTCGACCGACAGCAGAAGTCGTCGGGCGAGTACTACTACACGGAGTGAGGTGCGGTCGGCGCGGCTCTGCCGTGCCGCCGGCAATCCAGTCCGCACGGCTTCTGCTCCGTCGCTTCGCTCAGTCGTAGTCCCGGCTCTTCCTCCACTCGGCATCGCAGCCGTCCAACGCCGCCGCCACGACAGGACGAGCATCCGCCAGCCGAGCGGTTCGGCGAACGCGAGGCTGGCGGTTCACCGCGAGCGGAGCGAGCGGGAGCGCGGCCGACGACCGGGAGGCCGCGCGGGTTTTCCCCAGTTTTTCGCCGGCGAGCGGCGCGGTGTGCGCCGCTCCCCGTGCGAAAAAGTGGATTTACATCACGTCACGCTGGCACGACCCGCAGAGGTGCTCCTCTTTGACGTCCACCTCGCGGACGGTGGGGGAGAAGTTCATCACGCAGCGTGAGTTGTCGCAGTGTTCGAGGCCCAGCGTGTGACCGATTTCGTGGACCACCTCCTTGCGGACGCGGTCCGAGAACACGTCGGCGTCGGACTTCGCGGAGATGCCGCCGTCTGAGGACGTCTGGAGGCGGTGGGTGGAGACGACACAGCCCCGGCCGTCGAGGTACGCGAGGCCGAAGACGTAGTTGCGGCGGCGGTAGAACAGGTCTGCAGTCGTGATGGCGAGGGTCTTCTCGCCGGTCCCGACGGCGGTGACGTGGTCGATGAACGACTCCGCCCGGTACTGGTCGCGACGCTCGTCGTAGGCGCCGTCGGGCAGGGACTGGGGCGAGGCGACGGACACCTCGCAGTCGAAGACCCCCCTGAGTGCCGCCGACGACTCCCGCTTGACGGAGGCGGGCACGTCGCCGACCGGCACGATGTCGACACGCATGCGGCCGAATAGGGAGGGGGCGTGCTTAAACGCCTCGGCGGCGGGCACAACCCATTTGCCGACGCCGTTCGAGGTGCGAGTATGCAAGCTGAGGCAGTCGTTCTCGACATCGACGGCGTACTCGTCGACGTGTCCGACTCCTATCGGCGCGCCGTGGTGGACACCGTGGACCGCGTGTACGGGGAGACGCTCGCCCGCGAGGACGTACAGGGGTTCAAGGACGCCGGCGGCTTCAACAACGACTGGGTCGCCACCTACGGCGTCGCCCTGTTCGTCCTCGCGCGGCGACACGGCCTCGACGTGGACGTCGAGGCGTTCACGGCCCGCATCGCCGAACGCGGCGGCGGCCTCGACGCCGCCGAAGCCATCGTCGAGGAGCGACTGGACGCCGACGCCTTCGCCGACGTGACCGACGCGTGGGACACCGACCTCCTCCGCGACGTGTTCCAGCAACTGTACCTCGGCGCGGACCTCTACCGGGACCTCGAATCCGCCGAACCCGACGTCGACGCGGAGGGATACATGCGCGACGAACCGGTTCTGGTCGAACCCGAGACGCTCCGCGTCCTCGAAAACTGGGCGCGCGGCGTCCTGACCGGCCGGCCGGCGATGGAGGCCGAAATCGCGCTCGAACGGGTCGGTCTCGACGTCCCGCGGGACCACCTCGTCGCGATGGAGGACGTGGAGAACGGCAAGCCTGACCCCGAGGGCCTCATCGCCCTTGCGGACCGACTCGACGCGGAGTCAGTCGTCTTCGCGGGCGACACCCTCGACGACGTGCGGACCGCGCGGAACGCGGCGGACGTGGACCCCGACCGCTCGTACTACGGCGTCGGCGTACTGACGGGCGGCCTCACCGGCGAGGACGGTCGCCGGACGTACGAGGCGGAGGGCGCGGACGCGGTGGTCGAGTCGGTCAACGACCTGCCCGACCTGTTGCAGTAGCAGACAGTGTTGCCGCGGACCGAGACGGGTTCAACACCCTTTAGGTGGGACCGAATCGAGGGAGCCCATGGACATCGCACTCCTCGGCGGAACGGGGGACATCGGCGAGGGACTCGCCCTCCGGTGGGCCGCCGACACGGACCACGGAGTGGTCGTCGGCTCCCGAGAGGCGGGCCGGGCGCGGGAGAAGGCCGACGAGTACGAGGCGGAGCTAGCGAGTCGCGGCGTCGAGCGACCCGTCGGCGCGGCGACGAACGCGGGCGCGGCAGCACAGGGCGACGTGATCGTGCTGGCAGTTCCCCCCTACCACGTTCGGAACGTGGTCGAGGACATCGCGGATGCGGTGGCGGACGACGATATTCTCGTCAATCCCGCGGTGGGTATCAGCCGCGACGACACCGGCTTCAACTACGACAAGCCGAGCATCGGGAGCGTCACCGAACTCGTCGCCGACGCCGCGCCCGACGCCGACCGGGTCGTCGGCGCCTACCACAATCTCCCGGCGGCGCGGCTCGCGGACCTCGACGACGGCCTCGGGATGGACACCCTCCTCGTCGGCGACGACGACGCCAAGGAGACGGTGGCGACGCTCACGGAGGAAATCGAAGGGTTGGGCGCGCTCGACGCCGGCCCGATAGAGAACGCGTCGGAGATCGAGGCCCTGACGCCGTTGCTGTTGACGCTCAAGCAGTACAACGAGGAGTTGCGTGACGTGGGCGTGCGCTTCGCCTAGGCGCCGGCCTGCTCGAAGGCGTCTTCGAGGTCCTCGGCCTGCGTGACGCCGACGAATCGCTCGACGACGCCCTCGTCGTCCTCAACCACGATGGTCGGGATGGAGCGCACCTGATACTCGTTGGCGACGTCCTGATTCTCGTCGACGTCGATTTTCTCGAAGTTCACGCGGTCGCCCCACTCCTCCTCGAGGTCTTCGAGGATCGGGTCTTGGGTCTTGCAGGGCCCACACCAATCCGCGTAGAAGTCCTTCAGTGTCACCGTCATGGTCTAACCCGGGCTAGCCGTGGCGGGGGGAAAAGCGTTGCCTAGACGCCGTGGATTGCCGCGACCGGAGCCGGGACGAAAGGTTTAGTGGTGTACGGAGACGTTAATGGCACATGAGCAGCGACAGCGGCTTGATGTCGAGTGCGGGGCTGGTGCGCTACTTCGACGCGGAAGACACCGCGGCCCTCAAACTCGATCCGCGAACCGTCATCGCGTTCGGCATCCTGTTCGGCGTCGGCATGCAGGTCCTGACCCTCATCACCGCCTGAGATGGCCCTGCGCGCCGGCGTCGTCGCCGTTCAGGGCGACGTGTCCGAACACGCGAGTGCCATCCGTCGCGCCGCCGACGCGCACGGCGAGACCGCAGAGGTCGTCGAGGTGCGCGAGGCCGGCGTCGTCCCGGACTGTGACCTCCTCCTCCTGCCCGGCGGCGAGTCCACGACCATCTCGCGGCTGTTGGCCCGCGAGGGCGTCGACGAGGAGATTCGAGACCACGTGTCGGCCGGCAAGCCGGCGCTGGCGACGTGTGCGGGCCTCATCGTCGCGTCCAGCGACGCCAACGACGAGCGAGTGCGGACGCTCGACGTGTTGGACGTGAGTATCGACCGCAACGCCTTCGGCCGACAGAAGGACAGTTTCGAGGCCCACCTCGACGTGACGGGCCTCGACGACCGGTTCCCGGCGGTGTTCATCCGTGCCCCCGCCGTCGCCGAGACGGGGCCGGACGTGGAGGTGTTGGCCACCGTGGACGAGAAGGTGGTCGCCGTGCGCGAGGGACCGGTCGTCGGCACAGCGTTCCACCCGGAACTCACCGGCGACAGCCGGATTCACGGCCTCGCGTTCTTCGAGTGACGCTCCGAGAAGTCTTTTGCCGGTCCCCGCCGAGGGGAGCGTATGGACGCAGCAATCGAAGGCGTGCGGGTCGCCGGCACCCCCGGCGGCCCGACGCCCGTCGTGGTGCTCTCCGTCGCGGAGGAGGCAGACCGCCTGCCCATCTACATCGGCGTCGACGAGGCGGTGAGCATCGTGCGCGGCCTCGACGCCCGCGGCGTGGGCCGACCCCTGACTCACGACCTCCTGCTGGACGTGATGGAGGAACTGGGCGGCCGCGTCACCGGCGTCGAAGTGACCGACGTTGAGGACGGCACCTACATCGCCACGCTCCGCCTCGACACGCCCCGCGGCGAGGCGGCCGTCGACGCGCGACCCAGCGACTCGCTGGCGCTCGCGGCGCGGACGGACGTCCCCATCGAGGTGGCGCCGGCGGTGTTCGAGGCCGGGCACGAACCCGCGGCACGTCTCGACGGACTGACGGACATCCGGGAGGTAGTCGACCTATGAGCGACGACGTACTGGACGAACTGTTCGCCATCGTCGAGGAGCGGAAAGCCGAGTTGCCCGAAGACTCCTACACGGCGTCGCTGTTCACACACGAGAAGGGCGAGAACGCCGTCCTCGAAAAGTTGGGGGAGGAGTCGACGGAACTGGTGTTGGCCGCGAAGGACGGCGACGACCAGGAAATCGTCCACGAGAGCGCCGACATCGTCTATCACCTGCTCGTTCTGTTGGCGATGCACGACCTCGACGTCGAGGACCTGCGCGCGGAACTCCGGACGCGGCGCTAGCGCACCGCTCGCTCCTCCTCCATCCGACCCGGAAACTCCCGAGTACCCCTGAGCCACCCGCCGAGAGCGCCCGCGGCGGCGGCGACGAGGACGAGCGTGGCCGACCCGAGGAGGACGAGGCCAGCGTCGCCGAGTCCGAGGGGAACGACCGGTTCGAGGGGCGGCGGCACCGAGTCGGTGACGCCGAACGTCGCGGCGAGGGCGCCGCCGAGGGCGAGCGACCCGATACCGGCGATACCCCCGATGGCGGCGCCGTGCCGGAGGCCCGGACGCGCCCCGCCGCCAGCGAGGACGCCGCCGACGAAGCCGCCCGCGAAGCCCACGGCGGCGTGGCCGAGGAGGGGAATGGTGACGAGAAAGAACGCGAGAAGCGCACAGACGGCGACGCCGAAAGTGACCGCGCGGAGTCGCATACCCCACTTCGGCGCGCGCCGGGCATAAGCGCGGCGGACCACAACGAACGCCCTTATACCGGTGGCCGGACTACGTACCGGCATGATATTCGAGGACCTCCCGACGACGCCCACAGCGGAGGAACTCATCGATCAGGCGTTCTCGCGTGCGGCGCGGGCGGGCCGGGCGAAGCAGGGAGTCGAGGCCCAGAAGTCGATGCTGATGACGGCCTCGAACGTCCTCTCGGACAACCTCGGCAACGTCGCACAACGGTGGCCGGACTTCCGCGACGTCGACCCGTTCTACCGGGAGTTCGGCGACGCCGTCCTCCGGCGCGAACTCGACATCGACGCCGAGGACGCCGAGATAGAGACGCCCGGTCTCGACACCGTGGTGCGGCACCTCGCGAACATCTCGTGGGCGTCGCGCACGACGAAGCGCCTCGGGCGGGAGTACATCGGCCGCCTGCCGAACGAGACGGACGGCGCCCGCAAACTCCGCAAGCAGGCGTTCGCCCGGATGGCCGACGTCGTGGAGGAGGTGGAAGCGGACCTCCACACCGTCGGGGAGGCCCGCAACGCGCTCCGTGACCTGCCGGAAATCGACGCGGAGAAGCCCGCTATCGTGGTCGCCGGCTATCCGAACGTCGGGAAGTCCTCGTTCGTCAACGCCGTGACGCGCACGAGCAGTGAGACGGCGTCGTACCCGTTCACGACGACGGGTATTCTCGTCGGCCACGTCGAGCGAGACCACATCACGTACCAAATCGTGGACACGCCGGGGATGCTCGACAGGCCACAGGCCGAGCGGAACGCCATCGAGTCACAGGCCGCCAGCGCCATGACCCACCTCGCGGACGCGGTGCTGTTCATCTACGACGCCAGCGGGTCGTGTGGCTACCCGCTCTCCGCACAGCGCACCCTCCACGACGAAGTCGTCGGCCGCTTCGACGTGCCCATCGTCACCGTCTGCAACAAGGCGGACCTCGACAGGGGCGTCGAGGCCGACCACTACATGAGCGTCACGGACGGCGAGGGCGTCGACGAAACCCTCGACGCGGCCATCGAGGCCGTCGGCTACGAACTCGAACTCCCCTTCGAGGGCTGAGCGACGGCCCCGGCCCGGTCGATGGTCTCCAGTCGCACCTGCACCGCCACGTCCCGGCCAGTCGCGGACGCGATGCGCTGGTGGAGCGCCTCCGCGAATCCGGGATACTGCTGGTCCGTCGGCCGGCCGACGGTGACGACGACGCGTTCCACCTCCCGGAAGGGGACCCTGTCGCCGTAGTGAACCTCGACGGAGAGGACCGTCAGGTCCTCGTACGGCGCCTCCGTCACCAGCGCCGCCGACTCGTCGCGCACCTGCTCCTCGAAGTTCGAGGACTGGTAGGAGGCGAGCGTCACGCCCCCGAGGAACAGCGAGAGGACGGCGATGGCGGCCACGAGCACCCCGATGCGGGTGAGCGTGGCGCTCCGGGCCTCCGAGAGCCGGAACCACTGGCCCGGCCGGTAGCCCCGATACCACAGCATCGCCAGCGCCGCGAGGTTGATGGAGAGCCAGTTCACCAGCGCCAGCACGCCCGCGCCGAGGCCGACCCACGGCAGTTGCCACGCCAGGGCGATACCCACCGTCGCCGCCGGCGGGACGAGGGCCACGGCAATCATGACGCCCACGAGCGCCGTCGAGACGCCCGACGAGAGGCTGACGACCCCCGCGATACCGGCCCCGAGGGCCACCACCAGCGAGAGGAAGTCAGGGAGCAACCGCTCGCGCACCTCGGGGATGGCGGTGACGTCGAGGTGCGGCGGCACGAGGTGGACGGTGCGTATCAGTAACGCGAACGCCGCGGCGCTCCCGACGGCGACGAGCATGCCGAGTATCTGGAGTTTGAGGCCCCGGGTGAACAGGTCCCGGTCGTTGACGACGGTGCCGACGGCCGCGGCCATCGAGGGGCCCACCAACGGCGCGATGACCATCGACCCGACGACGACGGCGGGCGAGTCGAGCAGGAGGCCCGCGGTGGCGATGACGCCGCTGACGACGGTCATCAGGAGGAACGTCGGGAGCGACGGCGAGAGGTCCTTCGAGCGAGCGATGAGTTCCTCGCGGGCGATTCTATCGCCGTTCTCCTCGTCCTCGGCGAAGCGCTCTTCGAGTTCCTCGAAGCGACTGGAGATGACCGTCTCGGCGTCGATGACGACGGTGTAGGAGTCCTTGTCCAGCCCTCGATCCCGAAGCGAGTCGAGGATGGGTTCGACGCCCTCCGTCGGGAGCGGGAAATAGACGACGGCGGCGAACTCTCGGCCACTCGTCTCGTCCGTGACGACGTAGTCGAGGTCCTCCTCGTCGAGGAGGCCGACGATGGCGTCCCGCTTGCCGGCTGGAACCATGACCTGTACGAGGCGCACGCTTCGACGTGGGAGGCGCGTGGCATAAACGCCCGGCTCCGAGGGCGGCTACTGCTCGGCTCGGCCGACGCCAGCGTAGTACAGCACCGCCAGCGGGAGCGTGAGGAGGTCGAGCGTGAGGACGACGGCGTACACCACGAGGTCGAGGAGGACGTCGTCCCCGGCCCACAGGTCGCTCTCGGTCCGCCGTTCGCTCTCGAAGAGGCCGAAGGGAGTTACCCACGCGGAAAGGCTGTACAGACCACTCATACCGGTGGGTCCGTGTCGCTCGGTTGTAATTCCTTCCGGTGCCGGCCGCGTCAGGGCGCGAGTCGGGCCAGCACCGGCATCTCCGCGACTCGCTCGTCGGAGAGGGCGCCCCAGTCGACGCCGGCCGGCCGGTCGTGAGGCGTCTCAGTTTCGATGGTTCGCTCGGGCGTCACGACGACGTCGAGGGGCACATCGTGGGCGTCCACCGGCACGTCCTCGTCGACGACCTGTCGCTCGTGGACCGTCGTCGCCACCGTCGTCGTCTCGTCCACGGCGTCGAACTCGGAGAGGACGGCGAATTCGAGGTCGCTGTAGCCCTCGCCCTTGCCGACGCGGGCGCCGTCGGTGGTGACGGCGACGCTCCCGACGAGGATGAGGTCGACGTGGCCCACGTCCTCGGGGCCGGCCGGCACGCCGTAGTCGTCGATACCGCCCACCGTCGTCGCGTCGTCCACGTCGGTCACGTCGGGGTCGAGGCGGCGGAAGCAGTCGGCGTCGCGGAGGCGCGGGACGGCGACGAACACCGTCGTGCCGTCGCGGAGGGCGCGCCGCCGGGCCGGGAGTTGTGGCGCGTCGGGGTTCGCCTTCAGGCGCTCGGCCGACGCCCACGCGAGGGTGTCGGCGAGGCGCTCTGCCGCGTCGTCCGCGCCCGCGAAGTTCGGGATGCGGCCGTGTGGCGGGAACGGGAAGCGAGCCTCGCCACTCGCCTCCAGTTCGTCCCAGACGCGTTCGCGGAGAGCCTGTTTGGTCATGACTCACTCGCACTCGCTGATGAACTGCCGCGCCGTGGGATGGTGGGGTGCGGCGTCGAGGACGGCCTCCATCTTCGCGGTGGCCGTCTCGCAGTCGTCGCGCCAGTAGGCCCGGAGGCCCTCCTCGAAGGTGGCCTCCATCTCGCTGGACGTGTTCTCGATGCCGAGTTGGTCCATGAACGACGTGGCGACTCCGATGGGGAGGCCGAACTGTATCTGTTCGAGGTCCACGTCCGTCGGGCCGAAGGTGGCGATGCCGACGACGGTGCCCTCGTCGTCGTAGATGGGGCCACCGCTGTTGCCGCTGTTGATGGCGGCGTCCGTCTGGATGGCCTCGACGCCGGAGTTGAGGGTGCGACGCGCGCTCACGACCCCGGAGGTCAGCGAGGGCGTCAGATTCGAGGCCGTATCGGCGAACAGTTCGTCGACGCCGATGGCAGGGTAGCCGATGACGAACACGCTGGCGCCGGTGCCGAGGTTCGTGGCACTGCCGATGGAGACGGTCTGGAGCGGGCTCGTATCGACCTTGAGGATGGCCACGTCGGGTCCCCACGACTTCCCGTCGGCGGTATCGGTGACGACGGTGCCCTCGGCCTCGATGGTCGCCGACCACCGGTCGGCAGCCACCTCGCCAGTCTCCGTAGTGCGGCGATTGAGGACCTCGACGGCCTCGGAGACGTCCGAGAAGGTGCCGCGCTCGCCGTAGTAGGAGAGCATCTTCTGGTAGAGGATGTCCTCGATCTGCTCTTTCTGGGCGTCGGAGTAGTTCCCGTCGCCGGCCAGCGACTCGCGGATGGCGTCGCGACTGATGGTCGCGTAGCGCCTGAACAGGCGGCGCTTCGGCGTGCGATGGGCGCCGACGACGTGGGCGTTCGTGACGATGTGGCCCTCCGGGGTGACGACGAACCCGGTGCCCGAGGACCCGGCCTCGATGTCGGCGCTCTCGGTGGAGTCGTCGGTGTGGGGTCGCGCCAGCAGGTCCTGAAACACCTCGACGGCGCCCCGCGAGTCGGTGCCGTCCTCGACTTTGCCGTACCGGCCGACGAGAGAGCCGTCTTGGCTGATTTCGAGGACCTGCTGGCCGTCCGTCGTCGTCAGTTCGTAGGTGTAGTACCAGATGTCGCCGCCGTCGGGGTCGAACTGGAGTTCGTCGCGGACCGTCCGCCACCCGCCGGTGGTCACGCCCTCTGCCGTTTCGAGTCTGAACTCGCCGGTGTCGCTGAACTCGATGCGCTCGTCGGCGTCCTCCCAGGCGCCCAGCAGTTTCGGGTCGACGCTGTGAATCCACTGGATGGTCGACCACGTGAGCGTCCCGGTGACGAGTTTGCGGACGTGCTTGATGGCCGGTCGGTCGCGCTGAATCGTCCGTCGCTCGATGTTCGGCAGGTCCACCTCGGTCGTCGTCGGCGTCGGCGTGGCCGTCTGCGTCGGCGTGGCCGTCTGCGTCGGCGTGGCCGTCTGCGTCTGCGTCGGCGTGGCCGTCGCCGTCGTCGTCGCGTCGTCGCCGCCACCGCCGGAACAGCCGGCGAGGCCGACGCCGCCCGCCGCCGAGAGGGCCTGCAGCACGCGGCGGCGGTTGGCGTCGATGTCGGATTGTGCCATAATGTCGGTGGCTGAGAGGGCCAGCCACATGAACCCTGCTCACCGTGTCGGCGTCCTTTTACTCGCCCGTCACCTACGAGCGGCCATGTTCGAGACGCGCCCGAACCGAGCGGACGAGGTCGTCCTCCTCGGGCGGTCAAACGTCGGCAAGTCGACACTGATGCGGGAGCTGACGGGCCACAGCGTCACGACGGGGCGCAAGCCCGGCGTCACCCGACAGCCGAACCACTACGACTGGGCCTCCGCCGACTTCGTCATCACGGACCTCCCCGGCTTCGGCTTCATGTCCGGCGTCCCCGAGGAGACCCGCGAGCAGATCAAGACGGACGTGGTGCGCTACGTCGAGGACAACGCCGACGAGATTCGCGTCGGCGTCATCGTCCTCGACGGGAAGGCGGCGGTGGACATCATCGACCGCCACTCCGGCGAGGACGAGGTGCCACACACCGTCGAACTGTACTACTTCCTGAAGGACGTGGGCGTGGAACCCGTCATCGCCGTGAACAAGATGGACAAGGTCGACGACAGGGACGAGCGCCTGAACGCCATCGCGGACCGCTTCGGCCTCGTGCCGCCGTGGCAGCAGTACCCCGAGACCATCGCCCCCATCGTGGCCAAGCAGGGCCGCATCGACGCCCTCAACGACGCCGTGCGACGGCACCTCGACGACGCGAAGCGCGACGATTTGAAGCAGTTCTTCTGAGGGGGAAGTGTGCCCCGGTTCGCCAGACGGGGCACGCTGTCCGCCCCGGTTCGCCAGACGGGGCACGCTGTCCGCCCCGGTTCGCCAGACGGGGCACGCTGTCCGCCCCGGTTCGCCAGACGCGGCGCTCGGCAGTTCAAAGAGAGGTGGCGGCTCGGCGTGCCCGTTCTCGTCACACGGGGCTCGGAGGGGGTAACAATCGTCACCGCCGCCACGCGGCGGTACGCTCTCGGGCCTATTGGGCGTCCCGGTCTGTGTCCCAGTCCGCCAGCGCCCGGTGCTCCGCGGCGACGGCGCGCACGTCGTCGGCGTCGAGCGCTCCGTCCTCGGTGACGACAGTCACGAGGTCCGGAGGCACCCGCTCGAACAGGGGGTTCTCGACGGTCAGGGCCGCCTCGCCGTCGTAGATGTCGGGCGCGGTTCCCGCGTCGCCCCCGCCGGAACCGATTTTGTCGCGGGCGCAGACGGCGAACAGCGGAATCCCCGCCCGGTCGGCGGCCAGCGCAAGCGGATAGGTGCCCACCTTGTTCACGACCGCGCCCCCGGGGCGAACGGCGTCCGCGCCGACGAGGGCGGCGTCCGCGCCGTCGAGCAGGCCCGGAAGCGCGGCGTCGCTGGTGAGTGTCACGTCGAGACCCGCCTCGGCCAGCGACTCGGCGACGGCGACGCCCTCGCGGCCGGGCCGGGACTCGGGGAGCAGAGCCGCGTCGGGCACCGCGCGTTCGAGGGCCGTGCGGACCGTCCCCGACCGGGAGAGGGTCGCCACCGTGCCGTCGAGGCGGCGGGCCGCGGCCTCGGCGGCCCGTTCGTCGGCGTCCACGGCATCGTCGAGGACCGACCGCGCGGCGCGTTCGACGGCCGCGGGCGTCCGGTCAGCCCTCGCCATCGTCCGGTCGACGCGGACCCGCGCCGCCGTCATCGACGGGCGGGCGGCGCGGAGTTCGCGGGCCGTCTCCGCGACGGCGTCCCAGTCGTCTGCGATGGCCGCCTCGTCGCGCAGGACCTCGACGGCCCGGAGCGACAGGTAGGCCGACCCGTGGGTCTCGTCGGCGCGCACCGTCTCGACGGTGGGCCGGACGGCGTCGTAACTCGCCCAGAGGTCCGGTACCGTGTCGCGGCGGCGAATCTCGGTCGGGTGGACCCACTCGTGGGCCGCCGTCTCGTAGTTCGTGGTCACCTCGCGGGATTCGCAGTCGAAGAGATACGGATGGACCAGCCACCGGGTTCCCCGGTCGCGGTCCTCGACGGGAAATGGGTCGCCGCGCCGGACGAGGGAGACGGCGTCGGCGAGGCCCGCCTCCTCGGCGATTTCCTCGCGGGCGGCGGCGTCCGGGTCGCCCTCCGCGTGGCCGGCGACGGCGCCCCAGCGGCCCGAGTACGAGCCGACCCCCTCGCTCCGGCGGAAGAGAAGCACCGCCGCGCCGTTCCGGAGAAAGCAGGTGACGACTGCTGTCTCCTCCATGGCGGCGAGTGGGCGCGCGCGGCCTTGAAAGCCGGTGGCCGCGACCGTCGCGCCTTTAACGCGGCGTGCGAAACGGGAGGTATGCACGCGTTCGCGGTGCCGGACCTGCCCGAAATCGGCCCGGAGGACGACGTGGGCGCCCTCGTGGCCGACCGGACCGAGGTCCGCGACGACGACGTGATTCTCGTCGCCAGCACCATCGTCTCGAAGGCGGAGGGGCGGGCGGCGTCGCTCGACGACTTCCCGGCCGGCCCCCGCGCCCGGGAGATAGCCACCCGCATCGAGGAACGCACCGGCGAGGAGAAGGACCCGCGCTTCGCACAGGCCGTCCTCGAGGAGTCGACGGACCTCATCACGGACGGACCGTTCCTGCTCACGGAGACGCGCTTCGGCCACGTCGGCGTCAACGCGGGCATCGACCGCTCGAACACGGGCGGCGAGGACCTCTTGTTGCTCCCGAAGCGACCGAGCGAGAGCGCCGAGCGCATCCGTGCGAGCCTCGACGCCGACCCCGCGGTCATCGTCACCGACACCTGCGGGCGCCCGTTCCGCCACGGTCAGCGTGGGGTCGCACTCGGCTGGACCGGCATGCCCGCCAGTCGCGACTGGCGCGGCGAGACGGACCGCGACGGCCACGAACTCGCGGTGACAGTCGAGAGCGTCGTGGACGAACTCGCGGCGACGGCGAACCTCGTCACCGGCGAGGGCGACGACGGCACGCCCGTCGTCGTCGTGCGCGACTGGGAGTTCGGCGACCACGACGGGAGCGAGAACCTCTATCGGGACGTAGAAGGCGACTTCGTGCGACAGGCGCTCCGCGACTGGGAGTACGATGCTGGGGATTGAACTCGCCCCCGAGGAACCGCTGGGCGAGGTGGCGGCCCTCGGCGCGGCGGCCGAAGCCGAGGGCTTCGACGCGGCGCTGGTGAGTTGCCACTACAACAACCGCGACCCGATGCTGGCCGCACAGCGAGTGGCCGAGGAGACGGCCACGATTCGCGTCGGCCCGGCGGCGGCGAACCCCTACGAGACCCATCCCGTCAAACTCGCGGGGTCGGTGGCGACGCTCGCAGAGGCGGCGTCCGGCCGGACGCTCTGTGGCCTCGCACCGGGCGACCGCTCGACGCTCTCGAATCTGGGCATCGAGCAGGACCGACCCCTCCGACGGGTGCTAGAGACGATGCGCGTCGCCCGGCAACTGTGGGCCGGTGAGCGAGTGAGCCACGACGGCACGTTCGTCGCACGCGACGCGGGCCTGAACTTCGACGCCGAGGCCGTGCCCGTCTACGTCGGCGCGCAAGGCCCCGACATGCTCCGGATGGCCGCCAAGCACGCCGACGGGGCCCTCGTCAACGCCTCGCACCCTCGCGACGTATCGTGGGCGGTCGACCGCATCGCTGAGGGGAACGCCGAGCGACCCGCGGAGCGCGGCGACTTCGAGACGGTGGCCTACGCGGTGACGAGCGTCGCGGAGGACGGCGACGCGGCCCGCGCGGAGGCCCGGTTCCCCGTGGCGTTCGTCGCCGCGGGCGCCGCCGACCCGGTCCTCGACAGACACGACGTCGACCGGGAGGCGGCGGCGCGCGTCGCTGCGGCCGTCGAGGCCGGCGAGTTCCGCACCGCCGCGGAGCGCGTGACGCCGGCGATGCTGGAGGCGTTCTGCGTCGCGGGGACGCCGGCAGAAGTGGCCGACGGCCTGTCGGCCCTGCTGCGGGACGTGGACGGACTGGTCGCGGGGTGGCCGCTCGGACCGGACCCCGCGGCGGCAATCAGGCTTCTCGGGGAGGCTCTCGACCCAGTTCGTCCGGAACGATAGCGTCCACGAGTCCGCCGAGTGCGAGGATGCCGAAGCCACCGGCGCTGACGCCCACGAGGACGGCACCGACGACGAGCAACAGCGCCGAGAGGGGGTCCGCGGTGGCGACGGTTCTGAACGACTCTACGAGGTCAGCGACGCCGAGCGGCGAGGCCATACGTGATGGCGGCGCCGCGAGCGCCTTAGGCCCACCGGAACGTCGGTAGACCCGCCGGAACGGCGGGATTTATGCGCTCCGGGGGCCTAAAGCCGTTCACTGTGACAGAGAACACCACATTCGGCGGCGACGCGGCGGGCACCTACCGATGGGAACCGACGGGGGCGTCCTGCGTGGCCTGTTCGGCCAGCGTCGAACGCCTGTGGCGCGACGAGGACGGACTGCGCTGTGCGGACTGCAAGTCGTGGTCGTGAGCGGTCCGTGTGACCAACAGACATACATACGACGGGCGACTGACATCACCTGTTTCGCGACGCGGGCGGACACATCCCAGACATGACAGACGCTAACGTGGACCCGACAGCGGCACGGCCCGACGCGGGCAGCGTCGAACCCCTCCCGGTGACGGAGGCGGAGCAACTGGCGCGCGACCTCATCGAGAACATCGAGACGGTCATCGTCGGCAAACACGACGTCGTCGAGCACCTCGTAACGGCGATTCTCGCCCGCGGGCACGTCCTCCTCGACGACGTGCCCGGCGTGGGGAAGACGATGCTCGCACGGGCGACGGCGCGGTCCGTCGGGGGCACGTTCACGCGGGTCCAGTTCACGCCCGACCTCCTCCCGACGGACGTGACGGGCGTGAACGTGTACAACGAGGGCACCGGCGAGTTCGAGTTCCAACCCGGCCCCATCTTCGGCAACGTCGTTCTCGCGGACGAAATCAACCGCGCGCCGCCGAAAACGCAGTCCGCCCTCCTCGAAGCGATGGAGGAAGAGCAGGTGACGACGGACCGCGAGACGCGACCCGTGCCGGACCCGTTCGTCGTCGTCGCGACGCAGAACGCCGTCGAGCGGGAGCGGACGTACGAACTCCCCGTCGCCGAGGTGGACCGGTTCATGAAGCACCTCGAACTCGGATACCCCTCACAGGCCCACGAACAGGAGGTCCTGCGCCGCGCCGTCGGCTCCCACCCCATCGAGAGCGTCGAACCCATCGGGAGCATCGAGGCCCTCCGACGGGCGCGCGCCACCGCCGCGGACGTGACGGTGGAGGAGCCCATCCGCGAGTACGTCACCGAACTGGTGACCTACACCCGGAACCACGGCGCACTGGGCGCGAGTCCCCGTGGCTCCATCTCGCTCCTCCACGCGGCACAGGCCCGCGCCGTCCTCGACGGCCGGGACTACGTCGTGCCCGACGACGTGAAGGCGGAAGCACCGACCGTGCTGACACACCGCATCCGCGCCGACAACGGCGGGTCGCTGGGCGGCGACAGCGCCCGTGACCTCGTGGGGAAGGCGCTCCAGCGGGTGAGCCCCGAATGAGCGGCGACCGGCGACTCACGCGACGCGGCGCTGCCGTCGTCGTCGTCGTGGTCGTCGGGTTCGCGATGGGATGGCTGTTCGGCGGCCGGAGCCTCAACGCCGTCGTGGTGCCGGGCGCCGTGCTGCTCGGGGTGTCGTGGCTGGGAATCAGGCGCGTGACCGAGCCCCGGGTCGACCGCGACGCCCCGGGCTACGGCTTTCCGGACGAGACGGCCGAGGTGGAACTCTCCGTCGCGGGCGACCGCTCGGTCAGCGTCACGGTCAGCGACGCCGTGCCCGAGGGACTCGTCGCCGACCCGACGTTCCACAGCGTCTCGGACGGCAACCCGCTCCGGTACGAACTCGGCCTCCGAGAGCGCGGCATCTTCGAACTGGGGCCGGTGACGGTGACGGCGACGGACGTGTTCGGCCTCTGGAAAGTGACGTTCACCGCGCCCGTCACCGACGAGGTGGTCGTGTTCCCGCGGATCCGGCCCCTGTACGAGAGCGCCGGCATCGTGTCGGGCTACGTCGGCCTGACGGACGAACGCGAGCAGTTCGACTCCATCCGAGAGTACCAGCGCGGCGACGACCTTCGCGACGTGAACTGGAAGGCCAGCGCCAAGCGCGCCGGGGACCTCGTGGTCACGGAGTACGCCGGCGAGGGCGCCGAGCGGAACGTCCTCGTCGGCGTGGACCGCGGACCGAACCCCGACGCCACCGCCGAGGCGGCGGCGACGCTCGTCGTCCACATGCTCGACGCCGGCCTCTCGGTGGGGCTGATAACCCCCCGGCGGAGCATCGGGCCGGGCGCGGGCAACGACCACCGCCGTGACCTGTTGACCGCGCTCGCGGCCTACGACGGCGACGGGCCGCAACCGGACATGGAGGCCGCCGACGTGGAGGTGCGCCCCGGCGAGGGCGGCGCCCGCGTCCGCGCCGGCCGCGAGACCCACCAGTTCGAGGACATCGCGCTCCAGACGAAGCGGAGCGCGGGGGTGACGGGATGAGCGTCCGCAGCGTCGTCCGCAACCCCGGGTCGAGTCTCCTCCAGCTCGCGGCGCTGGCGAACATCGCCGTCGTCACCGGGACGTGGCTCTCCGTGCTGTACGGCGTCGTCGAAGTCGTCGGCGGCAGCGCGCAGTTCATCTTCTTCGTCGGCGGCGCCGTCGTCGTCGGCGCGGTGTTCGCGAGTACGCTCACCCACCGGCAGGCTCTCGCGCTGAGCGCCGGGTTGCTGGCGCTGGGGCTGGCGGGCTACCTCAACTCCGTGCCGCCCACCTACTGGGCGGCGATGAGTCCGAGCCGGTTCGTCGCCGACATGGTGGCCCTGCTCACGGGCTTCTCGGTGTTCCGGATGACGAACGCCGGGACGTGGGCGCTCGCCGTCGGCCCCGGCCCGGCGTTCCTCGCGACGTACTTCGCCGTCCGCCGCGAGTACGTCCGGAGTGCGGCCGTCAGCGCGGTGCTGCTCGGCTTCTTCGTCCTCACCGGCGACGCGAACACGATGACGACGATGCTCGGCGTCGTCGGCGTGACGGCGGCGCTCGGCTTCAGCGCCCTCGCTCGCCACGGCGGCAGTCAGGACCAAGTCGAGACGCTGGCCGCGGCGCTCGCGGTGATGGTGCTGGCCTCGGCGACGGTGACGGCCGTGCCGGGGAGCGCCGGCACCCCCCTGCTCCCGAACGCCGGGTCATCGATACAGGCGGACCTCGTGCGGGCGGACGACAGAGCCGACGTGGGCGGGAGCATCCGCCTCTCGCCCGAGGTGCGCTTCGTCGTCGACAGCGAGCGGGAGGCCTACTGGCGGGTGGCGGCCTACGACCGCTACACCGGGAGCGGGTGGATTCGCACCGGGTCGAACCAGCCACTCGACCAGCCCCGCGACAGACCACCCGGGGACCGCGCCAGCGTGACACAGACGTTCACCGCGAAGTCCACTCTCGACGTGTTCGCCGCGGCCGCGCGGCCGCAGTCGGTGTCCAACGCCGAGGTGGCCGTGACCGCACAGGGCACCCTCGACCTGACGGAGACGCTCCGCTCGGGCGACCAGTACCGCGTGCAGAGTCTCGTCCCCGACGCCCCGGAGCGGACGCTCCGGCAGGCGGGCGACGACTACCCCGACTGGGTCGAGGACGCCTATCTGCAGGTCCCCGAGACGACGGGGAAACGCGTGGCGCGACTGACCGCGAACATCACCGAGGGCGCGAACTCCGACTACGCGCGTGCCGAGCGCATCGAGCAGTGGCTCTCGTCGACGAAGGAGTACGACACCAGCGTCACCGACCCCGGCGGGAGCGTCGCGGAGTCGTTCCTCTTCGAGATGGAGTCGGGCTACTGCGTCTACTTCGCGACGACGATGGTGACGATGCTCCGCACGCAGGGCATCCCCGCGCGCTACGTCGTCGGCTACACGTCGGGCCAGCAAGTGGACGGCGACACCTACGTCGTCCGCGGCTACGACTCACACGCGTGGGTCGAGATGTACGTGCCGAATCAGGGCTGGGTTCGCTTCGACCCGACCCCGTCCGAACCGCGCCGCGAGGCCGAAACCGCGGAGCTCGAAGCCGCCCGCGAGGCCGGGCGCGAGGACGTCGACGCCGCGGGGAGCCAGAACGCGACGTCGACGCCGACGAGTACCCCGACGGCCACGGTGGGCGGGGGCGCAGGACCGACGCTCCAGCGGACGCTGTTCACCGACAGAGGGGGCATCGAGGAGGGGAACGGGACGACGCTCGGCCCTTCGCGGCCGCTCCCCGACGACCCCGCGGCCGTCGGCGGCGGGGAACAGAACGACGGGGGCGGCGGGGAACAGAACGACGGGGGCGGCGGCGGGCTTCCGGTGCCTCGGTTGCCGCCGCTGAACGTCCTCGCCATCTGGAGCGTCATCGGCGTCGGCCTCACCGCCGGTGCGCGCCGGAGCGGATTCGCGAACCGCGCGTACCGGAGCGTCTGGCTCCGGTGGCAGCCCCGCACCGACGACCCGACGGTGGCCGTCGAGGGCGCGTTCGCCCGCGTCGAGTACGTCATCGAGCAGTTAGAGCGGGAGCGCCGGCCGGGCGAGACGGTCCGAGAGTACATCGACGACGTGAACCCGGACGAGCGTGCGGCGACGGTGGCCGCCATCCGAGAGCGGGCGCGGTACGGCGGGACGGTGACCGAGGACGAGGCCGCGGAGGCCCGTCGCCTCGCCGACGCCTACGTCTCCGAGCGGGTCGGGGTGGCGACACTGTTTAATAGATTGCTCTCGTAGCCGCACGCGTAATGGCAGAAGTCTGCTCGACGTGCGGGCTGCCTGAGGAGCTCTGCGTTTGCGAGGACGTCGCAAAGGAGTCTCAGCAGATAAACATCCGCATCGACGAGCGCCGCTACGGAAAGGAAGTAACGATCATCGAGGGCTTCGACCCACAGGACGTCGATCTCGACACCCTCTCCTCCGAACTCAAATCCAAGTTCGCGTGCGGTGGCACCGTCGAGGACGGCGAGATCGAGCTCCAAGGCAACCACACGGGTCGCGTCGAGGACTTCCTCCGCGACAAGGGCTTCAACGTCGCCTGACCGGCGACGCTTCCTCCGTCTTCTCCCCGTCGTCGAGCGGCAGCGCCGGTCAGAACGGGGCGTCGGCCGTCTCGTCGGCGTCAGCCGTCTCCAACGCCCCCTCCCACGACGTGATGCCGCCGGCCATGCTCTCGATGCGCGTGTCGTCGTCGATCGCCTCGGCGGCCGCGAGCAGGCGGGCCGCGCGGACGCTGGCCTCGCCGTGGGGACACACCGTCACGATGCGGTCGGCGTCCGCAACTGTCTCGGCCGCGGTGGGCACCTCCTGAAACGGAATCGAGTGGCTCCCCGGGATGTGGCCGCGCGCGAACGCCGACGGCGCCCGGATGTCGACGATGGCGACGCCGTCCTCGTCGTACAACTCCGCAACGTCCTCGGGCGTGACTTCGCCGTCCATGGCCACGGGTGGGGGACGGACGCTGATAAGTTCAGAGGTAGCCGTCGCGGTCCGCCAGCAGGAGCGCCTCCATCGTCGCGTCGTTGGCGGGGGCCGCGCGCACTCGCTCGACGGCCTCGTCGCGGGGCACCCGGTCGACGGTGATGAACTCGTTCGTCTCCAGCGCTCGCTCCCCGCCCGCGGCCACGTCGGGCGCGACCACGACGCCGCGTTCGTGCCGGAGGACGCCCGTCGCGACCCACGAGCGCTGGATGCACGTCGCCTCGTCAGCGACGTAGCCGGTCTCCTCTTCGAGTTCGCGGCGCGCGGCCGTCTCGTAGGCGCCGGGCGCGGCGCCGTCCTCGGGGGACACCGCGCCGTCCTCGTCCTCGACGATGCCCGCCGGCAGTTCGAGGAACGCGCGCCGCGTCGTCGGGCGGTACTGCCGGACCATCAGCACGTCGTCGCCGTCGAGTGCCACGACGACGACGGCGGGCGGGAGACGCGCCCAGTAGTAGCGCTTGGTCGACCCGTCCGGCTGTTCCACGAGGTCGAAGCCGCCCTCGTACCACCCCGTCTCGTACTCGGTTCGGGACTCCCGAATCGGCCAGTCGTGGCCCTCACTCATCGTCCAGCCCCAACAGGTCCCGGTACACCTCGCCGAACGCCTGCCGGCGGAGCGTCCCCACCGCGGCGGCCTGCTCCTCGGCGAACGTGGCCGCGACGACGGTGTCCGCGGCGTCGGCGACGTGCCAGACGACGCGCTCCACGTCGGGGTGGCCGCGTTCGACCACCTCGTAGTCGGACGCTTCGACGGCGCTCTCGAACTCCGCGCGCGTCCCGACGTGGACTTCGAGCAGGGAGGCGAAGAGGGCCTCGCGGGCCGTCTCCACCACGTCGCTCGTCACCCGACTGCGGTACTCCTCGGCGTCGAACTCCATGGCCTTGGCCACCTCCTTCGTCACCGTCTGCGCGACGGGGCCGAGCGCCTCGAACCGGTCGGCGACGGCCTCGGGGGTGGCGGGGGCGAACTCGCCCAGCGTCTCCATGTGCCCGAGAGGGGGACGCTACTCCTTCCCGTTGTCGTCTTCGTCGAGCATCTCGGCCGTGAGGTCCCGCGCCTCCTCGAGGACGGCCTCGGTCTCGGGGTCGAGGTCCGCGCCCCCGTCGCGGCCGTAGCCGCTCTGCTCGGCCACGGCGTCCTCGAAGGGGTGGCCGTGGTCGTGGTCGTCCGTCGTGTCCTCGAAAATCTGTGGGAACTCCTCTTCGTCGGCGTAGTCGGTCACGTCGTCGGCCAGCGACGCCGGGTCGCGGTCCGCCCAGTCGGCGATGCGCTCGTCGAGCCACGACTCGTGGTCGCCGCCGCGGAGGACGGCGGTGAACGCGAGGTGGTTGGCGAGATGTTCGCCGTCGCGCTGTGGCGCCCCGCAGACCGGACAGGCGTAGCCCATACGCGGGGTTGGAGCCGGCGCGCCAAACGTCTCACGCCTCCGAGTCGGCGCCGAGGGGGCGGACGTACACGAGCGCGTCCTCGCCGTCGTCGTAGTACCCCGGCACCGTCCGGAGCCTGTCGAAGCCGAAGTCGGCGTACAGCGAGCGGGCGGCCTCGTTGCTCGGCCGGACTTCGAGTTTGGCCGTCGTCGCGCCCTGCCGACGGAGGGCGTCGAGCGCCCGCGCCAACAGCGCCGCGCCGACGCCCTCGCCGCGGCGCTGGGGGTGGACGGCGATGTCCTTCACGTGCCCGAACGGCTGACCGTGGTTCCGCACGCAGTCGGCGACGACGTAGCCGAGGACCGTGCGCTGGACGGGGCCGTCGCCGCTGGCCTCGTCGTCTGTGGCGACGAGGAAGCCGGGTTCGCCGAGGAAGCGCTCGAAGGCGGAGAACGGCCACGGCTGGGGGAACGAGTCCTTCTCGATGCGGTAGACCTCGAAGAGGTCCGCGCGCACCGCCTGCCGGACGGATACGTCCGCCACACGGCCGTCGGGGACTGTCACGGCCGGCGCTACGCCGACGTGCTATTTGAGCCTCACGGCCGGAGAACACAAAAATCGAGGGGCAGCATATCGCGGCCGTCAGGCCGCGTTCACGGCGCGGCGGAACCGCATCGCGGCGCGCCGCGTTCACCGCTCGCGGAGCGAGTGGCCTTTTTGGTCCAGCTTTTTGCGGCGAAGCGCCGCAAAAAGGTGGTTAGTCGTCCGCGGGCGTGGCGCCGGCGCCGCCCTCGGCCTGCTGCTTCGTGTAGGACAGCTTGCCACCGGCCGCGAGGATGTCGCGCTCGCGTTCGGAGGCGTCGAGGTGGGCCGTCGCCTCCCACTCGTCGTTGACGCGGATGGTGAACTCCTCGGTGCCGTCGCGGACGGCCTCGGCGACGTCGGTGACGATTTCGATGTCGTCGCCCTGCTCGATGCGCTCGTAGGTGTCCGCGTCGATTTCGAGGGGGACCAGACCGAAGTTGAACAGGTTCGCCTTGTGGATGCGGGCGAAGGACTGCGCGAGGACGC
>JBDGTS010000023.1:0-29203 GCA_042216675.1 Halobacteriaceae archaeon | reverse complement strand
CGCCCGCCGTGCAGGACCACAAGCGCGCCTACGAGGGCGACGAGGGACCGAACACGGGCGGCATGGGGTCGTACTCCGACGCCAGCGACTCGCTCCCGTTCATGGACGAGGGCGACTACGAGGACGCCGTCGGCATCATCGAGGAAGTCGTGGACGCACTCGACGGCTACAAGGGCGTCCTCTACGGCCAGTTCATGCTCACCGCCGAGGGGCCGAAGGTGGTGGAGTTCAACGCCCGCTTTGGCGACCCAGAGGCGATGAACACGCTCCCGGTTCTGGAGACGCCGTTCGTGGACGTGCTGACGGCCGCTCGTGACGGCGACTCGCTTCCCGACCTCGACTTCGCCGAGCAAGCGACGGTGTGCAAGTACGCTGTGCCAGCGGGCTACCCCGAGGACCCCGAAGGTGGCACGAAAGTCGCCGTGGACGAGGATTCCGTGGGCGACGCCCTCCTGTTCTACGCGAGCGTCGACGACCGCGCGGACGGCATCTACACGACCACCTCTCGCTCCTTCGCCGTCGTCGGCGTCGCGGACACCATCGCCGAGGCGGAGGCGGAGGCCGAGGACGCCCTCGCCGCCGTCGGCGACGGCCTGCGCGTGCGCCACGACATCGGCACGGCCGAGTTGGTCCAGCGACGCATCGACCACATGGCGGAGATTCGGTCGTAGTCAGTCCGCGACGCCGAGGGCGACACAGAGGCGGTCCGCGGCCGCGGCGGAGGACGCTGGGCCGCGGGCCGTTATCAGGTCGCCGTCGGCCCTGACGCTCGTCTCGGCGTCGAGTTCGGCGTCCCAGTCCGCGCCGACCGCGCGCACCTCGTCTTCGACCCAGTAGGGGAGTTTCCGGCCGTCGGGCAGGCGGTCCCGTTCGTCCACGATACCCTCCTCCCACGCGTTCGGGAACCCGGTCACGGAGCGCCCGTCGGCGAGGAACTCGCCGTCGCGGTCCCGGGTGAACGCGAGGATGCCGACGGCGTGGCAGACGACGAGGGCCGTCCCGTCCGCGCCCGCGACGGCGTCGCGCAGGAGCGTCCGGGCGTGGACGTCCTGATTCACGTCCCACGCAGTGCCGTGGCCGCCCGGGAACACGACGGCGTCGTAGTCGGTGGCGTCGGCTGTCGCGACCGGAATCGGGTCGTTGAGCCGCGGATCGTTCTCGTGGACCTCGCGGACCAGGTCGGCGAGGTCGGAGTCCACCTCCTCGGGGTCGACCGAGCGCTCGTCGAGGACCGGCGGGTCGCCCGAGGGCGTCGCGACGGTCACGTCGACGCCCGCGTCCGAGAGCGTGGTGAGCGGTTCGACGCACTCCTCGCCCCAGTAGCCGTGTTCGCTGACGACGAACAGCGCAGTTGGCATCGTCGGAGGGAGGGCGGCGGGAGAGAAAACCCCCGGTTCGCCCATACTACTTTCCGGGTTCGGAAAGTACGTCCGTACGTATGGCAGACGACGAAGTCATCCGCCTCCTCCGGAAGGCGTACGAAGACGAGATCGAGACAGTCATGAACTACCTCTCTAACTCCATCGTCCTCGACGGCGTGCGGGCCGAGGAAATCAAGGAGTCTCTGCAGGCCGACATACAGGAGGAACTGACCCACGCCGAGCAGTTGGGCGAGCGACTGAAGCAACTCGAATCCGCGCCGCCCGGATCCGCGACGTTCACGGCGCGACAGGACTCGCTCCAACCCCCCGAGGACACGACGGACGTTCTCACGGTCATCGAAGGCGTCCTCGACGCCGAGAACGACGCCATCGAGACGTACCGCGCGCTCATCGACGCTGCGGAGGACGCGGACGACCCGGTGACGGAGGACCTCGCCGTGACGATTCTCGCCGACGAGGAGGCTCACCGTCAGGAGTTCCGCGGCTACCGGACGGAGTACAAGGCCGACTGACCGTGCCCGGCGACGTGGACGAGACGTACGCGGCGGCGCTCCGACACGGCCTCTTCGATTCGGGGTCGGCCACTCTCGTCGGCGTCGTCCGCCGACCTACGTCGTGGTTTCGGGCCGCCGTCCACGAGAACGTACCGGCGCTCGGCCCGCCGGCGGACTTGCTCGACGAGGTACAGGCGCGCGAGGAGGCCCTGAAGATGCAGGGAGTCTGCGAGTCGGGCGCGCACAACGCCGCCTTCGAGGAGGCGGACTTCGAGGCCCGCTACCGCGAGCATCTGTCGTCCGGGGCCGCCGCGGACGCGGTGGCCGACCTCCGGGCGCGCCTCGACGACGGCGAGGACCTCGTGCTGGTCTGCTACGAGAACACCGACGACAAGCGCTGTCACCGGACGACGCTCGCGGACGTGCTTGAGGGCTGACCCGGCCCGACGACGTCGAAGCGTGCGCCGCCCCACTCGCTCTCCGTGACCCGTATCTCCCAGCCGTGGGCGCGGGCGATCTCCGCGACGATGGCGAGGCCGAAACCGGTGCCGTCCTCGGACGTGGTGAAGCCGGATTCCAGCACCTCCTCACGTTCCTCAGGGGGGATGCCCGGACCGTCGTCCTCAACGTAGAAGCCGGGCTCCCCCGAGAGCGGCCCGACGCGGACCGTCACGTCGGGGCCGCCGTGTTCCACCGCGTTGCGAAACAGGTTCTCGAACAGCTGCTGGAGGCGGTCGGGGTCGGCCTCGAAGGTCTGGTCGCCCGCCACTTCGAGGACGGCGTCCGGGGCGTCAATCTGCCCCCACGCCGTCTCGGCGGCGTCGCCGAGACGGACCGTCACCGTCTCGTCGATGTCGCGGCCCTGCCGCGCCAGCGTCAGCAGGTCCTCGATGAGCGCCGCCATCCGGTCGAGCGAGCGCTCGACCGTCGCCAGCGACTCGGAGTCGCACTCCTCGCGGGCGAGTTCGAGGCGGCCCTGCGCCACGGTGAGGGGGTTCCTGAGGTCGTGGGAGACGACGCTCGCGAAGCGTTCGAGGCGCTCGTTCTGCCGTTCGAGGCGCCGACGGTACTCCTCGCGGTCGGTCACATCGTCGAAGAGGAGGACGCGGCCGAGACTCGTCTGCCCCGCCGCGAACCGGGTGTCCGTCACGCGGTAGTAGCGCGTCTCGCCGTTCCGGACGACGTCGATGATTGGCTCCTCGGCGCCGAGGACGTCGCTCACCTCGGGAAGGACCGCGGACAGCGGTTCGCCGAGGTCGTCCCGCGAGAGGTCCGGAAACAGCGCCAACACCCGCTCGTTGAAGTCCCGCAATCGCTCGTCCTCGGTCAACACGAGCACCGGGTCCTCGTGGCGGCCCGCGAACTGGACGACCTGAAACTGCTCGATGTAGAGAAACAGGACGCCGACGGCGAACGCCGCGACGCCGATCGGCTCGTACGTGATGTCCACGAGCCAGTCCGTGGAGAACCCGGCGACGTCGAGGAAGACAGGCAGACCCGTAACGCCGATGAGCGCGGCCAGCGCCCGGGTGTCGTGGCCGACCTGCACGAACAGCTCGAACAGCATGAAGTAGCCGACGCTGGCGAGAGCGTAGGAGAGCGCCATCACGAGCCAGTGGGGAATTCCGGAATGGACGACGAGGTACGGGAACGGCTCGGTGACGTACTCCGTGGTGAAGTACATCTGGTGGAGTGGGTTCGTCACCTTCACCGCGGCGACGCTGAGATACGTGCCGACGGCGATGCGCCGGATGGTTCCGTTCCGGTGGAGCGAGCGGCCGGTGTAGGCCGAGCAGAAGTAGAGCCACGGGCCGACGGCGCTGAAGCCGATGAGGAGGCCCACGGTGTAGAACACGTACTTCAGTTCGGGCGTCGGCACCGTGAGGTAGCCGACGTGGGCGGCCGCCCACCCCCCGCTGGTGACGAGGAAGGCCACGAGGCCCCGCCGCGTGTCGTCGTCGTCCACCGAGAGCGCCCGGACCGCACTCGCGAGACAGGCGACGGCCGCGGCGCTGAAGACCACGACGTACGTCGCCAGCATCGGGTGGGCGAGCAACGGAGCCATCTCTGATGCAGGCGGTTCGGCCCCAGCCGACAAGAAAGAGGCGGTCCCGGCGAGTCGCGTCAGTACGACCGGGTCTTCGGTTCGTAGCGCTTGGACTCGCCCTCGAGAATGACGGGCTTGTAGTAGAGGTTCGGGTCGCCGCCGTTCCACTCGACGAGGGTGTGTTTCAGCCACTCCTCGTCGTCGCGTTCCTGATGCTCCTTGCGCCAGTGCGCGCCGCGGAACTCCTCGCGGGCGAGGGCGCCCATCGTGAGCGCCTCCGCGAGGTCCAGCAGGTTCCGCGTCTCGATGGCGTGGATCACGTCGGTGTTGTAGGTGCGCGAGGGGTCCTCGACGTACACGTCCTCGTAGTCCTCGCGGGCGGTCCGGATGTCCGCGAGGGCGTCGCGGAGGGCGCTCTCCTCCCGGAACACGTTGACGTTCTCGGTCATCGACTGCTGCACGCGGTGGCGGATGTCGGAGTGGGAGACGCCCTCGTCGCGTTCGAGGAGGGTCTCCACGCGCTCGCGTTCGGCCTGCAGCGTGCGCTCCACGACGGTCTCCGGGTCCGCGGTGACGGCGCCGCCGTCGGCGGCCACGTCCTCGCCGCCGCTGACCTCGCCGAGGGGGACGTCGGTGTCGACGGCCCCGCTCTCGGCGTCCTCGGTGCGGCCGGTGGTGATTTCCGCCTCGCCGAGGTCACCGCCGGCGGCGGCCGTGCCGGCGCGCTTGCCGAAGACGATGAGTTCCGGCAGGGCGTTGCCGCCGAGGCGGTTCGCGCCGTGGACGGAGACACAGGCCGCCTCACCCGCGGCGTAGAGACCGTCGATGAGTGTGGCGCCGTTCTCGTCCGTCTCGATGCCCCCCATCTCGTAGTGTTGGCCGGGCTTGACCGGCATCGGCTGTTCGAGGGCGTCCACGCCTTCGAAGTCACGCGCGAGGTGGACCATGTTCTCGAGGCGGTCCAGCACGCGTTCCTCGCCGAGGTGGCGCATATCGAGGAGGACGTAGTCGTCCTCGAAGCCCCGCCCCTCGTTGATTTCCGTGAGTTCCGCGCGAGACACCACGTCGCGGGACGCGACTTCGCCCCAGTTCGTGGCGTAGCCGCGCTCGTACATGAACCGCTCGCCCTCGTTGTTGTAGAGGATGCCGCCCTCCCCGCGGACCGCCTCGGAGATGAGGACGCCCGTCGAGGGGAGCGTCGTCGGGTGGAACTGGACGAACTCCATGTCTTCGAGGGGGACGCCCGCGCGGTAGGCCATCGCCTGCCCGTCGCCGGTGCAGGAGACGGCGTTCGTCGTGTGATCGAACATCTGTCCGGGCGGGCCGGTGGCGATGACGACGCCCTCGTTCGCGAGGAAGCCCTCCATCTGACCCGTGCGGATGTCGTAGCCGACGACGCCGTAGCACTCGCGGTCCGCCGGGTCCTCGTGGTCGGTGACGGCGAGGTCCGAGACGTACCACTCGTCGTAGACGGTGATGCCGCGTTTGACCACTTGCTCGTACATCGTGTGGAGCAGGTGGTGGCCCGTCTCGGCGCCCGCGTAGGTGGTGCGCGGGAACGAGAGGCCGCCGAACGGTCGCTGGGAGACGCGCCCGTCCTCCTCGCGGGAGAACGGCATGCCCCAGTGTTCGACCTGAATCACGTCCTCGGGGGCGTCCTGACACAGCGTCTCGATGGCGGGGGCGTCGCCGAGGTAGTCCGACCCCTTCATCGTGTCGTAGGCGTGGTCCTCCCACGAGTCTTCCTCCTGAATCGCGGCGTTGATACCGCCCTCCGCCGCGCCCGTGTGGGAGCGAACCGGGTGGAGTTTCGTCACGATAGCCACGTCCGCGCCTTCCTCGTTGGCGGCGATGGCCGCGCGGAGTCCCGCGCCGCCGCCGCCGATGACGAGTACGTCGTGTTCCTTCATCGTATCACCAGAACTTGAGATTGCTCTTGACCGCTTCGCGCTTGAGTTCCTGAATGTGCTCGGTCAGCGGGATGTCCTTCGGACACACCTCGGTGCAGGAGAACTGGGTCTGACAGCGCCAGACGCCGTGGTTCTCCGCGATGATGTCCATGCGCTCGGCCTGCCGCTCTTCGCCCTCCCGTTCGTCGAAGTAGAAGCGGTAGGCCTTGTTGATGGCCGCCGGGCCGAGGTACTTGTTGTCGCCCGCGGCGATGTTGCAGGAGGACATGCAGGCGCCACACCAGATACACCGGGTGGACATCTTCACCTTCTCCCGGTTCTCGCGGGTCTGGCGCTGCTCCTCGAGTTCGTCGTCGGGCGTCTCGTCGGCGTCGAAGTACGGTTCGACGGCCTCCATCTGGTCGTAGAAGTGCTGCATGTCCACGACGAGGTCCTTGATGACCTCCTGATGGGGGAGCGGCTCGATGCGAACCGGCTCCGCGAGGTCCGAAATCTGGGTCTGACACCCCAGCATCTGGCTCCCGTTGACGAAGAACGCGTCGGAGCCACACACCGCCTGCCGGCAGGAGTGCCGGAACGTCAGGCTCGCGTCGTACTCGTCGCGGGCGTGCATCAGGGCGTCGAGGACGGTCATCCCCTCCTCGAACGGCACGTGGAAGTCGTCGAAGCGAGGCTCCTGTTTCCCCTCGATTTCGGGGTCGTAACGGAACACCTTGAGGTGGACCGTCTCGCCCTCGGGGGTCGCGGCCGCCTCGACCTCGGCGGCCTCGCGTTCGGCCCGGTTCTCGGCCTTCGCGGCCATCCGGCGGGCCTGCGGGCCCGGCTCGGCGTCCGCGTCGGCCTCGGTCTCTGCGTCAGCGTCGGCGTCGGAGTGCGTGCTCATGCTTGAACTCCCGCGAGTGCGAGGGCTACCCGGATTCCCTGTGCGACCAGCGCCACGCCGGCGACGACGAGGACCCACTTCACGACGGTCTTGGGCGTCCCGTCGAGGCCCGCGTTGATGAGGGCGTTGTAGACGCCGTTGACGCCGTGGAACGCCGCGGTGGCGAGGAACAGAATCATCGTGACGAAGTACGCCGGCACCTCCATGCGACCGGCGCTCCCCTGCAGCGTGATTTCGGGGGCGTGGTTGTAGAAGTGCAGGAGGAAGAAGTGAAAGGCGAGCGTCACGACGAGGAACGCGGCCGTGACTCGCTGGAGGAGCCACAGCGTCGACCCCGGCGTGAACGAGGAGTAGCGCTCGGCCATCTCAGATCGCCCCCTCCAGGAACGTCGGGACGCTCGCCACCACGATGGCGCCCGTGAGGACGAGCGAGGCGTAGAACGTCTTGTCCTGCTGTTCGAGGCCGAGACCCACGTCCACGAACAGGAGCCGAACCCCGTTGAGGATGTGGAAGACGGCGACGGCGAGCAGTCCCACTTCGAGGAAGCGGACCAACAGGACGCCTTCGAGGCCCTGCAGGGTCTGCGTGTACGTGTCCGACCCGGAGACGATGGCCTCCGACCCCGCCGTCGCGGCGGGAATGGCGGTGCTCAGCACGGCGATGTGAGTGAACAGGTAGCCCACGAGAACCCACCCCGTGAACTTGTGGAAAACCCAGGCCCACATGCCGGCGTCGAACTCCAGCCACCGACTGAAGTCCTCGATCCGGCCCCGGTCGTGCGTCTGACTCATAACCGGTGCTCAGGACCCCGCTCACAAAGAAGTTGCCATAAGGCCCCAAGCCCTTTTCCGGCCGGTGGCAAAGAACGCGTGTGCTTCGTGGCTTCGCGGGCGCAGTCGGGTCGTCGCTCACCCTCACGGGCGCCATCGCGGTGGGGTGGGGCCTCCACCGCGCGGTGGTGCGCGGCGAGATTGCCCTCACGTCGCCGACGGCAGTCGCGGCCATCGGCGGCGGCGTCGCACTCGTCGCGGTGGGCCACACCGTCGAGCGGCGGGCCGAGCGAGCGTCGGCCGGGGAGACGGAGGACGACTCTGAGCCCAACTCGGAGTTCGACGAGCGCTTCTCGCCCCTCGACGCGGAGGACCGCGACTGATGCTAGCCCGTCGCAAGGATTAATACCGTCTCCGCCCGGTGTATCCCTAACGGCGATTCCATGGCCCTCCTCGACATCTCGAACGTGTCCGTTCGATACAGCGTCGACGGCGGCGAAGTGCACGCAGTCGACGACGTGAGTCTGACCGTGGACCGCGGCGAGACGGTCGGCCTCGTCGGCGAGTCCGGGAGCGGGAAGAGTACACTCGGCCGCGCCATCATTCGCCTCCTCGACGAGAACGGCACCGTCGCCGACGGCGAGATTCGCTTCAAAGACCGCGACCTGACCGACCTCTCGGACAGCGAAATCCGCGACGTGCGCTGGGCCGAAATCTCCACCGTCCCGCAGGGGTCGATGAGCGGTCTCAACCCCGTCTACAAGGTCGGCGACCAGATCGTGGAGGCAATCCAGCACCACGAACCCGAGACGACGAAACTCGAGGCGGCCGAACGCGCGGAGGACCTCCTCGAACGCGTCGGCGTGGACCCCGAACGGGCCGACGACTACCCCCACCAGTTCAGCGGCGGGATGAAACAGCGCGCGATGATCGCGATGGCGCTGGCCTGCGACCCGGACCTCATCATCGCCGACGAACCCACGACGGCCCTCGACGTCATCGTGCAGGACCAAGTCCTCGCGGAACTGGAGGAACTGCAGGCCGAACTCGACGTGGCCTTCCTCGTCATCAGCCACGACATCAGCGTCATCGCGGAGACGTGTGACCGCGTGGGCGTGATGTACGGTGGGAAACTGATGGAAGTCGGCACGACGGAGCAGGTGTTCGACGCGCCCGCGAACCCCTACACGATGGGGCTGAAGAACTCCTTCCCGAACGTCGAGGAGGCCGAGGAGGCGCTGGTGTCGATTCCGGGAACGCCGCCGTCGCTGGAGGCGCCACCCACCGGCTGTCGGTTCCGGGACCGCTGTCCGTTCGCCACCGCGGAGTGCGAGGACGGGCACCCGCCGCTGTTCGAGGTTGCGGACGGCCACGAGTCGGCCTGCTACCACCTCGATAGGGTCGAAGAGATGCGCGCGGCGGCCACGGAGGAGGAGACGTGGCGCTGATTCACGCGGCCGACCTCGTGAAGCACTTCGGGGGTGGCCGGAGTCTCACGGACCGCCTGTTCGGCGTCGAGGCGTCCCCGGTCCGGGCCGTCGACGGCGTGTCGCTCACCGTCGAGGAGGGCGACATCGTCGGCATCGCGGGGGAATCCGGCTGTGGCAAGACGACGCTGGGCAAACTGCTCGTCGACCTGTACGAACCCACGTCGGGCGAACTGTACTTCGAGGGGACCCCCTACGACGAGGTGACGGCCGAGCAGTCGTTCCGCCAGCGCGTCCAGATGATATTTCAGGACCCCTACGAGAGTCTGAACCCCCGGTTCACCGTCCACGACGCCGTCGCGGAGCCGTTGAAGACGAACGACGTTGGCGAGGGCTACGAGGACAGACGCGAGCGGGTGTGCCGAGCGCTCGCGGACGCGGGCCTCGAACCGCCCGAGCAGTATCTCGACAGTTTCCCGCGCGAACTGTCAGGCGGCGAGCAACAGCGAGTCGCCATCGCGCGCGCACTCGTCGTGAACCCGGACTTCGTCGTCGCCGACGAACCGGTGTCGATGCTCGACGTGAGCATCCGTGCGGGCGTGCTGAACCTCATGAAGGACCTCCGCGAGGAGTACGGGCTGACCTACGTGTTCGTGAGCCACGACCTCTCGCTCATCCGCTACATGTGCGACAAGGTGGCCATCATGTATCTCGGCGACGTGGTGGAGTTCGGCCCCACCGAGGAAGTCATCACGAACCCGAAACACCCCTACACGCAAGCGCTCCTCGACGCCGTGCCGGTGCCGGACCCGAGCGGCGGGCGAAATCGCAGTCGCATCGAGGGACAGATACCGTCGCCCGAGAATCCGCCCGCCGGCTGTAAGTTCCACCCGCGCTGTCCCGAGTACATCGGCGACGTGTGCGAGGGCATCGACCCGGACCACCGGGCGGTGGGCGAGGACCACCGGACCACCTGCCACCTGTACGAGGGCGGCAACACGCCCGCGGACCCGGCCTCGTGGAGTTCCGAGGAGTGACGCCGCCGCTCCGCCGCCTCGTCGCCAGCCTCTCGTTGCTGGTCGTGGTGCCCGTCTGCGTGACGCTCGCGTATCTCGGCCACGCCGCCGGCTACTACCCGTTTCTCGCGGTGCCGCTGGCGCTCGCGGGGTTGCTCGTCGTCACCTACGCTGTCCTGTTCGCCGTCGTGCGCTAGGCGCGGCGCGCGACGACGGTGAGCGAGGCGTACAGGAGCGCGAGAAAGGAGGTGGCGAGGAGCGCCACCGTCGCCGACGAGGCGCCGTGTGGCCCGCCCAGCAGTCCCGTCGCGACGCCGGCCGCCCCGGTGGCGTACGCGGTGCCGACGGCGAGAGTGACGGGGTCCTCCCGGGAGAGGCGCGTCGCCAGCGTCTCGGCCGGGCCGGTCACCACCCCACCTCCTGCGCGGCGCGGCGGACGAGCCACTGGCCCGCGGCGAGGAGTGCGAGCGAGACGGCGCCCAGCAGCCAGCGGTCGACCTGTGACACGCGCGGCGACCCGGACCGCGGCGCGAACGCGGTGCTTCCCGTCGCGACGAACGCGACGGCCGCGACGGCCGCGACCAGTTTCGCGCGTCGGGGGCTGTGTTCGCGGCCGAGATACGCGCCGCCGAGGACGACGAGCGACCCGTAGAAGGCGACGGAGTGCGCCGCCGCCGACAGTTCGGTCACCGGGTTCGAGACGGTGACGGAGAACGCGAGAATCAGCGACACGAGGCCGGCCGCGAGCGTCACGGCGCCGGCGACGACGCCGAGCAGGAAGCGCGTCTCGCTGTCGGCGGTGATGGGTGTCCGAGTCATCAGTCCGTGTGGGGGTTCATGACGTCTTCGAGGCTGTAGCCGACGAAGTAGAACGACGCGGCCAACAGCGTGATCATGATGCCGGGCGGCAGGAGCCACCACGGCGCACTGTACACCTCGCCCGCGAGCTGAATCTGCTGGAGCATCGTGCCCCACGAGACGACGGTGGAGTCCGCGAGACCGAGGAAGGCCAGGTTCGCCTGCGTGAGGATGGCGAACGCGGCGTCCTGTGCGAGGTAGACGAAGCCGAGGGGCAACACGTTCGGCAGGATGTGCCGGAAGACGACGCGCGTGTCCGAGGCGCCCGACACCTTCGCCGCCTCGACGTAGGTGCGCTCTTTCAGCGACAGCGTCTCCCCGCGGATGACGAGTGCGTTGTTCGTCCACGACTTGAGCGCGATGGCGATGATGATGTTCGTCGTGTTGATGCCGTTCACCGCCACCAGCACGATGACGAGGGGCAAGAACGGGAGGCCGTACATCACGTCGATGAGCCGCTGAATCGACTCGTCGACCCACGTGTCGCCGTAGTAGCCGCTGACGAGGCCGAGCGGGACGCCGACGAGCGAGGACAGCAGGCCCGCCGTCAGGCCGATGTAGAGCGCGATTCGGGACCCGAAGATGAGTTGGGTCAACACGCCGTGGCGGTCCGCCGTCGTGCCGAGCGGTGCCACGTAGTCGTCGCCGGTCAGGCCGCCGAGCGCCGGCCCCGCCGGGTGAATGACGCCCTCGGTGACGATGTTGCCCTCGTCGTCGAAGCTGTACTCGCTCGTCTCGGGGGCCTGCCAGCCGACGCCGTGGGGCGCCAGCACCGGCGCCAGCACGGCCATCGCGACGATGGCGACGAACAGCGTCAGGCCGACGACGCCCATCCGGTGCTGGCGGAAGCGCTCCCAACCGCGGCCGAGCGAGTCGAACGCGCCGCGGTGGCGCCGCTTGATGCGGGCGAACACGGACTCGGTGCCGGATTCGGCCTCGCTCATTGGGACTCACCGAACCTGATTCGCGGGTCGAGGACGGTGTACGCGAAGTCCAACACGAGGTGCATCAGTATCACCAGCGCCGCGAGGACGAAGAACGCCGCGAAGGCGACGGGGAAGTTCTTGTCGAAGATGGCGTTGATGAGCATCTGCCCCATCCCCGGCCACGAGAAGATGGACTCCACGATGACGGCGCCGTCGACGATGAACGCGATGCCGACGATGGCCTGCGTCGCCACGGGGATGAGCGCGTTCCGCGCGGCGTGCTTGTACTTCACCACCGACGGCGGGAGCCCCTTCGCCCGCGCCGTCTGGATGTACGGGGCGTCCACGACTTCCTGCATCGACGTGCGCATCACGAGCATCGCGCCCGCCCACCCGACCATCACCAGCGCCGCCGCCGGCAGGATGAGGTGGTAGCCCACGTCCATCAGCAGGGAGAGCGCCGTGTACTGGGCCTGCCCCGTGGTCGTCATCCGCCCGATGGGGAACCACGCCACCCCGAACTGCTCGTAGGCGAGCAAGAAGAGCAGGATCCAGCCCACCCAGAAGAACGGGATGCTGTACAGGGTCAGACCGCCGACGAAGCCGGCTTGGTCGGTACGGCTCCCCCGCCGCCAGCCGAAGTTGATGCCCGCGAGCGTTCCGACGGTATACTGCAGGAGGAACGCCGTCCCGAACAGCACCAGCGTGCGCGGGAGTCGCGCTTTCACCATGTCGATGACGGGGGTGGGGCTCAGCGTCGAGTAGCCGAACTGGAGCGTGAGGTAGTTCCGCATCCACTTCAGATACTGGAGCCAGAGCGGGTCGTCGAGGCCGTAGCGCTCGCGGAGTGCCTGCAGGTCCTCCGGGTCGATGGCGGGACTGATGAAGTTCTGGCTGAAGTTCCCCGGCATCGCCTTCAGGAGGAAAAACAGCAGGCTCACCGTCACCCAGAGGACGAACACGGAGATGACGATGCGCTTCAGCAGGTAGGCGTAGCTGACGCGGGCCATCAGCGGACCACCTGCGGCGAGTCGGGCACCGTCTCGAAACCGCGTGGCACGTTCACGGTCACTGTGTCCCTCCGTCGGTCAGCCGCCGTCTTCGACGTACACGTTCATCCACGGGTTCTCGAAGAGGCCGCCCGCCGTCGTGTAGAAGCCCTCGTACTCCGCGGGGTGGGGTTCGAGGAGCTTCTTGTAGATGGTGATGATGGTGGGGGCGTCGTACCAGATCTGGGCCTGAATCTTCTTCACGATGGGGATGCGCTTCGAGCGCTCCATCGTCGACACGTCCTGGTCGATGAGGTCCTGTGCGCCCGTGTACCCCATCGGGTTGTAGAACACCCTGTCCGTGGTGCCCTCGGTGTCGACGCCGGCCTCGCCGTACAGCGAACGGTACAGCGTGAGGTACGGCGTGATGCCCCAGCCCATCGAGAACATGTCGAAGTTCTCCTCGAAGAAGATGGCAATCTGTGCCGAACTGATGGACTCGATGGTCTTCGAGGTGGGCACCCCGACCTTACGGAGCGCCGAGACGACTTTCTCGCCGGTTTGGTTCTGCGTCTTGTCCTCGCCCGGCGGCTGGTAGATGAAGTTGAGGGGGCCCTGTCCGCCCTCGCCGTCGTTGTTGGTGTGGGCCTCCGTCAGCCGTTCGCCGTCGACGAACAGTTGCTTGTCGTCCGGCGAGTTCGTCTTGCCCTGTGACCCCTCCTCGAACGTGTAGTTGTACTTCGCATCGGGGTGGGTCGTGAGGAACTCCCGGGCGGCCTGCACCTGTGACTCGGTGAGGCTGAACGTGCCGGCCTCGCCGGGGAACTCCAGCGTCGGGAGCGGGATGCCCTCGTACTCGTCGGCCTCCCACGGTTCCGGTGGGCGCCAGTCCTCGAAGGACGCGATGGACGCGTACGAACCGCGCTGGGCGCCGATGTCGTCGTAGGGGTTGGCGACGATCCACTCGCTGTCGACCATCTTCCGCATGAACTGGCGGAACACCCGGTCGTCGAAGGGGACCCGCCGGAGGTTCATGTCGATGTGGTCGTACCCGAGCGAGGGGTTCTGGGCCACCTCGATGCCCTCCTTGTTCTGGGCCGTGGCGGCGGCGCTTGGCTGGACGCCTTGGAACATGCAGGTGACGTTGCCCGCCATCACCTCCTGTTGGAGCGTCGAGTTGTTGCCGAATATTTCGAGGCGGTGGCCCTTGAGGAACGGCCCCTCCGGGTGAATCCAGTCGATATTATCGTCCTGCGGCCACGGGATGACCGAGTCGTCGCGGTAACTGAAGTCGAACCAGTTCTGCCACGAGTAGTCGTCGAGGACCATCGGGCCGGACCCGACGACGCCCTCGTCGGTCTTGCGAGGTTCGTACGTCGTGTAGTCCGAGACGTTCTTCCAGATGTGCTTCGGGAGGATGATCTGAGCGAGGATGTCGCCGAACCAGCCGTTGTACGCCTTCGAGAGGAACAGGTCCACCTCGTTACCGTCGACGACGACGTCCTCGACGTACGACACCTGCGACGCGGAAATCGAACCGGTGACTCCCTGCTCCTTGAGGTACTCGATGGTGAACTTGTAGTCCTCCGGCGTCACCGGTTCGCCGTCGCTGAACTCGGTGTCGTCCCGCATCGTCGCGGTGATGGTGGGCGACGAGGTGCCGGCGTTCTCGGCGTTCACCGTCCAGTCCGTGAACGTCCACGGCTTGTAGGAGTAGTCGCGCGGGTCGACCGTGACGCCGAAGTCGTACAGGCGACGGATGATTTCGTACTCGTAGGCGTCGTCGTACACCAGCGGATTCATGGTCTTCGGTGCGGTGACCATGCCGAACGTCGCCGTGCCGCCCTCGGGCGGACTCTCCGGCATCTGCTGGGTGGGAGTAGGCGTCGGCGTGGTGGTTCCGCCGTCCCCGCCCCCGCCGGTGGAACAGCCTGCGAGTCCGGTCGCCAGACCCGCGCCCATTCCGGCGACGAACCGTCGCCGGTCGATGCTACGCGCCAGTCGGGAATCGTCAGGGTCGGACATTAGGTTTCCTCCGTGTGGACACGAGCGGGTGCCATGTCTCCCGAAGGTGGTCGACCCGTAATGTGTTAACTGTTGTGTTGCTAGAGACTCTCAACTGCCCCGATACGCGCGGAGCGTGTCCGCGTCGATGCTGGCGAGGTGGCACAGCGGATTGCCCGGATACACGACCGGATTCTCGAGGATGCCGACGAGGAGGCCGTCGAAGGGCGCGGGCACCTCGACGGCGCCCCCCTTGAACGGGTCGGTGATGGTGCAGACGGTGTTCCCCTCCGGAACCACCTCGCCGCGGTCGTAGTGCATCTCGACCATGCCGCCCACGTCGGCCCGGAGCCACGTCTTGTCGCTGGACCCGATGACGGCGCGCCACTCGGGCCGGGAGACCGCGCCGCCCTCCACGAGGCCGTACTCGGCCGCGACGCTCGCCACGCCCGAGAGCGCCCGGTCGATGAGGTCTCGCTGGAAGCGGTGGGCCTCCCCCATCTCGATAGTGATCGTCGGCACGCCGGCGTCGCTGGCTTCCCGGCGGAGCGTTCCGGACGCGCCCTCGCTCTCGATGATGACGTTCGACCCGAACCCGCGGGCGAGTCGCTCCACAGCGTCGTCGTCGAGGTCCGCCCGGACGTGGACGAGGTTCGACCGGCCGCGGGTCGACGTGTGGAAGTCGAGGCCCACGTCGCAGGGCGCGATGAAGTTGCGGAAAATCCCGTGGGCCATCCGCTTCGCGCTGGTGCTGTCGGGGTCGCCGGGGAACGCACGGTTGAGGTCCCGGTCGTAGACGGGGAGATAGCGCTGTTGGAAGAGGAATCCGGGGACGTTCAGGACGGGCAGACAGACGATGGTGCCCCGGAGGTCCGTGGCGGCCCAGTCGTCGGCGACTTCCCGGACCACCTCGATGCCGTTGAGTTCGTCGCCGTGAGACGCCGCCGAGAGAAACATCGTCGGCCCCGGACGCTCCCCGTTGCAGACGGTGACGGGGATGCGGACCGGATCACCGAGATACGTCTCGCTGACGCCGTAGCGGAGATGCTGAATCTCGCCGGGGTCCACGCGCCCGCCGTCGTACGTGAACGCCTCGGCGTCGGTGCCGTCGGTGGACATGTCCCCACTGTGCGGCGGAATCACAAAACACCCGCGACCGCTCTCGGAGGATTTAGGGTGGGGGACGGCGACCCCTCTGCATGGCGGATACGGACTACCGGGTCGGCGTTCTCAGCCTCCACAACAGCAAGGAGACGAAAGCAATTCTCAACGCGCTCGACGAACTGGGCGCCGACCCGGTGTGGCTCCGCCGGGAGAACGTCGCCATCGGCATCGAGGACGGCGACGTGTCGCTAGAACCCGACGTGGACGCGGTGCTGAACCGACTGCTCCTCTCGAACACGCCGAATCCCGAGGAACTGCTGGGGTTGGGCCGCTGTCTCTCGACGCTCCGGCCGACGCTGAACGACCCCAACGACGTGCTGGGGGCGCTCCACAAGTACGCGACGGCGACGACGCTCGCGGAGGCGGACATTCGCGTCCCCGACGCCCTCTTGGCGCTCGACGAGGGGCGCCTGAACGAGCGACGACCGAACTTCGGCGCGGAGGCGGTGTTCAAGACGGCCATCGGCACTCACGGCGGCGGGACGTGGAAAGTGAGGGCCGACGAGGACGTGAATCCGATGGTCGGGGACCGGTTTGCCTTCCTCCAGTCGCTCGTCGAACGCGAGGGCGCGGCGCGCCACCGCGACCTGCGCGTCTACGTGGTCGGTGACGAGATCGTCGGCGCGATGCACCGCTACGCACCCGACAGCGACTGGCGCACGAACGTCGCTCTCGGCGGGAGCGTCGAGGGCGTCGAGGACGTGCCCGCGGAGGCCCGCGAGTTCGCGCTCCAGTCGGCCGACGCCCTCGGCCTCGACTACGCCGGCGTGGACCTCGTGGAGGGCGCCGACGGCTGGTACGTCCTCGAAGTGAACCCGACGGCCGGCTTCAAAGGCCTGTTCTCCGCGACGAGCGTCTCGCCGGCGCCCCACATCGCCCGCCTCGGCATCGAGGCGGCGGGCGGGTCCGTCCCCGACGCGGCGGTGGCCGACCTCGAAGACACGTTCGACTTCTCGCGGCCGCCGGGGATTCTCGCGAGCGTCGGGACGGCGTCGGAGACCAAGACCATCGGCTACACCGAGGAAGTGCTGGTCAGCGGCACCAGCGGGAGCGAGCAGGTCACCGCGAAGTCCGACACCGGCGCGGCGCGCACCAGCGTCGACACGGAGCTAGCCGCCGACATCGGCGCCGGCCCGATTCGGAGCATGACGACGGTGAAATCCGGGAGCGCGCCCGGCGGCACCTCTCGGCCCGTCGTGGACATCGTCGTCGGCGTCGGCGGCGACAGACACACCGTCGCGGCGAGTCTCACCGACCGCTCGAACCTCCGCTACCCCCTTCTCCTCGGCCGCGACATCCTCGGGGACTATCAGGTGGACGTGAGCCGGACCGTCGGCGAAGAGTAGCGGGGAAACGGTGAAGCCGAGGGGCGACGTGAGCGACGTATGGACATCGCTGACGTCGACGTCGTGACGGTCCTCGGTGCCGGAAACATGGGACACGGCATCGCCGAGGTGGCGGCGCTGGCGGGCTACGACGTGCGACTGCGGGACATCGAGTCGGACCTCGTGGAACAGGGCCTCGGCGACATCGAGTGGTCGCTGGAGAAACTCGCCGATGGCGGCCAAATCACGGCCGACGAGGCCGAGGCGGCACTCGACAGGGTCGAGGGCCACGTGGACCTCGACGGCGCCGCGGGCGACGCGGACGTGGTCATCGAGGCCGTTCCGGAGCGAATGGACGTCAAGCGCGAGGTGTACGCCGACGTGGAGGCGGCCGCGCCAGACGACGCCGTCTTCGCCTCGAACACCTCCAGCCTCTCCATCACGGACCTCGCGGCGGCGACGGACCGCCCGGAGCGCTTCTGCGGGATGCACTTCTTCAATCCACCCGTGAAGATGCCCCTCGTCGAAGTCGTCGCGGGCGACGAGACGGCCGAGGAGACGCTCTCACTCGTCGAGTCGCTGGCGGAGACGATGGACAAGACGCCGATTCGGGTGCGCGAGGACACGCCCGGCTTCGTCGTCAACCGCGTTCTCGTCTCGCCGATGAACGAGGGCGCGTGGGCAGTCCACGACGGCGACGCGACGGTCCGCGAGGTGGACAGCGCCGCCCGCTACGAACTCGGGATGCCGATGGGCGTCTTCGAACTCGCGGATCAGGTCGGCATCGACGTGGCCGTCGACGTCCTCGAATACATGCACGCCGAACTCGGCGCGGCCTACGAACCCTGCCCTCTCCTCGAGGAGCGAGTCGAGGCGGACGAACTCGGCAAGAAGGCTGGCGCGGGCTTCTACGACTACGACGACGGCGGCGTCGACATCCCCACCGACGCGGGGAGCGAAGCCATCGCGCGCCGGCTCGAAGCCGTGATGGCGAACGAGGTGGCGAAACTCCTCGGCGACGAGGTGGCGCCCGTCGAAGAAATCGACCGGGCGCTCCAACTCGGCGCCGGCTTTCCGGACGGCCCGGCGCGGATAGCCGACGAGACGGGGCTCGACGTGCTGTACGACGTGCTGGCCGACCGCCACGAGGAGACAGGCGCGGCGCGCTACGCCCCCGCGCCGGAACTCGAACGCCGCGTCGAGGCCGGTGAGGGGTTTTACGAGGGCGAGGCCGAGGAGACCACGCACTCCTACGAGACGATTCGCGTCGAACGAGAGGGGCGCGTGGCGCACGTCGTCCTCGACAGGGAGCACCGCCTGAACACCGTCACCCTCGACATGCTGGACGAACTCGAAGCCGCAGTCGAGGAACTGGCCGACGAGGACGGCGTGCGTTCGCTCCTGCTCACCGGGGCGGGCGACCGGGCGTTCTCGGCGGGCGCGGACGTGACGAGTATGGCGTCCAGCGCGGACCCACTCGACGGCGTCGAACTGTCGCGGCGGGGCCACGCCGTGTTCGGCCAACTCGAGGAGACGGACCTGCCCGTCGTCGCCGGCATCGACGGCTACGCGCTCGGGGGCGGGATGGAACTCGCGGCCGCGGCGGACCTGCGCGTGGCCGCCGAGGGCTCGGAGTTCGGCCAGACGGAGCCGAATCTCGGCCTCATGCCGGGGTGGGGCGGAACCCAACGGCTCCCGCGAATCGTCGGCGAGGGGCGCGCGAAGGAGATTCTGCTCACGGGCGACCGCTACGACGCGGCGACGATGGCCGAGTACGGCTTCGTGAACGAGGTGGTCTCGGGCGAGGCGTTCCCGGGCGCGGCACTGGAGATGGCCCGGGACCTCGCCGACGGCCCGCCCATCGCGCAGGGGTTCATCAAGGACGCCGTCCACGCGGGCCGGGACGACGGTGACGCCGGCTTGGAAGTGGAAGCGATGGCCTTCGGGCATCTGTTCGGCACCGAGGACCTGATGGAGGGCATCACGGCGTTCGCGAGCGACCGGGACCCCGAGTTCGAGGGCGAGTAGTCAGTCGTCGGTCCAGTCGTCGCGGCGTTCGACCACGCGGCGCGTCTCCGCGACTCGTTCGGGGAGGTGGCGACCCACGTCGGTCAGCGTGACGATGCCCGCCAGTTCCACGCCGTCGGTGACGGGGAGTTTCTTCACGTCGTGGGCCTCCATCGCGCGGAGCGCCGCCTTCACGCTCGTGTCGGCGCTCGTCGTCACCACGTCCTCGGTCATCGCGCCCCCCACGGTCACGGTGTCTATCGAGCGCTCGTCGTGAGCGACGGCGCGAAGCACGTCCGAGCGAGTGAGAATGCCCAGCGGCCCCCCATCGCCGACGACGACGCTCCCGATTCGGTAGGCGAGCATCTCGTCGACGGCGTCCCGAAGCGTCGCGGCCGGGCCGACGGTCACCACCGGCGTCGACATGATTGCCCCCACGTTCATACTGAGTGTTGAAACCGGCACGGGGATAACTGCTCGGGCGGCGTCCAAATGCGCTTGAGTGGTCGAGAACTGGCGGTGCGAACGTGAGTGGCCGCCGTCGCGTCGACGGACCCTCGCCATCCGGTCACGGGCGGACCTGCACGAGGGGGGCGCCGTCGCCGCGGCGAGGAGCTGCTTCGCGAACCGTTCGTCGGGGTGCCGTCGAACGCGGTCCGACACACCGACGCTGACGACGGCACAGTCACCGTCGAGGAGAACGACCCTGAGGGGACCCGGTTCCGAATCGCCTTGGGGGGCGGCGGGACACTGACAGCCGGTTCCCCTCGACGGCGCAGCGGCCCCGCACACGGCGACCCCGGTCAGTCCGATAGACAGCCCAACCGTTCCGGGGGTGGCTCGAATAGCGCCGAGAGAGCGTAACGTGAGCGTTCGGCAGGGCGTCGGGAACCCGACGGCGTTCGTGTCGGGACGCCTCGGCTGACGGGCGGAAAAGGAGGGATTTATCAATCTCCCATCCGTCGATTCGAGTGCGTCCGCTCGGTTGGTGTAGTCCGGCCAATCATGTTGGCCTTTCGAGCCGACGACCAGGGTTCGAATCCCTGACCGAGCATTTCTGTGCCGCTCGACTGGACAGAGACACGATAGCGTGGTTCGACGCGGTGTTTTATGCGCCACTCGGCCGTAGAGTCGATGATGGAACAGTCCGACTTCGAGAACGAACTGACGGAGTTCACACACCGGCAGGCCGGCACGATGGCCGAGTTCCACCGGTCCTTCGAGACCGCCGTCGAGGACGTGCGGGCCGAGTTGGGGGGCACCCACCCGCTCCGAATCGGCGGGGACCCGGTGGAGACGGGCGATCGGTTCACCGTCACGAGTCCGAGCGACACCGGCCGCGTCGTCGGCGAGTTCGCCGCGGGCGACGCGGCGGCCGTGTCCCGCGCCGTCGACATCGCGGCGGATGCCTTCGACGACTGGTCACACACCGACTGGGCAGAGCGAGTCGCCATCGTCCGCGACGCCGCCGCAGCGATGCGCGACCGGAAATACGAGTTCGCGGCGCTCCTCTGCGCGGAGGCCGGCAAGAGCCGATCGGAGGCGATGGCGGAGGTAGACGAGGCCATCGACTTCCTGCGGTTCTACAGCCGTGAACTCGACCGGCACGACGGCTACACGTTCGACACCGGGGAGCCGACGCCGGGCCAACACTGCGCCAACGCGCTGGAACCGTTCGGCGTCTTCGGCGTCGTCGGGCCGTTCAACTTCCCGCTCGCCATCTTCACCGGGATGACGACGGGGGCGCTCCTCACCGGGAACACCGTCGTCGCGAAACCTGCGAGTGCGACACCGCTCGTCGCCCACTGGGTCTGTGACCTCTTCGCCGAGGCCGGCGTTCCGGACGGCGCCCTGAACCTCGTGACCGGCGGCGGCCGCGACGTGGGGCAACCGCTGGTCGAACACGAGGACGTGGCGGGCGTCGCGTTCACCGGGTCCCGGGAGGTGGGGCGCTCGATTCAGGAGACGTTCCTCGAACTCGACAAGCGGGGGCCGGTCGTCGCCGAACTCGGTGGCAAGAATCCCGTCGTCGTCACGGCCGAGGCGGACCTCGACGCGGCCGTCGAGGGCGTCGCGAAGGGCGCGTTCGGCTACAGCGGTCAGAAGTGTTCGGCCACCTCGCGCGTCTACGTCGCTGAGCGCGTCTTCGAGACGTTTCGGGACCAACTGGTGGCCGAGGCCGAGTCGCTCGCGGTGCGGCCGCCCGCGGAACGAGACGCGTTTCTCTCGCCCCTCATCGACGACGCGGCACTCGAACGCTACCGGGACGTGTGCGCTGCCGCGCGCGAAGCGGGCGAGATTCTCACCGGCGGCGAGGTGGTGACGGCGGGCACTCTCGCCGACGGGCGCTTCGTCGCGCCCACCGTCGCGACGGGAGTGCCACACGGACACGACGTGGCGCGCGAGGAGCATTTTCTCCCGTTCGTCACGCTCCATCCCGTCGCGGACCTCGACGAGGGCATCCAGATGTCGAACGACAGCGAGTACGCCCTCTGTGCGGGTCTGTTCTCCGAGGACGAAGCCGAGGTCGAAACGTGGCTCGACCGCATCGAGTCGGGGATGTGCTACGTGAACCGTCGGCAGAGCGCCACGACGGGCGCACTCGTGCAGGCCCAACCCTTCGGCGGGTGGAAGGCGTCGGGCACGACGAGCAAGTTCGCGGGCGGCTACTGGTATCTACCGCAGTTCATGCGCGAGCAGAGCCGAACCGTCGTCGGCGACGTGGGTGAGCCGTAGGCCCGGCCACTTTAGGCGCTCGCGTCCCAACCCGGGTCATGGACCGACAGCGAATCATCGCGCTCATCCTCGTGCTGTTGATGGTGATGTCGCCCATCGCGTACGCCATCGCCAGCCTGTAGCGACAGGGCTTAGCCGGTGGCCCGCGAACCCGGCGCCGTGAGCGAGGAGCCACCGGCCGGCTGGACCGTCTGGAACGAAGGCGGCGACGGCCGCCTCATCTGGGTTTATCGCCCCGACGTGTTCGACAGCGACGCGTTTCCGGCGCCCTGCCTGCCGACGTTGTACGTCCGTCGACAGTCGCCCGGCCAGCGCCGCCGCCCCGGCACGGGAAGCGGACCGAGCGCCGACTGGCACGTGACGCTGTACCTCGAACCCGAGGTGCGGGTCCGCGACTGCGACGCCAGCGAACCGCGCCGGGCCGACGCCATCGACGCCGCACGGGCCGTCGCGCGGGCCTTCGCCGCGGGCGAGGTGGACTACCGCGCGGCGTATCAGGTGCCCCGCGACGCGTATCTCGACGAACTCGACGACCTGACGGGGCGAGACGCTTAACCGACCGGGCGCCGACGGCCCACACATGACCACCGTCACGCTGGTGACGCCGCGGCGCGCCGAGGAGGGCGCGGAGTTCGTCTTCCGCGGCCCCGCCCCCGACTGTGAGGGCTGTCCGTACCGTCAGCAGTGTCTCAACCTCGAAGAGGGGGTGCGCTACCGCGTCACCGCTGTCCGCGAAGGCGGCCAGCACCTCGATTGCGCGGTCCACGCGGACGGGGAAGTCGTCGCCGTCGAAGTCGAACGGGCACCCATCACCGTCAACGTCCCCGCGAAGGGCGCCTACGCCGGCAGTACAGCGTCGCTGGCGGGTCCCTGCCCGCACACGGAGTGCCCGAGCCACGAGTACTGCGTGCCACAGGGCGCGGACTTCGACCGCGAGTACCAGATTCAGGAGGTCCTCGGCGACCCGCCACACGACGTGTGTGCGCTGGACCGGGACCTCACGCACGTCGAGTTCGCGCCGCCAGAAGGCTAGGGCAGTACCCCGATTCGCTCCGCGGCGTAGCCGAACACGTCCGCGTAGCCGTACGCCGACAGCAGGACCGGATAGAACTCCTCGTCGGCGACGAGTGCGTGGCCGTCGCTCGCGGCGTACGTCTGGCCGGCGGCGACTGGCTGGAAGTTCTCGACGAACACTTCGTACTCCTCGGCGGATTCCTTCGGGAGGCGACGCAGCAGGCGAAACGCGGGCACCTCGTGGGAGACGGTGTCGCCTGGGAGTGCCCCCATCGCAGTGAGGAAGGCTCGCGTGATTCGGAGGGCGTTCTCGGCGGCCGCGGCGGAGCCTTGCAGACCGGCCTCCACCTCCACCACGTCCGCGTCGGCGGCGAACAGGCGCCCCTCGACGAAGTTCGCGGAGTCCACCACTGCAGACACCGGAAGCTGCGGGACGAGTTCGCGCGCCACGTCGTCGATGCCGTCCACGACGGCGAACGGCTCGGCGTGGGACTGCGTGGAGTGAATCGCCAACACGGTACAGCCCGCGAGTTCGGCCGCGAGGTCCGCCGCCAGCCGTCGCTCGTGGGCGTCGGCCGACGGGTCCCCGGGGAACACGCGGTTGAGGTCCGCGTCGACGTAGCGCTCGCCGGCCTCGGCGGCGCGTTCGTTGGCGATGACGAACGCGACGGGGCGCGTGAACTCCTCGTCGGCCGCGAGCAGTCGCTCGACGGCGTGCACGCCACACGGTTCGTCGCCGTGGATTCCGCCGACGACGGCCACCTCGGGGTCCCCCTGACCGCGTCGTTCGATTCGCATCTGTCCCGTTCTGGGGCCCGCCGACGCTTTTGGGTTGCGGACTGCGCCGCAGACGCTAAGGGTCGGCCGGCCGTTTCGAGAACCGATGGACGAACACACGAACGACCCCACCGTCGGCCCGCCGAGAGTGGGGTCCCCGACGGGGTGGGACCCCGAGACGGGACGCTGGGAGCACGCCACGCTCCGCCGGGCCGCCGTCCACGGCGTCCGCCTCTACAACGCCGGCGCGTACCACGAGGCCCACGACTGCTTCGAGGCCGAGTGGTTCAACTACGGGCAGGCGACCACCGAGAGCGCCTTCGCCCACGGGATGGTGCAAGTCGCGGCGGGCGCTCACAAGCGCGTGGACTACGAAAACGACGACGGGATGCGGAGTCTCTTCCGGACGGCGCTGAAGTATCTCCGCGGGGTTCCCGACGACTTCTACGGCGTCGACGTGGCGGACGTGCGAGCGGCGTTGCGGGCGGCGCTGGACGACGCTCCCGCTATCGACGACTGGCGGATTTCGCTCGACGGGGACCGGCCCGTCGGCGGCCCGACGGACCGGGCGTACGCCGAGCGACGCGACTGAGACGGGACCGGCCGTTAAACCGTCCCTCGGACTCCCGCCGCGTGGGAAACAAGAGGGTTCATTTACCCGCCGGGGGTAAACACATTCGTACTGATGAGCGCCGGTGAGGACTACGTCTTCGTCTGCCCGGAGTGCGGCGAGTCCATGGAGGTGAACGCCTCGATGCGGGACGCACTCGTCGAGAACGGCTGCGTCGTCTGCGGGGCGACGCTCTCCGAGGGGGCGTTCACGCCGATGGACGAATCGGTCACCGAGTGACGGCGTTCGCGACGGCCGAGATAGCCAACAATAAAGTTTCGCCGAACGAATCTCTGGTATCGACAATGGGTCTGGAGCAAGAGACGGAGATGACGGTGGCCGAGACGGATGCGCTCCTCAGTCGCCACGAAACTGGGGTGCTGGCCCTCGCCCGTGGCGACGACCCGTACGCGATTCCCATCTCGTATGGCTACGACGCCGACGACCGCCGCTTCTACATGCGACTCGTCTCCACGCCCGAGAGCGAGAAGAGCGAGTTCCTCTCGGGGGCACCGACGGTCCGCCTCGTCGTCTACGAGGAGGCACAGACGGAGTACGAGAGCGCCGTCGTGACCGGAACGCTCGAACCGGTCGACCGCGACGAGATTACCCCCGAACACGTCGAGCAGTACGGCGAGGCCAAACGCCCGCTGTTCGAGATCTGGGGCGAGGCCCGCAGCGACCTCGACATCCAACTGTACGTCCTCGAACCGTCGACCGTCAGCGGCCGCCGGATCGAACTCGACCCCGAGACCGAGGCCTGAGCAGCGCCGGGAGCGCCTCTCGACGCCGTTCCCGCGGTTCGCGAGAACCACAGACTCAAGTAGTGACGCGCGGTACTTCCCACGGATGCCTGCCGGGATTCGCGTGACGGTCCGGTTCCCGACGCCGCCCGTCTGTCCCATCGCGGACCTCGCCGCCGCGGCCGACACTGTCATCAGAGACGTGTCCACCTCCATGGCCGCGGGGGCGGGCACGGTGCAGACCGAGTTTCTCGTCGACGCCGAGGCGGTGCCGGACGACTACGGCCACGACCCCCTGTTCGCGTACGACGACCGACACCTCTACCGCATCCCGCACGACGGGGACTGCCCCTGTGCCTGCCTCGGCGAGTACGGCATCCCCGTCCATCGGTACTTCGCCGACGGGGGAGCGCTGGAACTCGTGTTCCACGCGGGCGACTTCGAGTCGCTTCAGACCGTCGTCGGCGACTTGCGCGAGCGATACCCCGACGCGGACATCCAGCGACTCGTCCGCGCGCCGACCGAGGGGGCGCCCCGCGACGCCGTGTTCGTGGACCGTGGCAAACTGACCGACCGCCAGTTAGAGGTGCTCCAGACGGCCTACGAGATGGGGTACTTCGAGCGCCCCCGGGACGCGAACGCCACCGACGTCGCCGACGAACTCGGCGTCTCCCCGTCGACGGTCACCGAACACCTCCTCGCGGCGCAGTCCAAGCTGTTCGGGGACCTCCTCGAACGGGGGTCCTGAGCGACTGTCTTAAACCCTCCCCGATAGCAGGGGCATACATCCCTGCCACAGCAGTGCCTTCAGAGAGATATGAGCCAGTCCCAGTTCGCAGACAGTCAACGCGAAGAGCCACGGACCGTCACCGACGCGGGCGAGATGGACAGCGTCCTCGAACTCCTCGACGACGAAGACTGCCGGCGCGTCCTGTCGGGCACCGTCGACGACGCCCTGACCGTCGCCGAAATCGGGGAGCGCTTCGACATCCCCCAGTCGACGGCGTACCGCAAGGTGGAAGCCCTCGCGGACGCCGGCCTCCTCGAGGAGAAACTGCGGGTCCGTTCCTCGGGGAACCACGTCAGCGAGTACACCTGCTGTGTCGAGAGCGTCAGCCTCTCCATCGACGGCGGGAGCGGTATCACGCTCAGCCTCGCGCACACGGAGTCGGAGTCGCCGTTCCCGTCCGCGGGCCGCCTGTTCGGCGGCTAACTCCCCGAGAATCAGTTCGTCGGACACTCCGGCGCCGGAACGCGCCGCTCCGGCGTCGGCTCCCCCCGACCCGACTCGTCCCGAAGGGAGAGGCGGGCGTCTCGGAGGAAGTGGTCGACGACGGCGGATTCGACTCGCTGGAGCGTCTCGCTACACGTCGACTTCGCGATGCCGGCGTCCTCGGCGACGTCCGTGAGGGTACACCGGCGGGGCGTCTCGTAGTACCCCTCCTCGACGGCCGTGAGCAGGAGGGACTGCTGTGACGGCGTGAGGGCGGCGCCCTCGTCGGCAGTCGACTGCACGTACTCGACGACGAAGTCGAGGCCCCGCGAACGCAGTTCGTCGCCGAACGACGAGAGTCCCTCGTGCGTGCTGGTGACGTCTATGGTCGCCTCGCCGTTCACCACGTCGAACGGCGTCTCGACTGCGGCCCGGGACTCGGCACTCGCGCGAAGGAGCGGTGAGCGCTCCGACACCACTTCGACGGTTATCTCGTCGGCCTCGTCGAGGACCGACACCGCCGTCACGCTCGGGTGGTCCCGCATGGACGCGAGGCAGTCGCGGGCCGGACCGGAGACGGTGACGACTTCCACGGCGGTGTCCCCGTCGAGCGTCATCGCCGTGGTGCGGAACCGGGCCTCGGGGTCGTCCCGCGACGCGTCGCCGCGCCACGTCCCCGCCGGCACCGACACCGAGAGGCGAGCTCTGGTCATGCGTCCACCCCCCGGGCGGCCATCTCTCCGTGCGGTGGGCACCCCGTGCGAGCGACAGTCGATGAACGTCCGCGCATATCCCATCGAAGACGCCCCGTTCCGACCAGTGTGGCCCACCAGTATCGGGGGTGGTTTATAAGCGTCTCAGTCCTCACCGACCGGTGCGACGTCGGGGTCCAGCGGGTCGTCCATCCCGACGCCGAGGAAGAAACTCGGGTGCGGCGGCTGATTGTATGCGACGTTCTGCCACGCGATGGCCGTCCGGTACTGCGTGTCGTGCATCAGCGTCGGAATGCGGTGCTCCGTCTCGTGGGTCGTCACGTAGAGGCGCAGGGCCTCGCTGTCGGGCGTGCGCCAGATGACCTCCTCGCGCCAGTCCCCGAGGACGTCACCCGACAGACAGGGGTTCCCCTTCGTCCAGTTGTTCGAGCGAGTGCCGGAGAAGCGGACGAGTTCGCGCAGTTCTGCGGCCTCGTGGTCCCAGCGCTCGATTTTGCCGACGCCGTACCCCGCCTCGCGGGAGAAGTCGTGGTCGAGGAGTTCGCGGTGCAGGTCCCCGGTCCACCAGATGCCGAAGTTCACCGAGTCGATGGGGTCGCCGAGTTTCTCGCCGTCCGCAGTCCACCGCCCGACGCCCGCGGGCGCCCAGAACTCCGCGCCCTCGTGGTCGGGGTTCACGTCGGCAATCATCCCGCGGCCGGTGTCGGTGCCGGTGTACTCGCCCCAGAGCAGTTCACCGGTGCCGGCGTCACGGAACGACGCGCCGTACGGCGCCTCGTGGTGCTCGTGGACCTGATACACTTCGAGGCCGTCGCGGCCGGGGTGGAAGTCGCCGACGTGGAGGGCGTCGCCGTGCCCCCAGCCAGTCGAGTAGAGTCCCGTGCCGTCGTGGTCGATGACGGCCGCGCCGAACACGATTTCGTCCTTGCCGTCGGCGTCGACGTCCGCGACGGCGAGTTGGTGGTTGCCCTGTCCCGCGTAGTCCTCGTTGCCCTCGTCGCTGTCGAAGTGCCAGCGCTGAGTGAGTTCCCCGTCGCGGAAGTCGAAGGCCGCGAGCGCCGTCTTGTCGTAGTAGCCCCGCGACGTGACGATGCTCGGACGCTCGCCGTCGAGGTACGCGACGGCGCCGAGGAACCGGTCCACGCGGTTGCCGTGGGTGTCGCCCCAGTCCGCCACGTCGCCACGCGCCGGTTCGAAGTCGATTGTCTCGACGGCCGCGCCCGTCTCGCCGTCGAAGACGGTCAGGAACTCCGGGCCGTCGAGGACCCGTCCCGTCTCGTCGCGGTGGTCGGCGTCGGGGTCGCCGATGACTTCCCCCTCGCCATCTGTCGTTCCGTCGGCCGTTCGGAGGGCAACCTCGGCCCGCCCGTCGGCGTCGAAGTCGTAGACGAGAAACTGCGTGTAGTGCGCGCCGGCGCGGACGTTCCGGCCGAGGTCGATGCGCCAGAGGTGGTCGCCGTCGAGCGTGTAGCCGTCGAGGAGGACGGGACTGGTGTGGCCCTCGTGGGCGTTGTCCTTGGAGTTCGACGGGTCCCACTTGAGGACGATGTCGTAGGAGCCGTCGCCCGTCAGGTCGCCGACGCTGGCGTCGTTGGCGTGATAGGTGACCGTCTCGCCGTCCGGTCCCTCGCGCGCCGGGGGCCGGTTCAACGGGATGTCGAGATGTGGGTCGTCCCACACCGCGACGGACTTCGAGGAGTCGCCCTCCTCGCCGTCGACGACCGGCCGGACGGAGTAGGCCGCGTCGGCCGTCCCCTCGGAGTCGGTGAAGTCGGTGCTACCCTCGATTGGCGCGTCGGTCACGCGTTCGCCGTCGCGATAGAGGTTGAACGCGACGCCCTCGGGGTCCGTTCCGAGCAGTCGCCACCGGACGTAGACGCCCTCCTCGACGGCCACCGCGACGAGACCCCTGTCGAGCGCTTCCACCTCGCGCGTCATCGGTCCGTCACTCCGTTCCGCCGTGCCCCTGTGCCACCGGACCGCGTTGTGTGCCTCACGGCCACCCACAGGCGGTGGTCAGGGAAAACCGTGGCTGTTGCCCGCCTCCCTTTCCGCCTGTTCCGACCCGAGGCGTTTAACACCACGTCCCCGCAAGGTCCGGTGCGTGCGAGGGTAGCCAAGCAGGCCAACGGCGGCGGACTCAAGATCCGCTCCCGAAGGGGTCCGAGGGTTCAAATCCCTTCCCTCGCACTGC
>JBDGTS010000057.1:0-29658 GCA_042216675.1 Halobacteriaceae archaeon | reverse complement strand
AGCATCTTCGCGGCGGGGAGGATGTCCTCGTAGGCGCCGTTGGTACAGGAGCCGACGATGACCTGTTCGACGTCCTCGCCCGCGACTTCGCGGACCGGGACGACTTCGTCGGGCATCGAGGGCTTCGCGATGAGGGGTTCGAGGTCCGAGAGGTCGACGACGACCTCGTCGGCGTACTCGGCGTCCTCGTCGGGACCGATTTCGACGTACTCGTCCTCGCGGCCGAGTCGCGAGAGGAAGTCCTCGGTCTGCTCGTCCGTCGGGAAGATAGAGGACGTGGCGCCGAGTTCCGTGCCCATGTTGGTGATGGTCGTCCGCTCGGGGACGGTGAGCGTCTCCACGCCGGGACCGGTGTACTCGAGGACCTTGCCGACGCCGCCCTTCACGGAGAGGCGACGGAGCAATTCGAGGATGACGTCCTTCGCCGTCGCCCACTCGGGGAGTTCCCCTTCGAGGCGGACGTTGACGACTTCGGGCATCTCGACGTAGTAGGCGCCGCCACCCATCGCGACGGCGACGTCGAGGCCGCCGGACCCGATTGCGAGTTCGCCGAGGCCGCCGGGCGTCGGCGTGTGGGAGTCGGACCCGAGCATCGTCTTGCCGGGCGCCGCGAAGTGCTCCTTGTGGACCTGGTGGCAGATACCGTTGCCGGGGCGCGAGAAGTGCGCGCCGTACTTGCCCGCCGCGGAGCGGAGGAAGCGGTGGTCGTCGGTGTTCTTGAAGTCGAACTGGTAGGTCTGGTGGTCACAGTACTGGGCCGCGAGTTCGGTCTGGACCTCTTCGAGGTCGAGGGCCTCGAACTGCAGCCAGACCATCGTGCCCGTCGTGTCCTGTGTCAGCACCTGGTCGATCTCGATGCCGATCTCCTCGCCGGGTTCGAGCTCCCCCTCGACGAGATGTTCGTCGAGGATTTTCTCGGTGAGCGTCTGTCCCATGGCTAGCTAGGGGTGGCGCACGGATACCTATAAATCCCGCGTGTGTCCGCTTACCAGAGGATTACGCCGCCATCCGGCAAATTTCGCACGAAAAACGCCGCCGTGACGGGGGCGTGGCGGGACGTTTATACCGCGCCGCGACGCCCGACCGCACATGTACGAATCGGGTCGGTACGTCGCGGACCACGTCGCGCCGACGGCGCCGGAGCAGGTCCAACCCAACGGGGTCGACCTGACCCTCGACGCCGTGTTCGAGCAGACGGACGCGGGCCACATCGGCCGCGAGGGAACGGAAATCGGCGCCCGCGAGGAACTGTCGCCGAGCGGCGACCCGCCGACGTACACGCTCTCCGCCGGCGGCTACGTCGTGCGGTACGGCGAGACAATACGGATTCCCGAGGGCCACGTCGGCTTCCTCTACCCGCGGTCGTCGCTCCTCCGCAACGGCTGTATGCTCGACACGGCCGTCTGGGACGCCGGCTACGAGGGGAAAGGCGAGGGTCTGCTGGAAGTGTACCACGAAATCACCATCGAGCGAGACGCCCGCATCGCGCAACTGGTCCTCGCGGCGGCGGACCACGCGGACACCTACGACGGGTCGTATCAGGGCGAGAACCTCTAGTCGGCCGGCGTCACCGTCACGGCCACCTCGCGCGTCCGGGGGCCGTCACACTCCACCAACAGGAGCGACTGCCACGTCCCGAGGGCGAGCGACCCGTCGCGGACCGGCACCGTCACCGAGGGCCCCAACAGCGCCGCCCGCAGGTGCGCGTCGGCGTTGCCGTCGAGTTCGTCGTGACGGTAGCCGTCCGACGCCGGCACGAGGTCCGCGAGGCGGTCCGTCAGATCGGCCAGCAGGCGGGACTCCCGTTCCTGCACCACGAGGCCCGCCGTCGTGTGGCGGACGAAGACGTGGCACGTCCCGGCCGCGCAGTCGTCGGGGACGGCCGCGGCCACGCGGTCGGTCACGTCCACCACGTCCACGCGGTCGGTGGTCTCGATCTCGACGTGCATGCGGGGGCGGAGGGCGCGACGCCACATAGAGGTCCGTAACCGGCCAATCACGGACGACTCTCGTCCCGCGAGAACAGGCCGGACGTATAAATCCCGACCGGCCGAACGCCGACTGTGACGGGAGAACGGCTGTCGTCGTTGTTCGCGCCAGACCGAGTCGCCGTCGTCGGCGCTAGCGAGAAACCCGGCTCCGTCGGCCGGGCGATTCTGGACAACCTCCGAGCGGACTTCGGTGGCGACGTCGTGGCGGTGAACCCGAACCGCGAGACGGTGCTGGGAGAGCCGTGTCACGACGCCGTGAGCGAGGTTCCCGACCCGGTGGACCTCGCCGTCGTCGTCGTGCCGCCCGGCGCCGTCGTCGACGCTGTTCGGGACGTGGGCGAGTCGGGCGTGGAGAGCGTCGTCGTCATCACCGCTGGCTTCGGCGAATCGGGCGCGGAGGGCGCCGCCCGCGAACGGGACCTGCGGGCGGTAGCCGACGAGTACGACCTCGACCTCGTGGGGCCGAACAGCCTCGGGGTGATGAGCACGCCCGCGGGCCTCAACGCGACGTTCGGCCCGCGAATGGCAGCCCCCGGCAGCGTCTCGTTCATGAGCCAGTCGGGCGCGTTCGTCACCGCCGTCCTCGACTGGGCGGCGGACCGCGACGTGGGATTCAAGGACATCGTGTCGCTTGGCAACAAGGCCGTCCTCGACGAACGCGACTTCGCGGCCGCGTGGGGTGCTGACCCCGAGACGGACGTGATTCTGGCCTACCTCGAAGACGTGAGCGACGGGCAGGCGTTCATCGAGACGGCGCGCGAGGTGACGGCGGAGACGCCCATCGTCGCCGTCAAGTCCGGGCGCACGGCGGCCGGCGCGTCGGCCGCGGCGTCCCACACGGGGGCGCTCGCCGGGAGCGAACGCGCCTACGAGGCCGGCCTCGAACAAGCGGGCGTCGTCCGCGCGGAGTCCGTGCAGTCGCTGTTCGACGCCGCCCGCATCCTCGACGGGCAACCGCTCCCCGCGGACGGGCGAGTGGCCATCGTGACGAACGCGGGCGGCCCGGGCGTCATGGCGACGGACGCCGTCGGCGACTCGGGCCTCGAACTCGCGTCGTTCGGGGACGACACCGTGGCGGCCCTCGGCGATGCCCTGCCGGAGAACGCGAATCGCTACAACCCCGTCGACGTCATCGGCGACGCGCCCGCCGAGCGCTTCGAGACGGCGCTGGAGACGGCGCTCGCCGACGACGCCGTGTCCGCGGCCGTCGTCGTCGCCTGCCCGACGGCGGTCCTCGACTTCGACGCCCTCGCCGAACGCGTGGTCTCGGTCCACGAGGACACCGGCCTGCCCGTCGCGGCGTCGCTGATGGGCGGCGAGGACACGGCGAGCGCCGAAGCCACCCTCTCGACGGCGGGCATCCCGACGTACTTCGACCCGGCCCGCGCCGTCGGGAGCCTCGACGTCCTCCGGAAGTACGCCGCCGTCCGTGAACGGGAGTACGAACCGCCGGCCGAGTTCGACGTGGACCGGGAGCGGGCGCGCGAGATTCTCCACCGGACGGCGCGCCGCGAGTCGAACCGTCTCGGCGTCGAGGCGATGGCCCTGCTGGACGCCTACGGAATCCCGACGCCCGAGGGCGAAGTCGTCGAGAGCGCCGACGACGCCGAACGCGCCGCGCACGACGTCGGCGACGAGGTGGTGATGAAAATCGTCAGTCCGGACATCCTCCACAAGTCCGACATCGGCGGCGTCGAGGTCGGTGTCGCGCCCGCGGACGCGGCCGACGTGTACGAGTCGCTGGTGACTCGGGCCCGCAACTACCAGTCCGACGCCACCGTGCTCGGGGTGCAGGTACAGGAGATGGTGGATACCGACGCCGGCGTCGAGACGATTCTGGGGGCGAACCGCGACCCGCAGTTCGGCCCGTTGCTCCTCTTCGGCCTCGGCGGCGTCTTCGTCGAGGTGTTCGAGGACACCGCGGTTCGCGTGGCCCCGGCGAGCGAAGGCGAGACGCGGGCGATGCTCGACGAACTCGACTCGGCACCGCTGTTGCGGGGCGCCCGCGGCCGGGACCCGGTGGACGAGGACGCCGTGGTGGAGGCGATTCAGCGCCTCTCGCAACTGGTCACCGACTTCCCCGCCATCGCGGAACTGGACGTGAACCCGCTGCTCGCCACTGCGGACGGCGTGCTGGCACTCGACTTGCGACTCACGGTCGAACAGGAGGCCCTCGAAGAATGAACACGCTACTCGTCACCTCGACGGAAGACGGCATCGGCAAGACGGCGATTGGACTGGCGCTGGCCCGACACGCACAGGACCGGGGGCAGACGGTCGCCTACATGAAACCGAAGGGGACCCGACTGCGCTCCGCGACGGGGAAGACCAGAGACGAAGACCCGATGCTTGCGCGGGAACTGCTCGGTCTCGACGCCGCGATGCACGAGATGGAGCCAGTCGTCTACTCGCCCACGTTCGTGCAGGACGCCCTGCGCGGCCGGGAGGACCCCGACGCACTCCAGGAGCGAATCGCGGACTGCTTCGACGCCCTGTCGGCGGACGCGGACCTCGTCGTCGTGGAGGGAAGCGGGTCCCAGACGCTCGGGAGCGTCGTGGACCTCACCGACCGGGACGTAGCGGCGTTGCTCGACGCCCGAGCGCTCGTCGTCGCGCCGTACGCCGCGGGTGAGGACGTTGACCCCGCACTGGCCGCCGCGGAGGGGTACGACCGGCTCGCGGGCGTCCTGTTCAACGGCGTCCGAGACGCCGCCCTCGACGAACTGCAGGAGAGCGTGGTGCCGTTCCTCCGCGGCCGCGACGTGCCCGTCGTCGGGGAACTGCCCCGTGACCAGTCGCTGGCGGGCGCGAGCGTGGCGGACCTCGCGGACGAACTCGGCGCGGACCTGCTCACCTCCGAGGACGTGCCCACCGACGCACACGTCGAGCGGTTCGTCGTCGCCGCGATGAGCGCGGACTCGGCGCTCGACCAGTTCCGGCGGACCCGCGAGGCCGTCCTCGTCGCCGGAGGGGACCGGCCCGAGATTCACGCCGCGGCGCTGGAGGCCGGGGGTATCGAGGCACTGGTGCTGACTGGCGGCCTGCGCCCGCCGGGCGCCGTCCTCGGGCGGGCGGAGGAGGCCGGGGTGCCTGTGCTGTCGGTGCAGTCGGACACCCGCGCCACCATCGACCGGGTGGAGGAGACGCTCGCGTCCGGGCGGACCCGGACTGCGGCCGCCGTCGAGCGGATGGCGGACCTGCTGGCGGAGCGGGCGGCCCTCGACGCCCTGCTGGACTGACGACGGGCGAAGCGAACGCGAGACCGTCACGAACGCCAGACGGCGACGACGGCGACCCCGAGTGCGCCGGCGAGCCACGACGCCAGCCCCAGCACGCTCGCGGGCACGGCGGCGGTGGGGACCGGTGGCGGGGTCGCGAGCGCGGGTTCGACCGCGGCGGCGAAGACGAGTCCTCGGAACGCGCTCGCGGGGCTGAAACCGAGGACCGTTCCGAGCGCCGTCCCGGTCACCGCGTCCGCGGTGAGGAGCGTCACCACGGCCAGATCCAAGCCGACCGCGAGGAGAATGAGGAGTCCGACCGCGAGAGCAAGCGCCTCTCGCCGACTCCGGGCGGCCGCGGAGACGGCCAGCGAAATCGCGGTGACGACGAGGAGATACAGTCCCGAGAGGGCCACGAAGCGGGCGTACACGACCGGGGTGTCGCCGGCGGAGTGAGTGGCGAAGTACGCCGAGGGCTGATTCGCGCCCGACGCCGCCAGCACGCCCGCGACGGTCAGCGAGACGAACACCAACACGAGGAGCGCCGCGGCCCGACCGAGGAAGACGCCGACCACGTACGTCGTGCGCGACACCGGGTGCGTTCGGATCACGTCGAGTTCCCCGCGAACGGCGTCGCCCCGAATCGACTGGTACGTGACCGCGAAGGCCACGGTCGGAACCAGCACCTCGACCGGCGTCAGGAGGTCGAGTGTGAGCGAGACGTAGCCACCCGGGGACCCCATCGAAGCGCCGCCGAGACCGACCACGACGGCGAAAAACGCCACCGCGACGAGTAGGAGCGTCCGATTGCGGGCGAGCGTGCGCAGTTCGCGGTCGACGATGACCCACAGCGGGCGCCGCGCCATCAGGCCTCACCTCCCGCCGGAACGGTGCGCTCCGTTCTGACGAGTGCCGAGAAGGCCCGCCGGAGCGTGTCGGCGTCGGTCCGGTCGAGCAGGCCCGCGGGCGTGTCGTCGGCGACGACCGCGCCCCCAGCCACGAGGAGGACGCGGTCGGCCCACTCCTCGACGGCGGCCACGTCGTGGCTCGCCACGACGACCACGCGACCCTCGTCGGCGAGGGTGGCCGTGGCGCCGAAGATCCGGTCGGTCACGTCCGGGTCGAGACCGCTCGTCGGTTCGTCCAGCAACACTGCGGGCGGGTCACCGACGAGTGCCTGCGCGATGCCCAGCAGTCGCGTCATGCCCCCGGAGAGAGCGTCGACGCGACGGCCGGCCACGTCGTCGAGGCCGACTTCGGAGAGGGCGTCCGCCGCCGAGCCGTCCACGCCCGAGAGCGCTTCGTAGAATCGAATCGTCTCGGCGACGGTGAACCACGGACGGAACGCGGGCGACTGCGGCAGGTACGCCACGTCTCGTCCGTCACCCGTCGGTCGCTCGACGGTCCCGGTGTCCGGGCGGCGAAGCCCCGCGAGCAGTTCGAGAACGGTCGTCTTACCCGACCCGTTCGGTCCGACCACCGCCGTCACCGTCCCCGCGTCGAGTGAGAACGTCGCGTCGTCGAGGATGCGCACGTCACCGAACCCGAACCCGAGTCCGTCCACGGCGAGTCGAGGGTCGCTCACGCTGACACCTCCGACACGTTCGCCCGCACGCGGGCGAGGACGGCCGGGCGAGTGGGACCGACCCGTGGCGCTGCGTCGACGACGCCGCCCGAGCGGAGTCCCGGGACCGCCGACTGCACGCCGCGGACGGCCGTCATCGCGGGCGACGCGGCGAGCGTCCACGCACCGACCACGTCGTGGACACGCCCGTCGACGGGCGCAGTGGGCCGGAACGCGCGGTCGTAGTAGCCATCTGCGTCGCCGTCGGTACTCGGGAGCGGCCCCCAGTAGTTGCCTGCACCGCGAACCGTCCAGACCCTGAGCGCCCCGAGGTCGACCGCGGCGGGTCGACCGTTCGCCACCACGTCGTTGGCGGTCACGAGGTTCGTCGGGAGTCCCGACGCGCCTCGCATCCCGACGCCGTTGCCGACGACGGTGTTCGCGCGGTAGAGCGAGCGATAGCCCAACAGGTCGATACCGCGCTGGTTGGCGGCGAGGACGTTGCGGGCGAAGTAGGAGTCCGTCCCCGCCGTCGAGAGGCCGACCCGGGAGTCGCGCACGTCGTTGCCCACGACGAGGTTGCCACTCGGGCGCGTCATCAGGATGATGCCGATGTACTCGTCGCGAACGGTGTTGTTCGAGACGAGGACGTCTGAGGTGTACATCTCGTGGACGCCGTACCGCCCGCCGGACATGCGGTTGTCCCGGATCACGATGCCGTGGGCGCGGTGCGTGTACACGGCGTCGAGGCCGCCCCGGAACCGGCTGTCCTCGACGACCATCGGTTCGTACATCGCGACGACGCCCATGAATCCGTCCTCGAGGTCGGTCGTGCCGTTCAGCGTGAGGTTTCGAACCGTCGCGCCCCGGCTCCCAAGAGCGATGATGCCGTTCGAGGGCGTGTCGATGGTGACGCCGCTGACCAGCGAGGCGTTCGCGCCGACGAGACGGAGGGCCGCGTCGCCGCGTCCGTAGGCGAGTTCGACGCTCCGAGACCAGCCGTCGTCGGTCGGCGTCGCGTTCGCCGCCGCTCGGCCGCGGCTTCCGACCGACCCCACGCCGTCGATGCGGAGGTCCGTGACCCCCACCCGGCTGGCGTTGGCCACCACCACCGTTCCGTTACCGTCCCCGTGGATGCGGGATGCGGTGCCGACGCCGTCGATGGTGACGGGTTTGTCCACGACGAGGCGGTCCGCGTCGTACGTCCCCGGCGGGAGATGCACCGTCGTGTTCGGCGGCGCGGCCGCGACGGCGGCCGCGAGCGTCGGGGCGTCCTCGCCGACCACGACGCTGACGGGGCGGTCGCGGAGCGTCCGGGCCGCGGCGACGGTCCGGTCGGCCCACGCCGTCCGCCGGTCGATTTTGTCCTCGAACCGGGGCGTGGAGAGCGGACGCACCGGGTCGAGCGCGGCGACCCCCCTCACCCACGGGAGGACGGTCCCGCCGTGGGCGTCCGCGAAGGCCGCGGCGGCGCCCCGCGAACCGAAGGGGACCGCGACCGGCCCGTCGGTCCCGGGCAGGCGGGCCTCGCTGCCGACGACGAGAGACGCGTCGTCGGCCCGGACGTAGCCGGGCGCTCGGGCCGTCGACAGATACCCGTCGTCGGTGACGTTCACACCCGTCCCGGTGAAGTCGGTAACGAACACCGCGATGGCGCTCCCGAACTGCCGGTCGTGGCCGGTGCGTCGCTGCTCGGTGACGAACGACGCGACGCTGTGGAACCGGACGACGTACTCGTAGCCCGAGTAGTACACCTGCACCCGCGGGAGCGCGAGGTCCGCGGCCTGAATCCGCTGTGACGACGTCTCGGTCAACCCGAGCGTGAGCATCTCGTCGTTCCGGACCGGTTCGGTGCCGCCCACGCCGGCCGGGACAGCGAGTGACACCGACGCGACGAGTAGCAACCCCGCGGCGACGGCGATGACTCCGCGCGCCAGCATCTACATCCCCAGCGACGCGATGAGTTCCCGCGTCACCTCGTCGAGGGTCACGAGGCTCCCGCCGTACTGGTCCCGAAAGGAGGCGGCGGCCTCGGCGTCCGAGAATCCGATCAGGTCCTTGCCCATCGCCCCGACCACCTCGGACCCGGCGACGAAGGTGACCGAGTCGGCCTCGACGAACGCCTCGGCCGCGGGGTGAGTCGAGATGAGGCGCTGGCCCTCGTCCGTCCGCACCTCGTAGTCCACGGCGGCGTAGTCCGTGACGTAGAATGCGGTGCGCTCCCAGTCCGACCGACCGAAGTCGAACTGGAAGGCCTCCCACGTGCTGTCGAAGCGCGCGGGTTGTCGTGGCCCGCGGGGTCGTGGTCGGCGTAGTAGATTTCGGCGCTCGGTCCGGGATGGTTCGGGATGATCATCCCACACACGTCGCACGCGTGGTCCGTCGTCAGTGTGATCGGGGCCGGCGCGTCGCCGTCGCCGCCACCCCCGGCACAGCCAGCGAGTGCCACGAGTCCCGTCCCGAAGGCCGCGAGGAAGCGCCGCCGGCCGCCAGTCGGCGCGCCGCCCTCGCCTCCGCAGTCGTTCATGGTTGGTCTGAGGGGCGGCACCGCGAAAGGAATTCTGGTGCGCGCGTCGAAACGCACGCCGCGTGCGGCGGTGTCGCATACGAGCGTCGGGTCGAACCACTCATTAGCGGGGACGCCCACGAGAGTGTATGGGATTCGGCAGCTACGACGAGTCCGAACAGGAACAGCCCCGAGACGACGACGAGGAGAACGTCGAAGCCATCAACGTCCACGAGGACGAACACGACGGCGACGTCGAAGTCGAGGCCGGCGACTCCACCGAGGCGCTGGTGGACCGCCTCGACGACATGAAGTGACTCAGTCGAGCAGTTCGATGTCGGGGGTCGGTGGCGCGTCCATGTCGCTCCCGACGTAGAAACTCGGGTGGGGCGGCTGGTTGTAGGCGACGTTCTGCCACGCCAGCGCGAGTCTGTACTGCGGGTCGTGCAACAGCGTGTAGAGCCGATGCTCCGTCTCGTGAGTCGTCACGAACAGGCGCAGGGCCTCGCTGTCGGGCGTGCGCCAGATGACCTCCTCGCGCCAGTCCCCGAGGACGTCACCCGACAGGCAAGGGTTCCCCTTCGTCCAGTTGTTCGAGCGAGTGCCGGAGAAGCGCTCGAGGACGTCCATCTGCTTGGCGTCGGCCTGCCAGTCGAGAATGAGACCGATGCCGACGCCCTCGCCCTGCCAGTCGTGGTCGAGGAGTTGCCGCGTCAGGTCGCCGGTCCACCAGATGGCGGAGTTGGCCGACGGAATCTCGCGGTACAGGCGCTCGCCGTCGGCGGTGTGGGTCGGTTCGCCGGACGCCCAGCACTCGACGCCGCGGTGGTTGGGGTCCACGTTCGCCGCCATGCCGCGGCCGGTGTCGCCCTCTTTGCCGGACCCCCAGATGAGGTCCCCCGTCTCCGCGTCGCGGAACGTCGCGTTCCACGGTCCCCGGGCCTCGTGAATCTGGAACACCTCCAGTCCCTCCCGGTCGGGGTCGAGGTCGCCGACGTGCATGGCGTCGCCGTGGCCCCAGCCAGTCGAGTAGAGACCCGTGCCGTCGTGGTCGATGGCCATCGCGCCGTAGACGATTTCGTCCTTGCCGTCGTCGTCCACGTCCGCGACGGCGAGTTGGTGGTTGCCCTGCCCGGCGTAGTCCTCGTTGCCGTCGTCGCTGTCGAAGGTCCAGCGGTGGTCGATGCTCCCGTCGCGGAAGTCGAAGGCCGAGAGCATCGTCTTCTCGTAGTAGCCGCGGCCGTTGACGATGCTCGGGCGTTCGCCGTCGAGGTACGCGACGCCCGCGAGGAAGCGGTCCCCGCGGTTGCCCCAGCAGTCCCCCCAGTCACAGATGTCGCCGCGGGCCGGCCGGTAGTCCACGGTGTCGAGGGCCGCGCCCGTCTCGCCGTCGAAGACGGTCAGGAACTCCGGGCCGGTGAGGACGAAGCCCTCCTCGTTCCGGTGGTCGGCGTTGGGGTCGCCGATGACCGTCCCCTCGCCGTCGGTGGTGCCGTCGGCGGTGCGACAGGCGAGTTCCGCTTTCCCGTCGCCGTCGAAGTCGTAGACGAGGAACTGCGTGTAGTGGGCGCCGGCGCGGACGTTGATGCCCAACTCCACGCGCCAGAGGTGGTCGCCGTCGAGCGTGTACGCGTCGAGAATCGTCTGGTTCGTCTTCCCCGTTCGTGAGTTGTCCTTGGCGTTCGACGGCGACCACTGGAGCACGAGGTCCAGTCGGCCGTTCCCGGTCAGGTCGCCGACGCTGGCGTCGTTGGCGTGGTAGGTGACGGTCCCGCCGTTCGGCCCCTCGACCGGCCCGGGTTTCTGGAGCGGGATTTCGAGATAGGGCTGGTCCCACACGGCGACGGATTTGGAGGGGTCGCCCTCGCTCCCGTCGACGACGGGACGCACCTCGTAGGTGGCGTCGGCCGTGCCTGCGGCGTCGAGGAAGTTCGTGGTGTCGGTGATCGGGTCGTCGTTCACGCGGTCGCCGTCCCGGTAGAGATTGAAGCCTCGGTCGGCGGGTTCGGTGGCGAAGAGGCGCCAGCGGACGTACACGCCGTCGTCGGTGTCGACGGCGACGAGTCCTCGGTCCAGCGCCGGCATCTGTCGCGTGCGGTCGTCCGTGGCGCCCGTCGCCGTGCCGTCCGTCGCGTTCGAACCGTCGCCGCCGCCGGAACAGCCGGCGAGGAGGGTCGCACCGCCGGTGATGCCGGCGAGGACCGCGCGACGGCGGAGTTCGCGTTCGTCCATCGTCCGCTACTCTCATCGGCCTGTCATAACGTTTCCCCTCACAGGGCGAGAGCGACGAAGCGCGCGGCGACGTACAGCGAGGCCATCCCGAACACGTCGCCCGCCGTGGTCATCGCCGGCCCCACCAAGTCGTCCGGGTCGAGACCCCAGCGGTAGCCGTAGAAGACGACTGCGACGATGACCACGGAGAGCGCGACGCCCGTGAGGACGCCGCCGACGAGCGCGACGGCGAGAAGGGCCCAGAGCGGCGCGACGGGGCGCGCGAGGCCCACCAGCACGCCGTAGGCGAGGACGGCCGCGACGACGCTCGCCAGCAAGCCGTTGCCGAACGCGGCGACGACGGCCGCGACGAGTCGCTCGTCCGCCTCGAAGACGGGGTCGATGAGGCCCTGATGGAGCGCGCTCGACAGGCGCGACCCGAGCGACCCGTAGACGCTCCCGCGGATGGCGAGAAACGCCGGCACCATCACCAACAGACCGCGGACGGAACGGAGTTCCGCGTCCATCCCGCCGAGGATGACGCCCGCGACGAGGCCGCCGACGCCGCTCACCAGCAGGGTCGGCAGGGCGCCGCGGTACGCCGTCTCGGCTACGTCGGGTATCGAGCGCATCTACACCACCACCTCCACGACGGCGAACAGGACGACGATACCGAGTACGTCGGAGACGTTCGTGACGACCGGAATCACCACGTCGTCGGGGTCGAGTTCGAAGCGGTAGGCGCCGTAGGCGGCACAGACGGTGACGACGATGGCGACGACGGCGAGACAGAGACCGCTGAGGAGGGCGACGACGGCCACCGTCGCGAGGCCGAGGCGCGTGGACCCGAGCGCCCGCGTCACCAGCCACGCCCCCGCGCCGAGGAGCGGAAACACCGTCGCCGCCAGCGCCACCGTCGCCGCGGCGTTCCCGGCGAGAGCCTCGTCGGTGGGAGCGAAAGAGAGCGTCCCGAGGTGGAACGCCGTCGAGAGGCGCGCGGCGAGGATGCTCCCGAGGTTCCCCGCCATCCCGATGGTGACCGGCACGAGGACCAAAAGCGACGGGTAGCGGAGCAGGGTCGCCTCGTACGACCCGAGGACGAACCCGCCGCCGATTTCGACGGCCGTCAGGACGAGCAGGACGGGCAACAGCGCCCGGGTTATCGACCGGACGGTCCACGGGTCCGCCATCTCAGGTCGCCAACTCGCGCAGGCGGTCGGCGCCCGCGGCGGTGCCCTTCGCGATCAACACGTCCCCGGCGTGGAGCGTCGTCTCGGCGCCGGGCGACAGTTCCCAGTCCCTCCGGTCGGTGGCGTCGCCGTCGCCGCGGCGCACAGCGACGATTTGCATTCCCGTCTCCGAGCGCACGGCCACGTCGCCGATCGTCTCCCCCGCGAGGGCGCTGTCGGGCGCCACGGAGACGCGCACGATGACCTCGTCTGACTCCTCGACGGCCTCGACGACGACGGGATGGGTGCTGACGCCCCGGAGGACGCCCTCGCTGATTTCCACCGCCGCGTCGCTGATGACCTCGGTGGAGGAGGCGATGTGGAGGAGGCCGCGCAGGGAGACGGGGTCGGGCACGTCGGCGGCCGCCTCCAACAGCCACGCCTCGAAGCGGGCCTGCAGGGCGTCCATCTCGACTTCGAGTTCCAGCACCTCGGCGGCGAGGTCGTCGTTGTCGAAGAGAAGCGCACCGTACGCGAGGTCGACGCCGAGTTCGCTCACGTCCTTCATCAACACGAGCGTCTCCGCCGCGCGGTCGAAGTCGCCGCTCACCTCGGCTCCCGGTTCCGGTGGGTCGTACGCTTCGCCGGTCAGGCCCTCGTACACGTCCACGAGGCCGCGTTCGGGACCCCGGCAGAGCAGGGTGTCGCCGGCCTCGACGCGGGTGTCCCGGTCGGGATTGAGGAGCCAGTCGCCCCCGCGCCGAATCGCGATGACGCGGACCCCGGTTTCGGTTTCGAGGTTCGCGTCGCCCAGCGTCTGCCCCGCGTAGGTAGATGCGGAGCACACCTCGGCGCGGACGAGGGTCTCGACGGCCTCCGGAAGGGCGTGTTTGATTTCGTCGGGGAGGCCCATCTCCTCCAAGACGACTTTCGCCACGTCACCCGCGGCGTCGGAGATCTTCGCGGTGGCGCTGACGATGCCGAGGACGGGCGCCAGCGACTCCGCGTCGTCGGGGTTCCGCGCGGCCATCAGCAGGGCCATCCGGGCGTGAATCTGGAGGCGGTCCATCTCCGATTCGAGTTCGAGGACCTCCTCGGCGAGGTCCCGTCGCTCGAACAGCACCGCCGAGTACGAGAGGTCGATGAGGAGTTCGGCGGTGTTTTTCATCTCCGTCAGCACCGCCTTCACGCTCCGGGGTTCGTACTCGATTTCGACCTCCTCGCGGCTCATACCCCGGCTTCGGCGGGCGGCCAGTAATAACGCCCGGCCGTCAGTGGGCGAGGCCGTCGATTCGCTCGGCCGCGGCCACGAGGGCGTCGTCGAGGAACGCGGCGCCGTCCGCTCGGTCGGAGGTGATTCGCCACCGGATTTCCTCGCCGGCTGGCGGCAGTTCGACGGCGATAGTGGCCCACGCACAGCAGTCGGCCTCCCGCCACGCGAGTTCGGTCACCGCTTCGTACGCCGCGGGTGTCCGCTCGAACACGAACGCGTAGCCGTCGTCCCGTTCGTCGACGCCGCAGAGGTGGGGCGCGAGGGCGTCTTCGATCCACACCTCGCGGTCGGCCATCTCCTCGCCATCGAGCGTGCACGCAATCGGCTGGTCGTCGGAATCGGACGGTTCAGTCATGTTCCGCTTTGGCTTTGGAACCCGAATTTATTAAACTGTCAAGTCCGAAGTGTAGGAGCAGGTGCGAACAGTCGAAGCCATGGCCGACACCGACTGCTACTGCCCCGCGGGCGGCGTGCTGGAACTGCTCAGCCGCCGGTACGCGATACAGGTCGTCTGTGCCGTCGGTGCGCTGGGGACGGCGCGCCACGGCGAGATAGCGACGGCGCTCGACGGCGCGAGCAGTTCGACGCTCTCGGCGCGCCTCGGCGAACTGGAAGACGCGGGCCTCCTCGACCGGACGCAGTACGACGAGATTCCGCCTCGCGTCGAGTACTCGCTCACCGACGACGGCGAGTCGCTGTGCCGCAGGCTCGAACCGCTGGTGGAGTGGGTCCGCGAGCGAGACGCGTAAATTGCCCCCGCGACGCATAGGGCGGCGGTCGCGCCGTGACCGCGGACGCGGAGGGATGTCTGCCCCGTTATAATTAAGTCCGGACAGACTGTTGGAGCCGTACGCGCGAGTCGCGGCGGATCGTCCTCTCGACGGTTCTACTCGGCGCACTGGTGATGAGCGCAGGGTGTGGCGAAGTGGCCGTCACGAGGTCCGGAACCGGGACGACACCGACCGCGACGACCGGTGGAGGAGCGACTCCGTCGGCGGTCACGGAGACGGCCACGGTGACCACGCGGGCCGACGCGGACGGTGACGGCCTCGCGGACGACACAGAGGTCAACGCTCACGGCACCGACCCCACCGCCGCCGACACCGACGGCGACAGCCTCGACGACGGGGCGGAAATCGACGACTACGAAACGAAGGCCACCGCCGCCGACACCGACGGCGACGGCCTCGACGACGGGGCGGAGGTCAATACGCACGGCACGAACCCCACCACCGCCGACACCGACGGCGACGGCCTCGGTGATAGGGCCGAAGTGGAGCAACACAACACCGACCCCACCACCGCTGACACCGACGGCGACGGCCTCACCGACAGGGCCGAAGGGAGGCAATACGGCACCGACCCGACCGTCGCCGACACCGACGGCGACGGCCTCGACGACGGCGCCGAGACGGAGGTGGCGGGCGCCGACCCGACGGCCGCGGACACCGACGGCGACGGGCTACGCGACGGGCCCGAGGTGAACGACTTCGAGAGCGATCCCGACGCCGCGGACACCGACGACGACGGCCTCACGGACAAGGCGGAAGTGAACGACCACGGGACGAGTCCCGTCGCCGCGGACACGGACGGCGACGGCATCGGGGACAAGGGCGAAGTCGCGATCGATATCACCGACGCGACTGTTGCGGACACCGACGGTGACGGCCTCGACGACGGCGCCGAGACCAACGAGTTCGACACCGACCCCACCGCCGCCGACACCGACGGCGACGGCCTCACCGACAGGGCGGAAATCGACGACCACGGGACGAAGGCCACCGCCGCGGACACGGATGGCGACGGCCTCGGCGACGGCCTCGAGGTCACTACCCACGGTACCGACCCGACCGTCGCCGACACCGACGACGACGGCCTCGACGACGAGCCAGAAGCGACCCAATACGACACCGACCCCACCACCGCCGACACTGACGGCGACGGCCTCGACGACGAGACCGAGGTGAAGCAACGCGACACCGATCCCACCACCGCCGACACCGACGACGACGGCCTCGACGACGGCGCCGAGGTCGGAGCGACGACCCTCCCGGCGGCGGATCCGCTCCAAAAAGACATCTACGTCGAGGTCGACTTCATGTCGGGGACGACACTCAAACCGGGAGAGGTGGACGCCCTCGAGAGCGCCTTCGCTGACGCACCGGTGACGAACCCGAACGGGCGAGACGGAATCGACCTCCACGTCCTGGTCAACGAGGAGGTGCCGAGCGCGGACCCGGTGTATTTCAACAGGACGAGCGACGGGGCCCTCAACGATATCTACGAGTATCGTGAGCGCTACTTCGATCACGCGGGCGACGGCTACTTCTACGCCGTCATGACGACGGGGGAGATCCCGCGCGAAGGGGGCGAGGCAGTCGGCGTCGCGTCCGTCGGGGAGGGACACTTCTTCGTCATGGACCAGACGGATCGGACCCTCCACGACGGCCGCGTATTCATGCACGAACTGGGACACGTGCTCGGGGTCACCAACAAGGTCTTCCGCGGGGTCGACTCGACGGAGATTCCCTACGACCAGTATCCGAGCGTGATGAACTACAACGGCGTGCAGGAGGGCTACAGGTACTCGGACGGCACGAACTCCGAGAACGACTTCGACGACTGGGGGTACATCGGAACGCACCTCGCCGACGTGGTCGCCGACCTCAGGACGGCGAACTGAGTGGGCCGTGAGCGGCCGCATCCGGCGTCGGACCGCCGATATCGGGGCGGGGGCCACGTATTTCACTGGGCGGGTGTAATGGTCCGGAACACGATGCCCGACGCGCCGCCCGCGGACGGCGACGACGTGCCGGCGGGGGAGAGTGGCGACGGCGTCACGGCTTCCGTCGAGGACCTGTTCGCCGACCTGACGGATCTCACGGCGGGCGGATCCGACGCCGAGACGCACGCGGAGGTGTCCGACGTCAAGGCGTTGCTGGCGGAGGCCCACGAGCGGGCGCTCATCGACTCGGACGTGCGCCAACTGCAGGCGAGCGACGCCGCCGAGGCGTTCGTCGGAAGCGTCATCTTCGCCTCGCCGCTCCTCGTGGAGGGCGGCGTCTTCGACATCGGGGCGTACCTGTTCAGCGCCGCCGTCGGCGGGATTCCGGTCTTCCTGCTGGCGAACACCGCGTTCGTCGTGTTCATGACCTACGCGCTGCTGGAGTGGACCGGCCGGAACAAGGACGACACGCACGTGCTGTTCGGCGTCGTCCCGGTCCGCGTGCTCATGGTACTCGGCGTCTCCTTCGTCGTCGCGACGCTGTTGATGACCGTCTGGGGCCGCGTCGACGGGTGGCGGGCGCCGGCGGAGGCCATCGCGCGCATCAACGTCATCTGGACCGTGGGGTCGCTGGGCGCCGCACTCGGTGACATCGTCTCGGACGACGACACCTCGCCCGTCACGGACGCCGGGCGCGAGCGACTGCCGGACGCCGTCGGCGACGCGGGCGAACCGGTCAGCCCGCCCGACGAGGTAGCGCGACTGAGCGACGGCGAACTCGTGGAGGAGATTCACGCGGAGTTCGACGACTTGGCGGCCGCCGTCGGCGCGGGCGCGGCCCAGCGGGAGGTCCAGCGCATCCGCGAGAAGGCCATCGAGGCGGCCCTCGACGACGCCTTCGGCGACCGTATCCGGAAGTACACGGGCCGCGACATCGCGGAGGGGTTCGTCGGAAGCATCTTCTTCGCCATCCCGTTTCTCGTCGAGGACGGCGTCTTCGACGTGGCCGAGTACTTCCTCTCGTTTCAGGTCGGCCTCTTCCCCGTCTTCTTCATCGCGAACGCCATCTTCGTCCTGCTGATGATCCTCTCGCTCGTCTACTGGGCCGGCCCGCAGGACGTGCAGGTGACGCGCCCGATTTTCGGCGTCGTCCCTCGCCGACTCGTCGGCATCGCCGTCGTCTCCTTCCTCACCGCGGCGGCGATGATGACGATGTGGGGCCGGGTGGACGGCTGGCAGGACCCCGTGGATGCGCTCGCTCGGGTCAGCGTCGTCTGGACCGTCGCCTCCTTCGGCGCGGCACTCGGCGACATCCTCCCCGGCGAGAGTTCGGGCGACGACATCAACGACGACCTCGCGGACCTCGGAGACTGAGCCGAGAACGGGGCGACGAGTGAACGAGCGGGGCGCCGACGCGTCCCGGAACGTCTCCCACGCGGTGTGCCACCACGGATCGGAGACGATCATCAAATTCTTTCACGCGGCGCCCGCATCGTGGACACGTGAATACGGTGCCGGGTGGCCACGATCGGGCGGTCAGCCCGGTCGTCGGCATCGCCCTCTTGTTGGGCATCCTCGTCCTCTTGGTCGGAGTCGTCTCGATCGGCTTCGTCGGCTTCGGACACGAACTGTCCGCCGGCCCGTTCGACCGAGCGGTCGAAGACGACCCGGTGTCCGCCGAGGCCGCCACCCCTTATTCCTACGGCGACAACATAACCGCCGTCGACGACGCCGCCGGCGCGACGACCCGGCACGTGGTGACGCTGAACGTCACCGGCAACGCCGTCGGCAACTCGCTGAATCAGGTGACGGTGGACTACCGCGGGGGCCACACCGACGTGAGCGACACCGCGGCGGGCGACGACCTGACGCATCTGGTCGCTATCGGCATCGACACCGACGGCGACGGCCGTCTCGACGAGGACGCGATGGCCGACGTGGAACCGGCGGACTTCGAGGCGCAGAACAGCGGGAGCAAACTCGTCGTGGAACTCTCCGGCAACCACGACTTGAACGCGGACGACCAACTCGTCCTCGTGTACGAGGCGGTCCAGAACCCGTCGTCGAGTGGCACTTACGACGTGGACATCAACCTGAACGGTGACCGGGTGTACGACGGGACGCTCTCGATATCCTGAGGGGCGGCGCCTGAAGGTCCCGTATGCGGTGTGAGCGGGCGCGAAGGGATTTGAACCGTGCCGAGACTCGCTTCGCTCGTCTCGTCTGGTTCAGAAATCCTCGCGCCGCTCGTTCGCCTCACTCCGTTCGGCAGAACTCACGGGCGCGAAGGGATTTGAACCACGGTCGCGGCGAAGCCGCTCCCTGCTTCAGACCCTTCGTGCCGGTTCAGTCGGCCGCTATCGCGGCCTCCTTGCACGGGCGCGAAGGGATTTGAACCCTCGACATCTTGGTCCGGAACCAAGCACTCTGTCCACTGAGCTACGCGCCCTCGTTCGTTCGTAGCGCGAGCGACCGTTTAACGATTGTGAACCGGCTCAGTCCGCCGGGTCGGGTTCCGAGTCGATGACCGTCCGCTTCCACGTGCCGCGGGTGAAGTACAGCGCCGCGCCCGCCGCGCCGACGATGTTCCCGAGCGCCATCCCATACCAGACGCCCTGCGGCCCGAGGTTCGCGACGAAGGCGAGGTAGTACACCGTCGGGACCCGCCCGATCCAGAGCGCCAGCATCGAGAAGACGAGCGCCGTCTTCGTGCTCCCGGCGCCGCGGTAGGCGCCCAGCAACACCTGAAACACGCCGATGAACACGAACTCGACGGTGCGGATGCGGAGATACTCGGCCCCGTAGGTGATGGTCGCGGCCGCCTGCTCGGTCCCGGTGGTCATGAACACGCCGACGATTGGGCGCGGAAACGCCGCCGCGACGACACCCGCGAGGAGGAGGACGCCCGCCGCCGTCTTGGCCGCGAGCCACACCGCACGCTCCGCGCGCGCCGTCTTGCCGGCGCCGAGGTTCTGGCCGACCATCGTGTTCGTCGCGCGGCCCAGCCCCATCGCCGGGAGGAAGATGACGGACACCAAGCGGTTGCCGAGGCCGTACGCCGCGACGACGGAGGGCGCGAACGTCGTCACCATCGCCGTCAGCGAAATCATCGCCAGCGCGCTCGTGGACTGTTCGAGGGCGCTCGGGACGCCGACGCGGACGATTTTCCAGATGAACGAGAGGTCGGGGACGAGGTGCGAGCGCTCGACGGCCGGGCCGACGCGGGCCCCGAATATCAGGTACATGCCGATGATCGTCGCCACGCCGCGCGAGAACACCGTCGCGACGGCCGCACCCTCGATACCGAGTTCCGGAATCGGGCCGACGCCGAAGATGAGCAGGGGGTCGATGACGACGTTGATGGCGACGCTGAGCGCCATCACGCGCATCGGCGTCCGCGTGTCGCCGTAGCCACGCATCAGCGCCGAGAACACGAAGAAGCCCAGCAGGAACGGCATGCCGAGGAAGAAGATGCGCATGTAGTCGCCCGCAAGCGGGATGACCTGCGCGGCGGTGTCGGCGCTCGCGGGGAACAGGTCGAGCATCCCGCCGGTGACGAAGAAACCGAGAACGCCGAGCGTCGTCGCCAGCGCCCCCACGAAGACGATCGTCTGGCCGGCGGCCTTCCCCGCGGACTCGCCGCTCTCGGCGCCGGTGAACTGCGCGACGAGAATCGACCCCGCCGTCGTGAAGCCGCCGCCGACGGAGATGAGAAAGAAAATGAGCGGAAAGGCGAGGCTCAACGCGCCGACGGCGTCCGCGGAGTAGCGGCCCAACCACAGCGTGTCGGCGACGTTGTACGCCACCTGCAGCAGTTGGATGACCACCATCGGCCACGCGAGTTCGAGCAACGGGCGCACGAGGTCGCCCTCGGTGATGTTGCTCTCGACGCTCGCGGGGTCGGGCACTATCCCGCCGGACGGCGGGGGCTATGAAGAACGTGTTGAAACTGACGCGGCTGTCAGGGCGCCTCGTCAGTCTCCAGCGTGAAGGAGTCCGTCGGGTAGGCCACGCAGGTCAGGCAGTAGCCCTTGCCCATCTCGTCTTCGGAGAGCACCTCGTTGTTGCTGTGGCGGACGAGTTCGTTCGCGTCGCCGGAGACGTTGCCGGCACAGGAGAGACACTGGCCCTCGCGGCAGGCGTAGGGGAGGTCCCAGCCCTCCTCCTCGCCCGCTTCGAGGAGCGTCTCGTTGGTGGCGACTTCGATGGACTCGCCTTGCTTCTCGTACTCGATTTCGTAGTACTCGACCTCGTCCTCGGGGATTGCGGAGGGGTCGAAGCCCTCTTCCTCGCCCTCTTCCTCCTCGCCGAGTTCGCCCTCGGCGCCGCCGCCGACGGCGACTGCGCCGCCGCCACCGCCGATAGAGCGGTTCATCGGTTCCGGGAAGTCCGTCTCCGGCACCGTCTCGGCGCGCCGTTCGAGGACTTCGCTTGCGATGTCCTCGGGGGCGGGCTTCTCGGTCCCCTTGACGAAGTGGAGCGCGACGACGGCGAGCGTGATCGTGACGCCGAGCCCCAACCCGAGTGCGTCGACCATTATGAGTGGGCGTACGGAGAGGGGGATTAACAGCATTTTGATTGGGCGCCGGGTCGAGGGTGGATTTATGCCACCCGCCGGTGACCGAACGCTCGATGCGCGACGTGGTCGTCGGTCTGGACGGCGGCGGAACACACACGCGCGTCGCCGTGGCGGCCCTCGACGGGCGGATTCTCGGCGCCGCCGAGCGGGGCGGCGCGAGCACGGAACACAACGACCCCCGAGCGGCGTGCGCGAACCTCCGGGGCGGCGTCCGGACGGCCTTCGACGACGCGGGCCGGGTCCCCGCCGACGTGGCGGCGCTGACCGGCGACCCCGGCGTCGTCGCCCTCGCCGGCACCGGCTCCATCGTCCTCGGGCGCACGGCCGACGGCGAGCAGGTCAGAAACTACGACTGTGGCCACTACGCCCGCACCGCCGCGCGCCACGTCACACAGCGAGCGCTCCACGCGATGCTCGCCGGCGAGGTGCCGGCGGATTGGCCGCTGGGCGACAGACTGCTCGACCGCTGGGGCTGCGACTCGCTCGCGGCGTTGCGAAGCGCGGTCCGCGACGGCGCGCGCTTCTCGACGACGGAGTCCGGAAACGCGCTCGACTCGGCGGCACCGCTCGTCACGGCCGCGGCGGCAGACGGGGACCCGACGGCGCGGGCGCTCTGTGACGACGCCGTCGACGAGATGGAGACGGGTATCCGCTGTGTCGCGGGCTACCTCGCTCCACCAGTCGCTATCACACCGGTCGGGAGTGTCCTGCGGAGCGACTACGTGCGCGCCGAACTGGGCCGCCGGTTCGACGGGACGGACCGTCGGGTCGTGGACCCAGTGCTGAGTCCCGTCGCCGGCGCTGTGTACGACGGCATCGAGCGGACGGCGGGCGCGGACGAGAACACGGTCGAACGGTTGGCCGACCACGAAGTGAGCCGGCCGTAGCTACTCCGTCCGCGGGACCTCGTGTCGACCGACCACCTTTTTGCGCCGAAGCGGCGCAAAAAGCTGGAGCAAAATCGGCGCTAACGCGCCGTCACTGGCCCGCCCGCTACTCCGTCCGCGGGACCTCGTGCCGGCCGAAGCCGTAGCGCAGGCGGTTCGCGAGACGCCGGGAGAAGCGCTCGTCACGGGACGCGAAGCGCTCGGCGAGGGCTTGATAGATGAGGGGGAGCGCCACCTCCTGTTCGAGGGCCTCCTGCACGGTCCACGTGCCCGTCGACCCGCCCTCGACCCGGTCCGCCACGTCGCCGAGGTCAGACCCCTCCTCGCGGAACGCCTCCTCGCAGAGTTCGAGGAGCCACGACCGGATGACGGCGCCGTTGTTCCACGTCCGGGCGACGGCCTCCAAGTCGAGGTCGTAGCGGCCCTCGTGGAGCAACTCGAAGCCCTCCCCGTAGGCCTGCATCAGCGCGTACTCGACGCCGTTGTGAACCATCTTGACGTAGTGGCCGGAGCCGACCGGCCCCATCCGGTCGTGGCCCGCCGGGCCGGTGGCGACGGCGTCGAAGACCGGCTCCATCGCCTCGTAGGCCCACTCGGGGCCGCCGACCATCAACGAGAACCCGGCCTCGGCGCTCGCGGGGCCGCCGGAGGTGCCACAGTCGAGGTAGGCCGCGTCGCAGTCCTCCGCGCGGCGCACGGAGTCCTCGAAGTGGGAGTTGCCGCCGTCCACGATGACGTCGTCGGGGCCGACGTGGCCGTCGAGTTCGTCGAGCGTGGCGTCCACGGCGTCGCCCGCGGGGACCATCAGCCAGATGCGGCGGTCCTCGCCGAGTCGCGCCGCGAGGTCTTCGACCGACTCCGCCGGGTCCGCGCCGCGGTCGGCGGCCGTGGCGACGGCTTCCGGGTCGAGGTCGAAGACGGTGACGTCGTGGCCCGCGTCGAGTGCGCGGCCGGCGACGATCTGTCCCATCCGCCCGAGTCCGATGACGCCGAGATGCATGCTCACCGCTGGGCGGGGACGGCAGGTAGTGGTTGCGGTCCGTCAGTCGGTGCGCGCCCGGCGCGGGACGATGCGGGGTTCGCTGTCGTACTCCACGACGGCGTCCACCTCGAACACGTCGGCGAGCAGTTGCTCGGTCACCACGTCCTCGGGCGGCCCCCAGTCGTAGATTTCGCCGTCGTCGAGGGCGACGAGGTAGTCGGCGTAGCGCGCGGCCTGCGTGATGTCGTGGAGGACGATGCAGACGGTGACGTTCGCGGACTCGTTGAGGTCCCGAACGACCTCCATCACGCGGAGTTGGTGGTGCAAGTCGAGGTACGTCGTCGGTTCGTCGAGCAAGAGGACGTCCGTCTCCTGTGCGAGGACCATCGCGATGAAGGCCAACTGCTTCTGGCCGCCGCTGAGGTTGCCCACCTGCTCGTCGCGCAAGTCGACGACGCCGGCCCGCTCCATCGCTCGCTCGACGGCCTCGTGGTCGGCCTCGCTCATCCCCTCGAAGGCGCCCCGATGCGGGTAGCGCCCGTGGGCGACGAGTCGCTCCACCGTCGTGTCGCCGGGGGACTCGTTCTGCTGGGAGAGGACGCCGAGGCGGCGCGCGTACTCCTTGGTGCCGTACTCCTGCACGGCGCGGCCGTCGAGGAGGACTTCGCCCTCGTCGGGCGTGAGGTCGCGGGAGAGTCCTTTCAGGAGCGTCGACTTGCCGGAGCCGTTGGGGCCGACGAGTGCCGTCACCTCGCCCTCGGGGACGACGACGGTGTCGCAGTCCACGACCGGTTCTTCGACGCCTGCGTAGCCGAGTTCGATGTCGGTGGCGAGAACGGCGGCGTCGTCGGGCGCGTCGCCGGGTTCTGTCTCGGTCCGTCGTGATTGGGGTGCGTGTTCGCTCATGGTCACGTTGTCAGCGGGTCGGCGCGGCGGAGCAGATACAGGAAGTACGGGCCGCCGAGGAGGCCGGTGACGATGCCCACCGGCAGTTGGAGGGGCGAGAGCGCGAGGCGCGCAATCACGTCCGCGGCGACGACGAGGGCGGGACCGGCGGCCAGACAGCCAAGTAGCAGGCGGCGCTGGTCCGAGCCACCGAGGACGGTGCGGACGACGTGCGGGACGATGAGGCCGACGAAACTCACGAGGCCCGCGACGGCGACGGCGGCGGCGGTGGCGACGATTGCCAGCGCCGCGACGCCGAAGCGGACGTACTCGACGGGCATCCCGAGCGAACTCGCGGTGCGTTCGCCCAGCATCAGCACGTCGAGTTGCCGCGAGAAGACGACGAGCAGGGGGAGGACGACGAGTGTGGGGAGGACGGCGACGTGGAACTGCGTCCAGCCGACGCCGGTGAGCGACCCGGTGGTCCACTCGATGGCGCGCGAGACGGCCGCCTTGTTGTCGAGGAGGTAGAACAGGCCCGTCTGGAGGGACTGCCCCACCGTCGCGACGACGACGCCGGCGAGGACGAGGCGCACCGGACTCGTCCCGCCGCGCCACGCGATGGCGTAGACGAGGACGAACGCCGCCGCGCCGCCCAGCGACGCCGCGATAGGCAGGAGGCCCACGGCGGCGGGGGCAATCGTGAGGACGATGAGGACGGCGAGGCCCGCACCCGAGGAGATTCCCAACACGTAGGGGCTGGCGAGTTCGTTGCGCGTGATGGCCTGAAACACGGCGCCAGCGACGGCGAGGTTCGCGCCGACGAGGACGCCGACGAGGACGCGGGGAAGCCGCATCGTCCACACCACGAACGTCGGATCCGAGAGGTGACTGGTGTCGGCGTAGACGCCGAGCCATCGCGCGAGAGCGTCGTCGTTCACCACCAGCGTCGCCATCACCTTCGGGTCGAGCCACACCGCGCGGTCGGTGAGGGCGGCGACGATGGTGCCGAGGGGCATCTCGTACGCCCCGAACCGGATCTGGACGAGACCGGCGACGAAGGTGAGCGCGAGGCCGCCGAGAATTACGCCGACGAGCGGGTCGTCGCGGACCCTCCTCGACCGCTTCGAGAGTCCGCCGTCGACGTCTCCGGCCATGTACGGTGTTTAGGTCGCCCTAAAGAGATAAAGGAATTGTGGTCCCGGTCAGCCCGTGATGATGCTCGCGAGTTCGGCGCGGTCGAAGACCGGTTCGGAGACGGCGTCGGGGAACAGAAGCGACCCGAAGCGCTCCAGCAGGAACAGGTGCTGAATCGGGCCGCCGTAGACGGGGCCGCCGCGGTACACGTCGTCGTTCTCGACGGCGGTGAGTTGGCTCGCCACGTCGTGGTTCTTCATGAAGGCGACGGGACCGTTCACGAACTCCTCGCGGGTCTTGCCCTCGTGCCCGCGAATGAGGAGGACGTCCGGGTCGACGTCGAGGAGCGACTCGTAGCCGATGGTGGCGCGCTGGGACGTGGAGATGCCTTCGATGTCGGTGCCTTCGAAGGCGTCCATGACGCCGAGGTCCCGGAACTGCTTCTTGTTCGTGCCGCCGTCGCTGATGCGCGAGGGGGAGAAGTCGGTCGGTTCGTCGCTGTACTCGAAGACGAGGGCGGCGCTCGGTCGCTCCTCGGGGAGCGAGTCCTGTACCGCCGAAACCGTCTCGTCGTGGAAGGTGGCGAACTCGTCGTAGCGGTCCTGCTCTTGGAACACCTTCGCCACCTTCTCGAAGGCCTCGTAGAGCGTGTAGTAGCGGTAGTCGTGCCAGTCGTCAGTGCGGCGGAAGATGGTGTTGCCGAGGAACGGCGCGACGCGGTCGGTGAGGCTCTCGACGTCGGACTGCGCGATGCCCTTGAAGTTGTTCGTGAGCCAGTTGGGGTCGATGAGGTGGAGGTCGGCGTCGATGTTGTGGAACACCTCGGTGTCGATGCCGCCGTCCCAGAGGGGCGTCAGCGCCGACTTGTCGAGCGAGACGCCGTCGAGTTCGTCGTACACGTCGGTGTGGTAGCGGGACTTCACGCCGACGGACGCCACGGCGTCGCCGTGGCCGAGCGCCACCGCCATCTCGGCGTAACTCGGGAAGTACGTCGCCACCGTCTCGGGGACGCCCGTGAGTCCGACTTCGCCCACCGGCTCCATCGACACGGTGTGGGTCACGTCGCCGCCGCTGCTCCCGCCGCTGAGGCTGGAACAGCCCGCGAGTCCTGCTGTCAGTGCGGCACCGCCTGCGGCCATGAAGTCGCGTCGTCGCATAGTAGTTTAGGCCAGCCTAAAGAATAAAAAGGCCTCCGATTTTTGGGCAGACCTAAACCCGTTCGTCGAGGTACGCCCGAATCAGGTCGTTGTCGAGGTGGTCCAGAATCCGCTCGTGGGCGGCGCGCCGGCGGCGCTCGATGTCCGCGTCGGTGACGTAGCGGTCGAGGCGGTCCTCGATTTCCGCCTCGCGGAGGGCCTCGTCGGCGTCGTCGGGCGCGTTCTCGTCCCAGTACTCCCGCCAGTGCGCTCGCTCGTCGCCGCCGCGGGCGCTCTCGCGGCGGAGCCAGTCCACGCGTTCCGCGAACGGGTCGGGGTAGCCCGCCTCGCGCCGCGCGTCACCGGCCACGACGCGGCCGACGCGGGCCCCCCGCCCGGCGGCCATGATGGCTTGCTGGCTCGTCGGGTCCGCGGGCGAGGCGACGTAGAGGCCCTCGACGGGCGTCGTGCCGTCCGGGTCGGCGTAGGAGCGGTCGAAGTACGACTCGCCGTCGCTCTCGACGAACATCGCGTCCTCGTCGTCGAGGCCGCGGAGATACTCGCCGTCGTAGCGGGTGGCCGCGACGACCCGGCGGGCGTGGACGACTCGGCCCTCACCAGTCTCGACGCGAAAACCCCCGTCGGCGCGTTCGACGCCTGTGACCATCTCGGCGAGGAGGTCGGCGCCGGCGGTTTCGAGGTGGTCGTGAAGCAGGTCGTAGAACGTCTCCACGTCGATGCCGGCGGGGAAGCCCGGGTAGTTCTCGAGGTGGGCGCACTGCCGGAGTGAGGAGCGCCCCCGGTCGAAGACGGCCGTGTCGAGGCCGGCCCGGGCGGTGAAGACGGCCGTCGCGGCCCCCGCCGGCCCGCCGCCGACGACGGCCACCTCGCGCCCCTCGGCGTCTGCCATGCCGAACACGAGCGGGGTAACGGCTAAAAGCCCACCGGATTTTAGGCGAGCCGAAAACCGGACCACTTTTATTTTAGGTGTCCCTAAACGCAGTCGATGGACGCAGACACCGCGTCGCAGGAGAAGCCCGAGCGGCCGAGCGTGGCCGCCTGCGAATCGTGCCCCGGCAGAACTGTCTTCGTGGAGGACGGCAACTCCGACGGCTGGATCGCCAGCGACCTGACCGTCGAGCCGACGCCTTAGGCCTGCACCAGCGTGTCGTCTTCGAGGTAGTGCTCGATCTCGTGCGCGAACTCCTCGAGTTCCACTAACTGCTCACGGAGCATCTGCGCCGTGGCGTGGTCGCCGAGGCCCTCGGTGAGTTCGATGTGGTCGCGGTAGCTCTCGATGACGTCCCCGAGCATGTCGAGGTCGTGTTCGAGGGACGTGCGGATATCGTACACGTCCTCGTCCTCGGGGTCGAGCGTGGCGTTCTCGGAGAGTGTTGCCATACTGGCGTGGGGCACGCCACCGAGGGCCTGCGCGCGTTCGGCCAGTGCGTCCGCGGCCTCTTCGAGTTCTCCCGACAGGTCGCCGAGGAACAGGTGCAGGTCACGGAACTCCGCGCCCTCGACGTTCCAGTGGTGCTTCTGGACCTGATGGTACAGCGTGTACGCGTCCGCGAGGTCGGTGTTCAGCGCGTCGATGACCTGTTCGGCCTTCTCCTCGTCGAGTCGCACGGGGTTCTCGCCGACTGTGCCAGCCTCCTTCAGAACGGTCTTCTGGGTGCTCATTACACTCCACTGTTCGTCTGCCACCCACTTAAAGTTATGCAAACGGAAAATAATTTTTGGCGTGTAAAAACGTCGCACGGCGCGTCGGACGGGAAGGTTTAAGCGAAGCGGGCCGCTTCACCCGGACATGAGCGTGATGCTGTCGGTAGTACGTCGGTAGCCGACCGACAGCCCCACGCCTTCCTCGTCGGTCCAACCGACCGTGAGACATATGTCTGAGAACAACCCCGAGTTTCCCGACTCCTACGACCCCGCCACCGCCGAAGAGCGCTGGCGCGCAGAGTGGGGCGACAGCGACGTGTACGAGTACAGCGACACCGGCGCGACGGACTACGTCATCGACACACCGCCGCCGTACCCGACGGGCAACCTCCACATCGGGAACGCGCTGGGGTGGTGTTACATGGACTTCATCGCCCGGTATCAGCGCCTGCAGGGCCGCGACGTGTCGTTCCCGCAGGGCTGGGACTGCCACGGCCTCCCGACCGAGGTGAAAGTCGAGGAGAACGAGGGCATCCACCGCACCGACGTCCCCCGCGACGAGTTCCGGCAGATGTGCATCGAGCACACGGAGGGGATGATAGACCAGATGAAGGAGACGATGGAGCGACTGGGCTTCTCGCAGGACTGGACCCAGGAGTTCCGCACGATGGACCCCGAGTACTGGGGCAAGACCCAGCGCTCCTTCGTCGAGATGGCCGAGGACGACCGGGTGTACCGCGACGAACACCCCGTCAACTGGTGTCCCCGCTGTCAGACCGCCATCGCGGACGCCGAAGTCGAACCCATCGAACAGGAGGGCACCCTCTACTACCTCACCTTCGAGGGCGTCGGCAACGACGACATCGACATCGCGACGACGCGGCCCGAACTGCTCGCGGCGTGCGTCTCGATGGCCGTCGACCCCGAGGACGAACGCTTCGCGGACCGCGTGGGCGACACCTTCGAAGTCCCCATCTTCGGGCAGGAAGTCGAACTCATCGCGGACGAGGAAGTCGACCCCGACTTCGGGACGGGCGCGGTGATGATCTGTACCTTCGGCGACAAGCAGGACGTGGACTGGTGGGCGGAGTACGACCTCGACCTGCGCGCCGTGTTCACCGAGGACGGCCACCTCAACGAGAACGCCGGTCCCTACGAGGGTCTCTCCATCGACAAGGCGAAGACGGCCATCGCCGAGACTCTCGACGAGGAGGGGCATCTCGTCGAGACGGAACCCACCGAGCAGTCCGTCGGGGCCTGCTGGCGGTGTGACACGCCCATCGAGATTCTCTCGAAAGAGCAGTGGTTCGTGGAGGTCGACGGCGAGGCGGTCCTCGACAGAGCGCAGGACGTCGAGTGGATTCCCGAGCACATGTACGACCGCCTCGAAGACTGGACCGAGGGGATGGAGTGGGACTGGGTCATCTCCCGGCAACGCGTCTTCGCGACGCCGTTCCCCGTCTGGTACTGCGCGGACTGCGGACACACGCACGTCGCCGACGTCGAGGACCTGCCCGTCGAACCCACCGACGAGACGCCCGAGACAGCCTGTCCCGAGTGTGGCGCCGCGGAGTGGGAGCCAGAAACCGACGTGATGGACACGTGGATGGACTCCTCCATCTCCGCGATGCACGTCGCCGGGTGGCCCGAGGAGGAGTTCGAACCGGTCCAGCTCCGCCCGCAGGGCCACGACATCATCCGGACGTGGGCGTTCTACACGCTCCTCCGGA
>JBDGTS010000041.1:0-32154 GCA_042216675.1 Halobacteriaceae archaeon | reverse complement strand
GTCGTGGTGCAGGGCATCACGGGCGGGGAAGGCAAGTTCCACACCGAACAGATGATCGAATACGGGACGAACGTCGTCGCGGGCGCCGTCCCCGGCAAGGGCGGCACCGACGTCGCCGGCGTCCCCGTCTACGACACCGTCGAGGGCGCCGTCGACGCCGAGGACGCCGACGCGTCCGTCGTCTTCGTCCCGCCCGCGTTCGCCGGCGACGCCATCTTCGAGGCCCTCGACACGGACCTCGACCTCGTGGTCGCCATCACCGAGGGCATCCCGACGCAGGACATGGCGCGGGTCAACCGCGGCCTGCAGGAGACGGACACCCGCCTCATCGGCCCGAACTGCCCGGGCATCATCACCCCCGGCGAGTCGAAACTCGGCATCCTGCCGGGCAACATCTTCGAGTCGGGCGAGGTCGGTCTCGTCTCCCGGTCGGGCACGCTGACCTATCAGGTCGTGGACTCGCTCACGGCCCGCGACATCGGCCAGACGACGGCCATCGGCATCGGGGGCGACCCCATCATCGGGACGGATTTCGTCGACGCCCTCGAACTGTTCGAGGAGGACGACGACACCGAGGCCATCGTGATGTGTGGCGAAATCGGCGGCGAGGACGAGGAGGAGGCCGCCGCCTACATCGCCGAGCACATGGACACCCCCGTCGCCGGCTTCATCGCCGGCCGCACGGCGCCCCCGGGCAAGCGGATGGGCCACGCGGGCGCTATCGTCTCCGGGTCCGGCACCGGCACCGCCGAGTCCAAGATTCAGGCGCTCAACGACGCGGGCGTCCCGGTCGGCGACACCCCCGGTCAGGTCGCCGACTACATCGAAGACCTGCTGTAAGCGGTCACGCTTCGCGCGGATTCTGCATCCCCTTTTTCACGCCGCGGTGGACGAGATACGCGTTGACGGGATAGGCCACCAGCAGGCCCACCGTCAGCGAGAACACGAGCGCCGTCCAGAACAGCACGTCCCCGATGCGGGCCTCCCCCGCCAGCCAGATGTCCGTGCCGATGGCGGCCACCTCCATCACCGTGATGCTGGGCGTCTCGCTGACGAACGCGTCGCGGACGGCCGTGCCGACGGCCACGCCCTCCTGCATCAGCGGGCCGACGGTGAGCGAAAATCCGGCGAGGTAGGCACAGGCGAACGTGACGGCGACGACCCAGTGCTGGCCGAGCGCCAGAATCCCGGCGGCGATTGTGATGCCGAACACCTCGCCGGCGCCACATCCCGAGTAGCAGTGCGCGACGGAGCGGAACGCGCGGCGCCACAGCGAGTCCCGCGCGATGTCGGTGCGGCCGGCGTACCAGAAGACGGCGAGGCCGAGCGGCCCCGAGTAGAGGACCGTCAGCGCCCAGACGAACTTCATCAGCGGTGCGATGGCGGCGTCGCGCCGGCGGAGGCGCCACGCCAGCACCGCGAGCGACGCGGCGACCAGAACGCCCCACGTCGCGAGGAGGGTGCCGTTCGTGAGCGCCTGTGAGAGGGTCGCGTCGAGGGACACGGCGGGACGTAGGGACGCCAGCCTGACGTGGTTTGGGGCAGGGGCCAGACTCAAGCGCCCGGCGTGCCATCCGCCGACTGTGACCACTCCGGACTGGCTCTCCGCCGGGCGCGTCGTCGTGGACCCGGACGGCGAGCGCTGGCGCATTCGGGAGGTGGGGCCCGTCGAGGTCGAACTCGGGCATCCAGAGCGCGGCGCGCACACGCTCCGAACCCGGGACCTCGTGGCGTGGGTCGAGGACGGCGACTGGGAGCGAGGGTAACGTTCTTGACAGTTGCGCACGGAGTCACGGCCATGGAGTTGGAGACGCGGCACCGCTTCGGCCTCGCAGTCGCTCTGGTCCTCGTCGGAGCGGTGGCGAGCGCTCTCGCGGCCCCGGACCTCCCCGAACGGGTCGCCACGCACTGGAACGCGGCGGGGGAACCCGACGACTACGCCGCGAAGTGGGTGGCGCTCGTCGGCATGCCGGCGCTGGCGACGGGACTGCTCGCGATGCTGGCCGTCGTCCCGCGCATCGACCCGCTCGGGGAGAACATCGCAGACTTTCGCTCCACGTACGACTGGTTCGCCGTCGCCCTGACGGCGTTCCTGACCGCGCTTCACCTCGGCGTCCTCGCCTATAACCTCGGCTACGAGTTCGACTTCCTGCGCCTCGTGGCGGTGGGCGTCGCGGCGCTCTACTACTTCGTCGGCCGCGTCATCGACCGGGCGAAGCGCAACTGGTTCGTCGGCGTCCGGACGCCGTGGACCCTCTCGAACGACGAGGTGTGGGACCGGACCCACGCGCTGGCGGCCCGCCTGTTCAGGGTCGCTGCCGTCGTCGCCCTCCTCGGCGCCGCCGTCGGGGAGTTCGTCGTCTACTTCCTCGCCGTCCCCGCCGCCGCAATCGCCGTCGTCGCCACCGGCTACTCCTACTACGCCTACCGGCAAGTCGAGAGCGAGGACGCGCTAGGCGGGTGATGTTGCCCCCTCGCGCAGGTATATGGGTGGGCCGCGGCACTGGCTCCCATGGCCGAACTCCCGACACAGGGGCCACGCGCCGGGCGCAACTACCCGCCCGAGGACGAGACGTACACCGACCCGGCGACGGGCGCGACGGTGCGCCGCCTCACCAGTTACCCCGACGTCGACGACCATCACCTCTACTTCACCGAGAACGGCTGGTACGACGACGGCCGGCGCCTGCTCTTTCGCTCGGACCGGGCGGGCGACCGGCAACTGTTCTCCATCGACCTCGAATCGGGGCTCATCACCCAACTGACCGACGTCGAGGGCTTCGCGGGCGGGACGAGCGTCGACCACGACGCCGGCGACGCGTACTTCCGCGTCGACGATAGCGTGGTGCGCTTCGACCTGGACCGCCTCGAAGTCGTGGACGCGGTGTACGAGGCGCCCGAGGGCTACAACCTCGGCGACATCGACGTGAACGCCGACGGAAGCGCCCTCTACCTCGCCGTCGGCGAGGACGTGGACGTGCCACGCGACGACGACTGGTTCGACGCGATGGTGGAAGCGAAGCCCCACACACAGATTCTGCGCGTCCCCACCGACGGCGGCGAGGCCGACGTGCTGGAGGAGACGAACCGCTGGGCGAGCAGTCACGTCAACGCCTCGCCGACGCGCCCCGAACTGTTCATGTACGCCGAGGAGGGGCCGTGGGCCGTCGTCGAGAACCGCATCTGGACCGTGAACGCCGAGACGGGCGAGACGTGGCAGGTGCGGGAGGTGCCCGAAGACGGCGGCGTCGGCCACGAGTACTGGATGCAGGACGGCGAACGCGTCGGCTACCACGGGTCGCTCGACGACCCGCAGGGCCGCGAACGCGTGGCCGAACCGGAGCCGTTCATGGGGAGCGCCCGCTACGACGACACCGACCACCGGGAGATGGACCTCCCGCAGTCGGTGTACGCGCTGACCCACACGCACGCCAACTCGCCGGCGATGCACGTCTGTGACGGGTCGTTCACGGACGTGCCGTTCAGCATCGTCTACCAGTGGAACGAGGAGAGCGACTCCTACGACGGCCCCCGGAAACTCGCCACCGTCGACTGGCGCGACGGGAGCCCCCATCCGCACTCGCGGTTCAGCCCCGACGGGGAGCAGGTGCTGTTCGACTCCTCGCGCTACGACGGGTCGAGCAACCTCTACCTCGTCGACGTGCCCGCCTTCGAGGACCTGCCGGCGTACGAGCCGTCGGCGTGACCGGTCGACACGTAAATACGGGCCCGGACGCAAAGGATACCATGAACGAGGGTTCGGCGTCGGTACTCGCTGTCGGCCACGACGAAACGTGGGTCGACGGCGTCAGCGCGGCGCTGGACCGTCTCGGATCGGTCGGCGTGACGGCCGCGTGCCGGACGCGACGACGGCCGTCGAACGCGACGACGCCGAGCGCTTCGACTGCGTGGTCACTCGCTACGACCTGCCCGACGCTGACGGTATCAGCCTGCTCGAAACCTTGCGCGCGGGAGACGCGGCCCGTCCCGTCGTCCTCTGTGCGACGGACGGCACCGAAGCCCTCGCCGAGGCCGCGGCGGCCGCGAACGCGACGGACTACCTCCGACTCGACGTCGCCGACCGGAGCGACGGCATCGCTCGGCGCATTTGGGCGGCCGTCGAACGGGGCCACACCGACGCCGACGACCGGGTGCGCGCGACGCTCGACGTGGCGCCGGACCCGATTCTCGTGAGCGTCGACGGGACAGTCGTCTTCGCGAACTGGGCGGCGGTGACGCTCCTCGGCGCCGACGCGGCCGACGACGTGACGGGTCGCGCCGTGGCGACGATTCTCGACGCCGACGCACTCGGGGCGGGCCCCGGCCTCGACGTAACTCACGGAACGCTCCGAACGCTCGACGGGCGAACCGAGTCCGCGACGGTCACCGCGCGGCGCATCGAGTGGAACGGGACCGATGCCGTCGTCGCCGTGGTCGGGGACGACGAGGCGACGGCAGACCGGGCGACCGACGACCGCTCCTCGCGGACCGTCATCGACCGCATGTCCGAGGCCGTCATCGAACTCGACGCGGACTGGCGGTTCACGACGGTCGACGAGACGGCGGAGGACATCTACGGCACGGACGGCACGGACCTCCTCGGGCGCGTCATCTGGGACGTGTTCCCCGACGCCGTCGGAACGCAGTTCCACGAGACGTACCAGCGCGTGATGGAGACGCGCGAAGCCGAGACCATCGAGGAGTACTACGAGGGCCTCGACGCGTGGTTCCGGGTGCACGTCTACCCCGCGGCGGACGGCGGTCTCTCCATTTACTTCGACGACATCTCCGAGGACAAGGAGCGCGAACGCGTCCTGCGCCGGATGTACGACGTGAGCGCGGACCGCACCCGGTCCTTCGAGGAGCAAGTCGACGAACTGCTGGCGCTCGGTTGTGAGACGCTCGGCACCGACTACGGCACGCTCTCGCGCATCGAGGGCGACGAGTACGTCTTCGAGGTGGTCCGAGCGCCCGACGACAGCCTCTCCGCCGGGGACACGGTGCCTCTCTCGGAGACGAACTGCGAACGGACCGCCGCGACCGAGGAGACACTCGTCCTCGCCAACATCGAGGAGGAGGCCCCCTCGCTCGCGTCGCGGGCCGGCAATCGGGACTTGGGGGTCGCCTGCTACCTCGGCGCGCCGGTCGTACTCGACGACGGTGTCTACGGCACCTTCTGCTTCTACGACGACGAGGTCCGAGAGGGCGGCTTCTCGGAGTGGGAAATCACGCTCGTCGACCTGATGAGCCAGTGGGTGAGTGCCGAACTCGCGCGCCAGCGCACGACGGAGGCGCTGGCGGAACAGAACGAACGACTGGAGGAGTTCGCGAGCATCGTCTCCCACGACTTGCGGAACCCGCTGAACGTCGCCGAGGGGCGACTGGCGCTGGCCCGCGAGGACCGCGACGACGAGGACCTCGCCGCCGTGCAGGAGGCCCACGAGCAGATGCGGGCGCTCATCGAGGACTTGCTCACCCTCGCCCGCGAGGGCGAGGAGTCCGTCGAGACGACGCCGCTCGCCCTCGACGTGGCCGCGCGGGAAGCGTGGACCACCGTCGACGACTCGGCGGCGACGCTCGTCGTCGACACGGACCGCGTGATTCACGCCGACGAGGCGGCGACGCGGCGCCTGCTGACCAACCTGTTTCGCAACGCGGTCGAACACGCCGGCCCGGACGTGACCGTCACCGTCGGCGCCCTCGACGGCGGCTTCTACGTCGCCGACGACGGCCCGGGCGTCCCCGCCGAGGACCGGGACGCCGTGTTCGAGGCCGGCTTCACCACCGCCGACGCCGGCACGGGCTTTGGCCTCCGCATCGTGAAGCGCGTCGCGGAGTCCCACGGCTGGTCGGTCACCCTCGCCGAGAGCGACGCGGGCGGCGTCAGATTCGAGTTCGAGGGCGTGGCCGTGGCCGAAACTGAAGAGTGAAGTCCGGCGAGCGACTGGCGACGGCATAGATGGAGTTCTTCGTCCGGTTGGGGTGGCTGTTGGCGCTATTGCTCGTGGGCGTGGGCCTGCGGGCCGTCGGCGTCCTGACCGAGCGACGACGCACGCTCCTCACGGCCGTCGCGTTCTACGTCGCCCTCCCCGCGCTCATCTTCTCCTCGACGCACGACCAGTCGCTCGACACCCTCCTCTCGCCGGCGCTGGTCGGGGGGTTCTGGCTCGTCGTCGGGGCGGTGGCGCTGGCGGGCTACCTCGTCCACCGGCACCTCGACGCGCGGGAGACCCGGAGCGTCGCCATCGTGCAGTCCTATCACTCGAATCTCGGCTTTCTGGGCCTGCCGCTGGTGGCGGCGTCGCTGGGGGACTTCGCGGCCGCGAAAGCGAGCGTCATCCTCGGCGCGGGAGTGCTGTTCCACGTCCCCCTGACCATCGTCGTGCTGACGACTATCAACGACGCGAACGCCGACGTGGGCGACGAACTCAGGACGCTCCTCGAGAATCCAGTCATCTGGTCGCTCGTCGTCGGCCTCGCCGTCGCGGCGGTGGCGTGGCGCCCGCCCGCCGCCGCCACGAGGACGCTCGGCGCCGTCTCGGAACTCGCGCTCCCCCTCGCGCTGTTGGCCGTCGGCGCGTCGCTCGACCTGACAGTTCCGGAGACGCGCGCCGTCACGACGGGCGCCGTCGTCGCGCTGAAGGTGGTGGCGATGCCGCTGACGGCGCTCGCGGTGTTCAGCGCCCTCTCCGTCGCCCCGGTCACCCGCGCCGCGGCGGTGGTGATGGCCGGCACGCCGACGGCCGTCTCGACGTACGTCTACGCCGCGGAGCTGGGCGGCGACGAGGGGTTCGCATCGCTGAACGTGTTCGCCACGACCGTCGTCTCGGTGGCGACGCTGTTCGGCTTGCTGTGGCTGGTGGGCTGAGACGCGGCGTCGCTCGACGACGGATCGTCGAGCGGAGAATCGGAGTGGGCCAGCACGGATTTGAACCACGCCCAGACGTGCTCACGCCGTTGCGCGTCTGGTCTCGTTCAAATCCACGGCCCAGACGTGGCTCGGTGACGGAGCAACGAGCCGAAAATCATGGGCCAGCACGGATTTGAACCGCGAACTTCTACCTTATCAGAGTAGCGCTCTACCTAATTGAGCTACTGGCCCGACGCATCTCTACCTAACCCGGGTCGGAAGTTTAAACGTTTCCTTCCGTCCCCGTCAGGTCGGGGCCGTCCGTCAGTCCCGGTCGTCCTCGTCGCCGAACTGCACGTCGTAGTCGTCCTCCCCGAGGTCGACCGTCTCGCCGCCGGTAGCGGCGTCGTTCCCGTCCGACGGACCGCCGTCGCCGCCGGGGAAGCCGAACGTGTAGACGTTGCCGGTGGCGAACCCGCCCGAGCGCTCGTCGAGTTTCGGGACGACGAAGCGCTTGACCGCGAGTCGGAACGGGTAGCGCGTCGGCCGGAACACCAACAGCAGACCGAGGCCGTCCGTCACCAGCCCCGGGGTGAGGAGGAACGCGCCAGCGACGAGGAGGAGCGCCCCGTCCAGCAGTTCGTCGGTGGGCGCGCGGCCCTCCGCGACGGCGCGCTGTATCTTCCGCATCGTGTGTCGGCCCTCGGCGCGGACGAACACCATCCCGACGAGGGCCGTCAGGACGACGAGCGCGACGGTGAGCTTCCAGCCGAGTTCGACGGCCACGAAGACGAGGAAGAGGGCGTCGGCGAGCGGAATGACGAGCAGGGCCAACAGGAGCCAGCCGAGACGGCGCATACCGGCCGTAGCCGGCCGCGGCGTGAAAACCCTTCGGGGGAGCGTCCGAAGCCCTTTCCCGCGGTGACCCCGTGGGAGCGGGCATGCACGACGCGGACCGGACGCGGGTGGAGTGGCGGCCGTGGGGGGAGGACGCCTTCGCGGCCGCGGACCGGAGCGGCAAACCGGTCCTGCTGTCCCTCGTGGCGCCGTGGTGTGAGTGGTGCCGCCGGATGGACGACCGGGTGTTCGACGACCCCCGCATCGCCGCGAACGTCAACGACGGCTTCGTGCCGGTGCGAGTCGACGCCGACCGGAACCCGATGGTTCGCGAGCGGTACACGATGGGGGGCTTCCCCTCGACGGTGTTTCTCACGCCCGACGGCGAGGTCATCTCGGGTGCGACGTTCCTCGACGACGAGGGCTTCCGGGGCATCCTCGACAGGGTGCGCGAGGCGTGGGACGCGCGCGGCGCCGAGGCCGGCCGCATCCCGCGGGCCGTCCGCGAACGCGGCACGCGGCCCGGCGACCCAGCCGAGGTGGAGCGTCACGTCGCGGGCCAAGTGGAGAGCCAGTACGACGACGAGAACGCCGGCTGGGGCACTGACGCGAAGTTCCCGCTCCCCCGGACAATCGAGTTCGCGCTGACTCGCGAGCGCACCGCGGCGAGAAACACCCTCGCGGCCATCCAGCGCTCGCTTCGGGACCCCTACGACGGCGGCTTCTACCGCTACGCCGGCGAGCGCGACTGGTCGGAGCCACAGCGCGAGAAACTGCTGGACACGAACGCCGCGCTCTGCCGGGCGTTCGCCAACGCCTACCTCGTCACCGGCGAGGACCGCTACCGCGAGACGGCCGCCGAGACAGTGGACTACCTCACGACGACGCTGTGGACCGGCGACGCCTTCGGCGGGAGCCAAGAGCCGGGCGACTACTTCTCGAAACCCCCCTCCGACCGCGCCAGTGCCGAGGAACCCCCAATCGACGAGACGGCGTTCGCGGACCGGAACGCGCTGGCCGCCGACGCGCTGTTGACCCACCACGCCTACACCGACGCCGACATCGCGGGCCGCTACGCGGAGCGAGCGCTGGACTTTCTCGCTGACGAACTCGTGTCCGAGGGAGTCGTCGCGCACTACGACGACCCCGAGGCGCCACGTGGCCTCCTCGCGGACCACGCCCACGTCGCGGGGGCGTTCGCCCGCGCGGCGCAGGTGCTCGACCCGTCGTATCTCGACACCGCCCGCGCGGTGGCCGACAGCGCCATCGAGACGCTCCGGGGCGAGGACGACGGCTTCGTCGACGGCCCGACGGGCGACGCCGGTCTCTGTGACCGGCCGCTCCATCCCCTCGACGACAACGCGCACCTCGCGAACGCGCTGGTGGACCTCCACGCGCTGACCGGCGACGCGCGCTACGGCAAGGTGGCGCGTGCCGCCGTCGCGGCGTTCGCGGGCGCGGCGCCACGGATGGGGCCACAGGTCGCGGCCTACGCGACGGCGGCGTCGCGCGTCTCGCGGACGCCGCTCCGGATCGCCGTCGCGACGGACCCGGGGACGGACCTCCACCTCGCGGCGCTCCGGATGGCCGACCACGAGAAAGTCGTCGTCCCGAACGCGGGGGGCGACTGCCTGCCCGAGTCGTCGTTCGAACGCGGCGCAGCGTACGTACTCCGCGGCGAGGAAACCTCGCGGCCCGCCTGCACCCCCGACGAACTGCTCGCGCGGGTCGCCGACGTGGCTTAGTCCTCCGAGTCGCGGCGGACCGCCGCCCACCCCGCCGCCCCGGCGCCGAGAAGCGCGGCCGGGACACCGAACCCGGGGACGCCGATGACCTCGGAGGTGTTCTGCGCCGTCGGCGCCGGTTCGTCACCGCCGCCGCCGGCGTCGGTTTCGGTCGCGGTCCGGGTCGGGTCGCTCTCAGCGTCGGTGGCCGTCGTCGTCTCCCCGGCGTCGGGGATCGGCGTGTCCTCGCTCGTCGCCGTCGCTTCGCCCGACGACGTGTCGCTCGGGGTCCCGACCTTCACGACGAACCCGTCGGTGCCGCGGGTGCCGGCGAAGACGGCACCGTCCCGGAGCGCCGCGGTGCCCTCGAAGCGGTCCGCGGCGCCGAAGGTCCGTTGCCACCCGGCGCCGGACTCGCTGGCGCGGAGCGCCCACGCGGCGCCCCCCTGCTCGCCGGCGAGGAACGGTGCGCCGCCGGCGGCCCCCATGTCCTCGATTCGGGCGCCCCCGTCGCCGAGCGTGCGCCGCCACACCCGCTGTTGGGTCCCGTCGACGTGCATCACCCAGCCCACGCTCTCGGACCCGGCCTCGGCGTAGCCGGTGAGGTAGTAGCCCCGCGTCGCGGGCAGCACCGCGGTACACCGATGGGCGCGGCTGTCGTTCCCGCCGTAGGTGTTCGTGCGCCGGCGCTCCCCGCTCTCGTCCGTCTCGATGACCAGCGCCTGCCCGTCGCTGTAGCCCGCGAACACGAAGCCGTCGTCGAGGACGGCCGCGTCGAGAAACACGTTCTGGTCGCCCTCCGTGAAGGCCCGGGACCACGTCACCGTGCCCGCGATGCCGGTTCGGACCGCCCAGCCGACGTTCGTCCGCGTGTTCGGGTCGAGGGTGCGTCCGGCCAAGAGAAAGCCGTCGTCGAGTGCCGTCACCGCGTGCAAGTCGTCGTTGTACTGCTGGGCGCCGTACGTGCGGTCCTGCACGACCCGCCCGTCCTCGACGAGAGCGAGGTAGCCGTCGTTCTGGATGTCGCCGGTATGTCTGCCGACGAACGCGTGACGGCCCTTCCGGGTCGTCACGTCGGAGAAGCGCACGCCCTCGCGCTCTTTGACCGTGAGCACCCAGTCGGTGGCACCGCCGGGGCCGAGGTTCGCGGCGAAGCCACGCGACCCCCGCTGGCCGGCGACGACGCTCCCGCCGCCGCCGTCCGGCGCCGCCCCCGTGAGTCGCGTGTCCCCGCCCCCGGAGAGCGTCCGGATCCACGCCGTCGACTCGCCCGCGGCGCTCGTCGGCGTCGCCGCGAGTCCGATAGCCGCCGCCCCCGCACCCAACAGTCGCAGTGTCTCACGCCGCGACGTGCGTCGCATACCTCACGGGTTCGGGCACGCGACAAAGAAAGTTCGGTTCGTCGAACTGCTCAGTTCCCGCCAACTTCCTCGCGGAGCGCCCCCATCTCCGCGATGCGCTCGGCGTGGGCGTTGTGCTGGTGGATGGACTCGTCGTTGGACTGCTTCATCGTCACCACCGCGTCGTCCGAGAGGTCCCCGAACTCCGAGACGACGCCCTCGGCCATCGAGCGGACGCAGTCCTCGACGAACTTCGCGTTGGCGTGGGCCGCGTAGGTCATGTGGTCCTCGTCGGGGCGCTTGGCCATGTTGTAGATGCGGGCGCTCATCGAGTCGCGGGCCACCTCCACGAGTTCGTTGAGCATGATTTGGGGACTCTCCGTCGTCTCGACGGCGAGCGTCGCGTGGCCGCGCTGCGAGTGGCCGGCCTGTGGCACGTCCCGCAGGAACGCCTTCACCTCTTCCTCGCCGAGGCCGAGTTCTTCGAGGCGGTCGGCGGCGCGACCCTCCATCATCCCCTGCGAGCAGGGACAGACGGTCATCCCGGTGACGCGGGCGCCAATTTCCTCGCGGACCGGTTCGCCCTCCGCGGCGGTGGCGCTGGCGAGCATGTCCACCTTGCTCTGGGTGGGCCGGTCGCTCTCGGGCGTGCGCTCGCGGGTCATCCACTCGGCTTCCATCTCGACGGTGGCCCGGGAGGTGTAGTCGTGCTTCTCGAGGAGGCGTTCGGCGGCGTCGCCACAGACGTCCTCGACGCGGTAGGCCGGTTCGGCGAGGGCGTCCTCCAACACCTCGTCGATGACCTCCATGTTCCGGCTCATGTCGATGCCCTTGCGCCGCTTGGGCAAGTCGACGTACACCTCGAACTCCGCGGTGAGTACGTAGTCCCGGTCGTCGGGGCGGGCGACCTCCACGAGTTTCTCGACCCCGGTGACGCCGACCTGACCCAGCCCCACGCTGACGTCCGGTTCGGACGCCTGCACGTCGGGCAACTGGCCCTTGCTCTTCATGACACGCGCTCTAGGCGGTCCCGGGGTTAGGGCTTTGCGTTCCTACTCGAGCTTGCCGAGAGCCGTGAAGAAGTCGACGCCGGGGCCGGCGATGCGGGCCGGGGCCGCGGACTCGACGGTGACCTGTGTCGGGGGCGTGAGCCACTCGGCGTTCGTGCCGTCGCTCGTGACGACGGCCGCGTCGGCGTCCTCGACGTGGACCGTCACGTCGTCCTCGACGTCCGTGACGAGGGGCGGCATCGGGTCGGCCGCGCACATCCCCGTGACGACGAGCGCCCCGGTCCCGGGGCGGACGAGCGGGCCGCCCTCGCTGAGGTTGTACGCGCTGGACCCGACTGCGGTGGCGACGAGGATGCCGTCGGCGTGGGAGGCGGTGTACAGGTCGCCGTCGACGTAGACGGAGGCGTCACAGCCGCTTCCGCGGCCGCGCTGTGGCCCGAGGACGGCGATTTCGTTGAGCGCGGGGGAGACGGTCCAGTCGTCGCCCGAGGCGCGGATGCGGGGCATCTCCCGGCACCGGACCGCGCCCGTCTCGTGGTAGCGCTCGACTTCCCGCTGGACCGACTCGACGGCGTCTTCGGGCGCGATGGCGTTGAGGAACCCCACCTCGCCGAGATTGACGCCGAGGATGGGCGTCGTGCCGGCGTTGCGGGCGGCGTAGAGGAAGGTGCCGTCGCCGCCGATGCTCACGACGAGGTCGGAGTCGGCGAACGCGCCGGTCGGTCGGCCTTCCTCGGTGCGGTCGAGATGTGCCGCCGTCTCCGCGTCGAAGTAGACTTCGGCGGCCACCTCGGCCGCGATGTCCGAGGCGAGGTAGGCGGCGCGGGAGTTCCCCCGTTGCGCGACGATGCCGACTCGCATGGGGTGGCGAAGGCGGGCCGCCGGGAAAAACCCCGCCATCTGAGGGGGAAATTTCTTTGCCCGCGGTCCCCGCGTCTACTACGATGAGTGAGCCGCCACCCCGAGTCGCGGCGTCGGGGGTGACCCGACGTGGCTGACGGCTCGGACGACGAGGACTGGTTCGAGGAGGGCCTCGGGTCCGAGAAAGAGGAGGCGGAACCCCAGCAGGAGAGCGACGACCTCTTCGAGGAGAGTTTCGCGGACGCTCTGGAGGGCGCGCCCGGCGCCGAGGGAGGAGAGGAGGCCGGCTTCGGCGGCCCACCCACGTCGGAGGAGTCGTTCGACGAGGCGGAGTTCGAGTCCGACATCCCCCGCATCGAACTCGGCGTCGAGGGCCTCGACGCCATGATTCAGGGCGGCGTCCCCGAGCGCTCGCTGATGGTCGGCATCGGCGGCCCGGGGACGGGGAAGACGACGTTCGGGCTGCAGTTCCTCAACGAGGCGCTCGAAAACGGCGAGAGCGCCGTCTTCATCGCCCTCGAAGAGGACCGCGAGCGCGTCCTCTCGACGGCGGAGGAGCGCGGGTGGGGCTTCCGCGACCACGTCGCGGAGGGGAATCTCGCCGTCGTGGACCTCGACCCGATCGAGATGGCGAACAGCCTCGCCAGCATCCGCACGGAGCTCCCGGCCCTCATCGACGACTTCGGCGCGACGCGGCTGGTCCTCGACTCCGTCTCTCTGCTGGAGATGATGTACGACGATCAGGCCTCGCGCCGGACCGAAATCTACGACTTCACCCGGTCGCTGAAGCAGGCCGGCGTGACGACGTTTCTCACCAGCGAGGCCGACGCCGACAACCCCTACGCCACCCGATTCGGCATCATCGAGTATCTCACGGACGCCGTCTTCGTGTTCCGGTACGTCCGCCCGGAGGACTTCCACGAGACGCGCTTGGCCGTCGAGATTCAGAAGATCCGGGACGCGAACCACTCCCGCGAGACGAAGCCCTACGAAATCTCCGAGGAGGGCCTCGAAGTGTACCGGCAGGCGACCATCTTCTAGTCGAGACGCGCCCGGAGAAACAGCGCCTCCGGGAGCGAATCGAGCAACGTCTCGCCGGCCGCGACCGGTGGCTCTCTGACGGCCTCGACGACGAACCCGCGGCCCGGAGCGCGTCGGTCACGGCGGACAGCGGGCGGCGAAAGGAAATTCGACTCACCGACGAGGGCCGCGAGACGCTCCGGGCCTTCGCCTACCTGCTGGACTGAGTCACCGCACGATGGTCACCGGCACCGGCGAGCGCCGCACGACGGCCTCGGCGACGCTCCCCAGAAGAATCCGCGAGACGCCGGACCGGCCGTGACTCCCCATCACGATGTGGTCCACGCCCTCCTCGTCGGCGTACTCCACGATGGTCCGCGAGGGGCGCCCGACTTCGATGGCCGTCTCGACGGCCACGCCCGCGTCGTCGGCCCGCGCCTCGACGGTGTCGAGCATCTCCCCGGCCTCTTCTTTCGCGCTCTCGAACCACTCCTCGGCCTGTCCGAACGCGGTCGGCTGTGAGGTGTAGCCCGCCTCCACGGGGTCGATGACGTGGAGCACCGACACCGTCGCGTCGCCGTGTTCCTCGAAGGCGTGGTCTAGCGCCTGATCGGCCTGCTCGGACCCGTCGTAGGGCACCAGCACATGGCTTGCCATGTGTGAGGATTCGGACGAGGGATTGAAAAAGGTCAGCCTACCCGATCAGTCGCCGTGTCGGACGACGCACGTGGGAAGCCCCGTCACCTCGACGGGTTCGGAGTTGTCGGGCGAGTAGACGACCATCTGCCCCGTCTCCATGTAGGGCACCTTCTGCTCCAGCGACGGCGGGATGTTGACGGCGTCGATGGCCGCCTCGTCGCCGAGGTTGAGGACCATCGTGGTGTTCACCTGCTTGAACACGGGGTCGGCGATGTCCTGTGGGTCCTGCGTGATGAGGAAGAGACCGAGTCGCTCCTTGCGGCCCTGCTTGGCCGCCTCGGTGAACTTCCCGATGACGCGACTGGCCTGTTCGGTGTCGGCGTCGGTGAGAAAGTTGTGCGCCTCGTCCATCCCGACGACGAGGGGCGTCTCCTTGATGCGGTCGTAGCGGGGGTCGTTCGACAGTTTCTCGTCGACGAGCAGACTCGACAGCGCCAGCACCACCGTCTCCGTCGCGCGCGAGGAGTTGACGTGGTAGGTGGGCACAACCGAGAGCCGACCCGGGCGGACGAACTCCCGCACCTGCTCGGTGATGGGGGTGGCGTCGCCGTCGAAGACGCTCCCGAAGCCACGGACGCGGCGCTTCACGGCGTCGAAGGTGGCCTCGTGGACCCGCCCGCTCTCGTCGAGTTCCTCCCGGAGCGCCGGGTCGTCGAGGAAGGAGAGGAACTGCTCGTAGGTGCCGCCGGCCCCGTGCGTCTCGAAGAAGCGCGGGATGAGTTCGTGGACGAGCGCCGGGAACTGGTTCTCGTTGAGGTCCGCGCCGGCCACGAGCCACGGGTTGTCCCGCACCATCGAGAACGGGATGGAGAACGCCACCTGCTCGGCGCGGTGGTGGTCCGCGGCGTAGGACGCCCCCGCCACGTCCGGGACGAAGGTGACGGTGTCCTCGTGGCCGCCGTGGGCGACGCCCTCTTGCTCCCAGCGCCGCCTGTCGTCGGCGTCGGCCGCGGGGTTGTCGTCGTGCATCTGGGCGTACTCGTCTTGGGGGTCGAACTGCACGACGGCGGCGCGGCGCTCCGCCCCGTCGTCCATGGGATAGCGGCGCTCCTCGTCGAGGAACTGCCGGAGGACGTTCTTGGCGGCGTGGGTCTTCCCCGACCCGGTGCCGCCGGCGACGAGGGTGTGCCGGAAGACGAGGGGGTCACCGGCGCCGTAGTCGTCCTTGAGGCGGTAGTCGATGGTCGGTGGCTCCGTCGCCGTGCGCACCTTCTGCCCGCCGACGGAGAGGTGGCCGAGGAAGATGCCGTCCTCGGGTATCTTCAGGCCGGTCTTGATTTCGGCGGTGTCGCGGGCCTCGCGCACCACCGTCTCGGGCTTTGGCACCCGGTCGGGCATCCGGCGTTCGAGGGCGTCGCCGTCGGCGTACACGACGGCCACCGGGTCGAGGTCCGCGATGAACTTGTAGTCGCGTTCGTCGATGCCGTCGCTCCGCATCGCGCGCCGGGCGTTGATTTCGGTGGCGTCGTCGCCGCCGAACGCGGGGGCGTATTCGAGGCCCGAGATGCGGCAGAACAGACGCTCGCCGTCCGGGTAGGGCGCGACGACGTAGCGGCCGATGCGGACCGCCGAGCGGTTGGCGGCGGTGACGTAGGCCCGCAGGGAGGTGTCGCGTTCGTCGTCCGCGACGCGGAGCCCCTCGGAGACGGCGATAGTGCCCAGCCCCGAGTCCTCGCCCGTCTCGTCGAGGTCCGGCGTCGTGAACCCCTCCGGGTCCGCGTCGGCGTCCTCGCTGGCGTCCGCGTCGTCGGCGTCGTGGTCTGCGAAGTCGCCGAGGTCGCTCATGGCCCTACAGTTCGGCGGCGGCGCCAAAGCGGTTTCCCTCGGCGGACGGCTTTTTGCGGTGTAGCCCCACGAGTCGACCATGTTGCAGGTGCGCGGGACTGTCGGGGGCACGTCGCTGACGGGGACGCTGTACGAACGTGGCGAGGAGCCACCTTCCTTCGACGGCGCGCCGGACGACGACGCGCCGTACGTTTGGGTCTGCGACGAGTTCTACGCCGTCGAGAGCGGCGGACAGGTCCAGCAGATCGGTGACCGCGAGGTCAACGTCGCGTTCGAGACGCCCATGCCCCGGGGCTTCGAAACCCGGGAGCAAGCCCTCGACGCTGCCAGAGAACACGTCCGCACGCAGTTCGCCCGCCTCGGGGTCGACCCCGAGGACGTGACCGTCGCCGTCGAGGACTAGAGCCGGAACGTCGCGAACCGCCGGGCGGCGTAGCGGACGGAGACGAGGGCGACGACGGCTCCGACGAGAAGTGTCAACGCGCCCCCGGCGATGGCCACCACGGCCGGGCTGACGCCCGCGGCCTCCCCGAGCGGTTCCGCGGCCATTCCGCCGACGCCGGCCGGGAGCCACGTCACGACGAGGACGAGCGAGTAGAGGCCGAACGCGTAGATGCTCGGGACGATGGCCTCCCGACTCCGGGTGATGTTCGACGCCTCGAACTTCGGGAACAGCGACCCGGCGCCCGCGGCGATGGCGGCCGCAATAGTCGGGAAGACGAGAGCGACGCCGACTGTCACGCCCGCCGCCGCGACGTCGAGGGGGCTGAGCGCGGCCGTCCCGAGCGCGACGAGGACCGACAGCGGCGTCCCGACAGCCACCCCCGAGACCAGAAGCCCGGTGACGAACTGGCGGCCCGTGACGGGCGTCGTCACCGCCACCGGCATCACCGCGCCCTCGTCACCGAGGGGGTTGAGCGTGAACGCGGCCCCCGTCGCCCACGCGCCGTACAGCGCCAACAGCGGCGGGAGTTCGGCTGGTATCGCGCCAGCCTCCAGCGCCTGACTCAGGTAGCCGACGAGGAAAAAGAGCGGGTAGGCGACGTAGACGAGTTTGATGGGAGCGCGAATCGCGCGGAGCCAACTCTTTCGGGCGACGGCGGCCGTCGGGCGTGGCAGGCCGTCGAAGACGCCCGACGAGAGACCGCCGACGAAGCGGCGGGAGTGCGTCTCGCCCGTCGGGCCGCGGGCGTGGTCGCCGTACCAGTATCGCCCCGCCAGCCACGCACTCGCACCGAACAGCGACGCGCCGAGAACCGGCGTCCCGACGACCGCGGCCCCGGCGAGAAGCGGGCGCGCGGCGACGCCGGCGGGCAGGAGCGCGAGGTCAGCGAACCAGCCGACGGGGGTCGCCCGGACGAACTCCAACAGGGGCTGGACCACGGTGTCGACGCGCCCCGTGCCGACGAGAGCCATGTAGCCGACGAACACCAGTGCGCCCAGCGCCGTCCGGTGGCGGGCGACGAACTCCGAGCGCGCGAGGACGTTCCGCGCGGCGAAGCCGAGCGTGAACCCGGTGACGACGCCGAGACCGGCGGTGGCCACCAGCGCGAGCAACACGGTGGCGGCCAGCGCGGGCGACCCGGCGCCGACGCCGAACGCGATTACGGCGAGGAGCGCCGGGAGCCCGAACGTCCCGGCGAACCAGACGCTCTCCGCGGCCAGCAGGCCACCGGCCACGTCGTCGTGTGGCACCGTCGTCAGCAGACCGTCGAGTGCGTCGAATGTGCCGAGGCGGGCGGCGGTGCGGAAGGCGATGATGAACGTCGGAAAGAGGAGCGCCGCGGCCGCGGCGTAGCGGCCGTACCGGAGCGGGGTCGCCACGTCACCGGCCGCCAGCGCCTGCCCGCCGACGTAGCCGCCGAAGGCACCCGCCGCGGTGACGGCGAGGTAGAACAAAGAGAGCAGGCCGATGGCGGCGAGTTGGACGGTGTTGTCCCGCGTGGCGCGCCAGCGTCGCCGGAGTTCCGTCTCCGCGACGAGACGCACGTGACTGAGCGTCGGCCGCATCAGACCTCACCGACTTCGCGGGTCACTTCGAGGAAGACGTCCTCCAGTGTGCCCTCCGCGCCCGCCTCGGCGCGCGCCTTCAGGTCCTCGGGTGCGCCTTCGGTGACGAGCGACCCGTCGTAGAGGACGCCGACGCGGTCCGCGAGTTCGTCGACGACGGGGAGGATGTGCGTCGAGAGAAACACCGTCGTGTCCGCGGCGGCGAGCGTCGAAATCGTGTCGCGGACGGTGCGCGCGGCGCGCGGGTCGAGGCCGCTGGTCGGTTCGTCGAGGAACACGACCGAGGGTTCGTGGAGGATGGCCTGCACGATGCCGGCCTTCTGCTTCATCCCCTTCGAGTAGGCGGAGATGCGCTTGTCCGCGTCCTCGGCGAGGTCGAAGCGCTCGAACAACTCGTCGATGCGTGCCGCCGCCTCGTCGTCGGGGATGTCGCGGAGGCCGGCGATGTACTCCATCTGCTCGCGCCCGGTGAGTTCGTCGTGGAGGGGTGGCTCCTCGGGGAGGTAGCCGATGTGGTCGACCACCGACGCCCGGTCCTCGATGGAGTGGCCGGCGACGGTGGCCGTCCCCGAAGTCGGTTCGATGAGCGTCGTGAGCATCCGCATCGTCGTCGTCTTGCCCGCGCCGTTCGGGCCGAGGAAGCCGTACACCGAGCCCTGCGGAATCCAGAGTTCGAGGTTCTCCACGGCCGTCGTGTCGCCGTAGCGCTTCGTGAGGGCGGCCGTCTCGATGGCCTGCGAGGACATAGCCGACCGTTACCGAGCGCTGACAAAAAACGCACCGGTCACCGGAAGTCGCCCCAGCGCTCGTCGTCGTAGGAGCGGTCGGCACGGCTGTCGAAGGCGGTTTCGAGTTCCCGCACGAGCGACTGCGCCTCCGCGGGACCGACGCGGGCCATCTCGTCGGCTTTCGCCACGGCGGGCGGCGGCCCCTCGGCGGCGGCGACGCCGGTGAGGACGTGGCGCTGGACCGCCTCGCGCACGTCCGGGTCGCGGGCGAAACCGAGCGGGAGTTCGACGCGGAACGTCAGGTCGCGACGCGGGTCGAAGACGACGAAGAAGGCCACCTCGTAGTCGCTGGGGTCGCGAGAGCGGTCCACGCCCGGGTCGCCGTCGCGGCCGAAGGCGCCGTCGGCGCCGAGCCGCGAGACGAACCAGTTCGTCCACGACAGCTCCGAGGTGACGCGCTCGCCGTCTTCGCGGCGCTCTAACAGGTGCGTGAACAGCGCCACGTCGTCGGCCCACGGCGTCGGAAGCGACCCGTCGAGCGCTCGCAGGAGGGCGTGGGAGCGCGCCCCCTTCACGAAGCCGACGAGGGGTACCCCCCGGTCGAGGAACTGCTCGACGAGCGACACGTAGTTGTCGACGACCGATTCCACGCGTTCCTCGTCGGCCACGAGGGCGGCGAGGCCGCCCGTCCCGGCCCAGTTCACCAGTTCCTTCGGATAGAGCGGCCCGTCGAGGACGAGCAAGTCGTCCACGTCGTCGGCGTGTCGAAGCGCGTGTTCGCTCTCGGCGTGGTACAGCGTGAGCCAGTGGACCGCGCGCTCGCGGGCGCCCACGTCGGGCACCTCCAACACCCGGAGGCGCGCGTGGCCGTCGTCGCCCGTCTGCCAGTCGCCGGTGAGGGTGACGGTGGCGTCGTTCGTGTGGACGCCGGTGACGATGGTGCGCGAGCGCTGGACCCCGAGGTCCGTCGGCGTGACGCTCATCGCCGCCTGTGCCACGTCGATGGTCAGGCCGTTGCGGAACACCCGCTCGTTGACGGTGCCCGAGTCCAGTCCGTGGACGGTGTCGAAGGCGGACTCCTGCAAGCCGAGCGTCTCCACGTCGGCGCAGTAGCGCGCCTGCTCGCCGATCGGCTCCAGCACGGGGTCGCCGTCGTCGGACAGCGGGTCGAGGAAGTCCGCCCAGACCCGCTCCGCGAGTCCGCGGTGGTCCGTCTCGTCCACGTCGTGTCTGATGTGCCGCGCGAGAGCGGCGATGCCCTCGACGTGGACCGGGTCGAGCGTCATGGCCGAGGCGTGGACGCGGGGGCACAAAACTCCCTCCATCGCCGGGCGACAGCGAAAGGTACGTGGCGCGGGGGCGCCTCCCCTCGGCCATGAGAGCGGCGCTCGTGATTCTCGACGGCTGGGGGCTGAGCGGCGAGGGCGGCGGCCGCGACGCCGTGGCGACGGCGGACACGCCGAACTTCGACCGACTGCGCGCCGCGGGCGCGTTCGGCACGCTCACGCCCACCGGCCGCACCGTCGGCCTTCCGGAGGGGCAGATGGGCAACAGCGAGGTGGGCCACCTCACCATCGGTGCGGGCCGGGTGGTGTTTCAGGAGTACACCCGCATCGAGGACGCCATCGAGCGCGGCGAACTCGCTGACGTCGAGGCCATCGCCGGCGCGTTCGACCACGCCGACGCGAACGACGGCCGCGTCCACCTGCTCGGACTCGTCAGCGACGGCGGCGTTCACAGCGACCACGAACACGTCCACGCGCTCATCGAGGCCGCCGCGGAGCGCGGCGTCGAGGCCGCCACGCACGCGTTCACGGACGGCCGGGACACCAGCCCCACGGGCGGCGAGGACTACCTCGCCACCCTCGAATCGGTGGCCGAGGAGGCGGGCACGGGCCACCCCGCGACCGTCTCGGGCCGCTACTACGCGATGGACCGCGACCAGAACTGGGAGCGCACGAAGCGCGCGTACGACGCCATCGTGAACCGAGCGGCCGAGTGGGCGGCCGAGAGCGCCGTCGAGGCGGTCCGGGCGTCCTACGACCGGGGCGACACCGACGAGTTCGTCGAGCCGACACTCGTCGACGGGGGACCGGCGCTGTCCGACGGCGACAGCGTGATTTTCTGTAACTTCCGGGCTGACCGCGCGCGACAACTCACGCGGATGCTCGCCGACGTCGACCCAGAGTGGGCGTTCGAGACGGCGCCGCCGGACTGCCGCGTCGTCACGATGTCGGAGTACGACGCCACCTTCGAGTTGCCGGTGGCGTTCCCGCCCCGGGAACCTGAGACCCCCCTCGGCGCGGTGCTGTCGGAAGCAGGGCTGACGCAGTTGCGGGTCGCGGAGTCCGAGAAGTACGCCCACGTCACCTACTTCCTCAACGGCGGCCGCGAGGTGGCGTTCGAGGGCGAGCGACGCGAAATCGTCCCCAGCCCCGACGTGCCCACCTACGAGGAGACGCCAGCGATGAGCGCCGCCGGCGTCACCGACACGGTCCTCGACGCCCTCGCGAGCGACGACCCGGACGTGCTGGTCCTGAACTACGCGAACCCGGACATGGTGGGCCACACCGGCGACTTCGACGCGGCCGTCGCGGCCGTCGAGGCGACGGACCGCGAACTCGGACGCCTCCTCGACGCCCTCCGCGAGGCCGGCGTCCACGTCCTCGTGACGGCGGACCACGGCAACGCCGACGACATGGGCACGCCCGAGGACCCCCACACTGCCCACACCTACAACGAGGTGCCCGTCGTCTATCGCGCGCCGGACGGCACCGACGGCCGGCGGCGAATCCGGGACGGCGGCACACTCGCCGACGTGGCACCGACGCTCCTCTCGTTGCTCGACGTGGACGTACCGGCGGCCATGACCGGCGCGTCGCTGTTGGAGTAGCGTGTTCGACGACATCTTCGACGAGGACGAGACGCCTGCGTTCGAGGGGTCGCTGACGGACGTGCCGAAGACGACGCTTCGCGCGTTTCTCGCGATCGTGGTTCTCTCGCAGGTAGGCCTCTTCGCCGTCAGTCTGGGCGTGATGCTCGCCGGCTTCCGGGGGCAGGTGAATCTCGGGGGTGCCCTCGTCGCCGCCGGCGCGGTGGCCCTCACCGTCGCCGTCGTCGCCTACCGGCGCTACGCACCCTAATCGGCCGACGGCGCGACGTGGTGACAGCCCACGGAGTCCTCGTTCTCGCGGGCCGCGCGCGTGACGAGGAGCGACGTGACGGCGGCGTTGCGGAGTTCGTACAGCGAGCGAGCGACGCGGGTCCGGGTGTAGGCGTCCACCTCGCCCTTGAGGCGGGTGACGGCCGCCTCGGCGCGCCGGAGGCCGTCGGGCGTTCGCTCGACGCCCACGCGGTCGTCCATCACGCGACGGAGGCGGTGGAACTTCTCCTCGGCGAAGCCATCGGGAAGCGCCGGGTCGCTGTCGAGCAAGTCGGGCGCCTCGACGCGTTCGACGGGGTGACCGGCGGCGTCTTCGCCAGCGCGGAGGCCCCAGACGAGACCCTCCAAGAGCGACGTGGAGGCGAGGCGGTTCGCGCCGTGGACGCCGGTGCGCGCGCACTCGCCGGCGGCGTAGAGGCAGTCGAGGGAGGCCCGCCCCCACTCGTCGACGGCCACGCCGCCACAGAGGAAGTGCTCGGCCGGCGCGACGGGGATTTCGGGGAGCGAGACGCCGCGGGCGTCACACGCCGCCGCGAGGCCCGGGAACGAGTCGCGGAAGGCCACCCCGGAGACGTCGAGGACCACCTCGCCCGTCGCCGCTCGCTCCTCGGTGACGGCACGGGACACGACGTCGCGGGGCGCGAGGTCCGCGTCGGGGTGATAGTCGGGCATGAATCGCTCGCCGTCGCCGTTTCTGAGGACGGCTCCTTCGCCGCGGACGGCCTCGCTGACGAGGAAGGGGTCGCCGTCGCCGGCGTAGGCCGTCGGGTGGAACTGGACGAACTCCATGTCGGCCGTCTCCGCGCCCGCGAGGGCGGCCATCGCGATGCCGTCGCCCGTCGCCCCGTCGGGGTTCGTGGAGCGGCCGTAGCAGGCGCCGATGCCCCCCGTCGCCAGCACCGTCGCGCCGGCGTAGGCGGGGCGCACCTCGCCGTCGGATTCGAGGAGGGCCCCGTGGACTCTGCCCTCGTGGGTCAGCAGGTCCAGCGCGGCCGTGTCCTCGCGGATGCGCACGGCGTCGCGGCCGTCGAGGTGGTCGAGGAACGGCCGGAGGACGTGGCGGCCCGTCTCCGCGTCGACGTGCAGGACGCGCGAGCGAGAGTGGGCGGCCTCGCGCGCGAAGTCGAAGCCGTCGCCGTCCTCGTCGAAGGGGACGTCGAGGGTGTCGATGAGGACGTCGCGCACGGCGTCGCCCGCCTCCGAGACGAGCGTTTCGACGGCCGCCTCGTCGGCGGTGCCGTCGCTCGCGGCGCGGATGTCCGCCGCGAACTCGTCGGGGGCGCTCCGCGTGACGGCGACGCCGCCCTGCGCCCAGTCCGTCGAGGAATCTTCGGGCTGGGTCGCTTTCGTCGCCACTAGCACCTCCGCGCCCTCGCGCACGGCGCCGAGAGCGGCCGCACAGCCGGCGATGCCGCTGCCGACGACGAGCACGTCGGCGGTGAGTGGCTCAGTCATAGGTCGAGCATCCGGTCCATCGCCGTCGCGGCGGCACGCTTCTCCTCGGCGGGCACCTCGACGACGTTCTGTGTTCGGCCCTCGACCAGTTCCTCCAGAATCCACGTGAGGTAGTTGGGGTCCACCTGCCGCATCGCGTTGCAGTCCATGCAGGCGTCGCCACAGAGCGGCACCACGTCCACCTCGGGATACCACCGGTCGAGGTGGCGCGCGAGGTGAATCTCGGTGCCGATGGCCCACGTCTCGCCGGGGTCGGCCGTCGCCACCGTCTCCCGAATCGTGGACGTGGACCCGACGACGTCCGCCGCCTCGACGACTTCGCGGCGGCACTCGGGGTGGACGACCACCTGCGCGCCGGGGTGGTCCGCCCGCACCTGTTCGACGTGGTCCGCGGTGAAGCGCTCGTGGACCTGACAGTAGCCGTCCCAGCAGATGATGGAGGCGTCCACCACGTCGGCGGCGTCGGCGCTCTCGGGGTCCCACGGGTCCCACGTCGCCGTCTCGTCTTCGAGACCGAGGTCGTGCGCGGTGTTCGTGCCGAGGAACTTGTCGGGGAGAAAGAGCACGGCGTCTCCCCGGTCCAGCGCCCACTCGAAGGCGTCGGCGGCGTTCGAGGAGGTGCAGACGAGCCCCCCTTGTTCGGCGCAGAAGGCCTTCAGGTCGGCGTAGGAGTTCATGTACGTCACCGGCACGATGTCGCGGTCACCGGCCGCGGCGGTCATCTCCTCCCACGCGGCGTCGACTTGGAGGGCCTCGGCCATGCCCGCCATCGGGCAGGAGGCCTCCATCGAGGGGAGCAAGACCGTCTGGTCGTCGTCGGTGATGATGTCCGCGCTTTCGGCCATGAACGTCACGCCGCAGAAGACGACGTGGTCGGCGTCGGCCTCGGCGGCCTTCGTGGAGAGTTCGTAGGAGTCGCCCACGAAGTCCGCGTGCTCGACGATTTCGCGGCGCTGGTAGTTGTGGCCCAGCACCACCACGTCGTCGCCGAGTTCGGCGCGCGCGGCGTCGATGCGAGCGGTTCGCTCCTCCTCGTCGAGGTCGCGGTACGCCGCGGGAAGCCGCTCCAAGTCGTCGTACTTGAAGAGGCTGAGGTCCGATTCGAGGTCGACTGTTTCCATTTCGGGCATGAGTTGTGGTCTCCGTCGTGTCCAGTCACTCATGGTGCATCTGTGAAAAGATTTGTTCTTCAAAGTCAGGGTCGAGAGACCCACCGCTGTCGAAGCGGAGGATAGACGGCGAAAAATCCCCGTCAGCGCCCGTCGTACACTATTTCGCCGCGATGGACGGTCAGGTCCACGTCGAGCGCTGACACGTCGTCGGCGGTCCACGGCGACCCGTCGAGGGCGACGAGGTTCGCGCGCTTCCCCCTCTCGACGGTCCCCGTCTCGTCTTCGGCGAACCCGGCGTAGGCGCTCCCGCGGGTGTACGCACGGAGCGCCGTCGTCACGTCGAGGCCGTCGCCCGCGGGCGGGTCCACGGCGTAGTCGACGCCGAGCAACGGGTCGAACGGCATGCAGTCGCTCCCGAACGCCAGCGTCGCGCCCGCCTCGTGCCACGCGGCGAGGCGGTTCGCGCGCTCCCAGCGGTCACCGAGACGCGCCGCGTACTCGCCGTCGGGACCGCCCCACCGGTGGAAGTTCGGCTGGAGACAGACGACGGCGCCCGCCTCAACGGCGCGCGCCATCTGGTCGTCGGTGGCGAGCGTCGCGTGTTCGACGCGGTGACGCGCCTCGCGCGGATTCTCCGTGGCGGCGAGTGCGTCGAGGGCGGCCTCGACGGCCGCGTCGCCGACGGCGTGGAACGCGACCTGAAAGCCCTCGTCGTCGGCGCGTTCGGCGAGGTCCCGGGCCGCATCAGGGTCCCTGACCCACTCGCCGCGCGTGTCGGCGTCGGCGTAGGACTCGCCGAGGCGGGCCGTGTGGCTGGCGATGCTCCCGTCGGTGTAGGCCTTGATGGCGCCGACCCGCACCTCGTCGCCGTGGTTCGTGTGGAGGCCCATCTCGACGGCCGCGTCGAGGTGGTCGGCCCAGTAGCAGACACGCACGTCGAGTGCGAGTTCGCCGTCGCGGGCGAGGTCCCGGTAGGCGGCGGGGGCGCGCGAGAAGCGCACGAAGTCGTGGACGCCCGTGACGCCGCGGCGGTGGGCGCGGTCCCGGGCCGCCCGGAGGAGGTCCCGGGTGCCCTCGCGGCCGGGGTCGATAGCGCCGAAAATCGGCTTGCGCGCGTCCTCGACGACGAGGCCCGTCGGGGCGCCGTCCTCGGTCACCACGTCCTCGTCGGGCATCTCCCCGCGATGGCCGTCGAGAGCGACGCTGTTCACGACGCCGGCGTGGAGGTCCTCGCGGAAGACGGCGACCGGGCGCTCCTCGCTCACCGCGTCGAGGTCGGCGCGCGTGAGGGCGGCGTCCCAGTCGCCGTCGTCCATCCCGAAGCCGAGCAGCCACCCCTCCGGGCCGGGGTCGGCGTCCCGCATCGCGGAGACGACGGCGTCGGGGCCGTCGGCGTCCGCGAGGTCCGTCCGCGTGGCGCGCCACCCCTCGATGCGCATGTGGGTGTGTGCGTCCACGAACCCGGGGAGCAGGACGCGCCCGTGGAGGTCGAGTTCCGTCGTTTCGACGCCGGCGAGGAAGTCGACTTCGTAGTCGTCCCCGACGCGCACGATGCGGCCGTCCCGGACGGCGACGGCCTCCGCCACCCGGTCCGGGTCGGTCAGCGCGTGGACCTCGGCGTTTCTGAGAACGAGGTCCGCGGCCTGTGTCATGTGTAGGTGGGTGACCGCGGCGACGGTAAGCGTTCGGGACTATCGGAGCGCCCGGTAGAACGTCGCCGTCGCCAGCAGCGTGACCCCCGCGAGATACGCGAGGCCGAGCGCGAACGCCGACGGGTCAGCCGACCCGGTGAACGCGGCGTCGAGCGCCACGGCGAGGGGATAGTGGCCGGGGAGGACCGTCGCGACGGCCGGCGTCTCCGTCGAGAGCGGGTTCTGGTAGAGGAACATGTCCACCATCGGCCCGAACAGCAGGAGATACACCCCGGCGAGGCGGCTGAGCAGCGACCCGACGACGACGCCGAGCATCCCGTAGACGAGTGCCGCGAGGAGTGCCGCGGCGACGAACCATCCGGGCTGGGCCGGTTCGAAGGTGAGCCACGTCGCCGCGACGGCGGCGCCCGTGGCGACGGCGCTCACGCCCGCCAGCAGGCAGAGGCGGCCGAGGATGACCTCGTGGGGCCGGTAGCCCGCCAACACGAGGCGCCCGTCCGCGTCGGCGGCCGACCCCATCAGGAACAGGCCCGCGATGCCGGCGAGGAGCGCCCCCGCCATCGGCGTCATGAACGCCGCGATGGTCGCGTCCATGCTCGCGGTGACCGTCGAATCGAGGTAGAGGGTCGCCTCCGCGTTCGGCACGGCGTACTGGAACACGAGGACGACGTAGACTGGCAGGAAGACCAGCAACGCCAGCAACACCGGGGTTCGACGGTACTCGCGGACGCCCGCGGCGACGGCCGCGCCGACACGGCTCACGCGCGCTCACCCCCGTCGCCCGCGACGGCGCGGTGTGCGAGGAACGCCGCCGTCACCGCCGCGAGGAGGTACGCCGCCACGCCGACGGCGTCGCCCGTCGCCACCGCGCCGTCGGTGACGGCGTCCGTGAAGAGTGCGTGGGCGTCGTGGAGCGGAAACAGGTCGACGAGCGGCGCGTCGGTGGCGAAGATGCCAGTCGAGAGCGCGCTGTCCACGTCCGCGAGGAAGACGAGGACGAGCGACCCCTCTAGTTCGCGCGGGACCAGGGTGCCGACGAGGACGCCGATCAGTCCGTAGATGAGGCCGCCCGAGACGAGGGCCGCATACGCGACACCCGGCGCGGCGACGGCCGTATCAGTCGCGAGCACCCCGAGTGACACCGCCGCGACGGCGAGCGTCGCGCCGACGAGGGCCACCAGCCGCGACGCGAGGAGCGACGACCGTCCGAAGCCGGCGAGGATGAGCCGTTCGTCGCCGCGTCTGGCGCTGATGACCTGAAACAGGCCGATGAGACCCGCGACGAACGCCGTCGCGAACAGCGTCCCGGCGATGCGTCCCAGCGTACCGGGATTCGTCGCGAACGGAAACTGCGGAAACGTCTCCATCGCCCGGCCGTACACCTCGATGACGACGGGCGGCAACACGAACAGGAAGACCAGATTCACCGGCTCCCGAACGAACTCGCGGACGTGCGACGCCGTCGCCGTGCGGAGTCGGCTCACGGCTCCTCACCCCCGTCTTCGTGGAGGCGCCCGTCTCTGAGTTCGTAGATGCGGTCGAAGCGCTCGCGTTCGTTGATGAGATGCGAGATGATGCAGATGGCCGTCCCCTCGGCCACTAGTTCCTCCGTGAGGTCCCAGAACGCCAGATACGTGTCCCAGTCGAAGCCAGTGTACGGTTCGTCGAGGAACAGCACGTCCGGGTCGTGGAGGAGGGCGACACCGAGGTTCACCTTCTGGCGGTTCCCGCCGCTGAGGTGCCGTACCTGATAGTCGAGGAAGCGCTCGAAGTCCAAGCGCTCCGCGAGTTCGTCGCGCTGTGCCCGAATCTCGTCGCCGTCGAGACCGTACGCTTCGCCGAACAGGCGGAACGTCTCGTCGACGGTCAACCGGTCGTAGAGGCGCGTCTCCTGTGGACACCACCCAACCGCGCCCGACACGTCCACACTCCCGGCGTCGGCGTCGAGGGCACCGACGAGAATCTGCATCAGCGTGGACTTACCGCTCCCGTTCTCGCCGACGATACCGACGATTTCACCCGCGTCGACGCGGAGGGCCGCATCGTCGAGGACTTCGACCCGTCGCCCGAACGGGAGCCACGAGTCGTACGTTTTCGCGAGGCCGGACGCTTGAAGTACGGCACCGTTCCCTTCGTTCGGCATATTCCGAACGTTTCGAAGGAAACGATTTATTCGTTTCGGTGCCGAACTGACGGCCATGTCAGACGACGTGGCGGCGGCCCGAGAGCGGGTCATCGAGGCGATGGCCCGGTCGGCGGAGATGTACGGGCTGAACCGCAGTTACGGCCGACTGTACGGTATCCTCTACTTCGCGGCCGAACCGATGTCGCTGGACGACCTGAGTGCGGAGAGCGACTACGCGAAGTCCACGGTGAGCACGGCGATGCAGGCCCTCGAACGCTACCACCTCGTTCGCCGGAGCGGCGACCCGAGCGGTGGACGCCGGGCATTCTTCGAGGCCGAGAGGGACTGGTGGACGGTGCTACAGGAACTAGTACAAGGGCAGGTGCGCCGGGAGTTCCGCACGATGCGCCGAGCGCTCGACGACGCCGAGGCGATGCTAGAGGGCGCGGAGGGCGCCGAGGCGGAGCGGTACCGGCGGCGGGTTCACACCCTTCAGGAGATGTACGACCAGTTCGAAATCATGGTCGACCTGTTCACGAAGGCGCCGGCGGAGCGCCTGCTGTCGGTGGCGTCGAAGATCCTCGGCAACTCCGGCGATAGCAACAGTTAGGGGCCGGCGCGGCCACGTGCCCACCATGACAGACGCAGGTGACCTCGCGGACCGCGTCGCCGCGGGCGAACTCCGCCTCCACGAGCTCGAAGACCACGCCGACGCCGACACCGCGACTGCCGCGCGCCGCTTCGTCGTCGAGCGCCGAACCGGTGCTGACCTCGACGCCGTCGGCGACTACGCATTCGACGCGGCCGCGGCCGAGAGCAACATCGAGAACATGGTCGGCGCGGTGCAGGTGCCCGTCGGCGTCGCCGGCCCCGTGTCCGTCGCGGGGTCCGCGGCCGAGGGCGAGTACGTCCTCCCGCTGGCGACGACGGAGGGCGGCCTCGTGGCGGGCATCAACCGCGGCTGTAGCGCCCTCGACGCGGCGGGCGGCGTGACGACGCGCGTCATCGAATCGGGGATGACCCGCGCACCCGTCTTCCGGGTGGCCGGCGTCGCGGAGGCACAAGGTCTCGTCGAGTGGGTGGACGCGGAGGAGGACCGTCTGCGCGAGGCGGCCGAATCGACGACGAGCCACGGCGAACTCGACCGCATCGACCCGTACGTCGTCGGCGACTCCGTCTTCCTACGATTCGTCTACGACACGAAGGACGCGATGGGGATGAACATGGCCACCATCGCCACCGAGGCGGCCGCCGGGGTCATCGAGAACGAGACGGACGCGGACCTCGTGTCACTCTCGGGCAATCTCTGCTCGGACAAGAAGCCCGCGGCCGTCAACGCCGTCGAAGGCCGCGGGCACACAGTCGTCGCCGACGCCGTCCTGCCCGCCGACGTGGTGGCCGACCGATTCGGCGCCTCGCCGGCGGCCATCGCGGACGTGAACGCGAGGAAGAACTTTCAGGGGAGCGCGAAGGCCGGGTCGCTGGGGTTCAACGCCCACGTCGCCAACGCCGTCGGCGCCGCGTTCCTCGCCACCGGGCAGGACGAGGCGCACGTCGTCGAGGGGTCGAACGCCATCACCACTGCCTCCGTGCGCGACGGCGACCTCTACGTCTCGGTGTCGCTGGCCAGCCTCCCCGTCGGGACGGTGGGTGGCGGCACGAGTCTGCCCACCCAGTCCGAGACGCTCTCGATGCTCGGCGTCGCGGGCGGCGGCGACCCCGCCGGGACGAACGCCGACGAACTGGCGGAAGTGATCGCGGCGGCGGCGCTCGCGGGCGAACTCAACCTGCTGGGGGCGCTGGCGGCCGACCACCTCGCCTCCGCGCACGCCGACCTCGGGCGCTGACCAGTTTTAGTTTCGGTCCGTCGTTGGCTGCAGTTTAATGTATAGTGGTGCCTCGTGTCGGGTGGCGGCCGTCGGCAGTCACCGCGGCCGTCGCCACCCATGACAGAGCGCGTCGCACTCCCCGAACTGGCCCCGTGGTTGCGCCTCGCGAAACTGCTGTTGTCCGTCGTGGCCCTCGCGCTGACGGTGTGGGGCGCCCTCGCCTAGAGCAGGCGGTACGTGTCCCCCGAGCGCGTGACTTCGCCGTGCCGGACGAGTCTGTCGAGGGCCTCCCGCGTGTAGTCGGCGGGGACCCCCCGCTCCTCGGCGTAGGCCACCACCTCGTCAGTCGACGGGCCATCGAGCGATTCGAGCGCCGCGAGCACGGTGTCCCGGCGCGAGGAGCCACCGCCCGGCCCCTGCTCCGCGCGTTCGCCCGCCTCGGCGACGGCGTCGGCGTCGACGCCGGACTCGGAGAGATACGTCTCGTCGTCGACACCTGCCTCGTCGATGCGCGTTTCCATCTCCGCCATCGAGTCGAGGTCCGCGAACGCGTCGCTCTGGCCCTGTCTGTCCGCGAGGAGGGCCGCCCGCGCCTCGCGGGCCGCCGTCTCGTCCTCCGCGGTGGCGAACTGCTTCAGCGTCGAGAACTGGTGGCGCTTCCCGCATCGCGGGCACCGCGTCGTGTCGGGCCTGTCGGCGACGACCCAGAGGGCCTGACACTCGTTGCACCCGACGACGGCGTACATGGCCACGCCTCGGGGCGGGGACCAAATGAAGGCATCGCCGCCACCCCGGAGTATAAGTCGGGGGCGGGCGGGCACGCGCACATGGACTTCGGCTACCACAACGCCTCGTTCGTGTACCACGACGACCCCGACGAGCGCTCGCTGGTGGACTCGCTGACGGCGCGCGCCCAGTTCGTCGAGGACGCGGGCTTCTCGTGGTACACGCTGATGGACCACTTCTGGCAACTCTCCGGCGTCGGCTACCACGACGAGCCGTTCGTGGAGTGCTACACCGGTCTCTCGGCCCTCGCGGAGGCCACCGACGAGATGGAACTGTCGGCGCTGGTCACCTGCGTCCACTACCGCAATCCGGCCTTCCTCGCGAAGACGGTGGCGTCGCTGGACTCGCTCTCGGAGGGGCGCGCCGTCCTCGCAATCGGTGCCGGCTGGTACGAGGACGAGTACGACGCCGCCGGACTGGCGTTCGCGGACGCGGAGACGCGCATCCTCCAGACCAGAGACGCCATCGACCTCTGCAAGGCGGCGTGGAACGAGGAGTCACCGGTCAACTTCGAGGGCGACTACTACGAACTCGACGACCTGTACCTGAACCCCAAGCCCGACGACGTGCCAGTCCTCGTCGGCGGCGGCGGGGAGCACCTCACCCTCCAGATGACCGCCGACAAGGCCGACCGCTGGAACCTCCCCGGCGCCGAGCCGGAGCGCTACGAACACAAACTCGACGTCCTCGAAGGGCACTGTGAGGACCTCGGGCGGGACTTCGACGACATCGAGTTGACCATCACGCTCACGGCGTGCATCCGTGAAGACAGCGAGGATGCTCACGAGGCGTACGAGGACCTGCAGGGCGACACCCCGCGCGGCGCGGCGGGGCGCGACGAGTTCCGGGGGTTGGTGGGGTCGCCGGCCGAAGCCGCCGAAATCGTCGAGACGTATCGGGAGTTGGGCGCCGACACGCTCCAGATCCAGCCGCCGAAGAACGACCGGCGGACGACGGAACTGTTCGTGGACGAGGTGGCGCCGCAGTTCTGAGCGGCAGAAGCCGTCTCCGACAGTTTCTCGATGTCGTCAGCCGCGTCAGCGGCTGACTGCCAGAAGACCTCGTTACGCGAGGGCTTCGATGTTCGCGGAAATCGCAGATTTCCGAGCGCACGAAGACCTCGTTACGCGAGGGCTTCGATGTTCGCGGAAATCGCAGATTTCCGAGC
>JBDGTS010000022.1:13923-33859 GCA_042216675.1 Halobacteriaceae archaeon | reverse complement strand
GCAGTAATAAGGTAAAATTAAGGTGGAGATGGGGCCGGAGGGATTTGAACCCCCGATCGACTGATATCTCCGGTGAGCGCCTCGGGACTCCAGAGGGTCGTCAACGCGGCCGGTGATCAGCCGTCCGCTCGGTATATCAGTCCCTCGTCCCTGGCGCTGTAGCCTCTGGAGTCAGTCGCCATTCCTGGCTTGGCCACAGCCCCGTGTCTTTCCATACATCGACGGTGTGTAAAGGGGTTTTCGATTCCTCAGTCGCGGTCGGTGTCGCTCCAGTCGCAGTCTTGGCACTTGTAGCCGGTGACGAACTCGGTGACGGTGGGCATGTAGCCCACCTTCAGCACGCCGCCGCCACACGCCGGGCAGTCCCGGTCGGCCTCCTCGATGGCCTCGGCCTCCATCACGGACTCACCTTCGATCATCGCCGCGAGTTTCCCGGGCGTCACCATCCGACCCTGCACGACGCGGTTGTCAGCCATGACCGGGCGCTCGGGGCCACGCGGCGATAAAACTGCTGGTCACCGGGTCGGCGCGTCTTCGCCACTGTCGGTGCCGGCGTCCACGTCTTCGCGGTTCGGGTCGAAAGCAAGGACGGCCGCCAGCGCCAACGCGACGAGGGGGAGTGGCGACCCGGAGGGGACCAGTCCGGCCACGGAGGCCCCCATCGTCCCGAGAGCGACGGCGCTCCCGAAGCGGAAGCGCTCGGCGTCGAGGATGCGTCGGAGGTGCGGACGCGCGGCCACGACGCCGAGACCGAACGCGACGCCGATACCCGCCGCGGCGACGGCGTGGAGAGCGGCCGTCGCGTCGGGCGCAATCGCGACGGGGCCGTTGGGGTCGAAACTCAGCACCGCGCCGACGGCGACGACGATACCCGGCCCCGGGAGGTAGCGGGTCACGTGAGCGCTCGCGACGCGCGCGGCCACGGCGACCAACACGAGACCGGCGAAGGGCCGGAACGTCGCGGTGTCGACGACGGAGACGAACGTGCCCGCGAGGGCCGCTTCCGCCGCGGCGACGGTGACGAGGGGAACGCCGATGCGGAGGAGACGACGTCCGTCCGCGGGCCGAGACCGGTCGGAGGCGAGCAGAAGCGCCGCCGTCGCGGCGCCGCCGAACACAAGGAGACCCGTCTGTACGACGCCGACGGCGGTGTCGAGCGTCCCGGCGAGGACGAGCGTCGCGAACACGCCGTCGGCTAAGGGGAGCCCCATCACCACCGCGAGCGACTGCGCGGGTGCGGCGTCCTTGCTCACAGTCCTCTGTCACGGCGCCGCCGTCCGGACGCACCCTGCGAACGTGACCGCCGCGCGTCGAACTGCTCCGCTGTCCCGGCGAACGTCGGCCCCGTGACGGCGCTGTCGGGGGCGATTCGTGACCGAGAGATGTCTGCGGAGCGCATACCTGAAGAATCGTGAGGAATCCCGATAAGCGTTGCGTGGGACGTGTCCGCACGGGCCGGGGCGTGCCCCTCTCGCAACGCTTTTGATGTGGCCCTCCGTGCGGTTTACATGGCGAACGACTCGCGCGACGGCGGTCCTTTCTCGGAGAAACTGCGAGTACCGGAAGCGCTCACCTTCGACGACGTGTTGCTCCGACCGGCTGAGAGCCGCGTCGAACCCGACGAAGCGGACGTGAGCACGAAAGTCTCGACGAACGTCTCGCTCAACGTCCCCGTGTTGAGCGCCGCGATGGACACCGTGACGGAGGGCGACCTCGCCATCGCGATGGCCCGCGAGGGTGGCATCGGCGTCCTCCACCAGAACATGGACACCGCGGAGATGCGGGCCGAAATCGCCCGCGTCAAGCGGGCCGACGAACTGGTCATCCGCCGGGAGGACGTGGTGACCGCGAGCCCCGAGCAGACGGTGCAGGACGTCGACGAGATGATGGAGCGACAGGGCGTCTCCGGCGCGCCCGTCGTCGACGAGGACGACCGCGTGTTGGGCATCATCTCCGGCACGGACATCCGCCCGTACCTCGAAGTCGGCGAACGCGACACCGTGCAGGAGGCGATGACGGACGAAGTCATCACCGCACCCGAGGACGTGACGGCGCGCGACGCCCTCGAACTGATGTACGAGCACAAGATCGAGCGCGTCCCCATCGTGGCCGAGGACGACCGACTCGTCGGCCTCGTGACGATGCAGGGCATCCTCAACCGCCGCGAACACGAGAGCGCCGCCCGCGACGAGAACGGGCGCCTGCGCGTCGGCGTCGCCGTCGGCCCCTTCGACACGGAACGCGCACTCGCCGCCGACGAGGAGGGCGCCGACGTCCTCTTCATCGACACCGCTCACGCGCACAACATGAACGTCATCGACAGCGCCCGCGAAATCAAGGCGGACGTGGACGCGGACGTCGTCGTCGGCAACATCGGCACCCGCGAAGCCGCACAGGAAGTCGTCGACTTCGCCGACGGCGTGAAGGTGGGCATCGGTCCCGGCTCCATCTGCACGACGCGCGTCGTCACCGGCGCCGGGATGCCCCAGATCACCGCCGTCTCCGAGGTCGCGGACGTGGCCTCCAAGCACGACGTGCCGGTCATCGCTGACGGCGGCATCCGCTACTCCGGCGACGCCGCGAAGGCCATCGCGGCCGGCGCGGACGCGGTGATGCTCGGCTCCTACTTCGCCGGCACCGACGAGGCACCGGGCCGCGTCATCACGATGAACGGCAAGAAGTACAAGCAGTACCGCGGCATGGGCTCCGTCGGCGCGATGCAGTCCGGCGGCGGCGAGCGCTACCTCAAGGAAGAAGAGGAGGACGAGGAGTTCGTCCCCGAGGGCGTCGAGGCCGCGACGCCGTACAAGGGGAGTCTCGCCTCCGAACTGCACCAGCTCGTCGGCGGCATCCAGTCGGGGATGGGCTACGTCGGCGCCCCGACGATTCCCGAGTTCAAGGAGCAGGCGCGCTTCGTGCGCGTCTCCAGCGCCGGGCAACAGGAGAGCCATCCCCACGATGTGATGATCACGGACGAGGCGCCCAACTACAGCCCCGGCGAGTAATCAGAGCGCCGCGGACTCACACGCCGGACTGCACAGTTCTCGCTCCGCGGCGTTCGCGGAGGGGTGTGCGCGGAACTCCGCACCGCATTCCGTGCAGGTGTAGGTCTCGAAGTCCGACATGACGAGCGGTCGTACGGAAGCAGTCGACATAGATGTTGTGCCCGCCGGGGTACACTTTTGCCGGCGCCCCCTGTACGCGGGGTATGAAGCGCATCAAGAGTATTGTCCGTGACAGCTTCGTCGGCGGACTGATAATCCTCGGCCCCCTGCTGGTGACGCTGTTCGTCTTCAAGTTCGCGTTCGACTGGCTCGTCGGCGTCGTCGACCCCATCGTGAGCGGGACCCAACTCGCCACCTACACGGCGAACATCGAACTCGCGGCGCAGTTGTTGGCGCTCGTGGGCATCCTCGTCCTCATCACCGTCGTCGGCCTCGTCGCGCAACTCAGCGTCGGCCGGCGGACGCTCGGGGGCATCGGCCGTCTCGTGAGCTTCATCCCGCTGTTCCGCGCCGTCTACGGCGGCATCCGGGGGGTGGCGTCCTCGCTGAGCGACCGGTCGACCCGCTTCGAGGACGTGGTCATCGTCGAGTACCCGCGGATGGGCGTGTACTCCCTCGGCTTCGTGACCGGTGACGCGCCGGAGAAACTACGGGAGATGGAGGAGCAAGACGCTTTCTTCGTGTACGCGCCCTCGGCGCCGAACCCGACCGGCGGGGCGCTCATGATGGTTCCGGAGGAACACGTCCACGAGAGTGGGCTCTCGGTGAAAGAGGGCCTCCGCCTCATCATGACGACGGGGATGACGAGCGAGGTGTCGGAAGACGAGGAGTTCTCCCTCGACATCGGCGGCCCGACTGCCGGCCCCGCGGAACAAGAGCCGTGACCGTCCGCCGACGGGTACCCCTGTCCGCTCTGCAGGCGGGAGACGATGGTCGGGCCGAGGACGGCCCGCAGTCGCGCTCGGGGGGCGTTCCCGAAGTCGGGCCGACGGCAGGGCAGTACTCACGAACACACAGCAGTCGGGGTGACGCCCGAGCCAGCAGGGCCGTGCCGTGCGACAGGGGACCGCTCGCGGCCGGTCGCAGCCTGCGCGGTCCCGATGCCCACGAAGTGCTGCAGTGACAGGAGGACGTGCGCCGACTCGGGGCTGGACGCCCCGACGCGGGGCATCCGGGCCGTCGTGTCTGACGCGCGTCGGTCTTCTTACCGCACCCGAACGACAGGAAAGTATATGGGAGTGGCCGTTAGAGGGGGAGGTAACACGGGCGTCGGAAAAGAACGGGGGCGCGGCCGGGTGAGGGTGGAAGAGTACCTCCTTGGCTGACGGGGCTAGTCACGTAGCGGTCGCGGCTAAACTGTTTCCCCGGCCCTCTTTTCCGATGGCCGTGCGATATGGAAGCTACGATCCAAAACAAACCATGATCAACGAACTCAAAGAGCGCTACACGGCATTCATCGAGGACAAGACCGGGGTGTCCCCCGTCATCGGGGTCATCCTGATGGTGGCCATTACGGTCATTCTGGCGGCGGTCATCGGGACCTTCGTGCTGGGACTGGGGCAAAACGTCGGAAACACGGCGCCAACGGCTTCAATTAGCGTTCAGGACGCGCAAGACAGCACCGCGTCGGGCAGCGCGTTCGACATGTTCGTCCTGTCCCACAACAACGGTGATTCGCTGGCCCACGACGACATCAAAGTGAACATTCGCTCGACTGCTGGCTCCGTAATCGCTACTTGGGAGAGTGGAAGCTGGTCGAGTGGTAACACCGACCTCGAAATCCAAGTGAACGGTGACACGGCTAACTGGCAATCTGGCGATTCATTCGGGGTTGGGGATTCGATGACGATTCGAGACACTAACGGGACTACGGCCGACACCCAACTTAGCAGTGGCACGGATTACGTCATCGAAATCATCCACGTGCCGTCTGAGTCCACGGTCGTCGACCAGACCGTGACGCTCTCGTAACGACCTTCGCCGATTTGCGGTTTTCATTTTTCATGCGCTAAACTCCCCAGACACAATTCTCCCCTTCTGAGTACCAACAAAATATTCAATTACCGAGGTTTAGACCCCTCTCCGCGAAGCCTCCGACCGCAGTATGGCACCGAAACCGCGACTTCGTGGTTCCATCTCGACGCGGCGATAGACGCGACGGACTTCGTGCTGGGGTGGCCGTGCCCCATCGCGGTCGTGGTCCTCGTCGGCATCGGGCAGTTCTCCCTGTTCGGGTACAGCATGAGCGAGACGCTGTAGCCTGCGACGGGCGGCGGCGACATGCGGTAGGCAGTCGCGCGCGAGTTCGCGCGGCAGTTCACGAACCGGGCGCGCATCCCCGCGACAGCATCAATAGCGCCGCGGGGCCTCGCCACCGCGTCGGGCACGGTTGTGTACGGCGCGACCCGCCGCAACTCGAATTGTGCAGAGCGGACGGCGGCCGATGGCGAGCCAGACCCGCCGTCGTCCTCGGACCCGCCTCTCACCGACGGGTGCTGGGATGCCATCGGACCTCCGGCACGGCGAGCGGCCCGGGGTCGCAGCGGCGCCACACCGCTGGCGGCCGGCGGTTCACGAGGAACGGGTCGGTCACCGTCTCCGAGAGGTAGAATCCGGGGAATCGCACGAAACACCACCCGACTGGAAGCGGGACGGGCCGAGAGGGAATTGAACCACGCGAACGCTCGCTTCGCTCACGTTCTCTCGTTCAATTCCGCTCGTGCCGCGTTCGACTCACTCCGTTCGTCAGAAAGCGGGCCGAGAGGGAATTGAACCCCCGACCGTCTGATTAAGAGTCAGACGCTCTCCCTAACTGAGCTATCGGCCCTCACTCTTGCGTTTCCGCCGGTCGCGGATATAGGTTTTGTTTCGGGGAAATCGCCGGGCCGTTTGTTGCACGGACCACCCGCGCCCGTCGCAAGGGAATTAAGTACGTACCGTGGCGATGGTAGTGCTATGAGCAGTAGCGCCTCGATCTCCTCTATGTCCTCGTACGCGATTCTCGGGTGCGGGAGCGTCGGGCACGCCGTCGCGGAGGAACTCACGGAACGGGGGAAAGACGTCCTCATCGTCGACAACGACGAGAGTCGGGTGGAGGCGCTCCGCGACCAGGACCTCAACGCGCAGACGGCCGACATCCGCGAACCCGAAATCGCCGACCTCGTCGCCGACCGCGACGTGGTCCTCATTCTCTCCTCCGACGTGGAGGCCAACGAGGCGGCGGTCAGCAGTATCCGCACGGAACACGAGGAGCAGTACGTCGTCGTGCGGGCGAGCGACCCCGTCTCCAGCGAGGAACTCAGCGACCTCGGCGCCGACGTGGTCATCAACCCCTCCTCCGTCATCGCGGACGCGGCGCTCCGCGCCCTCGAATCGGGCGAACTGGAGTACCGCGCGAGCCAACTCGCCTCCGTCATCCAGTCGACTGAGGGCCGGATGGCCATCGTCACCCACGACAACCCCGACCCGGACGCCATCGCCAGCGCCGCGGCCCTGCAGGCCATCGCCGAGGAGTTCGGCGTCGAGTCGGACATCGTCTACTTCGGCGACATCGGCAGACAGGAGAACCGCGCGTTCGTCAATCTGCTCGGCATCGACCTCACGGCGTATCCTGACGCCGACCTCGACGAGTACGACACGGTGGCGCTCATCGACCAAACCGAGTCCGTCGACGTGGCCCTCGGCGTCTCCGTCGACGCCTACATCGGCCACCACGAACCCGGCGAGCAGTTCGCGCCCGAGTTCACGGACGTGCGGCCGAACATCTCGGCCACCTCGACCATCCTGACGAAGTACATCCAGGAGTACGACTTCAACGTCGGCGAGGCCGTCGCCACCGCCCTGCTGTACGGCATCCGCGCGGCGACGCTCGACTTCCGGCGCGACACGACGCCCGCTGACCTCACCGCCGCGGCGTATCTCTACCCCTTCGCGGACCACGACACCCTCGAACAGGTGGAGTCGCCGAACATGAGCGCCGAGACCCTCGACGTCCTCGCGGAGGCCATCACCAACCGCGACGTGGAGGGGAGCCACCTCGTCTCGAACGCGGGGTTCATCACGGACCGCGACGCCCTCTCGCAGGCGGCCCAGCAACTCCTCAATCTGGAGGGCATCACGACGACGGCCGTCTTCGGCATCGTCGACGACACCATCTACCTCTCGGCCCGGTCGAAGGACATCCGGATGAACATCGGCAACGTCCTCGCGGACGCCTTCGGTGACATCGGCGAGACGGCGGGCCACTCGACGCAGGCCAGCGTCGAGATTCCGCTCGGCATCTTCACGGGCCTCGACTCCAGTGAGGACAATCGCGAGACGCTGTTGGAACTCGCCGAGGAGGCGGTGACGCGAAAACTGTTCGACGCGATGGGCGTCGTGGAGAGCGAGAGTTCGAACGGCAGTTAGGCCACCGCTTCCTCTTCCTCGTCCGACTCGCCGAGTCGCTCGACGACGTCGTTGACGAGAACGACGTCGCCGACCGCGCGCACCCAGCGGTACGGGATGATGACGCCCGCAGACCCCGCGGTGCGGGCGCCGAGCAAGTCCTCGTTGACGGCCGTCAGCGCGAGTCCGGTGACGACTTCGCTGTCCAGATTCAGGCGCAGGTCCTCGACTTCGCCGACGAAGACGCCGTTGTTCGAGTACACTTCGCGGCCGACGAGCGTGGTTATCTCTTGGGGGGTCGCGTCCATGCGTATCGGGTCACGTCCCCGTGGCTTAAAGGTACTCACGGCGACCCGAGCACGTCGTCGAGGGCCGTTAGCGCCGCGGCGTTCTCCTCGGGCGAGCGGCCGAGCGAGACGCGCACCCGGTCGTCGAGGCCGAAGAAGCGCCCGGGGACCACCAGGACCCCCTGCTCCCACGCGGCGGCGGCGAGTTCGTCGGCCGGTCGCCCCGGCGCGGAGAGCGCCACGAACGGGCAGTCGGGTCGGACGCGACCCGTCACGTCCGGTCGGTCGTCCACGAACGAGCGGAGGAGCGCCGCGTTCTCGGTACAGAGCGCTCGCTGTTCGTCGGCGATGGCGCCCGCGGCGTGAACGGCGCGGGCGGCGAGTCGCTCCGTCACGTCCGCGACGGCCGGCACGTGGTGCTTCGCCGCGCGGGCGCGTTCCGCGAACGCCTCGTCGGCGACGAGCCACCCGACTCTGAGGTCCGGCAGACCGAAGAACTTCGAGAGCGAGTTCACGACGACAGCGCCGTCGAGGCCCGCGGCCGTCGGACCGCCGAAGGCCGTCCGCTCGGCGTCGGACTCGCTTACGTAGGGCGCGTACACTTCGTCCACGAGGAGGCGCGCGTCCTCGGTGCCGGCCGCGTCGGCGGCGTCGGCCAGCGTCGCGCGGTCGGCGAGCGCACCGGTCGGATTGTGGCGGTTCGTCGCGGTCACCAGCGCCGTCGCCGGGCGGACCGCGGCCTCGATGCGGTCGGGTTCGAGAGCGAAGTCTGCCTCTGCGGTCCGGCGGAACCGGTCCACCGCGGCGCCGACGGCCGCGGGCGTCTTCGCGTGTGGCTCGTAGGCCGGGAGTTCGACGAGCGCGCGTGGCTGGTCGGCGTCGGAGTCGGTGACGGCGGCCGCGGCGGCGAGGAAGGCGGCGTGGCTGGCGCCGGCGGTCACGACCACCTGCTTTGGGTGGACGCCGTACTCGGCGGCGAGCAGGGAGTGGAGATTGACGCCGGCGGGCGGGTCGTCGCGGTCGGCCACCGGGTCGGGCACGACGGCGTCGCCCACGTCCCGTGTGCCGCGGAGCCCCGTCGTCCCGAGGTCGTGGAGCGCCGCGGCCGGCCGCCCCTGCATCCAGTCGAGGAGTTCGATGCGCGGAAACACGGGCGTCGGTTTCGGGGCCACCTGCTTATGTCCCGCGGATAGGCGCCGGCTATCCGTCGCTGGGGCCGGTGCCGAGGATGGAGACGCCCGTGAACTCGAAGCGGGCGCCGCCGGCGGCGCTCTCGGTGATCGAGAGGTCCCAGCCGTGCGCGTTCGCCACTTCCGCGACGATGACGAGGCCGAGACCGGTCCCGCCGGGTCGAGTCGTGTAGCCGGGGTCCAAAATCGCCTCGCGGTCCGACGGCGGAATGCCGGGGCCGTCGTCCGCGACGAAGATGCCCGAGGCCACGTCGAGAACGCCGACGGTCACGGTCACGCCCGACCCCGACTCGTCCGCGCCGTGTTCCACCGCGTTTCGAAACAGGTTCTCGAAGACGTGACGGACCTGTCGGCGGTCGGCCTCGAACACGGCGTCGTCACGCACGACGAGGGTGCCGTCGGTGCCGGTGACAGCCGACCAGCACTCCGTCGCCGTCTCGCGCAGGTGGACCGGCCCGAGGTCGGGTTCGCCGGTCTCCGTGAGCATCGTCAGCACGTCGTCGATGATGGTCTCCATCCGGTCGTGGGCGTCAGCGACCTTGTCCAGTGACTCGGACACCGTCGCCTCGTCGGTCCGGGCGCGGTCGAGGTAGCCCTCCGCGACGTTCAGCGGCCCCCGGAGGTCGTGTGAGAGGATGTTCGCGAGTGTCTCCACGCGGTCGAGTTGGCGTTCGAGGTCCCGTTGATAGGCGCGGCGCTCGGAGACGTCGCGGAAGACCCCGATCAGCACCGGGTGGTCGTCGAGGCGCGCCACGCGACCGTTGATTTCGACCGGGACGCGCTGCTCGTCGGCGGTTTCGACGAGGATGTCGTCGCCGTCCGGAAACGACGAGAAGACGGCGGTCCCGGCCGCGACGCGCCGCTCGAACAGGTCTCGGTAGCGCTCCTCTTGGCCCGCGGGGTGGAGCGAGGTCTGGTGGCTCCCGATGAGGTCGGCCCGGTCGCGGCCGAACAGCGCCGATGCGCCGTCGTTCACCTCGACGATTTCGCCGGAGTCCACGTCGGTCACCACGACGGCGTCCGGTATCGTCGAGAGGAGCGCGCGGTACTTCCGGCGGAGGCTCAGGCGGTCCGAGATGTCGCGGACTGTGGCGAGGACAGCCCCCTCGCCTACCGGGCTGAGGCCGATGTCCACGCGGAACGTCGACCCGTCCTCGCGTTGCCCTTCGAGGTCGAGGCCGGCCCCCATCGGGCGGCGCTCGGGGTCGTCGAAGTACGCGTTCCGGAGTTCGGCGTGGTCCTCGCGGACGTCCTCGGGAACCAGTATCTCGATCGGTTCGCCTTCGAGAGTGGCGGCGTCGTATCCAAAGAGGTCGGCGGTGCGCTCGTTGGCCAGTCGGATGCGACCGTCGCTCCCCACGAGGAGCATCGCGTCCGGGGCGGCGTCGAACAGGGCTTCGAAAGAGGGGCGGTCGTCGGCCGTCACCACGGCTCACCATCCGACGGGGAGGGCCGCAGGACCGGACCGGTTCGAGCGCGCGTCGTCGCGTCTGCAGTCATTCGTGAGAGGCGTTCAGCCACAGACGTACAAGAAAGTGCCGCCCCGGGACGAGTGACCGAAAGTGAAATGCGCGCCCGACGCCGAGGGGCACCGTGGACGACGTGGCCGACTGGCTTCGCGGCCGACGCTACTACGAGGACCAACTCGTCGACGACCGGACGGTGCCCGGGTCGGAGGCGCGACTCCGCGACGTGCCCCTCGAATCGCGCCTCGCCGACGCCCTCGCGGACCGCGGCATCGACTCGCTGTACGCCCATCAGGCCGACGCCATCGAGGCGGTTCGGGACGGCGAGAACGCCGTGTTGGCGACGCAGACGGCGAGTGGCAAGAGCCTCGCGTACACGGTGCCAGCGTTCGAGCGAGCGATGGACCACGGCGGGCGGACGCTCTACCTCGGCCCGACGAACGCGCTCCTCGCCGATCAGGCCGACTCGCTGTCCTCGCTGGCCCGCGACCTCGGCTTCGGGAGCCGCGTCAGCGTCGACCAGTACACCGGTCGGCTCTCGCAGACGGAGAAACAGGACGTGCGCGACAGGCGCCCCACCGTCTTGCTGTCGAACCCCGACATGCTCCACTACGCCCTCCTGCCCCACGCCCATCGGCTCTGGGAGTGGTTCTTCTCGGGGCTGGAAACCGTCGTCGTCGACGAGGTGCACGAGTATCGGGGCGTGTTCGGGAGCCACGTGGCCCTCACGCTCCGGCGTCTCGCCCGCATCTGCGAGCGCTTCGACGCGGATCCGGACTGGGTCTGCTGTTCCGCGACGGTGGCGAACCCCGTCGACCACGCCAGCACCGTCACCGGTCAGCCAGCCGACTCGTTTCGCCTCGTGGACGACGACGCCAGCGAGTCCGGTTCCAAGCGGTGGCTGTCGTGGAACCCGCCCGAGACCGAATCGGGCCGGCGCTCGGGCCACGTCGAGTCGATGAAACTGTTCGCGGACCTCGTGTCGCGTGGCTACCAGACGCTCGTCTTCACGCGCGCCAGACAGGCCGCCGAGCGGTACGCGATGGACAGCGCCGACAGACTCAGGGAGCGAGGCGAATCCGACCGCGCGGACTCCGTGGCGGCCTATCATGCCGCGCTGACCCCCGAGCGTCGTCGGGAACTGGAGACGGGGCTCCGCGACGGCGACGTGCGCGGCGCGTGGACGACGAACGCGCTCGAACTCGGCGTCGACGTGGGCGGTCTCGACGCGGTGATTCTCGACGGCTACCCCGGCACGCGGATGGAGACGTTCCAGCGTGCGGGCCGCGCGGGCCGCGGCGACGACGCCAGCCTCGTCTGTCTCGTCGCGGGCGGCGACCAACTCGACCAGTACGTGATGCGCAACCCCGACGACCTGTTCGACGGCGACCCGGAGCGGGCCGTAGCGAACCCCGAAAACGGCGAGATTCTGCCGGCCCACGTCGTCTCCGCCGCCGCCGAGAACTGGCTCTCGCGGGACGACGAGCGACACTTCGGCGAGCGGTTTCCGGACACCGTGGCCACTCTCGAATCGGCGGGGCGCCTCGACCGCCGGGACACCCGCGACGGCGTCCGGTGGACGTCGACGGACGGGAGTCCCCAACACGACGTGAGCCTGCGCACCATCGAGGACCGAGAAGTGACGCTCCTCGACCAGCAAGGCGACGACGCCATCGGGTCGCTCCCGCTGGGGGACGCGCTGCGCGACGCGCACCCCGGCGCCATCTACCACCATCAGGGCGAGACGTTCGAGGTGGCGGACCTCGACCTCGACCGCGACGTGGCGACGCTCTCTCGGACGTGGGCGGACTACCACACCCGCGTCCTCACCGACAAAGACGTGACGGTGGAGCGCGACGTGACCGAGCGCCGGCCGCTCGCCCGCGAGGACGTCCCGGTGCGCCGCGCCGAACTCACCGTCCGCGAACGCGTCACCGGGTTCGAGCGCCGGGACGCCACGCGCGGGACGACGCTCGGTCGACAGTCCCTCTCCCTGCCCGAACAGACCCTTCGGACCGAGGGTCTCTACTACACCGTGCCCGAGGACGTCGAACGGGACCTGCGCGCCGCGGAAGGCGACTTCGCTGGCGCGATTCACGCCGCCGAACACGCGATGATTTCCCTGCTCCCGCTCACGGTGCTCTGTGACCGGGGCGACGTGGGCGGCCTCTCGACGCCGCGCCACCAGCACACCGGCGCCAGCACCGTGTTCATCTACGACGGGCACCCCGGTGGCGTCGGCCTCACGCGCGCCGCGTTCGAAGAGATGGCGACGCTGACCGACCGCACCCGGTCGCTCTTGGCGGAGTGCCCCTGCGACGACGGCTGTCCGGCCTGCGTCCAGTCGCCCCAGTGTGGCAACGCCAACGAACCGCTGGACAAGCCCCTCGCGCGGCGACTGCTGGACGCGTTCGCGGGCGACGTTTAGGCGCGCCAAAAAACATAGATATTTTGATAAGACTTTTCTCCGGCGACGCCTCACCGTTGGACATGGCGTCACTGGGGGCCTTCGTCTTCGTCTTTCTCGCGGGGTTAGTCACGGCGCTCGCAACCGGACTCGGTGCCGTCCCGTACTTCATCGTTGACGACGTGAGCGTGCGCTGGCGGGTCGCACTGTGGGGGTTGGCGTCCGGCATCATGGTGTCGGCGTCGCTGTTCGGTCTCATCGAAGAGGGACTGGCCTACGGCACGCCGGCCGACATCGCGCCGGGACTGCTCGCGGGGGTCGTCCTCGTCGTGGTGGCGAATCGGGTGCTGGAGCGAGTGGGCGGACACGGGCACAGTCACGAGGACGACGACCACGACGACGGCCACGACCACGGCGCCCTCGCCGAGGCCCAGGCGACGGCGCTCGCGGACCGGGACTGGCGGAAACTGTTTCTCATCCTCGGCGTCCTCACGGTCCACTCGTTTCCGGAGGGCGTCGCCGTCGGCGTCTCCTTCGCGGAACTCGGCTTCGAGGGCGGGATTCCGATTCTGGGCTTCTCGGTCCCTCTGCTGGCGGTGTTCATGACCATCGCCATCTCGATTCACAACGTCCCGGAGGGGCTCGCCGTCTCGATTCCGCTCCGAGCGCTCGGCATCGACCGGCGCTGGATGGTCGGGGCCGCCGTCTTCTCCAGTCTCCCCCAGCCAATCGGGGCCGTCATCGCCTACGGCTTCGTGACGTGGGCACAGGAGTTCATGCCCCTCGGCTTCGGATTCGCGGCGGGGGCGATGATATTTCTCGTTCTCTCGGAGTTCATCCCGGAGGCCCTCGACGCCGGGCAGAACCTCCCCGGACGGGGGCACCGCGAACTGGTCATCGGCGTCGCCGCCGGCGTCGTGATGATGGCGCCACTGCTCGTCGTCCAGACCTGACGAGATGTGGAAACACTTTATCCCGGCCCGCGCCTAGCCTCAGCCATGTCAACGCCTACGGACCGCGGCTCCGGGGACGCGGTGCGCGTCGGCCTGAACGGGTTCGGGCGCATCGGCCGCAACGTTTTTCGCGCCGCGGTCGGGGACCCCCGAATCGAACTGGTCGGTATCAACGACGTCATGGACACCGCAGACATGGCGTATCTCGCGAAGTACGACAGCGTCGCCGGACGCTTCGACGGCGTCGAACTCGGCGACGAGACGCTCCGCACCGAGGACGGCGAGATACCGCTGTTCGACGAGACGGACCCCGCCGACCTGCCGTGGGCCGACCTCGACGTGGACGTGGCGATGGAGTGTACCGGCCTGTTCCGGACCCACGAGGACGCCAGCGCCCACAACGACGCGGGCGCGGACACGACCATCATCTCCGCACCCCCGAAGGGTGAGAAAGACGTCTTGCAAATCGTCTACGGTGTCAACGAGGACCGCTACGGCGGCGAGTCCGTCGTCTCGAACGCCTCCTGCACGACGAACAGCGTCGCGCCCGTCGCGAAAGTCCTCCACGAGACGTTCGGCATCGAGGCGGGGCTGCTGACCACGGTCCACTCCTACACGGGGTCGCAGAACCTCATCGACGGCCCCTCGGGGAAGACGCGTCGCGGGCGCGCCGCCGCGGAGAACATCGTCCCCACCTCCACCGGCGCCGCGCAGGCGACGACGGAGGTGCTTCCGGAACTCGACGGCCGCCTCGACGGGATGGCCGTCCGCGTGCCGACGCCGAACGGGTCGCTCACGGACTTCACCGTCTCCCTCGACGCCGACGCGGGCGCCACGGAGGTGAACGAAGCGTTCCGCGCCGCCGCAGATGGCCCGCTCGACGGCGTCCTCGGCGTCACCGACGACGAGGTGGTGTCGAAGGACATTTTGGGCCAACCCTACTCCAGCCTCGTCGACACCCAGTCCACGATGGCGCTCCCGGGCGGTGACCTCGTGAAGGTGCTGACGTGGTACGACAACGAGTTCGGCTTCGCGAACAGGATGCTGGACCTCGCAACCTACGTCGCATGACGTTTTGCACGCTCGACGACCTGAGCCCGGGACTGCGACTGCTGGTCCGCCTCGACCTCAACGCGCCCATCGAAGACGGGCGGCCACAGGACAACCGCCGTTTCGAGCGTCACGCCGAGACGGTTCGGGAACTGCTCGACGACGGCCACGCCGTCGTGTTGCTGGCCCATCAGGGCCGGCCCGGCCGCGAGGACTTCACCACGCTCCGCGAACACGCGCGCATCCTCGGTAGCCACGTCGGCCGCGACATCGACTTCGTGGACGACGTCTACGGGCCGGACGCCCTCGACGCCATCAGAGCGCTGGACGGCGGCGATGCGCTCCTCCTCGAAAACGTCCGGATGGCGGACGACGAACTCCCCGAAAAGCCACCCGCCGAACACGCCGAAAGCGAGTTCGTACAGTCGCTCGCGCCGGAGTTCGACGCCTACGTCAACGACGCCTACTCGGCGGCGCACCGCGCCCACGCCTCGCTGGTGGGCTTCCCGCAGGTGTTGCCCGCCTACGCCGGGCGCGTGATGACCGCCGAGTACGAGGCCAACACCGCCATCGCCGCTCGGGAGTTCGACGGCCCGGTGACGATGGTCTGTGGCGGCACGAAGGCCACCGACGTGGTGGACGTGATGAGCGAACTCGACGAGACGGTGGACCAGTTCCTCCTCGGCGGCGTCGCCGGGGAACTGTTCCTCCGCGCCGACGGTTTCCCCGTCGGCAAGGACGTGGCGGACACGGACCTGTTCGACGAGCAGTGGGACCGAAACGAGGCGACGGTGACGGACATCCTCGACGCCCACCGCGAGCAGGTGCGCCTCCCCGCGGACCTCGCATACGAGGACGCGGACGGGGAGCGAGCGGAACTCCCCGTCGCCGACGTCGAGGAGAAAGAGCGCCCCTATCTCGACGTAGGAGGGGTCACGGTCGAGGAGTACGCCGGCGTGATTCGGGACTCCGAGGCCGTCTTCGTGAAGGGTGCGCTGGGTGTCTTCGAGGACGAGCGGTTCAGCGACGGCACCGTCGGCGTTCTGGAGGCCATCGCCGAGACGGACTGCTTTTCGGTGGTCGGCGGCGGCGACACGTCGCGGGCAATCCGGATGTACGGGCTGGACGAAACGGACTTCTCACACGTCTCCATCGCCGGGGGCGCGTACATCCGGGCGCTGACGGGGACCGAACTCCCCGCCGTCGAAGCCCTGCGGAGTTAGAGGGGCACCCAGTCGGTGGTCATCTCCGGGTCGGAGAGGTGCCAGCGCTGTTCGGTGCCGTGACGAACCTCGACGATGGCGTCGAACAGTGGTCCCAGCAGGGCGACGTGTTCGTCGTCGTAGGCCACCGGCAGGTGGACGTGGCACATCCCGCCCGTCTCCCGCATCCGCCCGCTGAGGGCGTGGAGCAGTTGGAACACGCGTTCGTCCGCGTGCCGCGAGAGGAGAGCGTCGGCGGCGTCGACGCAGACGCGCAACTCCGCGGCGTCGTAGCCGGCGTCGGGTTCGAGGGCGGCGACGGCCTCGTCGATGGCCGACTGCAGGTCCGGAAGCCCCGAGTCCACGACGCGGTCCGGCGCGCCCGCGCCGGCGTCGGTGCTCGTCGCGGCCGCGGAGCGAGTGTCGGTGCCGTAGCGAATCGTGCGACTCGGAACGCCCACGTCCGTCTCGGGGCGCGCCGACCGGCCCCCGGTCCGGACGTAGAGGCGGCGTCGCTCGTCGCCGTCATCGCCCCGGAGTTTCTCACACACGGCGGCGAGGTTTCCCCCCGTTCCGACGACCAACAGCATGCACCCTCGCCGCTTCAGGTCGTTCAGCGCGTCGGCGAACGCCGCCGCCCGCCCCTCCGTTTCCTCGCTCATTTCACTCTATTACAAGAAATAATCCCGATGTAATAAATATTCGGGGTCGCTCAGACCGGCTCGAATCGGTAGCCGTCCCACGACTGGCTGTCGGGATGGCGGATGCCGGCGGCGGGGTCCCTGAGTTCGTCGACGTGGACCGGGCGGACGCTATCGCCGATTTCCACGTCCGCGTCCGTGAGTTGGCCGATCTGTCGCACCCGTTCGCCGTCCACGTCGAACTCGACGATGGCGATGGCGTTGGGTTGGCGGACGCCCGGCGGCGTCGCCTGACTCTCCGTCCACGTCACGATTTCGGCCGTCCGGTCGCTCAGGTCGACGGCGTCGGTCTGTTCCTCGCCACACGCCGGACAGCGGGGGTGTGGCGGACTCGTCAGGTGCCCGTTCGGACAGCGGTGTGCGTCGAGGCTCATGGCTGTTCGAGGATGGTGGTAGTCACGCAGTTGCCGAAGCCGCCGACGTTACAGGCCAACGCCACCTCCGCGTCGACCTGTCGGCGGCCGGCCTCGCCGAGCAACTGCTCGTACAGTTCGTGAATCTGTGCCACGCCGCTCGCGCCCAACGGATGCCCCTTCGACTTGAGGCCGCCGGAGGTGTTGATGGGCAAGTCGCCGTCCCTGTCGGTGACGCCCTCCATCGCCGCTTCCCACGCGTGGCCCTTCTCGAAGAAGCCGAGGTCCTCGGCCTGCAGGAACTCGAGGATGGTGAACATGTCGTGGAGTTCGGCCACGTCCACGTCTTCGGGGTCCCTGTCGGCCATCTCGTAGGCCTGCGCGCCCGAGTCGACGACGCCGCCCATCGTCGTCGGGTCGTCGCGCTCGTGGACGACGTGGGTGTCCGTCGCGCCCGCGATGCCCGAGACGACGACGTAGTCGTCGGTGTACTCCTCGGCGACGGACTCCGGGCAGAGCAGGAGCGCCGCGCTCCCGTCCGTGATGGGACAGAAGTCGTAGAGCCGAAGCGGGTCGGCCACGATGGGCGACTCCAGCGCCGTCTCCACGTCGATTTCCTTCCGGAAGTGGGCGTTGGGGTTGTCGACGCCGTTCTCGTGGTTCTTGACGGCGACGCGCGCCAGCGACTCGCGGGGCGCGTCGTACTCGTGGAGGTAGCGCCGCGCGGTCATGCCCGCGAAACTCGGGAGCGTGACCCCGTGCTTGTACTCCGCGGGGTGGGTGAGCGACGCGATGACGTCCGTCGCGAACGCCGTGTTCGGGACGCCCTCGGGCGCGGTGTCGTTCATCTTCTCGCCGCCGACGAGCAGGGTCAACTCCGAGGCGCCGGAGGCGACGGACTGCCACGCGGCGTAGACGCCGGCGCCGCCGGAGGCCGAGGTCTGGTCGACGCGCTGTGTGTAGGCGCCGAGTGCCCCCAAGTCGTGTGCGAGCGCGTTCATCACGCCGGTCTGGCCCTCGAACTCGCCGCTGGCCATGTTCGACACGTAGAGGTGGTCGAGGTCCCCCGGCGGGACGCCCGCATCGCGGAGGCAGGCGTCACCCGCCTCGGCGAGCAAGTCGCGAATCCACGCCTCGCGCTCGCCGAACTGGGTCATCGACGCGCCGATGATCGCTACGCGGTCCATATCCGACCGTCACCGGGTGACGGTTTCAGCGTTTGGTTCTCAGTCGGCGGGGTACCACGCCAGCGTGTGGTCGGCGACGAGTTCGACCCCCACCCGCTGGTCGAGGTCCAGTTCCGTCGAGTGGTTGTGCTGGCAGTGGACCACGTCGCCGGCGTCGAGTTCGACGCGATAGACGAAGGAGGGGCCGATGTACTGCCGGTGGACGACGGTCCCGAACGCGCGCACGGAATCGGGGTCGGCGTCGTCGGCGGGCACCGCGCGCAAGTCGTCGGGGCGCACCAACACGTCGAGGGCCGCGCCGTCGTACGCCTCGGTGAGGCCCTCCAGCCGCGAGGGGTGGAACGTGTCGAGCGCCGTCTCCACGACACCGTCGTCGAGGTGCCCCGAGACGAAGCCGGCCTGTCCGAGGAAGCCGGCGACGAAGCGCGACTCGGGGTGCTCGAACACCTCCTCGGGGCGGCCGGCCTGTTCCACGTCGCCGTCGTTCATCACGGCCACCCGGTCGCTGATGGAGAGCGCCTCCTCCTGGTCGTGAGTGACGGAGACAGCGGTGACGCCGGCGGCCTTCAGGATGCGGCGCACCTCCTCGCGCATCTCGACGCGGAGGCGCACGTCCAGATTCGAGAACGGTTCGTCGAGCAACAGCACGTCCGGTTCGGGCGCGAGGGCGCGCGCGAGGGCGACGCGCTGTTGCTGGCCGCCCGAGAGGCCGTCCACGTCCCGGTCCTCGAAGCCCGCGAGGTCCACGAGTTCGAGCAGTTCGGCCACTCGCTCGTCGTCGGAGCCGTCGAGGCCGAAGGCGACGTTCTCGCCGACGGTGAGGTGCGGAAACAGCGCGTAGTCCTGAAACACCAGTCCCACGTCGCGGTCCTCGGGCGGGACGAACGACCCGTCGCCGCCGGCCACCCGTTCGCCGTCGATGACGACGGCGCCGTCCGTCGGCCGTTCGAGGCCGGCGAGCAACTGGAGGGTCGTCGTCTTGCCACACCCCGAGGGGCCGAGGAGCGTCAGCAGTTCGCCGTCGCGCACGGAGAGCGAGAGGTCGGAGACGGCGGCCTCCTCGCCGTACAGTTTCGTCACGCCGTCGAGTTCGAGAACCGTCTCGTCGGCCGCCGCGTCCGCTGGTTCCGCCGCGGACCGCTCGGCCTGTGTGAGTTGTTCGCTTGCCATGTGTTGGGGCGAGGGTCCGGACCGGACCCCCGCGGGTCTCGTCTCCTACTCTTTTTGGCAAGCCTAAAATATTTGCGGTCACAACGACGGCCATGACGAACGCGGACACCCACACGCTCGACGACGTGGCCGTCGTGATGGGCACGTACAACGAGGAGGAGGCCGTCGGCCCCGTTCTCGACGACATCGACGACGCCACGGACGGACGCGCGTCCGTCGTCTGCGTCGACGGGTCCAGCGACCGGACGCCCGACATCGCCCGCGAACGCGGCGCGCGGGTCATCGAACAGGAGCCACAGGGCTACGGCGTCGCCGTGGCCGCCGCACTCGACGCCGCGGAGCGACCGGTCGTCGTCACGACGGACTGCGACGGCACGTATCCGATGGACCGCATTCCGGACTTCCTCGAACTCATCAACGAGGGCTACGACGTGGTGAGCGGTGACCGCCTCTACCACGGTGCGGACGCGATGCCGGCGTTCAACCGCCTCGGCAACCACGCGTTCGCCCTCCTCGCCTCCGTCCTCCTCGGGGAGCGAGTTCACGACACCACGACGGGGATGCGCGCCTATCGGAAGT
>JBDGTS010000022.1:0-13823 GCA_042216675.1 Halobacteriaceae archaeon | reverse complement strand
CTCCTCGGGGAGCGAGTTCACGACACCACGACGGGGATGCGCGCCTATCGGAAGTCGATGCTCGCGGACGTCGAGTGGACGGAGAACACCGGCCTCTCGGCCGAACTGCTGATGCGCCCCGTCGCCCGCGGCTACGACGTGCGGGAGGAGCCGATTCGCTACGGCGAGCGACTCGGCGAGACGAAACTCGACCCCATCGAGGGCGGCGCGGAAATCGCCTACTCCATCCTCAAGGTCGGCGTCGAGGAGCGACTCGGCGTCTCTCTATAGGTCCGCGGCGAGGTGGTCGGCGGCCTTCAACGCGAGTGCGGCGATGGTGAGCGTCGGGTTCATGGCCCCACCGGTGGCGAACACCGACGACGACGGAATCGTGAGATTGTCGAGGTCGTGGGTCCGCAGGCGCGGGTCGACCACCGACGAGTCGGGGTCGGTGCCCATCCGCGTCGTGCCCATGTGGTGGAACGCCGGTCCCGTCGAATCGGGACCGACGGTCCACCGAATCTCCGCCCCCACGGCGTCGAGAATCTCCCGTTGAATCGCGTTCGCCCGGCGAATCGTCCGTCGCTCGTAGTCGCTCAGCGACCACTGAATCTCCGGCGCGGGGTTCCCGTGAGCGTCCGTCCGTGACGAGGAGAGCGTCACGCGGTTCTCTGCGCGGGGCAACTGCTCCACGAGGGCACCGACGGCGAGGTGCGACCCGTAGGCGTCCTGAATCGAGTCGCGCAGGTCGTCGCCCCACTCGTCGGCGCCGAGGGCCATCTCGACGGGCGAGGGGCCGGCGTAGTTCAGAAACTCCAGTTTTATCTTGCCGACGCCGTCGTCGTCGTAGAACTGGTGGGACTCGGAGGTGTTGAACCCGACGTGGTTCTGCCGGGTGGCCTCGTCCACGGTGCCGCCGACGCCCGCGAACAGGTGGTCGTGGAAGTACCGCCCCACCGCGCCCGAGGAGTTCGCGAGGCCGTCGGGGTACTGCTCGGACTGCGAGAGGAGGAGGAGGCGCGGCGTCTCGACGCCGCCGGCAGCGAGGAAGAACTGGCGGGCCTCCTGTCTGTGCGTCTCGCCCTCAGGGGTGACGTACTCGGCGGCGACGACTCGCTCGCCGGCGTCGTCGTGGACGAGTCGCTGGACCGGCACCTCGTCGACGACGCGGGCGCCCGCGTCCTCGGCGCTCTCGACGTGGCGCGTCGCGTCGTACTTCGCGCCGGAGGGACACACCGGCTGACAGGTGCCGTAGCCGACGCAGGCGCTCTCGCCGTCGTACGGTTCGGAGTTGCGCGCGTTCGGCACCGAGTGGGTGACGATGCCCAGTTCCTCGCAGGCCGCCGCGAAGATGCCGTCGCTGTGGGAGGGCGGGAACGCGGGCATGGGGTGTGGCTCCTCGCGCGGCGGCGCGAAGGGGTTGTCAGACGCCCCGGCGACGCCGAGTGCGTCCTCGGCGGCGGCGTAGTAGGGCCGCACGTCGTCGTAGTCGATGGGCCAGTCGGCGCCGCGGCCCCGTCTGGTCGCCGACGCGAAGTCCGACTCGTGGAGACGCATCACCATGCCCTGCCAGTGGAGCGAGGACCCGCCGACGCCCTTCACGCGGGCGCGGTTGAGCGGATAGTGCCGACTCCCCGTCGACGAGTAGGCGTCGCGCGGGCCGCCCATCTCCCAGACGGAGAGGGGGTTGCTCGCCGGCCGAATCGAGCGCTCCATCCGCTCCAGACGGCGCTCCGGGTCGAATCGGGGGCCAGCCTCCAACACCACCACGTCTTGCCCGGCGCGCGCGAGTCTCTCGGCCACGAGGGCGCCCGCGGGGCCGGCACCGACGACGCAGACGTCCGCCCGCGGCGAGGGTGCCCGGGTCATCGCTCCGCCCCGCGCTGATACGACGCGGTGCCGCCGGGGTGGCCCTGCGGGTTCTCGATGCCGACGAGGCGCCCGCCAGTCGGCGAGGAGTAGAGCGCGTACAGCAGGTCGTTCACGACGTAGTAGCGCACGCGCTCGGTGTCGGTGCCGTCGGGGTTCGGGGTCGCGGCGTCGACGCCCATCGAGCGCAGAACATCGTCGCGCGCGGCCGGGTCGAGCGCCGCGAACGGGGCGTCCCGCCACGACCGCGTGTACTCGTCGAGGTACGAGACGGCGTCGGCGACGCCCGCGGCCCAGTCCGGGCGCTCCTCCGCCCGCCGGCCGACGTATCGTTCGACGAACTGTCGGGTCTCGGTGACGTCGCTGGGATACACCACCTCCGCGGCGGCGACGAGCGCGTCCGTCTCGCGCTCGCCGATCGGCCCATCCGCGGCCGTCGGCGGGTCGAGCGTCGCGCCCGCGGTCACGGCGACGCCGGCGCTGGCGAGGGCGACGACGGCGTCACGGCGAGTGAGGCGCATTCGGAACGGGATTAGGCAAACCTAAACTTAGGCGTTCTGCTCCGCGGCGAACGCGTCGACGGTGACTGAGACGCCGGGGGGCGCCGACGCGGGCACGTACGTCGCCGCGCCGCCACAGGTGGCCGCCGCGCGGCAGTACTCGACGCGGGGGGTGAGCGCCTGCACGCCGCCCGCCGTCCGCTCGACAGGCAGTTCGAGGCCGTAACTGAAACTGCCGCCCGGCCCGTAGTCGAGGAACACAGTCAGACCGACCTCGTCCCTGTCGTCGACCGGAATCGTCACGGGGTCCACCCCGTCGCCCGTCAGCGTGGCCGTCCCGTTCGCCACCGTCACCGCCACGGAGAGGTTCGAGACGGGCCCGAGGGTCCGGTACGCCGCTCTCTCCTCTGAGCCGAGGCGGAGGGTGACGCCCTGTACGCCGTTCGGGACGCCGAGCGCCGCCGTGTAGCCGACGCGCTCCCCGCGCACTCGCTCGACGGCTTGGAGGCGCGCCGCCGTCGGCGACCCGGCGGCCGGGTTCCAGACGCCCCGATAGCCGTAGCGGTACAGCGTCCGGTTCGGGAACGCCGCGGCCGTGGCGAAGGGCCGGTCGTCGAGGGCGTACACCACGTCGCCGTCGAAGCCCGGGTCGTTGCGGAGCGACTGGAACGGGTGGCCGAGCCACGGCCCGTACGTCGAGGGGAGGAAGACGAGCGAGTTCGCGGGCGGCCCCGACTCGAACGGTTCGTACGCCGTCCGGTACGTCTCCGTCACCTCGGCGTTCCGGTCGGCCGGGGCGTCGATGGCTCCGACGGTGGCGGCGCCGAACGCCGCCGCGCCGACGAGAAGCACGATGGCCGCGACGGCGCGGGCGCGGCGAGGGTCCGGCGACCGCTCTGCGAGTTCGCGGGCGGCCCGCGTCACCGCGACGGCGCCGCGCGCGGCGAACGCCGCCGTCGGGAGCAAGAGGTCGAAGTGGTAGTACGGCCCGAGGTACGCCACGAGACCGTCGCCCGGCACGCCGACGACGCCGAGGATGTTGTAGTTGCCCCAGAAGTAGACGTTGCCGAGCGGAATCGTCACGAAGAGGCCGGCCAGTACCGCCTGTTTCGGGGTCAGGCCACGCCGAACTGCCGCGGCGAGGCCGACGGCCGCGAGGAGAGCGCCGAGGGCGCCTCCGGCCACCCAGTCCGTGGCGAACACCTCCAGCACCTCGGCGTTGACCCGGAGCGCCAGCGTCGGCGTGTAGTCGACGGTGTGGCCGAGGAGGCGGCGCTCACCGAACCCGAGGCCGTCCAGCGGTGCGAACGCCGCGTACGGGAACAGCCACGGGGACCCGGTGACCACGGCGTTGTACGCGAGCGTCGACGCGACGCCGAGCAACCCACCCGCGGCCGTGAGCGCCTGCCGCGGGAGCGCCCCACAGAAATCGCGCCACAGCGTCCAGACGGCGTGCGCGATGAACGGCAGCGCGAACAGGACGGCCGTGTAGGGTCGCGCGAAGAACGCGAGGCCGACGGCGACGCCCGCGACGGCGGCCCACCGCGGGTCGCCGGTTCGGTCGGCGCGGAAGTACACCGCCGCGAACGCGAGATTCAGCACCGCCGTGGGCGCGTACGGGAGGAACACCGAAGTCGTGAGCAGGAACAGCGGCGAGGCGAGCATCGCGACGCCGGCCAGCAGACCCGTCTCGCGGTCGAACGCCGACCCGACGACGCGGACCGTCAGCGCGACGATACCCCCGCCGATGCCCGCGAGGACGAGGCGCGCGGCGCCGAACGCCTGCCCGACGGCGAACATCGCCGCCGGCACGGGCGCGTACTTGGGGTACAGTCGGTCGCCGTCCTCGACGAAGAACCACGGCCGGAACACGTCCTCCACGGGCGGATACAGGGAGAACTGCCCGTTTCGGAGCAGCGCGGCCTGCCGGAGATACACCCCCTCGTCGTGGTTGAGCGAGTGGTAGGGGAACAGCCGCGACGCCACGAGGAGGACGACGAGCGCACCCGTCAGCGCGAGGGCGACGGCGAGGGCGCGGGCCGTGCGTCGGCGCATCACTTCCCTCCGGTGTCGCCGCTCGTCTCGCTCAGCAGGATGACGGCCATCGACAGCGCCGAGACGAACACCAACACCAGCGCCGGCACCGCCGCGCGGCCGTAGAGGCCCGCCTCACGAACCTCCCAGATGTAGAGGACGAGCGTCTTGAAGCCGTACGGCTGGAGGATGAGCGTCGCCGGCAGTTCCTTCATCGTCGTGAGGAAGACGAGCGCCGCCCCCGTCGCCATCCCCGGCGCGATGAGCGGGAGCGTCACCGATCTGAACGCCGCCGCCGGCGACTTCCCGAGCGTCCGGGCGGCGGCGACGAGGTTCCGGTCCACCTGCAGAATCGAGGTCCGAATCGAGCCAAGCGCCTGCGGCATGAAGCGCACGACGTAGGCGAAGATGAGGATGGGGAGCGTCTTGTGGAGCCACGGGAGGACGTCGAGGCCGAAACTCACCAGTGCGATGCCCAACACGATGCCCGGCACGGCGAAGCCGACGTACGCCGCCCGGTCCGCCAGCCATGCCAGCCGAGAGTCGCTTTGCGCCGCCTGCAACGCGATGGGGAGCGCCACGAGGACGGCGGCGACGGCCGCCAGCAGGGAGACGGTCACCGAGTCGACGGCGTACGACCACGCGAACGACGGCTCGGAGACGTAGCCGGCGTCCTCCCGAAACAGGAGGAGACAGAAGATGGTCAGCGGCGCCACGAGGGCCGCCGTCGCCACCGCCGCCGGGAGCGCCATCGCGGGGTAGCGCCACTTGCCGAGCGAGAGTTTGGTCGCGCCCCGCTGACCGCCGCTGGCGTACGCCCCCGACCGGTCCGCGCCGATGCGGGACTGGAGCAAGATGATGCCCGCGGTGACGGCGATGAGTTCGAGCGACAACACCACCGCGTAGTCCGTCGCGTGGACGTAGCGGGCGTAGATGAACTGCGTGAACACCTGCAGGCGCATGAAGTTCGGCGTCCCGAAGTCAGAGAGCGTGTAGAGCGCCACGAGGAGCGCCCCCGCCGCGATGCCGGGCGTGATCTGTGGCAGGGTCACGCGGCGGAACGCCTCCCGGCGCGTCGCGTCGAGACTCCGCGCGGCCCGGACGAGCGAGGCGTCGAGCGACAGCAGCGAGGCTCTGGTGGTGAGGTAGACGTACGGGTACGTGTAGAGCGTCATCACCACCGCTGTCCCGGTGAAGCCGGTGAGGGGCGGCACCGTCGTTCCGAGCAGTTCCGAGAGGAGACCACCGCGGCCGAACGCCGACAGCGCCGCGAACGCACCGAGGTAGCTCGGGATGACCAGCGGAAGCGCCGTCACGACGGTCCAGAAGCGGCGGAACGGGAGGTCCGTCTGCACGGTGAGGACGGCGAGCGACACCCCGAGTACCACGGTCGCGGCGGTGACGACGGCGACGAGGGCGACGCTCCGGCCGAGAACGCGGAGCGTCGTTGGCGCGAGGAGCAACTCGAACGCGCGGGCGCCGATGTCACGGGCGTCGACGAAGAGCCACGCGAGCGGCACCAGCATCGACGCCGCGATGAGGGCCGCGACGACGGTGAGGACGGTGTCACGGCTCACGACCCGTGCGAGCAGGGACTGCAATCGCCCCTCGGAACTCATCCCTCCACGCCGGCCTCACGCATCAACTCGAGGGTCGGCTGGATGTCGGAGAGCTTCGAGAGGTCGATTTCCGGCGGATTGAGTTCCGTCACCGGCGGCAGGCCGGCCACCGGGTCGACGCCTTCGATCATCGGGTAGGCGAAGCTCACGGTGGCGAAGAACTCCTGTGCCTCCGCGGAGAGCAGGTGGCGGATGAACAGCTCCGCGAGGTCCTGCTTGCCCGACCCACGGGGGATCAGCGTGCCGGCGACGTTGACGAGTGCGCCCGCGTCGCCCGTCGTGAACGCGAGGTCGATGGGCGCGTCGGGGCGGCGGTTCTTCACGCGCATGGCGTAGTAGTGGTTGGCGAAGCCAGCCGCCAGCGCACCGTCGGCGACCTGACTCGACACGACGTACTCGTTGGGGAACCGCTTGGTGCCGGCCTTCCTCATATCGACGAGCCACTGCTTGGTCTGCTCCGGCCCGCGGAGGAGGCGCATCGCCGTGACGAAGGACTTGAACGCCCCGTAGGTTGGCGCCCAGCCCATCGTTCCCTGTAGGGCCGCCGTCTCGGGGAACTCCTGTACCTTGTCGGGGATGTCCGACGCGCTGAGTTTGTTCGTGTTGTACGGTACCGCTCGCGCCCGACCGGTGACGCCGACCCACGAGTCCTCCTCGCCGTGGAACTCCGCGGGCACGGGCTCAGTCACGTCACTCGACAGCGACGCGTACGCGTCGTGGTTCGTCACGTAGGCCAGCGAGCCGGCGTCGATGGACCAGAACACGTCCGCCGACGGTTGGCCTGCCTCGACCTCCTGTACGAGCGTCTGGGCCAACGACGAGGAGGCGCCGGAGTTCGTGTACACCGTGAAGTCGGGGTAGATCTGCTGGAGCTGGTCGACGAAGTTCGAGTAGATGCCGCCCTCGCCGCCGCCGATGGCGAGGTTGAGTTCGCCCTCCAGCGCCGGCAACTCCTCGATGGAAGTGCCACCGGGTTGGGGACGCCCGGACGCCAGCGGCCCGGAGCCACGGAAGTTCGTCAGTGAGGGGATGTCGGCCGCGCCGTCCCCGCCGCCGTTGGTTCCCGGAATGGAGCAGCCAGCCAGTCCGGCGACGGCGCCGGCACCGACGGTGCGGAGGAGCGCGCGTCGTCCGAACGCGGAGTCCTGAGTCATATTTGGATTAGGTCGGCCTAAAACCCAAAAAGGCACCGATTCAGTCGTCGGCGACGGGGGCGGGGCGCCGCGCCCCGATGGCGTCCAGACAGTCCAGCCAGTCGTGCATGTACTCGCCGACGTGGGTGAAGAAGGCGCCGTTGGTGTACTCGGCCCAGTCGCCTTCGGCGAGTGCGTCGGCCATCGCGCGGAAGACGGTGGCGTAGGCGTCCGCGCCGGACCCGGACACGTCGGGGTCCACGTCGTCGACGACTTCCCAGAGGTGTTCGTTGAGTTCGAGGCCCGCCACCTCGTTGTGCAGGTCGTCGAAGGTGGAGCGCGGCGCCTTGTTGTGCTCACAGAGGGGGCCGCCCGTGAGAATCTGGTCGCCCACGACGTCGGCTGCCCGCTTGAGGAACACGCCCGACCAGATGTCGTCGAAACGGCCCACCTCCCACTCGTTGTCGTCCATCGGCAGTTGGTAGAACGCGGGGATGACCTCGCGGCGGAACGCGAGGTTCATCGAGCAGACGGTGAGATACTGCCCCCTGTCGGCGACGAAGTCCGGGCCGAAGTCGTCGCGGTCGAGGCGCGTCTCCGCCTGTCCCTGCAGGTCGCCGTCCATCAGGATGCGCACGGCGTCGAGGTCCGGAACGTTCGTCCAGAGGCCCTGCGACGCGACGACGCTCTCGACGTGTCCTGACTCCGTCTCCACCGTCTCGTCCATCGCCGCGTAGGGGTAGCCCCGCGGGTAGAGGTCCGTGTCCGTCTGGTAGAGGACGTTGACCCACTGCTCGTCGGAGCGCACCGTCTCGACGTCGCCCTCGTAGGCGAGGTTCGCCATGTGCGTCCCGAAGAAGTCGTCCTCGGCGTGAGGCGCGGTGTCGTCGTCGATGAAGACGCCGTACTCGTAGTCGCCGGCCCACATGTAGAGCAGGCCGAAACTCGTCTGGGCGTGACTCGCCGCCGGCACGAGGTGGTCGTAGTCGGCGAGGCCCTGTTCCTCGAACCACGCCGTGCGCGCCTCGCCGTCGAAGACGCGACCGGAGAGCCCCTCGTCGGCGAGCATCTCCCGCATAGCGTCGGCGTCACAGAAGTCCTCGGTCACGAGAACGACGTGGAGGCGGTCGGTGTCGAAGCCGTGGCGGCGCGCGTTCTCGGCGTACTCGCGGACGCAGTCCGGGTTCCTGACCGTCGGAACCACGACGCAGATGTCTGTCATCGGTTGCCCCACATTCTTTAGGGCAACCTAAAAAGACTGGCGATTAGGTTGGCCTAAAAAGACTGCCGTTCCGGCTCAGCGCGCCACCTGCTCGACGTAGATGAGGTGGTCAGCGGCGTCCTCGACGGCGTCGGCCACGCCGTCGAGCGCGACGATCACCTCTCGGGTCGCCAGCGCCGCCGCGGTGGGACCGTCGGCGAAGACCGCTTCGAGAGCGGCCTCGCGCTCCCGATCACAGCGCCGCTCGCGCTCCCGAATCTCGCCGACGAGCGGTCGAATCTCCTCAGCCGCGCCGGGGCCGGTGGGGTCCGCGAAGTGGAGCGCCGCGGCCTCCGAGAGCGTCTCCGTCATCGCCACGATCTCCTCGGCGATGACGGAGACGTTGCCGTCCACGGGGCCGAGCGACGGCTCCATCACCCGAACGTCGTCCGCGAGCGCCTCCGCGCGGTTCGCGATTTCGTCGGCCCGGTCGAAGAACGTCACCGCCTCGCCCGGCCGGAGATACAGGTTCGAGAACGACGGGGGCATCCCGACGACTGCTTCCCGCACGTCCCGAAGTGCGTCGTCACAGTCACCTTCGAGTGCAGCCACTCGACTCGCGGCCGCGTCGAATGCCTCGCCCGCGAGGTAGTCGTCGATACCCGTCCGCAGGGCGCGAACGCATCCGAGCACCGCTTCGAGATACCGCTCCGAGAGCGTCGCGACCCGCGTGGCGAACGCCGGCGGTTCCGTCTCAGTCATTCCACGCGGAGGGTGTCGCCGTCCCCTGTAATCGGTTACTATGAGGGCACCCGAGGCCTCCGGAGCCCTCTATAGTCGCGGCACTCCACCGCGCTTTTATCACTCCCTCCCGACTGGCACCCACAGCGACATCTCGGCGCCGACTGACCGATGACCCCACAGCATCTCTCCGACGTCCTCGCGACGACGCTGAGCCAGACCGGCGCCATCCCGCCGGTGACGACCGACGTGATCGCCGTCTTCTGTGTCATCCTCGTCGCACTGGTGCTGTTCGTCACCGAGTGGCTCCCCGTCGACGTCACGGCCATTCTCGTGATGGTGCTGTTGATGGTCTTTGGCTCGGACGGCGTCGTCAACTACACGCACATCTCCACCGCGGAGGGCATCTCCGGGTTCTCCTCGCCCGCGACCGTCACAGTGCTGGCGATGCTCATCCTCAGTTCCGGCATCAGCCGGACGGGCATCGTCCAGATACTCGGCCGGAAGATGGCCGCGTTCGCTGGCGACAGCCTCGACAGGCAGTTGCTCGCCACCATCGGCGTCGCGGGCCCAATCTCGGGGTTCGTGAACAACACGCCCGTCGTGGCCGTCCTCGTCCCCGTCATCAGCGACTTGGCGCACAAGGGCAACACCTCGCCGTCGAAGCTCCTGATTCCGCTCTCCTACGCCTCGATGCTCGGCGGGATGCTGACGCTCATCGGCACCTCGACGAACATCCTCGCGAGCGACGTGTCGGGACGCCTGCTGGGGCACCCCTTCTCGATGTTCGAGTTCACGAAACTCGGCGTCATCGTCCTCGTCGTCGGGAGCGCGTACCTCTACTTCGTGGGACACCGGCTCCTCCCCGAGCGCATCCCCGCCGAAGAGGATTACATCGGCGAGTACGCCATCGAGGAGTACCTCACTGAAGTCGTCGTCGACGAGGACTCGCACTTCGTCGGCAACACCGTCGAGGCGGCCATCGACGGGAGCGAGTTCGACGCCGACATCGTGCAGGTGGTCCGTGACGGCGAGGAGTTCATCGAACCAATCGGCAACAAGCAGATTCAGGCCGACGACGTGTTGCGACTGCGCGCGAACCGCGAGACGCTCGAACGCCTCGCCGAACAGGAGACGCTGACGATGGCGGGCCACCCGACGGAGGAGTCGGAACTCGAACCGGACCGCATCGACGAGCAGACGCTGGTGGAAGTCGTCGTCCCTCGCGGGTCGCACCTCGTCGGGGAGACGCTCCGGAGTTCGACGTTCCGCCAGCGCTACGACGCGACGGTGCTGGCGTTCCGGTCCCGCGGGGAGACGATTCGGGAGCGACTCGACAGGCGCCGTATCCGCGTGGGCGACACGCTCCTGATTCAGGCGCCGCCCGACAGCATCGACCGCCTCTCGCGCAACGACGACTTCATCGTCGCCCACGAGCCAGAGTCTCCGGACTACCGCACTGAGAAGATTCCCCACGCGGCGGGCATCATGGCCGGCGTCGTCGCGTTCGCGGCGCTCCCCTTCGACGCCATCGCGGACCTGCTCGTCGGCGCCACCGGCATCGGCGCGCTGGCGGTGTTGGGCGGCCTCCAGTTCCCCATCCTCGTCAGCGCGCTCGCGGGGGTCGTCGCGATGGTGCTCACCGGCGTCATCAAGCCGAACGAACTGTACGACGGCGTCGAGTGGGACGTCATCTTCCTGCTCGCGGGCGTGATTCCGCTCGGGATGGCCCTCGAACAGACCGGCGGCGCCGAGATTCTGGGTGCCCTCGTGGCCGCCACCTCGGTGGTGTTGCCGACCATCGGCGTCCTGTGGGTGTTCTACATCGGCACCGGCCTCATCACGGAGGTCATCTCGAACAACGCCAGCGTCGTGTTGATGATTCCCGTGGCCATCGAGGCGGCGACGCGCATCGACGCGAACCCCTTCGCGTTCGTGCTGACGGTCACGTTCGCCGCGTCGATGGCGTTCCTCGGCCCCATCGGCTACCAGACGAACCTCTTCGTCTACGGCCCCGGCGGCTACAAGTTCACGGACTACACGCGCATCGGCGCGCCCCTCCAGTTGCTCCTCTCGGTGGTCATCGTCGGCGGCATCTCCGTGTTCTGGGGCCTCTGACTCACCCGACGCACGCTACTCTCGATTGACGGCCGCACTCGCTTCCGCACCGATGCGGACCAACAGCGGGAGTATCACCAGAACCCCGACGAATAGCCTCGCCGAGACTGCCGTGTGCGGTCCGACGCCTCCGTCGACGAGGAGGAACCAGCCAGTCGCCGCCGGGACGAGGAGGGACCCAGTCACCAGCGCGGGGCGCCGCCGGCTGACGGCGCCCGCGCCACAGCACGCGGCCACGAGCACCGCGACCATCCAGAGCTTTGCGGGGAAAGCACTGACGGCGGCTATCCCCAGCGTGAGCGCTCCGAGTCCGGCGAAGAGGGCCGGCGCCATCGTGCGCCCGGCGCGCGCCGACCGAACACCGACGACGCCCACGGCGAGGCCGGTGAGCGCCAGTGCCCAACTGAGCGCGAGCGACCACGGAAGCACCGCGAATCCGGACCCGCGGGTCACCAGTCGATACGTCGTGTCGTTGCGGTCGATGGCGTAGTGGGTGGCGACGTCGCCGTAGTAGTTGAACTGTTCGGGGCAGTCGTCACCGTAGACAGTGACAGTGCCGTCCGGCGAGTGCCGGGCGGCGTCGAACACGGCCCTCGCGTCCGGTGACAGCGCCGAATAGTCGAGGTGCTCGTCGGCGGGAAACGCCGGGTCGGGGGTCTGTCGTTCGACCCGGTTGCGGCACGCGTCTTTCCCGGCGTGTGGGACGAGCCACGCCGAACTCAGGAGGAGCGCAACGCCGACGAGTACACACAGGACGGCGGCGAGTCGCGCCGGGGTGGCGTCCCTCATCGGAAGTGTATTAAATCCAACTCGTCCCGCCTAAAGTATTGTGCCCCCGAACAGTCTCCCCGTCTCGGGACCGCGTCAGCCGTACCGCGACCCGCCAGTGTAATTGCGAGCGACAAAATCTGTGCAGGAGGTTTCCATAGTCCGTGAAGGAGATGACGAGGTTAACTGCAATACCGATATTCTCATCCCGCTATGACAACCATCGTAATAGCCTTAGGTCAGCCATCACAAGTGACACGTATGGAACGAAAAACGATCTCTGTCACGGGACTGTCGTGTACCGGGTGCGAACAGACCGTCACGAACGCCCTCAAGACCCTCGACGGCGTGAATCGCGTGGAGGCCGACCACGAGGCTGACACCGTCGAAGTCGTCGCCGGAGACTCGGTCACCGACGACGACATCCACGCCGCGATCGAACAGGCCGGTTACGAGGTCACGGCCTAATCGGCCGGCGTCTCGGCGACTCCCGTTTCTCTGTCATCTTCCACGGCGAACTCCGTGTTGACACCCTCCCCCGAGAGCAACTGCCCCGCGAAGCTGTTGGCCAGTACCGACGACACGGACAGCACCATCGCAATCATCGCGAACACCGGGTGGACGAGGCCTGTCGTCGCCGCTGCGACGCCGATGCCGTTGAACGCGAACGCCGCACCGAGATTCTGGCGGGTCTTCCGGTAGCTCTCCTCGCCGATCTCGTAGGCGTCCATCACGCCGCCGAGTCGCTCGCCCATCAGTACGATGTCGGCGGACTCGATGGCGATGTCCGTTCCCGCCCCGATGGCGATGCCGATGTCCGCCTGCGTGAGCGCGGGCGCGTCGTTGATGCCGTCACCGACCATCGCCACCCGATGGCCCTCGTCCTGCAGGCGACCGATCTCCTCGCGCTTCTCGTCGGGCAGCACGTCGGCCATCACGCGGTCGATCCCCACCTCCTCGGCGACCGCCTCCGCAGTGCGCTCGTTGTCGCCGGTGATCATCACGGGCGTGATCCCGGCGTTGTGCGTTCGTCGGACGGTCGCGGCGGCGTCGGCCTTGATCTCGTCGCCGATCCCGATCAGGCCCACGAGGTCGCCGTCTCGGACAACGCCCGAGACCGTAAGGCCGTGGTGCTGGAGGCGCTCGACCTCTTCGGCCACATAAGAGAGGTCGATGCCCTCGTCCGCGAGCCAGCCCGGCTTGCCGACCAGTACATCGTCGCCGTCCACGGTCGCCCGGACGCCCTTGCCCGTGACGGAGTCGAACGCCTCGGGGTCGGCGTACGCCACACCCCACTCGTCGGCGCGGTCGAGAATAGCGTCAGCGAGGGGGTGTTCCGAGAACGCCTCCGCGCTCGCCGCCATCGCCAGCACGTTGTCCTCGTCACCGTTGAGCGCGACGATCTCGCTGACGGCGGGCTCACCGACGGTGATGGTGCCGGTCTTGTCAAGCACGATACGGTCGACGTCGGGGAAGATCTGGAAGGCGTCGCCGCTCCGCATCAAAATGCCGTGGTTTGCGGCCTTCCCGCCGCCGCGAATTAGGGCCAGCGGCGTCGCCATCCCGAGGGCACACGGGTACCCGAGGACGAGGACGGCCAAGGCGGCGAACGCCCCGCGCTGGACGTTCGGGCCGGCACCCCACGCAAGCGGCGCGACCAGCCAGAACGCGAAGGCTAGCGCCGCGATGGTCAGGACGGCCGGGACGAAGTACCGGAGGACGCGGTCGGCAAGCTGAATGATTCCGGGCTTCATCGCGCGGGCTTCCTCGATCTCGTGAGCGACCTGATTCAGGAACGCGTCCTCGCCGGTCGCGGTGACCTCGACGAGGAGCGTCCCGGTCTCGTTGACGCTGCCACCGA
>JBDGTS010000039.1:0-35577 GCA_042216675.1 Halobacteriaceae archaeon | reverse complement strand
TGCGACTCGACACCTCGTTGCGCTCGTGGCGCAACTCGTCGCCGCGGGCCTTCAGTTCGCGCCACTCCTCGTCGACGTCGAGGAACCGGTCGAGGTCCACGTCCGTCACGCCCTTCGCGTCGAGGGCGTCACGGACTTCCTCGGGGTTCTCGCGGACGAACTGCCTGCTCAGCATTTGGCGTGGGTTCTCGGTGGCGGGGGAAAACCGTATCGGGATAGTGCGGGCAGTGCGGGGCGGCCACATCTGCCGCCCCGCTCAGCGCGGCCACCCCTGCCGCGCCACGCAGGGTTAGTGCGGGACGGACACCCCGTCCGTCCCGCTCCGGGATAGTGCGGGCAGTGCGGGGCGGCCACATCTGCCGCCCCGCTCAGCGCGGCCACCTCCTACGGTGCCGTCACCGTCACGCCACCGTCCGTCGCCACCGCCGTCCCGTTCACGAACGAGGCGTTGCCCGCGACGAGAACTGTCGTCTGCGCGTCGGCGCGCCGGAGTTCGGCACGAACGCCCGCGACCCGCCAGCCGTCGCCCGCCGCGTCGCCGCGGGCCGCGAGGGCGTCCCGCATCGCCGATGCGAACTCGTCGGCCTCGCTCGGGGCGTCCCAGCGGAGGACCCACGCGTAACTCCCGTTCGCGACGCCGGCGCGGCGGAAGGTCAGAAGCGTGTCGTTGCCCCACCCCGCGGCGGCCCGACTCGCGCGGCCGACGTCGAGGGTCCCCGCGAGCGCCGTCCGCACGAACGCCTCGCCGAGGCGGTCCGTCGCGGCGACGCGCCAGTCGCCACCGTCCGCCGTGAGGTTCAGCGGCGGCGCGGGTTCGGCCCCCGGTGGGAGGCCGTGGATGACCTGCTCGCTGGTCGTGGGGGGCCGGTCGTACACCGCGCCGAGCGCCGTCGGTCCGGCGACGCGACTCGCGACGTACTCGCGGCCTTCGACGTACGCGAGGTTGTAGTGCCACGCGAGGCTTCCCGGGACGAGGGTCTCGTTCAGGTCCCGGTACAGCGCGGCGTTCGGTGGCTGGTCGGGCGCGTGGGCGGCGATGTAGGCGTCTGTGGTGAACACGGCGGCGCCCTCCAACACGCTCCGCTGGACGTAGCGACCGTCGGTGGTGGCCGGCACCGCGGCGCCGACTCGCTCGCCCGCGTTCCGCTGGAACTGGACGTAGTGGACGAACTCGTGGGCCAACACCCACCGGTCGCCGGCGTCGGCGTCCTCGCCGGGGTAGACGGCGATGGTGCCGATGGACGACGTGACGCCGTTCTCCAACCGGTCGACGTCTGCCTGCGAGAGGCCGCTGTCCGTGTGGACGCCCGCGACGCTCCAGAAGCGCGGTATCGAGGCGCCCGCGACGCTCCCGCTGAGGTTCCGCGGCGACGACACGACGTGGACCCGGTCCGGTGCGGGCACGTCGACGCCGAGCGTCGTCTCTATCTGTGCGAACACCGGCCCGGCCGCGAAGGGGAGCGACCCGCCCTCGTACTCGACGCGGGGCGCCGGCGTCTCGTCGGCGACGGGGGCGGCACAGCCCGCCCCGACGAGGAGGGCGGCGAGGGCGAGCGCCGAAACCGCGGTGCGGGTGGTCATCCTGCGGACTCGTTCGAGATGCTCACGGCGACGGCGGCGCCCTCCGGAAGCGTCACGTCGACCGGTGCGCCGTAGCCGCTGAAGGTGAGGTTCATCCGCTGGGTCTGCGAGACGGTGCGGGCGCCGGCCGATACCTGCATCTTCAGGGTGCCGATGGAGCGCCGCAGTCGGTCGCTCTCCACCGCGACGTAGTGGGTGAACGAGACGTTCTCGACGGACACCTCTACGTCGGTGGCGACGCCGCCGAGTCGCTCCTCGACGACGCTCTCGAAGGCGGACTCGTTACCGTCCACCGCGAGCACGTCCGTCTTCGTGCCGTTCACGGTGGCCGTGCCCTCGTAGGTGACCGTCGCGTTCTCCAGAAGGAGGCGTTGGCGCGTCAGCGTGTCCTGGGCCCGCCACGTCTCAGTGAGGTTCTCGGCCACGTCGACTTTCACCCACGCGGACCCGTACCGGCGCTCGTAGGCGGGATTGCGCTCGTAGAGCGTGCCGTTCACGAGGTAGACGGCCGCCTCGCGGGTCCGGCCGGCCGCGCTGGTGGCCCGCGTGATTCGGAAGGCACGCTCCCCCCGGTCGAAGACGGCCGTGGAGGTGACCGTCGCCGTCTGCTGTTGGTTGTTCGCGGAGACGGTCTGCTCGATGGTGGCAGTCACCCGATACGTCTCGACCGATTCCATCGTGGCGGCGGCGTCGGACGCGATCGCCTGTGCGTCGCCGCTCGGAGTCGCAGTCGGGCCGTCCCCGTTCGAGACGGCGTTGCAGCCAGCGAGCGACGCCGCGACGACGAGGAGCATCAGGGCGAGTGTGCGGCGCGACATGGGTCTCCGCCGATGGTTCTTGCCAGCGGCTCAAAAACGTACCGTCGCCGTGTCACCTTTAGGCCGGGCGCGCGTGGCCGGCGACATGGCCATCGGTGACGTGCGCCCTGTCCCGTCCTGCACCGACGTCCACTACGTTGACACCGGGATGTACGACGTGCCCGCCTACGGCGCCGTCTACGTCATCCCCGGCCCGCGACCCGCCGTCGTCGACACCGGCATCGGCGCGGACCGGGAGCGCGTCCTCGCGGCGCTTCGGGAGGCCGGCGTCGCGCCCGACGAACTCGACGCAATCCTGCTGACGCACGTCCACCTCGACCACGCCGGCGGCGCGGGCTACCTCGCCGAGCGAGCGCCGGACGCGACGGTGTACGTCCACGAGCGAGGCGCCCGCCACCTCGCCGACCCCGGCCGCCTCGTCGCCGGCACGAAGGACGCCGTCGGCGACATGTGGACCTACTACGACGAGCCGAAGCCAGTTCCGGTCGAGCGCATCACGGAACTCGACGACGGCGACCGGGTGGCGCTCGGAAACCGGACGCTGACGGCCCACCACGCTCCCGGCCACGCCCCCCATCAGGTCGTGTTCCACGACGACAGGGACGACGCGGTGTTCACGGGCGACGCCGCCGGCATCTGGGTGCCCGACCGCGAGACGGTGGCGCCCACCTCGCCGCCGCCGCAGTTCGACCTCGAACAGTGTCTCGCGGACGTGGAGATGATTCGAAATCTCGACCCCGAGACGCTCCTGTTCGCGCACTTCGGCCCCGGGCCGGACGACGTGGCTGGCGTCCTCGACGAGTACGAGCGAACGCTCTCGGCGTGGGTGGAAGACGTGGCCGCGGCCCGCGCCGAGGCCGACGACGACGAGGCGGCCATCGCCGCCCTCGTCGAGGACGCGCCGTTCGCGGACGTGTGGGGCGCGGAGAAGGCCCGCGCGGAGGTCCGTCTCAACGCCCGCGGTGCCCTGCGCGCTCTCGACTGAGGCTTTATAGCCCGTCGCCGCGAGTCAGGTCGTATGAGTTGGCGCGACGCGGAGCGAGCGTTCGAGTCCCCCGTCTTCGACGACACGACGCTCCCGCGGATGTTCGAGGACAGCGCCGCCCGCCACGCCGACCGGCCGGCGCAGGCCTACAAGGGCGGCGTCTATCCTCGCACGCTCACGCCCGCCGTCGTGCCGCCCGCCCCCGAGGGCACCTTCAGAACGCTCTCCTACGGCGAGATGCGGGCCCTCGTGCGCAACCTCGCCGCCGGCTTTCGGGAGTTGGGCGTCGAGGCGGACGACCGGGTCGCCATCTTCGCTCACACCCGGATGGAGTGGGCGGTCACCGACTTCGCCGCCCTCGCGGCCGGCGGTGTCGTCGTCACCATCTACCCCACGTCCACCCAGTCGAGCGTGCGCCACCTGCTCCGCGACTCGGACGCGAGCGTCGTCGTCGTGGCGGGCGAGGACGAACTCGACGCGGTCCTCGCCGTCGAGGACGCGGTGGACCTCGACGCCGTCGTCGCGATGGACGCCGTAGACGACAGAGGACGCGCGGACGTGCACACGCTCGCGGCGGTCCACGACCGGGGGCAGTCGGCCTTCGACCGGGCGGCCTACGAGTCGTGGCTCCACGACCGCAGTCTCGACGACCTCGCGAGCCTCATCTACACCTCCGGCACGACGGGGATGCCGAAGGGCGTCGAACTCACACACCGCAACTTTCGCGCGAACGTGAACCAGTGTTACCGCCGCTTCGGTCCCCGTCCCGACCGCGACGGCCCGGCCATCGACGCCGACGCCCGGGCCGTCTCGTTTCTCCCGCTCGCGCACGTCTTCGAGCGACTGACCGGCCACTTCCTGCTGTTCGCGGCGGGCGCGCAGGTGGCCTACGCCGAGTCGCCGGACACGCTCCGTGAGGACTTCGCCGCCGTCGGGCCGACGACGGGGACGAGTGTCCCTCGCGTCTACGAGAAAATCTACGACTCGATTCGCGCGGAGGCCGACTCGCCGCTCCGGCGCCGCATCTTCGAGTGGGCCGCGGACGTGGCGCGGACGCGGGGCACCACCGAGGACCCCGGGGCGTGGCTCTCGCTGAAACACCGGGTCGCGGACGCCCTCGTCTTCCGCCGCGTTCGCGAGGCCCTCGGCGGCGAGGTGGACTTTCTGATCAGCGGCGGCGGGTCGCTCTCGCCGTCGCTCTGCGCGCTCTATCACGGGATGGGCCTGCCCGTCCTCGAAGGCTACGGCCTCACCGAGACGTCGCCCGTCGTCGCCGCGAACCCCATCGACGCGCCTCGCATCGGCACCATCGGCCCGCCCGTCGTGGACTGTGAGACGCGCCTCGACGAGTCCATCGTCGGCCCGGACCAGCGCGCGGCCCACGACGGCGACGTGGGCGAACTGCTCGTCCGCGGCCCGAACGTCTTCGACGGCTACCACAACCTCCCCGGCGAGACGAACCGCGCGTTCACCGACGTCGACGGCGAGCGGTGGTTCCACACCGGCGACGTGGTCGCTCGGGATCCCGACGGCTATCTGACGTTCGTCGAACGCGCCAAGCAGTTGCTCACGCTCTCCACGGGGAAGAACGTCGCGCCCGGGCCCATCGAGGACGCCTTCGTGGACAGCGAGTTGGTGTCGCAAGCGATGGTCGTCGGCGACGGTCGGAAGTTCGTCGGCGCCCTCCTCGTGCCGGACGTGACGGCGGTGCGCGCGTGGGCGGCCCGCGAGGACGTCGCCGTGCCCGACGACGACTGGGCGCTCTGCCGGGTCGACAGGGTGCGGGCGCGCATCGGCGTCGAGGTGGACCGGGTCAACGAGGCGTTCGAACCCCACGAGCGCATCAAGCAGTTTCGGCTGGTGCCCGTGGCGTTCACCGAGGAGAACGACCTGCTGACGCCGACGATGAAGAAGAAGCGCCGCACCATCCACGAGCGCTTCGCCGACGAGATCGAGGCGCTGTACGCCGCCTAGTCACACCGCGGCAGTTCGATGCACACCGTGGTGCCGCCGCTCTCGCCGCCCTCGACGCGCACGCGCCCGCCGAGGTCCGACACCACCTCGCGGCCGAGGGAGAGCCCCATCCCGGTCCCCGTGCTGTCGGGTCCCCGCGCGCCGTCCTCGAACAGTCGGCCGCGCACCGCGTCCGAGATGCCGGGGCCGTTGTCGGTGACGCGAACGCACACCGTCGACGGCGTCGCGTCGCCCGTGACCGTCACCCGCGGCGTCGCGGCGTCGTTGTGCTGAACCGCGTTGTGCAGGGCGTTCCGGAACGCGGAGGCGAGCAGGCGGTTCCCCGCCACCGTCGCGTCGGGGAGCGTCTCGACTTCGAACTCGGCATCGGGGTACGCCTCGCGGGCGACGCCCACCTCGCGTTCGAGGAGCGATTCGAGGTGCGCTTCGCACTCGTCGGCATCGCCGTCGGCGGCGTACTCGCCCGCGGCCGCCGTGAGTTCGACGACGTGTTCGGCCGCCCGGCGGGCGCCGTCGAGAGCCGCGTGTTCCCCGTCGTCGTGGTTCGCCACCTCGTCGAGACGGCCGAGAATCACGGACGCGTCGTTGCGCACGTCGTGGCGGAGGACGCGGTTGAGAATCGCCAGTTCGCGTTCGCGCCGCCGACGCTCGGTCACGTCGATGGAGAGGCCCGCGACGCCCGCCCCGTCACGAGGGACGACGATGGATTCGACCCAGCGGCGGCCCCCGTCCGGATGCCGGACGCGGTGAACGACGCTCTCCTGTGTTTCGCTCTCGAACAGCGTCGCGACCGCGTCGCGGTCCTCGGGGTGGACACAGTCGAGGAGGCCCGTGCGGTCGGAGGGCGACGCGCCCCAGAGGTCCGCGAACCCCTCGCCGAGACGCCCGACGCCGCCGTCGCCGTCGACGGCCCACGCCGCGACGCCGTCGATGCGGTCCGTGAGTGGAGCGAGCGCCCCCGCAGCGTCTGGCGTCGGCATATACTTGCGGTATGTGTTGGCGGCCGACATAACGTTGTGGGGCGCACTTCGCCGACATAGTCGGTTTTATGCGGGGGCCCCCACACCGCATGGACGAGGACAACTGTGGCCGCCGAAACAGCCGACCTGATTGCGCTCGTGGCAGCCATCATCGCCATCGGAGTAATCGCGCAGATCCTCTCCGACCGGTTCCGCGTGCCCAGCGTCGTCTTTCTCATCGCGGCGGGCATCGCGTTCGGACCGGAGGGACTCGGCCTCATCGACCCCTCCGCGTTCGGGACCGGCCTCTCGGCCATCGTCGGCCTCTCGGTGGCGATCATCGTCTTCGAGGGGGCGTTTCACATCCACATCGACGACCTGCGGGAGGCCCCCGCGCCGACGTTCCGCCTCGTCACCGTCGGCGCCATCATCGCCCTCGTCGGCACCGCGGCGGTGGTGAAGTACGCCATCCCCGCGGCCGACTGGCCCATCTCCTTTCTCGTCGGTGCGCTCCTCGTCGCCACCGGCCCGACGGTCATCACGCCGATTCTCGACGTGGTCCCGGTTCGGGACCGCGTGGCGACGGCCCTCGAAACCGAGGGCATCATCAACGACGTGACGGCCGCCATTCTCGCTGTCGTCATCTTCGAGGCCATCGTCTCCGGCCACAACGCACCCGACGAACTGGTCCGCCTGTTCGCGAGTCGCCTCGGGACCGGCGTATTGGTGGGCCTCATCGTGGCGGCTATCGTCTACTACATCCTGACGCACGTCGACCTCTCGCCGGGCAACGCGCCGCGGAACGCCCGCCTGCTCACCCTCGCCGGGGCGCTGGTGGCCTACGGCGGCGCCGAGAGCGTCTACGGCGAGGCCGGCATCGCCGCCGTGGCGACGGCCGGCATCGTCCTCGGCAACCTCGACGTGCCCTACGAGCGTGACGTGTCCCAGTTCAAGGGCGACGTGACGCTCATCGTGCTCTCGTTCGTGTTCATCATCCTCGCGGCACTGCTGGAGTTCGGCGACTTGCTGTCGCTGGGCGTCGGCGGCGTCGCGGTGGTGCTGGCGGTCATGCTCGTCATCCGGCCCCTGCTCATCTTCGTCTCGGCGGCCGGCGACCACTTCACCACCGCCGAAAAGCTGTTCATGAGCGGCGTCGCGCCGCGCGGCATCATCCCCGCCTCGGTGGCGACGCTGTTCGCCATCGAACTCCGCTCGCCGGCCGTCGGGATGGCGACGGAGGCCAACGTTCTCGTCGGCACCGTCTTCCTCGTCATCCTGACGACGGTCGTCTTCGAGGGTGGCTTCGCCAGACAGATAGCGGAATATCTCGACGTGATACCAATGCGCGTACTGATAATCGGGGGCGGAACGGTGGGCCGGTCGCTCGCCGAACGCCTCGAGGACCGTGGAGAGAACGTCGTGCTCATCGAGAACGACGAATCGGTCGTGGAACGGGCCCGAAACGAGGGCCACACCGTCCACATCGGCGACGGCACCGACACCGACGTGTTGCGGAGCGCCGGGGCCGAGAACGCCCGCGTCGTCGTGGCCGCCACCGGCGACGACGACGTGAACCTGCTCGTCGCCCAGTTGGCGCTCTCGAAGTTCGACGTCGAGACGGTGCTGGCCCGCGCCAACAACCCCGACAACGTGGAGGCGTTCGAGGAACTCGGCGTCCGCACCATCTCCTCGACGGAGGCGACGGCGTGGGCGCTGGACAACTCCATCGAGCGACCGGCGCTCGCCAACTGGATGACCGAAATCGGTCGGTCGGGCGACGTGCAGGAGATAGAGGTCACCGCGGAGGAACTCGTCGGCCGTACCGTCGGCGAGGTGGGGCCGGAACTGCCCGAGTCCTGTCTCGTCGCCCTCGTCACCCGCGACGGCGAGTCCGTCGTCCCCTCCGCCGACTACACCTTACAGGAGGGCGACCACCTCACCCTCATCGGTGAGCGTGACGCCGTTCGCGACGCCATGACGTTCTGTCACCCCGATTCGTAGCGTCCCGCAACTGTTTTGGCCGGCTGACGTGACCCCTCTCGCATGAAGGGATTCGCCAAACTCGCCGGCGAGGAAGGCAGCATGGGCGTCATCGACGTCGAGAAGCCCGAACCGGCCCCCGACGAGGCCCTCGTGGAAGTGTCGCACGCGGGCCTCTGTGGCTCGGACCTCGGGGTCTACAAGTTCAAGGACGCCTTCGAGCGCATGGAGTTCCCGCGCATCGTGGGCCACGAGTACTCCGGTACCGTCGTCGAGGTCGGCGACGACGTGGAGCGCTTTGCGCCCGGTGACCGCGTCGTCGAACAGATCATCCGCCACTGCGGGGAGTGTCGGCACTGTCTGGAGGGCGACACCCACATCTGCACCGACGCGCGCATTACCGGCATCGACCACGACGGCGCCTACGCGCCCTACATCACCGTCCCCGAGAAGGACCTCCACCACCTCCGGGCGGACCTGACACTTCGGGAGGGCGCCATCGTCGAACCCGCTGCCGTGGCGGCCCGCGCCGTCACCGAGAACTCCCGCGTCCGCTCCGGGTCGACGGTCCTCGTCGAGGGACCGGGCCCCATCGGCATCCTCGCGGCCCAAATCGCGCGCTCGCAGGGCGCCGACGTCCTCGTCTCGGGCGCCGGCCGGGACGGCGAGTACCGCCTCCCCCTCGCGGAGGACCTCGGCTTCGAGACCATCAACGTCGCCGACGACGACATCGGTGCCGCCACCGACGAGTGGACCGAGGTCGGCTGGGACGTGGTGTTCGACACGACCGGGCACCCCTCGGGCATCCGCACCGCCGCCGAACAGGTCAAGAAGGGCGGGCAGGTCGTCGTGGTCGGTCTCACCGACGACGCCGACTTCTCGCTGACGCCCCTCGTCCGCGGCGAGGTGGACATCCAGTGCTCCTACACGTACCGCTGGGGCGACTTCGAGACGGCGATGGACCTCATCGCGGCGGGCGTCATCGACGTTGACACGTTCGTCGACGAGCGCTACGACCTGAACGAGGGCACCGAGGCGTTCGAGGCCGCGGCCCACGCCGAGACGTGCAAACCGCTCTTTGACTTGGACGACCTCAGATAGCGAGGCCTGAACGGAGCGAAGGCCTCGAAATGGCGAGCGGGGAGGAACGACCCGCGAGTAGCGAGACGTAAGCGATAGCGAACACCGTTCGCCCCACGCTTTTGTGGCCGCGGGCCGTCACGTCAGCCATGGTCTCAGAAGGCGACACCGCGCCAGCGTTCGAAGCGACAGTCGGCACCAGCGACCACGAACCGTTCGCACTCGACGACGCACTCGGCGACGGACCGGTCGTCCTCGCGTTCTTCCCCGGCGCGTTCACGCCGCCCTGCACGAACGAGATGATCGCCCTGCAGGAGCGACTCGACGAGTTCGAGGCCGCCGGGGCGACGGTGCTGGGCGTCAGCGCCGACTCGCCGTTCTCGCAGGGCGCCTTCCGAGAGGAACACGGCATCGAGTTCGACCTCGTCAGCGACATGGCGCGGGAGGCGATTCGGGCCTACGACCTCGAAATCGACCTCCCCGACCTCGGCCTCCACGGCATCGCGAACCGGGCCGTCTTCGTCCTCGACGACGAGGGCACCGTGGTCTACGACTGGGTGGCCGACGACCCCACGAACGAACCGGACTACGCCGAACTCGTCGGCGCAGTCGAGGCGGCTTAGTCGGCCGGAAGCCGCAGTTCGACCACGGTCCCCGTCGGCTCGTTGTCCCGGAACTTCAGTTCGCCCCCGGACTTCGTGACGATCCAGTAGACGAGCCACAGCCCCAAGCCCCGGCCGTGCGCGAGTTGCGTCTCGCTCTGCTGGAACAGCGCCCGCCGCTCCAGCGGGTCGAGGCCCGTCCCGTCGTCGGCGATTTCTAGTGCGATGACGCCGGGTCGGGGCCGGGTGGTCCGGACCGTAATCTGCACCGTCGGGTCGTTGTGGAGGACGGCGTTCTCCAGCACTTCGTCGATGGCGCGCGGCAACGCGACGTGTGCGTCCACCGTCCTGCCCGCCGGCACCGTCGCCGACACGGACGTACCGGGATACTGCCGGTGGAGGTGGCTGATCCGCTCGGCGACGAGGTCTCGAAGGTCGAACGTCGCGCAGGTGTCCGTCTCCCAGATGCTCACGACGCGGCGTGCCCGGTCGCTGATGTCGAGGACCTCCTGGAGATGCTCGCGGACCTGCACCACGTCGGGGTCGTCCGCCCCGACCCGCGTCTCCACGTTTTCGAGGTGGCCGAGCGCGACGGTCAGTTCGTTGCGGAGGTTGTGTCGGAGCACTCGCTGGTTCACCTGCAGGAGCTTCGTCAGCGCCTGATTCTGCGCGAGTTTCTCCCGGGACTGGGCCTCGTACAGGCCCGTCTGCGCGCCGACGGCGGCGCCAAGCGACCCCGCGAAGAGGAGCATGAAGTCCGTGTCCGAGTGGTGGCTGGCCTCGATGGCCCAGATGACGTCCACGATGACGGCCAACAGGACGAAAAACGCCGTCACGCTGAGCATCACCGCCAGCGCCCGTCGGCCGCCGGCCTCGCTTATCGGCCGGGACCGCAAGTCGTACCCAGAGTAGACGACTGTCACCGAGAGCGCGACGACGATGAGGGACTTGAGCACCGTCACCACTGTTCCCGCTTCGAGAGCGAAATGGGCGACGCTGAGGCAGATACCCATCCCCCCCAGAGCGTAGAATCCCCACGACGGATGGCTCAGCCGTCGGACCGTTCCCCCAAACGGTAGGTTCACACGCCCACGATGCGCCCCGGACGTAATAATAACGCGGCCGCGCTCGGTTGAAATTTCCCGTTCGCGAACAGTTACTCGCGCCGAGTCGATGGACTTCCGGGCCGCGTCGGAGTTTCGCTACCGCTCAAATCCCGCTTCGCTTCTCGCGGGTCACTGCGTTCCCCGCTCGTCTTTCCGAGACGTTCGCTATCGCTCACGTCTCGCTTCGCTCGAACGTCACGGCCGCCCCCTGCCCGAAGCCGACACAGAGCGTCGCCAGCCCCCGGTCGGCGTCGCGCTTCTGCATCTCGTGGAGGAGCGTCACCGGCAGACGGGCACCGCTCGCGCCGAGCGGATGGCCGAGGGCGATGGCGCCGCCGTTCACGTTGAACTTCTCGTCGGGGACCCCGAGTTCGCGCTTGCAGTAGAGGGTCTGGGAGGCGAAGGCCTCGTTCAGTTCCACGAGGTCGAAGTCCGACACGTCGTCGCCCGTGCGTTCCAGCAGTCCCTCCGTCGCCGGGACCGGACCGACGCCCATGATCGTCGGGTCCACGCCCGCGACGTTGTGGTCGCCGACGCGGGCGAGGACGTCGAGGCCGTGTTCCGCTGCGAACCCTTCGCTCGTGACCAGCGTCGCCGCCGCGCCGTCGCTGATCTGGGAGGCGTTGCCGGCCGTCACGGTGCCGTCGCCCGTGAACACCGGGTCGAGCGACGCCAACGTCTCCAACGAGGTGTCCCGCCGGATGCCCTCGTCGGCGGTGAGGAGACCGTCCTCGCCCTCGATTGGCACGAGTTCGTCGTCGAAGCGGCCCGTGTCCGTCGCCTCCGCGGCGCGCCGGTGTGAGCGGAGGGCGTACTCGTCTTGGGCCTCGCGGCTCACCCCGAACTCCTCGGCCACCTTCTCGGCGGTCATCCCCATCTGGAGGTCGCCGACGTTGTAGTGGTCGCCGAGGGCGGGATGGACGTGCCCCATCGCCTCCGAGAGCGGGTGACGGGACATGTTCTCGACGCCGCCGGCGATGACGCACCGCCGCTGGCCGGCGCGGATGGTGTCGGCGGCGTTCATGATGGCCTGCATCGAGGAGGCACACCAGCGGTTGATGGTCGCGCCGGGGACCCCCTCGCCGAGGTCAGAGAGCAGGGCGATGACGCGGGCGATGTTGTTGTCCTGTTCGCCGCGTTGCTGGGCACAGCCCCACAGCAAGTCGTCGACGGCCGAGGGGTCGAGTGCTGCGCGGTCGAGAATCTCGTTCACCAGCGGTATCGAGAGGTCCTCGCTCCGCACGTCGGCGAGCGCTCCCCCGTCGCGGCCCTGCGGCGTGCGCACCGCGGCGGCGACGACGGGCGTCGTGTCGGATGCCATACGGGCCGGTGGCGTGCCAGCGACATAAACGCTCGGCGCGGCTCTCGTTGTTCTGTGCCAACACTTTTCGTGTCCGACGAAGAGAGATTGCTGTGCGCCGCACGCTCGCGCTCCTGCTGGTCGTCCTCCTCGCCGCGCTGGCCGGCTGCAGCAGCGGCAGTCCCGACGTTCCGAGGGAGAACGCGACTGCGCCCGCGACTGCGACCGCGACCCCGACTGGCGTGCCGATGGTGACCCCGAGACCCGTCGAGCCGTCCGACTCGGACTTCGACGGTGACGGCCTGTCGAACGAGCGAGAGCGGACGCTCGGGACGTATCCGCGCGGCTCGGACACGGACGCCGACGGGTTCCACGACGCAACGGAGGTCCGACTCGGCACCGAACCGACCGACGCCGACACGGACGGCGACGGACTGGCCGACGTGGACGAAGTGCAGCAGCACGGCACCGACCCGACCGACGCCGACACGGACGGGGACGGCCTCGACGACGGCCTCGAACTCGACCCGCCAGCGGCACTCTCGGCGGCCGACCCGCTCCACAAGGACGTATTCGTCGAAATCGACGCGATGACCGGCACGACGGTGTCGCGTGGCGCCTTCGAGACGGTGGTGGACCGGTACGCGTCCGCGCCCGTCGGGAATCCCGACGGCGAACGCGGGATTCGGGTCCATCTCCGGTACGACGACACCGTGCCGGCGACGGAGACGCTTTACTGGTGTGGGACCGACGGCGAGGCGAACGACTTCTGCGAGTACGAACGGCGTTACGCCGACTACGCCCGGGCGGGCCACCACTACGTCCTCGTCGCGCGCTACGCCAAAACCGACGGGACGTACGTGAACGGTATGGCCGAGGTGGGGCGGTTCGCCATCGTCGGCAACACGGGCGTCAGCGCCGGCATGCGGGGGTCGCTGTTCATGCACGAGTTCGGGCACTCCGTGGGCCTCGTGCCCGACGAGCGGTACGGCGGCTCCATTTCCGGACTCGATACCGACGCGGTCCCGCTCGCAGAGTATCCGAGCGTCATGAACTACAACTCGCCCGACGACTACTACCGGTACTCGACGGGCGGCAACGGTCCCCGGGACAACGACGACTGGGCGACCATCGCGAGGACGGTCCAGTACAGCGTCTCGACGGCGGCCGTCGACGGCGACGCCCCGTCGGACAAGCGTGTGCTGTAGCGAGGGGAAAGCGTTTACCCCCCGACACACAGAGTCCGGGTATGCGTCGGCTCCGTCGTCTCGCTCACCCCCTTCCAGCCCTCCTCCTCATCACGGCGGCGGGTCTCGTCGCCCGCCTCTGGGCTCTCGGCTGGCGCGTGATGCATCAGGACGAAGCGCGCGTCGCGGACTGGATTCTCCACTACATGGACGTCGGTGCGTGGGAGTACTACGCGATGATTCACGGGCCGTTTCTCCCACACGTCAACTCCGTCGTCTTTCAGGTGTTGCCGCCGAACGACTTCAGCGCGCGCCTCGTCGTCGCCCTCATCGGGGCCGCCCTCCCCCTGTCGGCGTGGCTGTTCCGGAAGCACCTTCGGGACTCGGAAGTGGTGGCGCTGGGCCTGTTGCTCGCGCTCAACCCTCTCTTGTTGTACTACTCGCGGTTCATGCGCAACGACCTGCCAGTCGCGGCGTTCATGCTCGTCGCCGTCGGCCTGTTCGTCCGGGCTCACGACACCCGCGACACCCGCTATCTGTACGCGGGCACGCTCTCGATGGCGCTCGGCTTCACCGCGAAAGAACTCGCACTGCTCTACCCGTTCTACTGGCTCGGGGCGGCCGCGCTCCTCCTCGACCACCGCCTCTCCGCGTCCGCGGCCGAGGGCGAGCGTCTGACCGCCGACCTGCCGCCGTGGCTCTCGCGGGCCGTCGCGTGGGCGTTCGACCGCTACGACCGGCTTCGCGCCCGCTACGCGGCGCTTCGCGGCGGCCCGGTCTCCGACCGACCGCTCGTCGCGGACCCCGGGCTGCTCGGTGCGGCGGCGCTCGCGGCCGCCAGCCTCGCCGTCACCGCCCTCGTGACCCTCCCCAGCACCTACAACGTCGCCGTCGCTCCGGTGCTGGTCCTCGCCGTCCTCGTGTTCGCCTACGCGCCGTACGGTCCGCAGTTCGTCCTCGCCGGCGTCGAGTTCTTCGCCGTCTTCGTCTTCTTCTACGCGCCGCGGGCGGCCGACTTGGACGAGGTGGGTCTGTTCAACGTCCTCCACGACCCCGCGATGCTCCCCGAGGTGGTGGAGGCGGCCACCTACGGCGTGTATGTGGAGTTCCTCGACCGCTGGTCGGCGTCCGCGAGCGGCCACGCCTACGTGAACTACCTCGACACGTTCTGGAACGACATCGAGAGCGGCGCCCTCGTCCTGTTCGTCCTCGCAATCGCCGGCTTCCTCATCGACAGATACCGCGACGGCGGGCCGCGCGACGTGGTCGCTCTCACCGCGTACTGGGGCTTCGCCAGTTTCGTCACCTATCCGGTCATCGCGGAGAACCCGTTCCCGTGGGAGATGGTCCACGTCGTCGCGCCCCTCGCCGTCCCGGCGGCGGTGGCGCTGGGGTGGATTGCGCGGCAGGGCGCGGCCGGCGTCGCCCACGACGACGCGGTGCGAACCGGTGCCGCCGTCGTCCTCGTTTTCCTGCTGGTGGGCCAGATGGGCGTCACGGCCTACGACACGTCCTTCGAGCGGTCCCAGAGTCCCGACGTGGAAATCGTGCAGTGCGCGCAGCCTCCCGACCGGATGCAAGACACGCTCTCGGAGGTGTACCGCCTGAGCGACCGCACCCCCGGCACCGACGTGCTGTACTACGGCGACGCCGCGGACCACGACGGCGGCTTGGACGACTCGAACCTGTTCTACGACGTGCGCGGGGAGTGGGACGGTCTGAGCCTCCCGCCCGCCGGATGGTTCTCTCGATTGCCGCTCCCGTGGTACTTCAACAGCCACGGCGTCACGGTGAACGGCACGTCGAACGAGTCGCTGGTCACCAGCGGCGCTGTGCCCGTCGTCGTCAGCTCCGGCGAGAGCAGTCACCGCGTCGCCGAGGAACTGCGCGCGGCGGGCTACCGACAGGTGACGTACGCCCGCCACGCCTGCTTCGACGTGAACTACGTCTTCTTCGTCCGGGCGTAGCGACGCGCTTATTCCTCCGGGGCGGCAACGATCGGCGATGAGCGAACCGGCGCTCGACGTCGTCGAACTCCTGTTGACTGCCCGCGCCTACAGTTCGACGCCGACGCTCGAAACAGACGACATCCCCGCGAAGTTCCGCTCACCGCTCTGGGACGCGAACGGGGACCTGGAACGGCCCGTCGCCGTCACCGCTGACGCGGCCCGGGAGGCAACCGGCGTCGAGGACCCGTGGGACGCGGTATCGAGCCTGATGTTCACCGACCACGAGACGTTCGCCGGCGACCTGAAACTCGTCGACGAGGAGATGGCCGCCGACTGGTTCTTCGACCGGGCCGACGAGGCTCGCGTCGAGGGGAACCCGGTCCTCGCCTTCGCCTACGACGACCGGGCGGACGTGGCCGCCGACTACGAGACGGCCCGCGCGAACAACCGCCCGGCCCGGGCCGACCGGGCGTGGATCGACAACCTCCTCGCGGAGTACTTCGACACCGAGGACGAGGAGGACGAGGGGATGCTGGAACTCGTGGACATCCGGGCGCCCTCCGAAATCGACCTCACCCTCGACGACTTGGTGTTGACGAGCGAGCAGGAGCAGGAGATTCAGAAGGTGGCGAAGGCCATCGAGCACCGCGACTACCTCGCGGAAATCGGCCTGCACGAAATCGGGAAACTGCTGTTCGTCGGCCCGCCCGGCACCGGGAAAACCTCGACGGCGCGGGGGCTGGCACACGACCTCGACCTGCCGTTCGTCGAGGTCAAACTCTCGATGATAACGAGCCAGTACCTCGGCGAGACGGCGAAGAACGTCGAGAAGGTGTTCGAGGTGGCAAAGCGCCTCTCGCCCTGTATCCTGTTCATCGACGAGTTCGACTTCGTGGCCAAGACCCGCTCCTCGGACGAGCACGCGGCCATCAAGCGCGCCGTCAACACCCTGCTGAAGAGCATCGACGAGGTGAGTCTCATCCGCGACGAGGTGCTTCTCATCGGCGCGACGAACCATCCGGACCAACTCGACTCCGCCGCGTGGCGCCGCTTCGACGAGATTCTGGAGTTCCCGAACCCCGACGAGGGGATGCGCGCGGACATCCTCCGCGTCATCACCCGCGACATGGAGGTGGACGACTACGACCCCGAGGCCGTCGCCGCCGCGACGGAGGGCCTCACCGGCTCCGACCTTCGGCTCGTCCTGCGGGAAGCCGTCCTCAACGCCCTCCTCGAAGAGCGCCAGACCCTCACGCAGACGGACCTCCTCGACGCCGTCGAGGCCTTCGAACAGCGTGACAACCTCAAGCGGATGGGCGCCGACGCTCTCGGCGAGTCCGTGGCCGGCGACGGGAGCGGCCACGACCACGACCACTGACGGATGCGCGTCACGCTCCTTGGCACCGGTGACACGACCGGCACGCCGACGCCGGGGTGTGACTGTGCCACCTGCGACACCGCCCGAGAGCGCGGCGTCGAGCGCTCGCGCTTCTCCGTCCTCGTCGAGAACGAGGCAACGGGCGAGACGCTGCTGGTGGACGCCAGCCCGGACTTCCGCGAGCAGTTTCTCCCCGCCGACGTGCCGCTCCCCGACGCCGCGCTCGTCACCCACGCGCACTTCGACCACCTCGACGGCCTCGGGAACCTCTACCGCGTCGTGGACCACGTCGACGTTCACGCCGCCGCGGCCGCCGAGAGCGACCACACCGTCGCTGCGGCCGTCGGCGACCGGTTCCCGTACCTCGACTGCGTGACCGTCGTGCCGCAGACGCCCCACGAGTCGTTTTCGGCCTGTGGCTTCGAGGTGACCCTCGTCCCCGTCCACCACCCGCCGCTCCCGACGTACGGCGTCGTCGTCACCGACGGCGACGCGACGCTGGCGCTGACGGGCGACACGTCCTTCGCCGTGCCCGAGGCGAGCAAGCGGGCGCTCTCGGGCGCGGACCTCCTGCTTGCCGACGGCATCGTCCCCGCCGACTTCGCCGACGGTCACGGCAAGCCGGCGAGCGACTACGCGGACGGGACGCCCTACACCTTCGCCGGGAAGCACATGACCCGCGAGGGGGCGCTGGCGCTCGCCGACGAACTCGACGCCGACCGGACCCGCCTCGTCCACGTCTCGCACTTCTATCCCGCGAGCGAGGCGTTCGCGGACCCGCTGGCCGTCGACGGCGAGCGCTACACTATCTGAAGCGGTCCAGCCCGCTCTGCTCGCGCGCCTGTCCGGCGTCGGCGCGCCACGCGGTCCGACGCTCGCGCTCCGCTTCGGGGTCGTAGGCGGGCGCTGGCGCCGCCTCGTGGCCCGGGCAGTCCGGCCCGCAGTCCGCGCCGGGCGCGACGACGCGCCCCTCGAAGTCACAGTCCGGGAGCGGCGTCTCCGCTTCCACGGTGGGGGCGACGCGGGCACAGTCCGGAAACGCGGCGGGCCGCCAGCCCTTCCCGTAGGCGCGTTCGGCGACGCGGCGGCGCTGGCGGGCCTTCGCCTCGGCGTGGGCGACGCGAATCTCGGTCCGGTTGGCGTGGCGTTCGACGACCTGAATCCCCGGCGTGTCGGGCGTCAGCGGCGACGGCTCCCGCACGACGTCGATGGGGTCCTCGGCGTCGAAATCTACCCGCCAGACGCCCACCGCCTCGGGGATGCGGTGCAGATGCGCGCCGGTGACGTAGGACTCGGTGGCCAGAATCACGCGGTCGAACAGGCCGAGGCTCACGTCCTTCCGCAGTTGGGTCGCCAAGTCGCCGGGCGTGCCGAGGTCCGGTTTGTTCTCGACGCCGACGAGCGACCCCGCCCAGTCCGGGTAGCGGGCCGCTCTGCGGACCTGCATCGTCCCGTCGCGCACCGTCGTCTCGAAGAAGCCCGCCTCGGCCGCACGCTCCGCGACGGCGCGGGCGTGGGACGGCGACAGGTCGAACGCGTCGGTGACGGCACGCCACTCAGCGACGGAGGCGTCGGCGGCGACGGCGGCGGGCGGGATGGTGTCGGCCGAGAGCGCGACTCGCTTTCCGAACTCGGGGCCGGGCGTGACGCGCACCACGTCCATCACGCGGTGGCCGCCGCCGACGCTCGCCCCGAGCTGCCGGGCGACGACGCCGTCCCGGCGTTCGAGGTGGGCACACAGGCGCAGTTCGAAGGCCGCCTCTCGCACGTGGGTCGGTTGGCGCTCGGGCGGCAAAAGCGGCCCGGCGCCGTGAGCCCACAACAGTAGGTTTATGAAGCGCTCGGGCGCAAATTCACGCAACCTTCCTCTCAATATGGCAGGAAACAACCGACAACCGGAGGTGAACATCGGACTCGTCGGCCACGTCGACCACGGGAAGACGACCCTCGTGCGGGCGCTCTCGGGCGCGTGGACCGACCAGCACTCCGAGGAGATGAAACGCGGCATCTCCATTCGCCTCGGCTACGCCGACGCGACGTTCCGTCGCTGTCCCGAATGCGACGAACCGGAGTGTTACACCGTGGCCGAGACGTGTCCGACGCACGACGTGGAGACCGAGGTCCTGCGGTCCGTCTCCTTCGTCGACGCTCCGGGCCACGAGACACTGATGGCGACGATGCTCTCGGGCGCGGCGCTGATGGACGGCGCCGTGTTGGTCATCAGCGCCGCCGAGGAGGTGCCCCAGCCCCAGACCGAGGAGCACCTCATGGCGCTGGACATCATCGGCATCGACAACATCGTCGTCGCACAGAACAAAGTCGACCTCGTGGACGCCGAGCAGGCCCGCGAGAACTACGAGCAGATTCAGGAGTTCGTGGCGGGCACCGTCGCCGAAGACGCGCCCATCGTGCCCATCAGCGCCGAACAGGAGGTCAACACGGACCTGCTCATCGACGCCGTCGAGCGCGAGATTCAGACGCCCGAGCGGGACCCCGACGCCGACGCGGAGATGTACGTCGCCCGCTCTTTCGACATCAATCGCCCCGGTACGACGTGGGAGGACCTGCAGGGCGGCGTCCTCGGTGGGAGCCTCGTCGCGGGTCGGCTGAGTCCGGACGAGGACGTTCAGCTCCGCCCCGGGCGAGAGGTCGAGGAGGGTGGCCGGACCCGCTGGGAGCCAATCGAGACGAGCGTCCGGTCGCTCCGCGCCGCCGGCGACGAGGTCGAGGAGGCCTCGCCCGGCGGACTGCTCGGCGTCGGCACGGGGCTGGACCCCGCGCTGACGAAGGGCGACGCGCTCGCAGGGCAGGTGGCCGGCCCGCCCGGGACGCTCCCACCGACGCGCGAATCGTTCACGATGGAGGTCGACCTCCTCGACCGCCTCGTCGGCGACATGGACAACGACGAAATCGAGCCGATTTCGACGAACGAGCCGCTGATGCTCATCGTCGGCACCGCAAAGACCGTCGGCTCGGTCACGAGCGCTCGCGACGACGAGTGTGAACTCGCGTTGAAGCGCCCGGTCTGTGCACCCGAGGGTGCCAAGATCGCGATCAACCGCCGCGTCGGCGCCCGATGGCGACTCATCGGCGTCGGCACGCTGAAATGAGAATCGCGATGGACACGAGCATCCTCATGGCGCCCGTCGAAACCGGCGTGCGCCTCTTCGACGAACTCGACCGCCTCGTGGGGAACTACGAGGCCGTCGTCCCCGAAGTCGTCCGCGACGAACTCGCGGCGCTCTCGCGGGGACGAGGCGAGGAAGCCCGCGCCGCGAGCGTGGGGCTGGACCTCGCGGACCGGTGTGAACCGGTCACCACCGACGAATCGTACGCTGACGACGCGCTGGTCGCCCTCGCCGACCGCGGCGAGGTCGACGCCGTCGCCACGAACGACGCTCCCCTCCGGAACCGCGTGCTCGCGGCGGGCGTTCCGGTAATCCATATAAGGGGGCAGACGCAACTGACACGCACTCAACCCAACTAACGCATGTACAAGCGAGTCAGGCTGAAAGACACGGTCGAGGTCCCGCCGCGACATCTCGCGGACGTCTCCGCGAAGCGGGTGAAGAGCCTTCTGCAGGAGAAACTGGAGGGTCGGATGGACGAGGAGGTGGGGAGCATCGTCACCGTCACCGAAGTCCACGACGTGGGCGACGGCGCGGTGTTGCCGAACCGTCCCGGCGTCTACTACGAGGCCGAGTTCGACGCGCTCACCTTCGACCCCCAGATGCAGGAAGTCATCGACGGCGAAATCGTCGAAGTCGTCAACTTCGGCGCCTTCGTCGGCATCGGTCCCGTCGACGGCCTCCTCCACGTCTCCCAGATTTCCGACGAGTATCTCACCTACGACGAGGCAAACCAGATGCTGTCGGCCCGCGAGTCCAACCGCACCATCGGAGTCGGCGACGCCGTCCGGGCGCGCATCGTCACGAAGTCCATCGACGAGCGCAACCCCCGCGACTCCAAAATCGGGCTGACCGCCAAGCAGGTGGGCCTCGGCAAACACGGGTGGCTTCAGGAGGAACGCGAAGAAGCCGCCGAGACGGAGACGGAGGGCGAATAGATGCCGGACCGCCTCGTCTGCCGCGAGTGTCATCGCGTCGTCGAGGAGGACGAGAACGCCTGTCCGGCCTGTGGGTCGACCAGCCTCACCGAGGACTGGGCGGGCTACGTCATCATCACCCACCCCGAACAGAGCGAAATCGCGGAGCGGATGGAAGTCACGGAGCCCGGGACGTACGCGCTGAAGGTGCGTTGACGTGGGGCACACCGTCGCTCGCCTCCCCGCGGCCGTCCGCGAGGACCTTCGGGAACCGCTGGGACCTGTTCTCACCGACGTCGGGGAACTGCTCGGCGGCGCGGGCGACCCGCTCATCGCCGTCGGCGACGTGGTCACCTACCACCTTCTCGACGCCGGCCACCGGCCGGCCGTGGCGCTCATCGACGAGCGAACGGAGCGCGAGGCCACCACCGGCGCCGTCGCCGCGACGCTGGCGGACCTCGACCGCGACGTGACGGTGCCGAACGAGCCCGGAACCCTCTCCGAAGAACTGATCGACGCGCTGGCCGACGCCGTCGAGTCTCCCGACCCCACGGTCATCGAAGTCGACGGCGAGGAGGACTTGGCCGCGTTGCCCGCGGTTCTGCTGGCGCCCGACGGTGCGACAGTCGTCTACGGCCAACCCGGCGAGGGGATGGTGCGGGTCACCGTCTCCCCGGAGACGAAGGCGACGGTTCGGGACCTCTTGGAGCGCTTCGAGACGGCGGAGCGCCTCTGGTCGTTAGTCGAGTAGCCGGTCCAGCGTCGTCTCCAGTTCCTCGTACAGCACCGCGACGCGGCGGCGGTCCGCGTCCGACAGTTCCACGATGGGTTCGCGGACGTTGCCGCCGTGGTACTCCAGTCCCGCGAGTTCGAGGCCCTCCTTCACCACGGGGACGCTGTTCGCGGCCGCGAGCGTGTTGTTCTCGCCCGTCGTCGACCGGAAGTCCATGAACGGGAGCGCCGCGTCCCGGATGCGCCATGCCTGCTCCACGTCGCCCGCGGCGAGGGCGTCGTACAGCGCCAGCCCCAGTCGCGGGACGAAGTTCGAGACGCCGGAGGTGAAGCCTTCGGCGCCGGCCTGCCAGAACTGCGGGGCGTGTGGCTCCGCTAGCCCACAGGACCAGACCACCGCGGGGTCGGCACGGTCCGTCGCGGCGTCGAGTTTGGCCGCGTCCTCGATGGCGTACTTCACCCCTGCCACGCAGTCGAGGTCCGCGAGGTCCACCAGGAAGTCGACGGAGGGGTGGAAACCGCGGACGTACGGGACGAGGGGCGTCTCGGCCGCCGCGCCGAGTTTCTCGTAGTAGTCGAGCAGCCCCTGCTCGTGGCGGTACGTGTGGTCCGGCGGCATCACCATCATCGCGTCCGCGCCCGCCGCCTCGTAGCCCTCGATGAGTTCGATGGCGTCCTTCGTGGACCCGCCGACGCCCGCCAGCACCGTCGCGTCGTCGGGGAGGGCATCGATGGGCGTCTCGGTGACGGCGATGCGCTCGTCCTGCGAGAGCGAGTGGTACTCGGAGATGTTCGCCGTCGCGAGGAAGGTGCGCGCCCCGCGGTCGTACAGTTCCTCGACGTTGGCCCGGATGGCGTCGTGGTCGATGGCCCCGTCGTCGTGGAACGGCGTCAGGATGCCGGTCGCTGTGCCGCGAAGCGCGTCGCGAACGTCCTCGTGTGCCATACGTGGCTGGGGGGCAGGGCGGCACATAAATCCGTCTGCTCCTGTGTCGGCCCCTTCGAAATCCTTTTACGCGTTTCCGGTCCATTTACTGGCAACTGACCATGGAAGTCACCATCTTGGAGCAGGACGAGAACCCCCTGCTTCACCGGACCGACGTGCAGTTCGAGGTCACGCACGAGGACGCCACGCCCCCGCGACTCTCCGTCCGGGACAGTCTGGCGGCGAAAATCAACAAGGACGCCGAGGAAGTCGTCGTCCACGAACTCGACACGAAGTTCGGCATGCGGCGCACCGTCGGGTACGCGAAGGTGTACGACAGCCCCGAGGACGCCCGCGAAATCGAGCAGGAGTACATGCTCGAACGCAACAAAATCGGCGAGGACGCCGAGGACGCCGCCGAGGAGGCCGCTGAGTGATGGCCCGGAACGAGTACTACGAGGACGGCGAAGTCGCGAAAGAGGAGTGTCCCCGCTGTGGCGACACCTACCTCGCAGACCACGACGACCGGCAGCACTGCGGTCGCTGTGGCTACACCGAGTGGAAGTAACGCCGGCATGAGCCACGCGGGAGGGCGGTAGCCGTGCGCGTCCTCGGCATCGAGGGCACCGCGTGGGCGGCCAGCGCCGCGCTCTTCGATTCTGCGACGGACTCGGTCACCATCGAGTCCGAGGCGTACCAACCCGACAGCGGCGGCCTCCACCCGCGCGAGGCGGCCGAGCACATGCGCGAGTTCGTGCCAGAGGTCCTCGACAGAATCCTCAGCGCCGCCGATGGCCCCATCGACGCGGTGGCGTTCTCCCGTGGCCCCGGCCTCGGGCCGTGTCTGCGCATCGCCGCGTCCGCCGCGCGGGCGACGGCGCTCACCCTCGACGTGCCACTCGTCGGGGTGAACCACATGGTCGCCCACCTCGAAATCGGGCGCCATCGCTCTGGCTTCGACGCCCCCATCTGTCTCAACGCCAGCGGTGCCAACGCCCACGTCCTCGCGTACCGGAACGGCCGCTACCGGATGCTCGGCGAGACGATGGACACCGGCGTCGGCAACGCAATCGACAAGTTCACCCGCCATCTGGGCTGGTCGCACCCCGGCGGCCCGAAAGTCGAGGAGCGCGCCCGCGAGGGCGAGTACGTCGACCTGCCCTACGTCGTCAAGGGGATGGACTTCTCCTTCGCGGGCATCTCCAGCGCCGCCCAAGCCGCCGTCGACGACGGGACGCCCATCGCGGACGTCTGCTGTGGCCTGCAGGAGACGGTGTTCGCGATGCTCACCGAAGTCGCGGAGCGAGCGCTCTCGCTCACCGGCCGCGACGAACTCGTCCTCGGCGGCGGCGTCGGGCAGAACGCGCGCCTCCGCGAGATGCTTGCGACGATGTGCGAGGCCCGGGGCGCCGACTTCTACGCGCCGGAGGCCCGCTTCCTGCGCGACAACGCCGGGATGATAGCCGTCCTCGGCGCGAAGATGGCCGCGGCGGGCGACACCCTCAGCGTCGAGGACTCGTCGGTGCGCCCTGACTTCCGGCCCGACGAGGTGCCCGTGTCGTGGCGCGCCCGCGAGGCGCCGCCCGCCGCCCCCGGTACCGGTCCGGTGCGCGGCGCGGAGGCCGTCGTGGACCTCGACCCGGACGCCGGGCGCGTCACGAAACGCCGCCCGTCGAAAGCGTATCGCCACCCGGACCTCGACGCGCGCCTCCGGCGGGACCGGACCGTCCTCGAAGCGCGCCTCACCAGCGCCGCGCGCCGCCACGGCGTGCCGACGCCCGTCGTCTTCGACGTGGACGTGCCCGCGCGGACCCTCGAACTGGAGTTCGTCGGCGGCGACGACTTGCGGGACGCTCTCTCGGCGCCGCGCGTGCGCGCCGTCGCCGCACACCTCGCGACGCTCCACGACGCGGGTCTCGTCCACGGTGACCCGACGACGCGCAACGTCCGTGTCGCGCCCGACCAGTCGCCCGTCGCGGACGTGGCTCCCTCCGCCGGCCGGTCGTACCTCGTGGACTTCGGCCTCGGCTACCACTCGACGGACGTGGAGGACTTCGCGATGGACCTCCACGTCCTCCGGGGGAGCGTCACCGGCACCGCCGACGACCCCGAACCGCTCCTCGACGCCGCCCGCGAGGCGTACGCGGCGCGCGGCGACCCGGCGGTGTTGGACCGCCTCGCCGACGTGGAGGGGCGGGGCCGGTACAGCGACTGAGCCGGTTGGGGGACTTATTTACCCGCCGCGGGCGTACGGGTCGGTATGGCCGACAAACCCGCCTCCGGCGAACTGCTTGGCGTCCCGTACAACTTCGAGCGACCGAGCATCTCCCGTCTGGTGTCCTCCTACTGGCAACCCGGGGAGGGAATGCTCGTCGAGAAACCCTTCGGCATCGGCTACACGCTGAACCTCGCCAACTGGCGCTCGTGGGTCGTCCTCGCCGTCGCGGGCGTCCTCCTCTGGCGCGAGCACTCGGGCGACGGCGAGACGGGCGACGAGGAGGCCGAAGCCGTCGAAGTCGTCGTCGACGAGTAGATGCTGCACTTCGTCACGACGAACCCCGGCAAGGTCCGCGAGGCCCGCGAGTACCTCGGCGACGACGTGGTCCAGTTCGACTACGACTACGCGGAGATTCAGAGCGACTCGCTCGCCGACGTCGCGGCCCGCGGCGCCCGCGAGGCGTTCGCGGAGGCGCCGGACGACGACCCGGTCATCGTGGACGACGCGGGCCTGTTCGTGGACGCCCTCGACGGCTTCCCCGGCCCCTACTCCTCTTACGTGGAGGAGACGCTGGGCATCGAGCGCGTCCAGCGACTCGTCGCCGCCGAGGACGACCACAGTGCCTCGTTTCGGGCCGTCGTCGCCTACGCGGACGGCGACACCGTCGAGACGTTCACGGGCCGCGTCGAGGGCAAAATCGTCCCGCCCCGCGGCGACGGTGGCTTCGGCTACGACCCCATCTTCGAACACGAGGGCACCACCTTCGCGGAGATGAGCCCCGTCGAGAAGAACGACGTGTCCCACCGCGGCCGGGCGCTGGCGAAGGTTGCGGACTGGCTGACTGCCTCGCCCCGCTGAGCGCCGCCAGACTTTTGTGCCTTGTGAACGTCTAGCACGGAGAGCGGAGATGACTGACAGCACCGTGCGCGACGTGCCAGCGACCGAACTGGTCAGCGCCTGCCGGACGTCAGTGGGGGACCGACTGCGCTCTATCACGTACTTCACACCCGAGGACCACGCGCAGGTGTATCTCCGCGACGACTTGGAACAGGACGCCGACCTGTCGGCGTTCGTCGCCGCCGAGCAGTCGGGCTTCTCCTCGCGCACTGCGTACAGCGAGTCGGAGTTGGGCGACTACGCGTTCACGATTCGGGCCTTCGACCACGGCTACGTCACCCGCGTCATCGAGGGGGAGGAGGGCGTCTTCGTCACGACGGACCCGATGACGATGGCCCGCTTTCGCGACGTGGCCGCCGCCGTCTCGGACGTCCTCGGCTAACCGCGGGGGTCCCGGTCCGGGCCGGGATACTCGCCGCCCACCGTCGCTTCGTACAGCGGTTCCGCGTCGAACAGCCGCGCGAAGGCGTCCGGGCGCTTCACGCTCGTCTCGACGTGGGCCTTCAGCGACGCGTTCGCGGCGGCGGTGGTCAGCGACGCGTCGAACGTGAGCAGGTGCGCCGCGTTTCCATGATAGGCCGACGCGACCGCCGGATGGTCGCCGTCCGGGTGGGACACCCGCTCCGTCAGCGCCGCCGCACGCTCGCGCCAGTCGGCCGCCAGCGCCGGGTCCGCCAGCGTCTCGACGACGGCGGCGGCGTCGTCCAGCAACGGGTCGCTCGCCACGAGCGTCGTCCACGAGTGCCGTCGAACGGCGTCGAGCGCCGGGCGCGCCGCGCCGCCGACCAGCAGGTCGGCCGCCAACACGTCCGCATCGGCGACGACGCGCGTCGGGTCCGGGCGCTCAGTCATCGCCCCGGCGGGCGGCGAGTGCGTCTCGCACGGCGGCCACGGTCACGTCGTAGTCGTCTCCACGGTCGAACAGGTCGGCCCAACTCTCCATGCCGGTGGTAGCCGGCCGGTGCCAAAGGGACTGGCGGTCCGTCTGCTCGCCGTCTGACACAAATTTAAGTCGCCGCCGTCGTCACGTTCGGGTGGGCGCGTCGCACCCATCCTCCCCACGCGCCCGGAACTCCCCACCCATCCTCCCCTGCCGGTCGGACCTCCGACCGGCGTTTTCAGAACTCCGAGAACTTATCGCGCCTGAACAGGTCGAGTTCGCTGACCGCCGTCGGCGGGGACTGTTCGGCGGCGAAGACGATGGCGTCGGCAACTTCGCCGGGTTCGGTCACTTCACCCGGTTCGAAGCGCTCCTCGAAGGCCTCGTCGCTCTCCTCGCCGAACTCCGTGCGCACCTCCGAGGGGTTGACGACGGAGACGGCTACGTCGTCGTCGCCGACGCCCCCCGCCAGCGAATGTGCGAAGCCCCGGACCCACCACTTCGTCGCCGCATAGACGGGATTGTACGGGCGCGGGTACTGGCCGGCGAAACTGCCGACGACGACGAACGCGCCCGCGGACGTCCGGAGATGGGGAATCGCCGCCCGCGCGAGGTAGAAGGTGCCGTCCACGTTCACGTCCATCATCGTCCGGTAGTCGCTCGTCGCCATCTCCTCGACGGCGCCGTCGATGGCGAGGCCGGCGTTGCTCACCACCACGTCGACGCTCCCGAAGCGGTTGGCCGTCGCCTCCACGAGGGCCGCCACGGCGTCCTCGTCCGTCACGTCCGTCGGGACTGCCGCGGCCGTCCCGCCGGCGTCCTCGATGTCGTCCACGAGGGCCGCGAGTCGCTCCTCGCGTCTCGCCGCCACGACGACGCTCGCCCCGTCGTCGGCGAGTCGCTTCGCCGTCGCCGCGCCGATGCCCGAACTCGCGCCCGTCACGATGGCCCCCGCGTCGGCCAGTGGTTGCTCGTCCATGGTGGCCCCGACGACGGCCACCACCAAAAGTCCGGGGCGGGAGCCGAACGCTTTTGGCGCTCCCTCTCGGACGGGGCGGTATGAGTGCCAGCCGCGCCGTTCTCGATGTCCTCCGCGAGAACGCCCGGTACGACGTCGAGGACATCGCCCGGCAGACTGACCTCGACGCGGAGGCCGTCGAGGCCGCCATCGAGGAGTTAGAGGCCTCCGGCGCCATCCGGGGCTACAAGCCCGTCGTGGACTGGAACAACGTCGACGAGGAGTACGTCCGCGCCGAAGTCGAACTCAACGTCGAACTCGACCGCGAGACGAGTTACGACGACATCGCGCGGCGCATCGCCCGCTACTCGCAGGTGGACTCGCTGAAACTCGTCTCCGGCAACTACGACTTCGCCGTCGACGTGCAGGGCCCCTCGATGCAGGAGGTGTCGAAGTTCGTCTCCGAGCAGATTGCGCCCATCCCCGAGGTGACCCAGACGGTGACCCACTTCGTCATGGAGACGTACAAGGACAGCGGCATCGAGTTCGAGGACTACGACGACGACGACCGACTCTCGGTGTCGCCATGAGTCGGGGGTGGCGACCGTGAACATCTCCGACCGCGCCCGCGAGACGCCGCCCTCGGGCATCCGGCGCTACTTCGAACTCGCCGAGGAGCGAGACGACATCATCTCGCTGGGCGTCGGCGAACCGGACTTCAGCGCCCCGTGGGCCGCCCGACAGGCCGCCATCGACTCGCTGGAGCGAGGGCGCACCTCCTACACCGCCAATCGCGGCCGGCGCGAACTCCGCGAGCGCATCAGCGCCCACGTCGAGCGCTACGACCTCGACTACGACGCCGACGACGAGATTCTCGTCACCACGGGCGTCAGCGAGGCCGTCGACTTGGCGATGCGCGCCCTCGTCGACCCCGGCGACACCGTCGCCGTCGCGGAACCGGCCTACCTCTCGTACCCGCCGACGGCCCGCCTCGCCGGCGGCGAGGTGCTGTCGGTGCCCACCCGGAAGGAAGAGGACTTCACGCTCACCTACGGCGCCCTCGACAGGGCCGGTGCCGACGAGGCCGACGTCCTCGTCTACTGCTACCCGAACAACCCCACCGGCGCTGTCCTCTCCGACGACGACTTGCGCGGCGTCGCCGACTTCGCCCGCGAACACGACCTGACGGTGTTGGCCGACGAGGTGTACGCGGCCCTCACCTACGACGGCGACCACCGCTCCATCGCCACCCTGCCGGGGATGCGCGACCGGACGCTCGTGTTCAACGGCTTCTCGAAGGCGTACGCGATGACGGGGCTCCGACTCGGCTACGTGATGGGTCCATCCGAGGTCATCGACGCGATGAACCGGATGCACCAGTACACGATGCTCTCGGCGCCCACCACTGCCCAGTACGCCGCCATCGAGGCCTTGGAGTCCTGCGACGACGAGGTGGCGGAGATGGCGGCCCAGTACGACCGGCGCCGTCGCTTCGTCCTCTCGCGCTTCGAGGAGATGGGGCTGGACTGCTTCACCGCCCGCGGCGCCTTCTACGTCTTTCCGGAGATTCCCGGGGACGACGACGAGGCGTTCGCCGAGGACCTCATCGAGGAACAGGGCGTCGCCGTCGTGCCGGGCCGCGTCTTCGGCGACAGCGGCGAGGGGCATCTCCGCGTCTCCTACGCGACGGGGATGCCGGAACTCCGCGAGTCGATGGACCGTATCGAGGCGTTCCTCGCGGACCGCTGACCCGACTCGCGGCGCTTTTCACCGCGTGGCCCCTACGCCGTCCCGTGACAGCCGACCGCGTCAGGGCACGCAGTGACCCGTCCCCCGAGACGGCCCGCGAAGTGGCCGCCGCCGGCAAGGAGAGCGACGCCGTCGTGACCGTCTTCGGCCGCTGTGAGGTCGAGTACGACGGCCGCGCGTCCTCCTACCTCGGTCCCGGTGACCGCCTCGTCGTCCTCAAACCCGACGGCACCCTGCTGGTCCACACCGAGGAGCAACGCACGCCGGTGAACTGGCAACCGCCCGGCTCGGACCACGACGTCGCCGTCGCGGACGGATCGCTGGTCGTCACCAGCGTCCGCGAATCCCCCGACGAGCGCATCGTCGTCCGCTTCGAGGCGGTCCATCAGGTGTCCGCGTTGGCGATGGCCGACGAGCGAGACCTCGAACTCGTCGGGAGCGAGGCCGACCTCAAGGAGCGACTGCTGGCGGCCCCCGAGCGCATCGAGGACGGCTTCAAGCCGCTTGCGACGGAGCGTGAGACCCCCGCCGGCGCCGTCGACATCTACGGCGAGGACGCCGACGGCAACCCCGTCGTCGTGGAGTTGAAGCGGCGGCGGGTCGGCCCCGACGCCGTCGGTCAACTCGACCGGTACGTGACCGCACTCGACAGGGACCTGCACGCCGACGCGTCGGTGCGCGGCATTCTCGTCGCGCCCTCGGTGACGGACCGCGCGGCCCGCCTCCTCGACGAACACGGCCTCGCCTTCGTCTCCGTCGCCCCCGACGAGGAACTCGACGCGCCGACGCCGGACTGATCAGGCGCCTTCGCCGAGGGTGACGACGGGCACCCGGACGGTCCGAAGCGCCGCCTCCGCGACGCTCCCGAGCAGAATCTTCTCCACGCCGCTCCGGCCCGTCGTCCCCATCACCACCGCGTCGGTGCCGGCGCTCTCGACGTGCGCCCGAATCTCCTCGCCGGGGTCGCCGTGGGCGACGTGTTCGACGGTCTCGACGCCCCGTTCGGCCGCCTCGTCGGCGAGGACCCCGACGGCCGTCTCTGCGGCTTCCTCGGACTCCGCGGCCGCGACGGTCGAGCGGACGTCCGGGCCGAGAGCGCCGTCGTCCACCACCGAGAGGAGATGGGCCGTCGCGTCGAGGGCGGCGGCCACGTCGAGGCCGTGGCGCGCGGCGCGTTCGGCCGTCTCGCTCCCGTCCGTCGGGAGCAGGAGCGTCTCGTACGGGAACTGGAGCGTCTCGTCCGCCGCGAGTCGCGCCGTCAGTACCGGCATCGACGCGAGGCGGACGACTTTCTCCGTGACGCTCCCCCGCAGGAAGCGCGACAGCCCCGCCCGTCCGTGCGTCGCCATCACCACGAGGTCGTGGCCGTACTCGTCGGCGTAGTCGGCGATGGTCGGTGCGGGATTGCCCTGCACCACGTCGCCCTCGGCGTCGACGCCCTGGCCGGCGAGGGCGTTCGTGGCCTCCGCGACGACGTCTTCGCCCTTCGATTCGAGAGCGTCTACCGTCTTCCCTTCGACGACGGTGACGCTGTCGCGGGTGGAGTCGGCCACGTACAGCACCGTCACCGACGCGTCAGCCCAGTGTGCGATGTCGGCGACGTGGTCCCGAACGCGGGCCGACCCTTCGCTTCCGTCGACGGGGAGCAGAATGTCGTCGTACATCTGTTCGTGACGATTGGCCGGGCGCGGCTAAGGACTTGTGGGCCTACAGGTCCCGCTTGAGGCGACTCAGCAGTTCGAGGGCCTCGAGCGGCGTCGTCTCCGCGATCGTCGTCTCCCGAACCTCCGTCAGCGCCTCGCTCTCGACGGCGGCCTCGGGGTCGTGGCCGTTCTCGCGTTCCGGCGACCCGTCGAGCAGTTCGCGCGCCCGGGCCACCACCGGGTCGGGGACGCCCGCCGCCTCGGCCACGTCGACGCCGTAAGAGGAGTCCGTGGCGCCCGGCCGAATCTCGTGGTCGAAGGCGATGCGCTCGCCCGAGCGGTCCGCGTCGAAGTGGCGGTTCGTCGCCGCCGGCAGGCGGTCGGCGACGGCCGTGAGTTCGTGGTGGTGCGTGGCAAAGAGCGTCGTCGCGCCCACTTCGTCGTGGAGATACTCCGTGACGGCGCGGGCGATGGCGAGGCCGTCCACGGTGGCGGTACCCCGGCCCACCTCGTCCAAGAGGACCAGCGAGTCTTCGGTCGCGGTGTGGAGGATGTCGGTGAGTTCGGTCATCTCGACCATGAACGTCGAGCGGCCGCCAGCGATGTCGTCGCTCGCGCCCACGCGCGTGTAGATGCGGTCCACGATGCGGAGGTCAGCGGCCCGCGCGGGCACGAAACTGCCCATCTGGGCGAGCAGACAGATGAGGGCCACCTGCCGCATGTACGTCGACTTTCCGGACATGTTGGGGCCGGTGATGACTGCGACGCGGTCGTCCCCGAGACGGGTGTCGTTCGGGACGAACGACTCCTCGACGTGTTCGACGACGGGATGGCGTCCGCCCTCGACGTGGATGCCGTCGCCGCCCACCGAGGGCCGGCAGTAGTCGTTCGCGACGGCGACTTCCGCGAGGGCGACCAGCACGTCGAGTTGGGCCAGTTTCGCCGCGAGGGCCTGCACCCGGTCGGCCTCGGCGGCGACGTCGGCCCGCACCTCGCGGAACAGTTCGTGTTCGCGGGCGTCCGCGCGCTGTTCGGCGCGCAGAATCTCGTCCTCCCGCTCCTTGAGTTCCGGCGTGTAGTAGCGCTCGGCGTTCTTCAGCGTCTGCCGGCGGGTGTAGTCGTCGGGCACCCGGTCCACGTTGGGCTTCGTGACCTCGATGTAGTAGCCGTGGACGGAGTTGAAGCCCACCTTGAGCGAGTCGATGCCCGTGCGCTCGCGCTCCTCGGCCTCCAGCGAGTCGACCCACTCCCGGCCGTCGCGTTCGGTCTGCCGGAGCGAATCGAGGTCCTCGTCGAACCCGTCGGCGATGACGCCGCCCTCCGTGATTTCGGCCGGCGGGTCGGTCGCGATGGCGTCGCCGACGAGGTCGCGCACGTCGCTCATCTCGTCGAGGCCGTCCCGAATCGACGTGAGGCGGTCGCTCTCGGCCCCGGCGAGGGCCGCCTTCACCTCCGGCACCACGTCGAGGGTGTTCTTCAGCGCCAGCAAGTCGCGGGCGTTCGCTCGGCCCCGCGAGACGCGGGTGATGAGTCGCTCCACGTCGTACACGTCGGCGAGGAGGGCGTGGAGGTCCTCGCGGGCCTGCACCGCGCCCGTGAGTTCCTCGACGGCGTCGAGGCGCGCGTCGATGCGCGCTTCGTCGAGGAGCGGTCGGCGGAGCCAATCCTTGAGTTTGCGACTGCCGAGCGCCGACGCCGTCTCGTCCACGACGCCGACGAGGGTTCCCTCCTCGCCGCCGCCGACGGCCCGGCGCTCGAACAGTTCGAGGCTCCGGAGGGCCACGCCGTCGAGGTGCATGTACTCGCCGGGGTCGTAGCGCGTGAGGCGGTCCAGATAGTCCAGACGGCCGTCCTCGCCGCCGCGGACGTACTCCGCGTAGGCCAACAGGGCGCCGACGGCCCGGGTCTCCGCTCGGCTTTCGAGGACGGCGTCGGGCGCGGGGACGTGTGAGGCCACCCGCTCGCGGGCCACCTCGTGGTCGAACGCCTCGGGGTCGTAGCCCGTCACCATGCAGTCCTCTGGGAACGGTTCGGCCGTCGCCTCGGGCGCGACGATGGCCTCTGCGGGGGCGAAGCGTTGCACTTCGTCCGCGACGGCGCCGGGGGCCGGGACGCTCGTCACGAGGAAGTCGCCCGTCGACACGTCGAGAAAGGCGAGTGCGCCGTCGCCGGCGTAACTGGCGACGTAGTTGTTGTCGTCGGTGTCGAGCAGTTCGTCCTCGGTGAGGGTGCCGGGCGTGAGAATGCGGGTCACCGCCCTGTCGACGACGCCCGTCGCCTCGTCGGGGTCCTGCACTTGGTCGGCGATTGCGACCCGGTAGCCCGCCGCCAGCAGGTCCTCGACGTAGGACTCGGCGCTGTCGATGGGGATGCCCGCCATCGCGTACTCGCCCGTGGAGTCCTCGCGCTGGGTGAGCGTCACGTCCAGCAGTCGGGCCGTCACCGCCGCGGCCTCGCAGAACGCCTCGTAGAAGTCCCCGACCTGAAACAGCACCAGCGAGTCGTCGTAGCGCGCACACAAATCGTGGTACTGCGCCATCATCGGCGTCAGGTCGTCGCGCCGTTCGACCATCTTGGCCGGCGGCCCGACGGCGGCGTCGTGGTCGGGGACTCCGTCGGGAGTCGCGTCCGCGCTCATGTCTCCCCCACGGGACCACGAGCGGTTATATTCCTCGTGTCGCCGCCACCGAAACCGCTATCCGGGGACGCACGGAGACTGCCGACATGCGACTGCCCGTCGCCGGAGACTGATGCTCGAAGAGCAGTTCGTCCGCCTCGCGGGCGAGAACCGCGTCGTACAGGCGCTCGTCGGGGGCGTCGTCATCGCCCTGTTCAACACGCTCGGGGCGGCGCTCGTCCTCGTCTGGCGCGACCCGACGGTGCGAGCGCTGGACGGGGCGCTCGGCTTCGCCGCCGGCGTGATGCTCTCCGCGAGTTTCACGGGCCTCATCCTCCCCGGCATCGACTTCGCGTCGGCCGTCGGCTACGACGCCTACGCACCCGTCGGCGTCTCGCTGACCGGCATCTATCCCGTCCTCGTCGGCTTCGTCCTCGGCGTGGCGCTGTTGGACCGGGCCGACGCGTGGGTCCCCCACGTCCACTACGTCGTCACGGGGGGACAGCGCGGGGACGCCAGCCCGGCCGGCGAAACCGTCGTCGAGGAGTCCCGGCTCTCGGGTCTGCTCCTCTTCATCGTCGCCATCACGCTCCACAACGTTCCGGAGGGGTTGGCCGTCGGGGTGGCGTTCGGGTCCGGGGACCTCGGGAACGCGTTGGGACTGATGCTGGCCATCGGCCTCCAGAACGTTCCGGAAGGGTTGGCCGTCTCGGTGGCCGCCATCAACGCTGGCCTCGGGCGCCTGTTCTACGCCGCCGTCGCGGGGATTCGCGCCGGCGCCGTGGAGATTCCGGTGGCCGTCGTGGGGGCTCTCGCCGTCGCCTCCGCCTCCCCGCTCCTTCCGTACGCGATGGGCTTCGCGGCCGGTGGGATGCTGTTCGTCATCAGCGACGAAATCGTGCCGGAGACGCACGCGCGGGGCAACGAGCGAATCGCCACGCTCGGCACCATGGCTGGCGCCGTCGTGATGTTGTACCTCGACGTCATCCTCGCCTAAAGCATCAGGACGACGGCCACGACCGTCATCGCCGCCTTCAGGGCGAGTATCAGGCTGAACGCCGTCCACGAGCGGTCGGTCACGTGTGTCGGTGGGCTGCCGGACTGCCTTAATCTTCTCCCGAACGCTCCCCTAAAATGGCCTTATACAGACTAATTTCTGGATGCGTGTGCTACGATAGACTTATATTCCGTAGCGGCGTCCATCCATGCGCGACGATGACACGCACCACGACAGACCGTCGCTGACGGCGCTCGCACCGACGACTGACCGACCTGCGCCACCACCGATGACAGCACGATAACGCCGACCGACCGCACGCAACGCTCGTCGACCCACCCGTCGCTGGCACGCCCGCCATCACCGCCATTTTCGCGTCCACCACGGACGCGATTTCGAAACGAGTCCGCTTAGCTGACGTCGACGATTTCGACCTCGAACTCGAGGTGCTCGCCCGCGAGTTCGGGGTTGAAGTCCACGCGGACCGTCTCCTCGTCGACGTGAACGATTTCGCCACGCTGGCCGTTCTGGGCTTCGAGATACGCGCCCTCCTCGAGTTCGCCGCCGAGCAGTTCGCGGAGTTCGGCCGTCTCGAACTCCTGCACGCGCTCTTCGGTCCATTCGCCGTAGCCCTCTTCGGGCGGGATTTCGATGGTCGTCTCCTCACCCTCTTCGAGGCCGATGAGGCCGTCCTCCATGCCCTCGATGACCTCCCCTGCGCCCACGTCGACCGTGAGGGGGGCGTACTCGCGGTCCGGTTGGGCGGCAGCGAGGCCTGCCTCCTCGGCGACGGCTTCTCGTGTGGTGTCGAAAACTGTGCCGTCGTCGAGGCGGCCCGTGTACTCCAGTGCGACGGAGTCGCCGTTGGTAATCGTCACGGTTCAAAGAGTGGTTTCGCACCGAAAACCCCTTTCATCGAGTGCCTGCGGAGAAAGAGCCTAGGGCGGGAATTGAACCCGCGGTCTCGTCCTTACCAAGGACGCGCTTTACCCCGCCGCTTTCAGCGGCGGAAAGAGG
>JBDGTS010000043.1:0-35707 GCA_042216675.1 Halobacteriaceae archaeon | reverse complement strand
GCGACGGTGCGGAGCGCCCCGTGGGCCTCGCTCATCGCGTCGTGGGCGGCCTGCGCCTCGAAGTGGTCGTCGGCCTCCTCGAACGTGACGCCCGTCTCCTCGCTGATGTACTCGGCCGCGAGGGGCGGGAAGTCGGGGTGGGTGTTCAGGCCCGTGCCGACGGCCGTGCCGCCGAGGGCGAGTTCCCGTAGGCTGTCCTGTGCCGCCTGCACTCGCTCGATGCCCTTCTCGACCTGCGTCCGGTAGCCGCCGAACTCCTGTCCGAGACGGACCGGCGTCGCGTCCTGCAGGTGGGTGCGGCCCGTCTTGACCACGTCGTCGAATTCGTCTTCCTTCGCGGCGAGTTCGTCGCGGAGGACTTCGAGGCCGGGTTCCACGTCCTTCACCAGCGCTTCGAGGGACGCGACGTGCATCGCCGTCGGAATCACGTCGTTGCTGGACTGCCCGAAGTTCACGTCGTCGTTGGGGTGGACGGCGCGCGAGCCGATTTCCTCGCCCAGAATCTCGGAGGCGCGGTTGGCGATGACCTCGTTTGCGTTCATGTTCGTCGAGGTGCCCGACCCCGTCTGGAACACGTCGACGGGGAACTGGTCGTCGTGGTCGCCGGCGATGACTTCGTCCGCCGCCGCCACGATGGCGTCGGCCGTCTCCTCGTCGACGGTGCCGAGGTCCCGGTTGGCCTGCGCCGCCGCCTTCTTCACGACGCCGAGGGCGCGGACGAAGCGCCGCCCGAAGCGTCGGTCGCTGATGGGAAAGTTCTCCACCGCGCGCTGTGTCTGTGCGCCCCAGTAGGCGTCGCTGGGAACCTCCATCTCGCCGAGGCTGTCCTGCTCGATTCGGTAGTCCTCCGACATACCCGGACCTCGGCGTGGCCGTGAGTAAAAGGGGTCGGTTCGCGTCCGTGCCGACTGTTTTCAGTCGTTGATAGCGAACGTCCCGTTTATAAGCCCCTTCCGAATACCAACAGGAAGATATGTTCGGTGGGATCAAACGGCGGTACTGCGACTTGCTCTGGTCGACGATGGACGTAATCGGTGTCTCGAAGTCGGTCGAACGCAAGGTTCTGACCGCCGTCAGCGTCCAGTTTCTCGTCTCCGTGGTGCAGGTGGTTTCTCCGGCGCTACTGAGCGGCCGCGTCCTCCTCGCGGTACAAGCGGGCTTTTTCGCCGCGGCGGCCGTCGCCTTTCTCAACACGGTCCTCATCACGCGTCGCGACATCGTCGCGCCGATAGAGCGACTCGACCGCGCGGCGGCCGCAATCGGTGCCGGCGAGGTGGGCGTCTCCGTCCCCGAGACGGACCAGCGTGACGAACTCGGGGACCTCCAGCGCTCGTTCTCGGCGATGGCTGACCACATCGACCTCGTGTCGCGACAGGCGTCGGCGCTCGCGGAACAGGAGTTCGACGACCCGGTCCTCGACGACTCCGTGCCCGGCGAATTCGGCGACGCCCTCGACCAGATGGCCGAGAACCTCCGCACCTACACCGCCGACCTCGAACGGCGCTCCGAGCAGATGGCCGACCTCGTGGCCGCATTCGACGACGCCGCCGAACGCGCCCGGTCCGGCGACCTCACGGCGACCGTCGACGACGACGCGGTGGCACCGGAGTACCGCGAACTGGTCGAGAACTACACCGCCCTCCTCGACACCGTCGGGGAAACGGTTGCCGAGGCCCAGACGTTCGCCGGCGACGTGGCCGACGCCACCGTCAGCGTCAGCACGAGCGTCGAGGAACTCAGCGAGGCGAGCGGGGACATCGCCGTCTCCGTCGGAGAGATCGCGGACGGGGCCGACGAGCAGTCACGGGACCTCCAAGAGATCTCCGAGGAGATGAGTACCCTCTCCGCGACCGTCGAGGAAATCGCGTCCACCGCCGACACCGTCGCGGAGACGGCGACGCAGGCGGCCGACCGCGGCCGGTCCGGAAGCGAGGCCGCTGGAGACGCCATCGACGCCCTCAACGACGTCGAAGAGACGATGGAGACGACGGTGAGCGCCGTCGAAGACTTCGTGGCAGAGATCGACCGCATCGGCGACATCGTCTCGTTCATCGACGACGTCGCAGAGGAGACGAACCTCCTCGCCATCAACGCCGCCATCGAGGCCGCACACGCCTCTGACGACAGCGACGGGTTCGAGGTGGTGGCCGACGAGGTGAAGTCGCTCGCCGAGGAGACGCGGGACTCCGCCGAGGAGGTCGGCGACGTCGTCTCGGACGTTCAGGAGGACGCCGACGACACCATCGCCGACGTGCGCGAGATGAGCGAGCAGGTCCGAACGAGCGTCGAGACTGTCGAGGCGGCGCTCCGTGACTTCGAGGACGTCGTGGCAGTCGTCGAGGAACTGGACGACAGCGTACAGGAGATCAGCGACGCCACCGATCAGGGGGCCGAGAGCGCCCAACAGGTCGTTCAGATGGTGGACGACGTCGCTAGCATCGCCGCGGAGACGGCTACCGAGTCGGAATCGGTGGCGGCCGCGGCCCAACAACAAACCGCGGCACTCGACCAGATCGAGACGGAGGTCAACTCGCTCGAAGGGCGCGCGACGGACCTCGACAGCCTCCTCGACTCCTTCACCGTCCCCGAATCCGCCCGGCGCGAAGCGGTCGCGCCCTAATCGGCGTCGGTGTCGGACGCGCGTTCCAGCGACATCGTGACGCGACTCCCGCGTGGGTCGTTCTCCTCGAACCCGAGCGTTCCGTCGGAGCGGGACGTGATCCAGTGGACGAGCCACAGGCCCATCCCGCTCCCGTGGTACAGTTGGTCGATTCGGTGGTCGCCGGTGAGAATCCGCCGCTCCTGTGGCGGAATGCCCGGGCCGTCGTCGGCCACCTCGACGAGCACGCGGTCCGACCGAACCGCGGCGCTGACGCGAACCCGCGGGGTCGAGCGGTCGGAGTGGTCGACGGCGTTCGTGACGAGTTCGGCGACGGCGTCCGATAGTTGGGGAATCGCGCGAAGCGTCACGTCCGGAACGTCGATCTCGATGTGCGCGTCGTCGCGGCTTCGTCGCAGGCGTTCGACGGGGGCTCGAATCGCGCTCGCGGCGGAGAGCGAGACCGGCGTCCGCTCCTCCGAGATCAACTCGACCACCGACCGCTGCTTGTCGGTGAGGTCGAGAAGCCCCTCCCCGGTGGCCACGATGCGCTCGGCCCGGTCTTGGACTGCTCCGGAGCGCTCCGACGCGAGCGTCTCCGCGTGACCCAGAATCACGTTCATGTCGTTGTGGAGGTTGTGACGGAGGATCCGGCTCAACACGAGGAGCTGTCGGTCCCGGTTCTCGCGTTCGGTCACGTCACGAATCGTCGCCACGGCGCCGGCGATGCGCTCCGATTCGCGGTCCGGAAGCGGATAGTACCGCACGTCGAACACACGCGAGGGCTCCCCGGGTCGGGACCGCTCGGTCGTGTAGCGGACCTCTTCCCCGTCGAGAACACGCTGAACGCGCGGCTCAGCCTCGGCCCACGTCTCCGCGTCGAGCACTTCGTCGAGGCGGGCCGTCTCCGTCCGGGGCGGGAGGTCGTGGTACTCCCGATAGCGCTGATTGGCGAACAGATAGTTGTAGTCGGCGTCGATGGCCGCGATGAGGTCGTTGCTCCCTTCGATGGCGCGTTCGTAGTGAGCGAGGCGCTCCTGTCGCTCGTGCTGTTCTGTCACGTCAGTCTGGATGGCGACGTGACCCTCGATCGCTCCGTCGGCCACGATCGGCGCGATGGTCTGGTGCGCGTAGTATTTCTCGCCCGACTGCCGGCGGTCGACGACCTCCTCCTCCCACACGTCGCCGGCGGTGATCGTCTCCCAGAGGGCCTCGTAGTAGTCGTCGTCGTGCGCCTCGGATTTGAGTATCGCTGGGGTCCGCCCGACCGCTTCCGCGGCGCTGTATCCGGTGATGTCCTCGAAGGCCGGGTTGACGTATTCGATGGTCCCCTCGGCGTCCGTCACGTAGACCGCGTGACCAGCGGCTTCGACCGCCCGCTCGAACCGGGCTTGCTCCCGCTGTTTCGACCGGGTCCGACAGACGACGAGCGCCGCCGCCCTGTCACTCCAGTCCAGCGGCGTCGCGGTCACCCTCACGGGGAGTAGGGACCCGTTTGGTCGCTTCGCGTGGACGTCCACTTGCCGGAGCGGGTCCGCGCCGTCCGCGACGGCGGCGAACCACGGGTCCGAGAGGGCGTCACGGTCGGCGCGAAGCGCCGCGGTCGGTCGCCGTCCCAGCATCTCCGCGGCGGACTCGTCGAAGAGGTCGACCCACGCCTCGTTGAGGTGGACGAGGCGGCCCCCGGTGAAGACGGCGATGGCGTCGCGAGCGGCGTCTATTCGGGCCGCCTGCCGTTCGATGCCGCGGGGCGGGTCCCGCCGGCGGAAGTACGCTGCCGCGGCTTCGGCCACCGCCACGACGTCGTCCCAGTCGCTGCGCTTGCGTTCCCCGACGAACCGCTCCGTGACGCCGAGGGCGGCGGCGCGTCGTCCCACGTCTCCGTCCGCGTCGGCGAGGAGCAAGAACGGCAGGTCCGGCCACTGTGCGCGAACGAGCGCCAGCAGAGTCGCCCCGTCCACGACGGAAAGGTCGCTGTCGGAGAGGACACAGTCGACGGGGGTCTCCGAGCGGAGTGCGCTCAACGCGTCCGCGGCAGTCGCGGCCGTGCGGACCCTGAGGTGACGCTCCTCTGATAACTCTTGGACGGCCGATTCGGTGTACGCCTCGTCGGGCGACACCACCAGAACCGTCGTCACCGCGCGGTTGTGCCTCCGGCCCACGAGCGGACGTGGCGGATGGGGCTTTTTCAACCTTCCTGACCGAGGGCCCTGCTGTCAGCGGATTGCCGTGTCCAGCGCGTCCCGCAGACGCCGGCTCAGCGCCGACGCGTCCCCGGCGTCGACGTCGTGTACTACGGCCCCGCCGCGCCGGAGAACTGCGCCGCTGGCCGTGTCCGCGACGACGCTGCCAAGTCCGCGGCGCCGCTGGAAGAGCGTCGCACGGCGCTGGACAGTCTGGAGTCGCTCGTAGGGCACGACGGTGGTGCGCCGCGTCCAGAAGCCCGCTCGGACGAGGAGGTGGTCGTCGCGGACGGCGTACCCCCGGTGGCGCCACTTGAGGTGGGCCGCGGGCGGGACGGCGACGAACAGCAGGGCCGCCGTCCACCAGAGCGAGAACCCCCCGACGCGCCGGGAGACCGCGAACGCGGCGACGGTGAGAAGCCCGACGGCGACGGCGTAGCGGGCGAGGTAGCGACGCCGTGCGCGCGTCGGCGGGCGCTCGAAGTCGGCGCCGGAGGTGACCCCGGCCACCTCGTCCGCGAGCGCCGTCACCCTCTCCCGCTCGGCCATCGGAATCGCCGACCGGCGACCCGCACCTTCCTCTCCCGCGTAGCCGGCGGTGTCGATGGTGAGGGCGCCGTACCCCAGCGCTCGCTGGACGACGTTCTCGCGGATGGTGAGCGTCTGGATGCGCTCCACGGGAATCGCGCCGCTGTACGTCGTGAGCAGGCCGCGGCTGTACTGCACGTCTTCGCCGCTCCGGACGAGGGTGAAGCCGTACTGCTCGTTGAGCGCGAGTGCCGCGCCGAGCAGCCACCCGCCAGCCGCCAGCGCCGGGAGGCCGACGGCCGCGAGCGCGAGCGCCTCGTCGGGCGTGAGCGACCCGCCCGCGAGTCGTTCCGGCCCGCCCAGCGGCGCCGCGGCGGCGAGGAGCGCGTCCGTCGCCACGCGCCCGACGACGGGCAGGCCGAACAGCGTCAGCGCGAGCGCCCCCGGCCGGAACTCCGTGGCCGCGTAGACGGCCAGTTCGCGCGGCCGGAGGGCGAACAGCGGTTCCTCCGCGGGCGCCTCCGGCGTCACCTCCGCGGGGCGCGCTTCCGCGCGGAGGAGCGCCCGCACTCGCTCGGCTTCGTCGGCGCTCACGAAGTCGAGGGTGGCCTCCGTCGACCCGCCGCCGGCCGTCTCGACGCGGAGCGTCGCCACGCCGAGGAGCCGTTGCCAGACGCTCCGCTCCACGTCGACGTTCTGGATGCGGTCGAGCGGTATCTCGCGCTCACGCCGACTCACGACGCCCGAGTTCACGTCGACGGTGTCGTCGGTCACCTCGTAGCGAAAGCGGAGATACGACAGCAGGCCGAACAGCGCGCCCGCAGCGACGCCCGCCGGCAGGAGCGCGAACGCGTCGCCCGCGTCGACGCCGACGGCGGGCAGGACGAAGCCGACGAGCAGAACGGCCGCTCCGGCGAGGTTGACGGCGTAGCCGACTGCCCGGCGCACCGCGACGAGTGGATGCAGGCGCCTCATACCGCGTCCCCGGCCTCGCTCACCACCGCGAGCTGCCGGAGCCTGCGCTGGAGCGTCCGGGCCCGCTCGGGGTCGAGTCCGGGCACCGTCACGTCCGCGCCGCGGGAGCCGGCAGTGTAGACGACGACGGAGGTGACGCCGGCGAGTCGCTCCAGCGGTCCGCGCTGGGTGTCGACGTGCTGGATGCGGACGAACGGCACCGCCGTCTCGACCTCGGTCACGACGCCGCGTTCGAGGTAGAGCGCGTCCTCTTGGACCTCGTAGCGCCAGCGGCGGTAGCGGAGGGCCGTGTGAGCCAGTCCGAGCGTGGCCGCGAGAGCGACGACGGCGACGACGGCCCACGCCGGCACAGCGAGGGCGTACCGGTCGGCGAGAACGAGGGCGGCGCCGAGGACCGCCGCGAGGGCGACGGCGCGGCCGGCCCAGACGACTCTGACCCGCGGGTCGAGCGCGTTCATATTCGGGAGAGGGGTGACCGACGCAAAAGCGCAGGGGTCACGTCCACTCGTCCAGTCCCGTCTGGACCAGCGACTCTTCGATTCGCTCGAAGCCGCGTTCGACTTCGTCGGGGTCGACCTCCCACTCCTCGGTGACGTAGCGCTTCGCCGCGTCCACGTCGGGGTCGACGTCGAGGTCGTAGTCGTAGTCGTCGGTGACGTTCGGGTCGAGGAACAGCGTGCGGATGCGGTCGGCGTGGTCCACGTACACGTCCTCGGCCTCCATCACGGCGAAGATGTCGCCGTGCTCTTTGACCGCCGAGAGCGCCGTCTTCGGACCGTAGCCGCTGACGCCCTCGTTGAAGTCGGTGCCGATGAGGACGGCCACGTCGACCAGTTGCTCCCACGTCACGTCGTGTCGGTCGAGGGTCGCCTCCAAGTCCATGAGTTCCGGGTTTCCTTTGCTCGTGAGTTGCCGGAGGGTCAAGGGAGAGCCAAACAACATCGTGTCGTAGTCCTCGCTTCCGGCGTAGTCGGCGGCGCCGGTGCGAGCCATGTGGGCACACTGGGCCTCGCCCTCGGCCGGCGCCTCGACGTACGGCACGTCGAGTCTGTCGAAGAGCCCCCGGGTCGTCTCGTGAATCACGTCCGTGAGTCGCTGCGTGCGGGATTCGAGGCGGGCCGCGGCCACTTCGTCGCCGCGCTCTCGGGCGGCTTCGAGCTTGTCCTCGGCGGCCTCGCGGGCCTCCCGCCGCTCCTCGATTTCGGCCTCCTTGAGTTCCGTCACGCCGCCGTCGAAGACGAAGACGGGCGTGACGTCGTGTTCGAAGAACTTCGGGAGACCCTGTACGACGCCGACGAGGTTCGCGACTTCGGTGCCTTCGCTCGTCGTGTACACGTCGTCGGCGGTGAACTTCACCGTCGTCGTGAGATAGCGGTAGAGCCAGTTGTGCGCGTCGACGGCGACGACGCTCCCGCCCACCGCGTCGAACGTCACGTCCTCGATCGCCGCGAGTTGGCGGAGTGCGGCGTTTCCCATGCCCGCCGGGTCGGGCGCCCCCCTCAATACGCTTCCGGGTCCAGCGTCGCCGGCGGCCCCGACCGCTCGGCGAGGAAGGCTTCCTCGTCCGACGACAGGTCTCGCTCGGCGAACACCGCCAGTCCGTCCTCGTAGCGGTCCGGGTCGCCGGGGTGTTCGAGGATCAGTTCTGCTATCCCCGTCTCCGTGCCCGTCCAGCCGAAGCCGGCCTTGTGCAGTGCCTCGAAAGCGAAGGGGTTGTTGACCGCGATTCGCACCACGTCGAAGCGCTCGTGCAGTCGCTCGGTGGCGAAGGCCACGAGGCGCGGGCCGACCCCCTCGCCGCGCCGGTCCTCGCGCACCGTCACGTAGCGGAGCCACGCCGTGTCGTCGTCCGTCCGGTCGGCGTTGAACGAGACGGCGGCCACCACCGCGTCGCCCTCGCGCGCGACGGCCTTGCCCGTGTTCGACATGACGAACTTCCCCGCGTAGGCGAACTCGCGGTGGTCGAGGCGGAGCGTCGGCCCGTCCGCGGGCCATCCGAGCAGGGCGAACTCCATGTCCGTCGTTCGCCGCCGACGTTTATAGACGCGGCGCACGAACCCCTGTTCGTGCACGACGTGCGTTCGTTCGACCGCTTCGCCCCCCTCTACGACGCGTTGATGTGGCGTGCCGACCCGAAGACGGTAGAGGCGGGGCTGGCACACGCGTCGGGGGACGTCGAGTTCGTCCTCGACGTGGCTGGCGGCGCGGGCCGCGTGGCGCGAGCGCTGGACCGCGAGACGCTCGTCGTCGATGCGGCGCGGGGGATGGTCGAACAGGGTCGGAGTCACGGCGTTCCGGGCGTCGTCGGTGACGCCGCTCGCCTCCCGGTTCGCGACGGTGCTGCGGACGCGGTAGTCGTCGCAGACGCGTTTCACCACCTTCCGGACCCGGAGAACGCCCTCGCGGAGGCGTTCCGGGTGCTTCGGCCCGGCGGTGCCATCGTGATTCGGGAGTTCGACCCCACGACGCTGCGGGGCCGGGGAGTGGCGCTGGGGGAACGGCTCGTCGGCTTCGACTCGACGTTTCGGGCGCCGGACGCCCTCTGCGGGCTATTGGCCGACGCCGGCTTCGAGACGGCGCTTCCGGACCGCGGCTTCGGCTACACCGCCGTCGGCGTCAAGCCGGAATCGGGAGAACAATAGCGCGGCCAGTCCAATCGCCGCGCATGCTCGACGCGTGGCCGTTCGGCGTGGACCGCGACAGTCTCGGTGCGCTGGCCCCCGGAGACGTGGCGATGATTCTCCTCTTCGTCGCCGTCGGCGAGATTCGGCATCACCTCCCGCCGTGGGAGTACCAGATGCGCTATCTGCGCGTGGTCCTCCCGTTCGTCGTCGGGTGGGCCGTCGCGTCGCTGGCGCTCGGTGCGTACAGTCGGCGGGCCCGCACCTCGACCCGGTGGTCGCTGCTCCTCGCCGTCGCCGCGTGGCTCCCGGGTGCGCTCGTGGCGATGGGGATCCGAGACACCGCCGCTTTCCCCGGAAGCGCGCACCCTGACTTCTACCTCGTCTCGGCTATCGTGGGGGGTGCGCTCCTCGTCGCGTGGCGCCTGCTCCGGGTGGCCGCGTGGCCGATGGTCGCCCATAAGTTATGAGTGGCATACACGGAAGGTGCTAAACACATACCACAGGGATTTATATGCCCACAGCGAGTAGCATACAGTAGATATGCCCGGGTACTATGACCTCGTCCTCGCGCTCATTCCCCTCGCGCTGTTCGGGATTGCGACTGCCCTCCACGTCGGTGGCCTCGTGTTGACGGGCGCCGTCTCCGTGGCGGGCGTCGTGACCCTCGGCGTCATCGGGCACGCGATGTTCGTCCGCGGACCGGTCGACGAGGTCGCTCGTTCCTCAGGCACCGCACCCCACGCGGACTGAGCCAACTGTTTTCCCGGTCGGCGTGCTGTATTCGGCCATGACAGAGGCGCTGTTTCTCCGGAGCGACGACGTTGCCGACCTCGCGTCGCCGACAGACTACGTGGCCGCCGTCCGCGACGGCTACCGGCAACGCGGTGAGGGCGCGCCGGCCGAACCCCGGACGACGCTCCCCGGGGAGGACCCCGCCGGCATCCTCACCGGCTACACCGCGATTCTGCCCGAGACGGGCGCGATGGGCGGCTACACGTACAGCGCCGGCTTCGGCGCCGATGACGCGTGGTTCGTGACGCCGCTGTTCGACGCCGACTCGGGCGAACCGCTGGCGCTCCTCGACGGCGCCGCGATGAACCCCCTCAAGACGGGCGCGGTGGGCGCCGTGGGCGTCGACGCCCTCGCGCGACCCGACGCCACCTCGCTCGCGGTCATCGGGAGCGGTGCGCAGGCCCGCGGGCAGGTCCGGGCGACGGCGACGGTCCGCGACTTCGAGGACGTGTGGGTGTACTCGCCCACGAACGAACACCGCGAGGCGTTCGCGGCGGAGATGAACGACGAACTCGACGCGCCCGTCGCGGCCGTCGCCAGTAGCGCCGCCGCCGTCGAGGGAGCCGACGTCGTGGTCACGGCGACGACGGCCTCAGAGCCGGTGTTCGACGGCGACGTGTTGGCAGATGGCGCCCACGTCACCGCGATGGGGCAGTACCACCCCGAACGCCGCGAATTGGACCACCAGACCGTCGAGCGCGCCACCTACGTGCCGGACCTCCGCGAGCGGGTGGGTCAGGACGCCGGCTCCTTTCTCAGTGCCCGCGAGGCCGGCGTCGTCGACGAGGACCACGTGCACGCCGAACTCGGCGAGGTGCTGGTCGGCGACGCGCCGGGGCGCGCGTCAGCCGACGACGTGACAGTGTTCGACAGCGGCGGCACGGGCATCGAGACGGTGGCCGCGGCCGCGATGCTGTACGAGCGAGCGACCGAAGAGGGGCGGGGAACGGAACTGGACTTCGCGCCGGCCAGCGAGGCGTTCTCGGGGTAGACGGCTCGCCTATCGGAGCCGTGCCCGGACGCGCATTCGCTGTCCGTATCCGATCAGCGCGAGGCCGACGAGAAACCCGGCGATGGAGAGCCCGTACGTCGTGAGTTTCTCCCCGACGGACGCCGTGTGCCCTCCGGCGGGCGGCATTTTGGTCGCATACACGTAGTAGACGGTCCGGTCACCGCGTTCGCTCTCCTTGGACACGACTTTCCGCATCTCTAGTCGTTCCGTCGACGTCACCGTCACGTGCCCCTCGTCGACTGCGCGCCGATACGCCGACTCGGCGCTGTCGTACGAAACCGAGGCGGCTCTGAGCGCGAAATCGGCGCGCACCGGTTCGTGGGTGAGATAGACGGTGCCGTTCTCTCTCGTGGTCACCGGCCGATAAAACGAGCCGTCGAGGAAGACGAACTCGTAGTAGCCTCGGACGGCGTCCGCGTCCTCGACGGCGACGCGGCCGTTCTCGTGGACGTGCCGTTCGAGTTTGCAGACCCGCGATTCGCCGACGCAGGCGATGGCGTCGATACTGAAGGTGCTGAACGGTATTTGGTCCGAATACTGGAGCGTGCCGTCTTCGTAGGAGAGTTCGGACGCCCGATACTCGTACGTGGGTGCGCCGATGTCCGCTGAGACCACAGCGACGGGCGACGCCGTCAGGACGATTCCGACGCCGATGAGCAGGAGGGCGAGACGATCTGCGGAAACCATAGAAATCTAACTCGTCTGTGCGCTGAAAGTCGTTCCGGCCCCGACAGACGGCGGTGCGGACCGCATCGCTGGCCGTCAGACGTACGGCGTGAGGCCGAGCGCATCGACGATGGGCACCCCCGCCGCGAGCGCGCCGAGCAGGTAGCCGCCGATGGCGCCGCCGTTGAGAAGCGGGAGGCCGGCGTGGGCCTCGCCGCGGAACACCATCCGGAGGAGCGCCGTCAGACCGAGGAGCGTCCCGACCATCGCGCCCAGCGAGGGGAGGGTGAGCGCCGTGCCGGCGACGAGCGCCGGCGCCTCGATGAAGAAGGCGCTACTCGTCACCATGATGCTCGGCATCACCGCGTCGCCGAGGCCGATGAAGAAGGCGTCGCGGCGGCCGTCGTCCTCGCCTTCGTGTTCACTTTCGCCCTCTTCGGTGGCCTGTGGGCCATCGTCGTCGAGGAAGGAGTAGTCGAGGCGGAGCGGAAACACGAGGACGACGGGAACCCGGAGGTCCATCACGCCCTCCGCGAGTGTGAGCATGTGCTTCGTCCGGTAGACGGCGATGGCGTCGTAGATTGCGAGGGCGCTCAGGAACAACAGCGCCGGCAGGACGCCGAAACTGATGCCGAAGAGCGCCGCCGCGCCGATGCCCATTATCAGGCCCGCGGCGTCGATGACGTACCACTCCGGGTGAACGTACAGTGCCGCGCCCACGATGAGCGCCGCGCTACCGGAGAGGGCGAGGGACGGGACGCCGAGCGACGGGGCGATGGCCCCTGCGGGCACGGAGAAGACGTACCACGAAATCATCGCCGAGGTGGCGACGAGGAAACCACGGAGAAGCCACTCCACGTCGTACTTGATGACGAGGAGCATCGCCCCGGTGGCGACGAGGATGAACGCGAGGTAGACGGCGCTGTTCGTCGGGTCCTGTGGGTTTTCGACGGCCTGAAAGCCCGCCTCCTTGAAGGGCGTCACCAGCGCGATGGCACCGAGTTGAACGAGCGCGAAGAGACAGAGGGCGCCGGCGCTCGCGGCGACGGCGCGCGTGCGGTAGTCCATGGCGGACGGTCCGCTTCGAGGGCCTTTGACCTATCGGACGTACAGCGTCTCCCCCAGCAGCGCCGGCAAGTCGCGGCCGGACCCGGGCGAGACGGCGAGGTAGGGACGCTCGACGGGGCCGAACACGTCCACGACGCGCCCCACGTCGTCGAGACGCTCGTCGACGGCTACGGCGCCGATGTCCGGGTGGTCCGCGCCCGGACAGCGCACCACGGCGAGGTTCTGGGCCGTCCGAACGACGGTGCCGAGTTTCTCCATCAGTCCCGAAGCGCCGCCACGTACGCCGCGACGGCCTGCAGGAGGTCACCCTTGCTGGCGTCGTCGGCGTCCTTCACGAGGACGCGGCCCCGCGGGTCGTACTCTCTGGGATACGTCACGTCTCGCTCGATGACCGCGTCGTATCCGACCTGTCCGACGGCCTCCGCGATTTCGTCGACGGAGGGGTCCTCGACGGCGAGGTCCGCGGGGACGCGGCGGCCCTCGGCGCGGGTCAGGTCCGCGTCGAAGTAGGCCGGCCAGAGTACGTTCTCGACCATATCCGCCCTCGGACGGGGCGACTTAAACGCCTACTGGTACCGTCGGACCGCCATCAGCGCCGCACCCGCGAGGGCGACGAGCGCCGGCCCAGCACCGAAGCCGGGGACGCCGCCGGAGGAGCCACCGTCAGTCGCGGTGGGCGTCTCGGTTTCGGTGGCCGTCTGCGTCGCCGTCGCGGTGGCGGTGGCCGTCTGGGTCGCGGTGGCCGTCTGCGTCGCAGTCGCCGTGGCGGTGGCCGTCGGCTGGGTCGTCTGGTTCGCCTCGGCGTACGCCTCGGGGTGGAGTTCCTGTGCGAGTTTCTGGAGCGGATAGACGACCCGCGGCGCCGGCTGGTTCAGGTTGTTCGCGTTCACCGCGACGACGTTGCCCTGCTGGGCCGCGGCCGTCTGCGAGAGGACGGAAGAGTTCTGCACTGCGGCGCGGGCCTCCGCGGGCGTCGTCGCGCCGTAGGACGACCCCGGCGTGTACGTCACGAGAAGCCACTCGGGGTTTTCCGAGAGGATGAACTCGTTCGACAACTGCGGATACGGCGAGGAGACGTTCGCGTTCGCCACGATGTTCGACGCGCCCGCGGTGGAGATGAGGTGGCCGATGAAGGTGTTCGGGCCGACGGAGAAGCGGCTCTCGCCGTCCCGCGAGGCACCGAGGTCGTAGAACAGCGACGGTTCGCTCACGTCCGCAGTGGCGTTAGCGACGACGCCGATGCGCTCTTCCATCCAGTTGGCCGTCTCCGCGGCGCCGTCACAGGCACCGTAGAGGTGGCCCGCCGTCCGCGTCTTGTCGACGACGGCGTTCAGCGACGTGGCGTCAGGCATCTTGAACGTCGTCACGTTGGCGTCGCGGAAGTTCGTCGCGACGGCGTCGGTGTAGCTGTTGCCGGCGACGACAACGAGGTCGGGGTTCTGCTGGAGAGCGGCCTCGTAGTCGACGCTCTGGTAACCCGCGACGGTCGGCAGGTCACCGGCTCCCTCCAAGTACGTCGAGAAGGAGTCGATGGCGACGACTTTCTCCTGTGCGCCAACCTCCCACGCCGTCTGGACGGCGCTCGGGCCGATGATGACGATGCGCTGTGGCTCTTCTGAGACGGTGACGCTCGTGTTCGTCGCGTCGGTGACTGTCACCGGGAACGAACACTCCGCGCCGTCGCCGTGGCTCGCCACGGCGGTTCCCGCCGGCAGTGTCGACACGAGTAGCAGTGCGACAGCGATGGTAGCGACTACAGACTGTTTCGAAGGCACAGGGAGAGGTTGTGGGCTAGTTCAATAAGTATTTGTCTAACCCAACCCAATTTGCGATAGATGCGACAGTCGCGGTCGGTCCTCGCGGGGTGGCTCCTCGGACTGGGAGCGCTGTTAGTCGCGGCCGTCCTCTGGGGCGCCACCGTGGGCGCGGCGCCAATCACACCGACAGCGGTGGCCCGCATCGTCCTCGACCGGCTGGGACTCCTGAGTTACACGCCGACGGGGCCACACTACACGTACATCGTCCTCCAACTTCGCCTGCCGCGCATCGCGTTGGCCGCGGCCGTCGGCGCCGCCCTCGCCGTCGCCGGGACGGTGATGCAGGGCTTCTTCCGGAACCCACTCGCCGACCCCTCGATCATCGGCGTCTCGACGGGCGCCGCGGCGGGCGCGGTGGCCGTCCTCGTCCTCCCGGCACTCATCCCGTTCGGCCTGCCTGTCGCGGCGCTCGTCGGTGGCCTCGTCACCGCCTTCGCCGTCTACCTCATCGCGACGCGTGACGGCCACACACCGGTGGCGACGCTCCTCTTGGCCGGCGTCGCCATCCAGACGTTCCTCGGCGCCGCCATCTCGTTCATGATGGTGCAGTCGAAGCCACACAGCCTCCGGGCCGCAGTCGTGTGGCTCATCGGGAGCCTCGGTGACAGCGCGTGGTCCGAGGCGGCGACGGTCACCGGAGCCACGGTGGTCGGTCTCCTCGTCTTGGGGTCCTACGGGCGCGACCTGAACGTCCTGCTCCTCGGCGAGGCGGACGCCCACGCCGTCGGGGTCGAGGTGGAGCGCACGAAGCGGATTCTCCTCGCTGTATCGAGTCTTCTCACCGGCTTCGCGGTGATGTACGTCGGGGTCATCGGCTTCGTGGGCCTCGTCGTCCCGCACGTGATGCGTCTGCTCGTCGGCCCGGACCACCGCGTCCTCTTGCCGACGAGTGCGCTCGCCGGCGCGTCCTTCCTCGTCATCTCGGACACTATCGCCCGCGCCGGCGCCCAAGAGTTCCCCGTCGGCATCGTCACCGCCGCCGTCGGCGCGCCGTTCTTCCTCTATCTGCTCCGGCGTCGGGAGGTGTACGCGCTGTGAACGTCACCGTCACGGACCTCACGGTGCGCCGGGGCGACGCCACCGTCCTCTCGGACGTGTCGCTGTCGGTCGACTCGGGGTCGTTCGTCGGCGTCGTCGGGCCGAACGGCGCGGGCAAGACGACGCTCGTCCAGACGATGAACGGGACGCTGACGCCCGCCGCCGGCGAGGTGCGCGTCGGCGGCGACGACGTCCACGCGCTTCCGTCGAAGGCGGCCAGCAGACGGGTCGCGACGCTCCCGCAGAACCCGGCGCTCGACTTCGAGTTCACTGGGCGCGAAGTCGTCGAGATGGGGCGCTACCCCCACGCGCCGCGCTTCGGCGGTGACCCGGACCCGGACGCGGTGGACCGGGCGCTCGAACTCACCGAGGCCACCGCGCTCGCGGACCGCCCCATCACGTCGCTCTCCGGCGGCGAGCGCCAGCGAATCCTCGTCGCGCGCGCCGTCGCGCAGGACGCGCCAGTCGTTCTCCTCGACGAACCGACGGCGAGCCTCGACGTGAACCACCAGATGCGTACGCTCGGCATCGCCCGCGACCTCGCGGCCGAAGGGCGAACTGTCGTCGCGGCCATCCACGACCTCGACCTCGCGGCGCGCTTCTGCGACGAACTCGCCCTGCTCGCGGCCGGCGGCGTCGTCGCCGCCGGGCCGCCCGCCGAGGTGCTGACGCCCGACGCCGTCGAACGGGCCTTCGGCGTCGCGGCGGCGGTGACGACGGACCCGGTGACCGGCGCGCCACTCGTCACGGCGCTCCCCGAGCAGTCGGGCGACGCCGGCAACGTCCACGTCGTCGGCGGTGGCGGTCGGGCGGCGCCGCTTCTGTATCCGCTCCGCGCCGCGGGGTTCTCGGTGTCGCTCGGGCCGGTGCCGTCCGGTGACCGCGACGCCGAGGTGACCCGTGCTCTCGGCGGCGACGTGGTGACGGCGCCTCCCTTCGAACCGCTCGACGAGTCACTCACCGCCGTGGAGGAACGAATCGAGGACGCCGACGCCGTCGTCGTCGCGGACGTGGACGTTCACCCCGGGACGCTCCCGCTTCTCGACGCCGCGGCCGACGCCGAATCGCTCGTGGTCGTCTCGGACCGGTCGCTCGACGCCCGCAACGGCGCCGGCGAGGCCGGGCGCGAGCGGTGGCGCCGCCTCGAATCCCGGGGCCGCGAAGCGTCCCCGACTGACGTTCCGGACGCCGTCGCCGAGGCGGTGACAGAAATGGCCCCGAAGTCTAAGGGCGGGTAGGCCGTTCGAACCGGTATGACCAGCCGCGCGGCCGTCGCGGTGTGCGTGGTACTGCTCCTCGCCGCTATCGCCGGTACGGCCGGCGTCGGCGCGGCACAGACGGGCCCGGACGGGTCGGCGACCATCGAGCGGACGGTGACGCTGTCGCTCACGCCGGGGGAACCCGGACGCATCGGCGTCACCATCTCCTACCGGTTCCCGTCCTCGCTCCGGTCCTTCGAGGTGACCATCCCCGAGGACAGCGCCGTCCGCAGCGTCGACGGCTTCGAGCAGTCGGCGTTCCGCCGATACGAGTGGACGACCGAGTCTCGGAATGTGTCGATATCCTTCGACGTGGTCGCGAACGACTCCTCCACCGGCGGCCATCAGGTCACCGGCGGCGAGTACAACTTCATGGACCACGGGCCGTGGGCCATCGTCCGCATCCCGCAGACGGCGAGTCGCTGGTCGTGGGCCGGCGACGCCGGGAGCAGCGTCTCCATCGAGACGGCGTACGCGACGAACGGGTCCGGCTACGTCGGCGATACGATGGCTTACCTCGGGCCCTATGAGCGCTATCGGCGAACCGCGGCGGGGCAGACGTTCACCCTCGTGGTGCCCGACGCCGCCGACCTCGCCGAGTCGCCAGAGACAATCCTCGACGCACTCGCCGCTGCGTCCGGGTCGCTCCGCGTCGGTGACCGCGACTCACGCGTGAACATGTTCGTCGCGCCCACCGACGCGCCGTGGGGCGCTCGCGGCATCCAGTACGGCGACACCGACGCGTGGGTTCTCGCTAACTCCCAGCTCGGGACGGCGAGCAACCCGTGGCTCCACGAGTACGTCCACACGCGACAGGCGTTCAGCACGTCGACGCAGATGCGGTGGTTCACGGAGGCCAGCGCGGAGTACTACGCGGCATTCCTCGCCCTCCAGCAGGACCGCATCAGCTACGACGACTTCCGCGCGCACCTCGCCCGCGGTCAGCGCCCGGTGTACGACGGGACGACGCTCGCGGAACCGGTAACGTGGGTCGCGGGAAGTCAGTACTACCGCGGCGCACTCGTCCTCGGAGCCATCGACCGGCGCGTGCGCCTCGAAACCGGAAGCCGGCACAGCCTCGCCGACGTGTTCGAGGACCTGAACAGCAGGCCGGTCCCGATTACGGGCATCATGTTCGAGGGCGTCATCACGCAGATGGCCGGCGACGCGGCGGGCGAACGCGCGGCGTACTGGGTGACGACGTCGAACGCGCCGGACACGTGGTCGCAGCGAGCACACGCCCGGGCCTTCGGGACGGTGCCGCCGACCATCGACGCGCGAATCGGCGCCGGCGACGGACCGGCGTACCGAGTCACGGGCCCCTACGGGACTCGGACGACGACCGACGTGCCGACGCTCTACCCCGGCGAGACGCTCTCCGTCTCCGTCGTCGCCGAGAACACCGGCGACGTGCGCGGCGAGGAGACGGTGACGCTGGCCCGCAACAGCACGCCCGTCGACTCGGCGGTCGTCGACCTCGGCTCGGGTGAGGAGACGACGCTGACCCTCGGCACCGCCTTCGAGTCCACGGGCACCTACGCACTCACCGTGGGCCTCGAACGGGTGACGGTGTCCGTGGTCGACCCGGCGCCGCTGGCAGTCAGCGACGCTAGCGTCAACGCGACGACGGTTCAGCGCGGCGGTGCCGTCACCGTCTCCGCGACGGTCAGCGCCCCGGCCGATAGCGCCGCGCGCGGCACGGTACCCGTCACCGTCGGCGGCACGCAGGTGGACAGTCACGAGATAGCCCTCGGAGCCGGCAACCAGACGACTGTCACGACCACGGTCACGCTGGAGAGGGCGGGCGAGCGGACTATCCGCGTCGGCGACCAGTCCCTGACCGTCACCGTCGAGTCCGCCACCGGCGAGGGCAACGGCGGGGTCCCCGGGTTCGGCGTCGGCGCGGGACTGGTGGCCATCGCTGGGGCCGCACTCGTCGCCGCGCGGCGCCGATGAAGCGCGTCGCCGTCGCCTTGCTCCTGTTGCTCGCTGGCTGTGCCGGGTCGCTGCCGGCCGGCACCGAGACGCCGACGCGGGAGCGGACGGCGACGGTCACGCACGTCGTCGACGGCGACACCATCGACGTGCGCTTCGCGGACGGATCGACGGACACCGTTCGGCTGTTGGGCGTCGACGCGCCCGAGACGCGCGGCGACGTGACTCCCTCGGAGTTCGGACTGCCCGACACCGAGGCGGTTCGGGACTGCCTGCGCACCGCGGCCGACGACGCCACCGCCTTCGCGCAGGCCCGTCTCGCCGGGCGCGAGGTGGTCGTGACGACCGACCCGACGGCCGACCGGCGCGGCGGCTACGGGCGACTGCTGGCCTACGTTCGGGCGCCGGGGGCCGACGAGTCGTTCAACCGCGCGCTCCTCGCCGCGGGCCACGCGCGGGTGTACGTGACCGGGTTCTCGCGACTCTCGGCGTTCCGAGACGCGGCGGAGGCGGCGCAGGCGGCGGACCGCGGTCTCTGGGCCTGCGACTAGTCGAGGCCGGCCGCGAGTTTCTCGACGGGGTGGACCGGGTCGTGGTCGTCGAGTTGCGTCCGGCACGAGGTGCCCGGCGCCACGACCGTCTCGCCGTCGCTGTCGCCGATTTGGTCGAACAGAATCGAGCCGATGGCCTGTGAGAGCGAGTAGTGTTCGGCCTCGTAGCCGAAGGTGCCGGCCATGCCACAGCAGGTGGAGTCGAGGCGGTCCACCTCGTGACCGGCGGCGCGGAGGACGGCGGCGGCGTGGCCGTCTTTCCCCGTCGCCTTCTGGTGGCAGTGGCCGTGGTAGGTGAGCGACGCCGCGGTCGAGGCCTCAGGCACGTCGAGGCCGAAGACGTCGAGGTACTCACAGAGGCCATACGTGTTCGCGGCGACTCGCTCGGCGTCCTCGGAGGCGAGCAAATCGAGGTAGTCCGACTGGAGCATCACCGCGTCAGAGGCCTCGACGACCACCACGTCGCGGCCGGCCTCGACGCGGGGAGCGAGTGCCGCGACGTTCTCGCGCGCCGTCTCGCGGGCGTCGTCGAGGAAGCCTTTCGAGTGCGCGGGCCGGCCGGTGTCGGTGACAGACGCGAGTTCGACGTGGACCCCCGCGGCTTCGAGGACGCGGACGGCGGCCTTGCCCACCTCGGGGTGGACGTAGTTCGTGTCCGTGTCGGGGAGGAGCGTGACCGCCCGCGTCGCCTCGGCGGGCGCCACCGCCGGCTCCCGGCTCTCGAACCAGTCGCGGAACGTCGTGCGCTCGAACGTCGGCAGGTCGCGGTCGGCCGCGACGCCGAGCAGTTTCTCGCCGAGCCAATCCGCCCCCGGCAGGTTCGCGAGCCAGTTCGAGACGGGCGCGGTGGCGCTCCCGAGGCGCGCGACGCGGTCGAAGTTGGCGAACAGGCGGGACCGGAGGTCCGCGCCCTCTCGCTGATGTCGCTCGTGGAGGACTTCGAGTTTGAGTTTCGCCATGTCAACCTCGCTGGGGCAGTCCCGCGCACAGCCCTTACAGCCGATGCAGAGGTCGAGGACCTCCGTGACGAACTCCTCGCTGAACTGCTCGTCGTCGGGCAACTCGCCGGACATCGCCTGCCGGAGCATGTTGGCGCGGCCCCGGGTCGCCAGCAGTTCCTCGTCGGCGGCGCGGTAGGTCGGACACATCACGCCGCCCGTCGTCTCCTGCTCTCCCCGACAGCCCCCACAGCCGTGACACAGTTCCGCCATCCCCTGAAAGCCGTTCTCGTTGTCCCACTCCAGCGCGGGGTCGAGGCCGGCGTCGAAGTCGTAGTCCGGGTCGAAGCGGAGGTTCTCGGTCATGTCCACGTCGCCACACACCTGCCCGGGGTTGAGAATCCAGTCCGGGTCGAAGGCGGATTTCAAATCGCGGAACACGCCCCAGACGTGGTCGCCGTACAGTTTCCGGTTCCACTGGCTGCGGGCGCGGCCGTCGCCGTGTTCGCCGGAGACGCTGCCGCCGTACTCCACGACGAGGTCCGTCGCGGCGTCGGCGATTGACTCCATCGCCGCCACGCCGTCGGCCGTCTTCGTGTTCACGAGGGGGCGGATGTGCAGGACGCCCGGGCCGGCGTGGGCGTAGTAGGAGGCGAACGTGTCGTGGTCGTCGAGGACGGCCTGAAAGTCGGCGACGAACTCCGGGAGGTTCTCGGGCGGGACGGCCGTGTCCTCGATGAACGCGATGTGCTTCGCGTCGGAGGTGCGCCCGAGGAGTATCGGGAGACCGGACTTGCGCATCTTCCAGAACTTTTCGCGTCGCTCGGCGTCGTGGGCCTCCAACGCGTTCCGGGCGCGAATCTCCGCGCCCGTCATCTCAGCGGCCCCGTCGCCCGGGTCGGTGCGGGGCGTCGCCGCGGGCGCCCGGTCCGCGATGAGGTCCGCCACCTTCTGGCGCCCCTCCGCGTCGCTCTCGGCGTAGAACTCCACGAGGAGGACGGCATCGGTGCCCTCGGGGAGCATCCCCACCACGTCCGCGAACTCCTCGGTGTCGCGCGCCAAGTCGAGGAGTACGTCGTCCAACACCTCGACGGCGCAGGGGTCGTGGTCGAGAATCGGCGCCACGTCGTGCATCGCGTCAAGCAAGCCGTCGTACGTGAGCAAAGCGACGGCCTTCGTCTCGGGAACGTCTTCGAGAGCCACCTCGACTTCGGTGACGATGGCGAGGGTGCCCTCACTCCCCGCCAGCAAGCGAGCGAGGTTGACGGACCCCGATTCGGCCTCGTCGACGAGTCTGTCGAGGTTGTAGCCCGAGACGTTGCGCTTCAACTCGGGGTAGGCGGCCGCGATTTCCGCGCTCTCCTCGTCCACGATGTGCGCGACGGCGGCGTAGATTCGCTCCTCGGCGTCGCCCTCTGGGTCGGCGCCCGCCCGGAGTTTGTCGAGGCTCACCTCGCCGAAGGTGGTCACGGTGCCGTCGGCGAGGACGGCCTCGCAGGACTCCACGTAGGCGTCCGTCTTCCCGTAGACGAGGGAGTGTGCGCCGGTGGAGTTGTTGCCCACCGCGCCGCCGACGGTGCTCTTATCGCCCCACGCCGGGTCGGGCGCGAACTTTAGGCCGTGGGGCGCGAGTTCGGCGTTCAGTTCTTCGAGGACGCACCCGGCTTGGGCGACCGCCCGTCGCTCGTCCGGTGACACGTCCACGACGGCGTCCATGTGCGTCGAGAAGTCGAGGACGACGGCCTCGTTGACCGCCTGCCCGGCGAGGCTGGTGCCGCCGCCGCGCGGGAGGACGGGAATCTCTCGCTCGGCGCAGTAGGAGACGACGGCCGCCACGTCCGCCGTCGTCCGCGGGAGGACGACGCCGACGGGCGTCACCTCGTATGCGCTGGCGTCCGTCGCGTACAGTTCGCGGGTGTACTCGTCGAAACGCACCTCGCCGTCCACGAGGCCGTCGAGGTCCGCGACGAGGCCCGGCCGCGCGACGTCGCCCCCACCGTAGTCGTAGTCTGCGGCGGGGTCGTCCCGTGGGTCCCGGTCCGCTGCCATGCCCGAGCCTTCGGGCCTGAGGTTAAATATCCGGCGTCAGTTACCGAGGTCGACCGCCGAGTCGTAGTCGGCCGCCTCGACGACGGACTGCTGGTCGGGGTCCGTCTCGACGCAGACGACACACGGCCCGCCGGCGTCCAGTGCCTCTCTGACTGCGTCGGCGGCCGCCGACGGCGTGTCGACGGCGACGCCGTTCGCGTTGAACCCCTCGGCGACGCCCACGAAGTCCGGGGCCGACCACGCGAACTGTCGGCCGCCGCCGTGGTCGCTGATTTCCGGCGACTTGCTGATGATGCCGTAGTCGTCGTCCGCGAAGACCACGCAGACCAAATCGAGCCCCTCCTCGGCGGCGGTGTGGAGTTCGTGGACGCACATCATCAGGCCGCCGTCGCCGTGGAGCGACACCACCGGGCGCTCGGGGCGGGCGAGACGCGCGCCGACGGCGGCGGGCAGACCGACGCCCATCCCGGCCCACGACCCCGCGGTGACGTAGCGGCGCGGTCCGAGGGCGTCGAACAGTTGGAGCGCCCAGAGCCGATGCCCCCCGATGTCCGTCGTCACCACTGCCTCGTCGGGCACGGCGCCGCGGATGGCTCGCAGGGTGGCGGGCGTCGGTGCGGGCGCCCTGTCGTCGAGCAACCCCTCGCCGTCGAGGTGCGCGAGGTACTCCTCCTCGACGGCCGCGCCGATTCGAGGGCCGGCCCACCCGCCCGCGTCGGCCGGCAGTCGCTCGGCGATGGCCGCGGCCGCTTCGGCGGCGTCGCCGAGAATCGGCACGTCAGCCTCGTAGCCGGCGTCCACGTCGTCCGGGTCGAGGGTGACGTGTATCAGCGTGTCGCCCATCGGGAGCGACCACGAGTCGGTGGTGACGCCGTCGAAGTCGGTGCCGACGGCCAGCACCACGTCCGCCGCGTCGAGAACGCGCCGCGCTCCGCTGTTGAGGTGCGAGGCGGTGACGCCGACGACTCGGGGGTCGTCGTCGGGAACCACGCCCTTGCCCTTGTAGGAGACGGCGACCGGCGCGTCGAGTGCGTCCGCGAGTTCGCGCACCGCCGCCGGGCCACCCTCGGCGCGCCGCGCGCCGCCGCCGACGTACAGCACCGGTCGCTGAGCGTCCGCGAGCGCCGCGACTGCTCGCTCGACGGCGGGACCGGTGTCGTAGGAGACTGTCTCGGGCGTCACGTCGGCCGGTGGACTCTCGACGGGGTCCGCGAGAACCCGGCTCGGAATTCCGAGCCGTACGGGACCGAGAGGCGGCGTGAGCGCCGTCTCGACACCGCGCTCGACGGCCTCGCGGAGTTCGAGAGTGCTCTCGACGGTGACGTTCGCCTTCACCGCGTTGTCCACGGTGTCGGGTTCGATTTCGTGGATGGGGCCTTTGCCCCGGTCCTCGGGGTTGACGTCCGCCGCGACGTGAATCAGGGGGACGTTGTCGTTCAGGGCGTTCTTCAGACCGTGCATCGCGTTCGTGTCGCCCGGTCCCGGGACGGTCAGCGTGGCCGCGGGGCGGCCGCTGGCTTCGTAGTACCCCCACGCGACGTGTGGCACGGCCGTCTCGTGGCGGGCCATCACGTACCGCATCTCGGGCCGCGTCGCGACGACGCGGTCGAGGGGAAGGGTCTGTGTCCCGGGGAGGCCGACGAGAACGTCGATGCCGGCGTCCCGAAGGGCGTCGCAGACGAGTTCACCACCCGTAGGCATGGGTCGTGAGGGGCGCCGGGTCCGCAAATAGGTGTCGGCCTCAGGCCGCCGTCGTGTTCGACGCTGTCGTCGTGGACTGCTGGATGGGCCGTTCGAGTTCGACCTCCACGTCGCCATTCGTCGCGGTCAGTTCGAGGTCCTCCGCGTCCGGCACCGCCACCGTGATGGTGCCGTCCGCGGCGGTCAGCCCCATCTCCTCGCCGTTCACCGTGACCGTCGCGTTCGCCACCGGACCGGACGCGTTGGTGACGGTGACCGTCACGTTCTCACCGGCGCGGACGGGACCCTCGATGGTCGCGTTCAGGGCCGCCGCCTCGCTCTCGTCGCTGTCGTCACTGTCGTCATCGTCGCCGCGCTCCTCGATTTCGACGTCCGTTCCGGACTCGCTCACCACGGGCTTGAGGATGTACTTGCCGGACTTGCCCGCCTCGAAGACGGTGATGTCGAACACGAAGTCCACCGACTCGTTCGGGCCGACGGTGAACGGCGTGTGGAGTTGGAGTTTCTCGCTCGGCAGTTTCACGTTCACCTGCTCGCCGGCGGTGAGCGTGCCGTTGACCTCGCTCACGTGGGCGAACACGGTGGTGTAGTTGCCGGCGGGCACGTCGAACGCGTCGACGAGCGTCGCGTTCGCGCCCTGCAGTTCGGTGAGGTCCACCGTCGTGTTGTTCGCGTCGCGGGTCACCCACGACCCGCTCTCGGTGTCGATGTCGCTGCCGTTCGTCACGTTCTCGCCACCGGCCCTCTGGAAACCGACCGTCGAGAGCGTGACGTTGAGGTGTTCGAACTGGTCGATGGCGTTGCGCTCGTCGGACACGTAGAACTGGACCGTGCCCGCGGCGTCCGCCTCGCCGCCGGACTCGGCGCCGGGGCCGAGGCCGCCGGCGCATCCGGCGAGGACCACGGCGAGTGCGAGTGCGACTGTCGCGAAGTTCTGTCTCATGCGTCCGACCGATGGAGCGCCGGCATCTTCAACGGGAAACATAATCGTCCCGGCTTCAGGCACTTTCGGCCCGAGTTAAGCCGATTTACTCCGGTTCGAGGAACGCGGTGTGTCCGGTGCGGTCCTCGTGGACCCGCTTGGCGTGTTCGGCGTGGTCGCGGCTCGGCATCTGGCGCTCGAAGTCACAGTCCTGACAGACCGCGGTCCACGGCTCGACGTCCATGGGCGGTGTTGGCCGGGGGCGCACCTATGCCTGACGCTACCCCTCCCGATAGCGGCGCTCCCAGCGCGGAATCCCGCGTCGATAGAGGAAAACGCCCGCCGCCGCGGCGGCGACTCCGACCGCCACGAGTGCGCCGAGCGTCGCCACCTCGTAGGGCGCGAGGACGAAACCGACGACGAGGACGGGCACCAGCGGCACCGCCACGCCGAGGCCGAACGCCGCGAACAGCGCCGTGTCGAACAGGAACTCGTTCGGCCTCAGACCCGAGAGCGCGACGGTCAGGCCGAACAGATAGACCACGAAACCGACCACCAGCGCCGCGCCGGCGAGCAGTTCGCCGGCCGCACCGCCGCGCCACGCCGCCGCCAGCGCGTAGAAGCCAAGCGCCGCGGGCGGCCCGAGGACGAGGAACGCCCGGAACTTCGCTTGGAACACCGCCGCCGTCGAGACAGGGAGCGTCGCGTAGGTGTCCGGGCCGTCGAACTGCGTGAGCCAGTTGTACGTCGTGAACCCCGTCAGCCCGAGAATCGCCCCGAGAGACACCGGAAACGACGGTTCGACGCCGGTGATGGACTCCACGAGGCCCACCAGCCCGGCGCTGACGGCGAACAGGACGCCCGCGGAGAACAGCACCTTCCCGAACCCGCCACCGCTCCGCGCCACGTCGAGGAGGCTCTTCGCGACGAGTGGGTCCCCGCCGGGCAGGCGGTTCTGCCAGCGTCCGAAGCCGTTCTCGCCGGTCCGGGCCGGGCGGACGTAACTGGTGTCGAAGGCGAGGACGCCGAACGCGCCGAGCGCCGGCACCGCGAGGACGGCGACGGCCGCGCCGGTCGAGAGCGGCGCCGCGTAGAGCGCGTACGGCGTCGCACCCACCGGGTCGAGGCCCGCGGCCCACCCGAGGCCGAGCGCCGCCGCCGCACCGAGGAGGAGCAGTCGGCCGGACAGTCCCCGCGTCGAGAGCGCGATGGCGGCGAACGTGACGACGACGCCGAAGGTGAACGTCACGGCCGTCGAAAGCCAGAGCAAGGGGAGTCGGGCGAGCGACAGCGCCGGCGCGAACGCGAGCGACAGGGGGAGCAAGAACAGCGCCGCGTAGTAGCAGGCGTCCTTCACGAGGAAGACGGCGAAGAGGCGGCGCTGGGAGATGGGGAGCGTCCGCGCCGAGGAGATGATGAGCGTCATCTCCTCCAAGACGCCTCTGAGCGCGTCCCGCCCGACGAAGCCCAGCGACCCCGTATGGAGGCCGAAGACGAAGACGAGGGCGTGGAAGCCGGCCACCACCTGCCCCGCGGGCGTGCCCGTCTCCACCAGCGCCGCCACCGTCGCTGCGCCGACGGCGAGGACGACGAGCGGAAACGCGGCGAAGCGCCGGCCGCCGAACAGGTCCGCGTGGAGGCGCCACTCCTCGCGCACCATCGCCGCGAAGACGGTGCGGGTGACGCCCATCACGACCCCTCCACGTCGTGTAAGAACAGGTCCAACAGCGACTCGTCTGGGCCGAGCGCCGACGGGTCGCGGTCCGCGATGAGTTCCCCCTCGGTGACGACGCCGACGCGGTCACAGATTTCCTCGGCGACGCCGATGTCGTGCGTCGAGATGAACGCGGCGTTGTCCTCGGCCACGTACTCCCGCAGGAACGCCTTGACTCGTTCCTGCACGATTGGGTCGAGGTTCGCCAACGGTTCGTCGATGAACACCGCGTCGGGGTCGTGGAGGAACGCCTGCGCTATCATCACCTTCTGCTGTTGGCCCCGGGAGAGGTCCGTCGAGAGCGTGTCGAGTTTCGCGCCGAAGTCGAGCCTGTCGGCCCACGTCTCGACGCGGGACGCGATTGTTTCGTCGCCCATCCCGCGCACCGTGCCGACGAACTCGAAGTACTCCCGGGGCGTCATGAACGCCGGCGGCGACTCACGTTCGGGCAGGACGCCGATTTTCTCGCGCACTGCGACGGGTTCGGCCACCGGGTCGACGCCCAGCACCGACGCCTCGCCGGCGTCCGGGCGGAGTTGGCCGGTGAGAATCCGAATCGTGGTCGTCTTGCCCGCACCGTTCGGGCCGAGGAAGCCGAACAGTTCGCCGCGCTCCACTGCCACATCGAGGCCGTCGAGCGCTCTGAGGTCTCCGTACGTCTTCGCCAACCCCTCGGTCCTGATAGCGGCCATGGGGCCGGGGTTCCCCCGCGCCCGACAAGTCAGTGTCGGCTCTCCGGGTCGAACACGGCCCGCGCCGCGGCCAGCGTCTCGGGGTCCTCGGCGTCCCGAATCGCTTCCGCCGGCGGGGTCAGAAGCGCGTCCACGACGTTCTCCGTCATCTCTTCGACGGCCCGTCGCTGGGCGGGCGTCAGGTCGTCGAGTTTCGAGAGCGCCTGCGACAGCTCCTCGCGTCGAATCTCCTCGCCGCGGTCCCGAATCCGCCGCGCGAGCGCGGATTCCTCTGTTTCGAGGGCGCTCACGATCGCGCCACCTCCTGTCTCGGGATGGGGCCGTCGTAGGACTCGGGGACGTAGGCACAGAGCGGGTCGCTCGCGAGGGGGTCACCCGTGCAGGCGTAAGCCCGCGAGCGACTCCCGCCACAGAGACCCCGGTACTCGCAGGCGCCACACTTCCCGGTGAGGGCGTCGGGGTCCCGAAGCGATTCGAACAGGTCGCTGTCCCGGTAGATGTCGACGACGCTCTCCCCGCGCACGGTGCCGGCGGACTCGGGGAGGAAGCCGGAGGGGTACACCTCGCCGACGTGGCTCACGAACGCGAAGCCGTCGCCGGCCGTTATTCCGGGGCGGCGCGCGCCGGGACCGCCCTCGCCGCGTTGGGCCGCGACGCGCCGGAAGAACGGGGCCTCCGTCGTCTTGATGCCGAAGTCCTCGCTCTCGCGCACCGAGCAGAGCCACGAGGCGATGCGCTCGGCGCGCGCCGGCGACACGGGGTCGAGCGCCGTCCCGCGGCCGATTGGCACGAGGAAGAAGACGGACCACAGCACCGCGTCGAGGTCAGAGACGAGGGTGCGGATGCCGGGCAGGTCCTCGGCGGTGGACGCACAGACGGTGGTGTTGATCTGCACCGGAATGCCCGCCTCGTTCGCGGCGCGGGCGGCCGCCAGCGTGTCCGCGAAGCACTCCTCGCCGCGAAACGAGTCGTGAGAGTCGGCGGTTGCGCCGTCGATGCTGAGCGCCAGGCGTCGCAGGCCCGCGTCGGCGAGTTCGCGGATTCGCTCGGGCGTGAGGTGTGCCGTTCCACTCGGGGTGAGCGTCATCTGGAGGCCGCGGTCCACGCCGTACTCGACGAGTTCGGGCAAGTCGTCGCGGACTAGCGGGTCACCTCCCGAGAGGACGACCAACTGATCGTCGCCGAACTGGGCCGCCTCGCGCAGGAGCGCCTTCCCCTCGGCCGTCGACAGTTCGTCGGGGTGCCGGTCGGGTTGCGCGTCGGCCCGGCAGTGCTCGCAGGCCAGTTCGCAGGCTTGGGTCACCTCCCAGACGAGGACGACCGGTCGCTCGTCCGTGTCGATGGCCCCCATCATCGGTGGACGCGGGTGACGTAGCCGCCACAGCCACAGCGCTCGACGAACTCGTACTCGGCCTCCTCGAAGGCCGCGTCGAGGGCCGCGAAGAGGTACTCCTCGGGGTGGCCGTGGTCGCCGTGGCTCACGAGGTTGACGTGGTGCCCCGGCGCCGTGTGCCGGACGGCGTCGATGGCTTGTGCGACGACGAGTGCCCGGTCGTCGGCGTGTCGTGGCTCTTCGAGGTTCGCCGACCACGAGTTCTCGTGGACGCGGTCGGTCACGGGGTCGTCGGTTGCGAGCGCGGTCATGGGTGGAGATGCGTGCCGAACGGCCCAGTAGCCGGTCCCGAACGTGTTCGTCAGTCGCCGGTCGGTGCTTCGAGGCGGGCGACGGAGCCCTCACCGCCCTCGAACAGGTCCGTCGAGAGGTAACGCTCGCCGGTGTCGGGGAGGACGACGACCACCACGTCGTCGGGATGCTCCTCGGCCTCGGCGATGGCGGCGTCGAGGGCCGCGCCCGAGGAGATGCCGACGAGGAGGCCCGTCCCGGCCGCAAGGTCCCGCGCCGTCGCCTTCGCGTCGTCGGTGGCGACGGTGCGCACGTCGTCCACGAGTTCGCGGCGGAGCGTGTCGGGCACGAAACTCGGGCCGATGCCCTGAATCCCGTGGTCGCCGGGGTCGTCCGCCGAGAGAAGCGGCGACCCCTCGGGTTCCACGGCGACCATCCGCACGTCCGCGCCTCGCTCCTCGACGAGGTGTTCGCCGACGCCGGTGATGGTGCCGCCGGTGCCGACGCCCGCGACGACGGCGTCCACGTCACCGTCCGTGGCGGCCCAGATCTCGGGTCCCGTCGTCTTGCGGTGGGCATCGGGGTTCGCCGGGTTCTCGAACTGCCGCGGTCGGATGGCGTCGTCGCCGTCGGCGATGTCCTCAGCCGCCTCGATGGCGCCGCCCATCCCGTCGTCCGCGGGCGTCAACACGAGGTCGGCGCCGAGAGCGACCAGCAGGTCCCGTCGCTCCTCGCTCATCGAGGCGGGCATCGTCAGCGTCAGGTCGTACCCCTTTGCGGCGCAGATGGCCGCGAGGCCGATGCCGGTGTTGCCGCTCGTCGCCTCGACGACGCGCGTTCCGGCGTCGAGTTCGGCCGCGTCCTCCGCTCGCTCGACCATCTCGCGCGCGATGCGGTCTTTCACCGAGTAGGGGTTCGCGGCCTCCACCTTGCCATAGAGGTTCGGCGCGAGGCCGCCGAAGTCCACGAGCGGCGTCTCCCCCACGAGGTCTGTCAAGTCGTCGGCAACGTCCATGTGGGGAGCGTTCGGGTCGTCGACCGTAGCCCCCACGCCGCACATCTCCGGGTCCATTTTCAGTTCACGGGAAAACGAACATGTTCGGCAGAACCCTCCCCCGGTGGCGGCCCGAACGGTCGCACATGTCAGTCGAGAGTGCGGTGGACGACACGGACGCGCCGGACGGCACGCGCACGCGACTCGACGTGCGGGAGTTGCCGCCACCGGAACCGCTGGCCGAGACGCTCGAACGCGTCGAGGAGATGGACCCGGGCACGGTCCTCGTCCAGTTGAACGACCGGGCGCCCCAGCACCTCTACCCCAAACTAATCGACCGAGGCTACGAGTACGAGACGGTCGAGACGGCCGACGCCGTCGTGACTGCCATCTGGGAGAGGTAACATGTTCGGTGAATCCAGTCGCGACCGTTCCCAGATGCCGAATATCCGCGACAGCCTCAAATGCGACTCCCGAGGAGCCTAACATATGCCACGGGCGCGACTGACCCTCACCATACCGGAGGGGGCGTGGATCGGCGACGTGTCGCGGGAGTACCCGTCGGTCCGGTTCCGCATCCTCGCGGCGCTCGCGGACGGGGGGACCGGCGTCGGGCACGCTGAGCTCTCGGGGCCGGACCTCCCAGACGTCGTCGCGGCGGTCCACGACCGGGAGGAGGTGACGGCGCTCGACCTGTTGCACCGCCACGAGGACACCGCCCTCATCCAGTTCGAGACGACGACGCCGCTGTTGCTGTTAGCGGTGCAGGACTCGGGCATCCCGCTTGAGATGCCGTTCGACATCGAGGGTGGCGAAGCCACGTGGGACGTGACGGCGCCGCGTGACAGCCTCTCGGCGCTGGGGGACCAGTTGGACGCCTTCGGCGTCTCCTTCACCGTCGAGCACATCCGCGAACGCATCGAACCGGATCCGCTTCTCACGGACCGACAGGAGCGCCTCCTCCGCGCCGCGGCCGACCACGGCTACTACGACACGCCACGGGAGTGCTCGCTGACCGAACTCGCGGAGGAGGTGGGCATCGCCAAGTCTACCTGTAGCGAGACGCTTCATCGGGCAGAATCCCGCATCGTGACGGAGTTCCTCGACGCGGACGACAACACTACACTCAAATAACCGATGTGCGTATCTTCTGGCATGCCGAGCCTCGGGGCGGAGGGGTGGGGCCGCTGGCACCGAACGACGCTGAACACGGACGCGATACATGGTACGTGACCCGTTCGCGGACGATGAGGCGCCGGACCTACAGGACGTCTTGGACGCGCTCGACGACCCGACGTGCCGCGAGTTCGTCCGCGCGATGGAGGAGCCGATGACCGCGAGCGAACTGTCCGACGTCTGTGACGTTCCGCTGTCCACGACGTATCGGAAGCTCGAACTGCTCTCCGACGCCTCGCTCGTCGGAGAACTGACCGAAATCAGGACTGACGGCCAGCACACCACCCGCTACGAGGTGGACTTCGAGGAAGTGCAGGTCGCACTCGACGAGGACCGGGCGTTTCGGGTGGCCGTCGAGCGACCCACTGAGAGTCCCGAAGAACGGCTGGCCGACCTCTGGTCGGAGGTGCGCCACGAAACATGAGCCACGCCCTCACAGCAATCGTCGTTCTCAAGACGCTGACGTTCGTCACGGGAGGTCTGATCACGTTCTACGCCGTCCGGGCGTACCGCCGCACCGGGTCGCCGGCGCTCCGAGCGCTGGCTATCGGGTTCGGGGTCGTCACGCTCGGCTCCGCAATCGGCGGCGGTATCGACCAGATAACGCGGATGGACCCGATCGTCGCGTTGGCCGTCGAGAGCGTGTTCCTGCTGGTCGGCTTCGCGACGATTCTCTACTCGCTGTTCGTCACGTGACCGTTTGCGGTCCGAGGGTGGGGCTTCCCGAAGGAGCGCACGAGGCGCCGGCAGTTGACTTCGCTCCGGAGAGCGGCAGAAGCAGCCACCAGGTCCCGGCGCAGTCGCTCACCAGTGTCGGTGGACGGTCGCACGGCGAACGCGGTGGTACGCTTTCAGAAAGACGCCCTCTGCGGACCGGAATGTTCGTTACCCGTGGTGAACGCCGGGGCGCTCGGTGAGGAACGTCGTTACTCGACGATTATCGTTCCGACCATCCCCGAGGCGGCGTGGGGCATGCAGACGTACGTGTATTCACCCGTCGTCTCGAAGGTGTGTTCGAACGTCTCGCCCTTCGAGACGGTGGCGTAGGCGTCGCCGCCCTGATCCATCGTCCCGAAGCCGCTGGCGCCGTCGGGAATCGAGACCTTGTCGTGCATGTCCGGCCACGCGCACACGTTGTGGCTGCTACTCTTGAACTCCCACGTCACCGTGGTTCCCTTGCTGACTGTCAGTTCCTCGGGCTTGAACTTGAAGTCGCCGCCGGGGCCGACCGCGACGGTGTTGTCGCTCCCGCCACCGCCGCCGTTGTCGCCGCCGTCGCTGCTTCCGCCCCCGCCGGAACAGCCAGCGAGCGCCACGCCCGCGGCCGCGCCGACTGTCGAGAGAACGGTCCGCCGCCGAACTGCCGGGCTGTCGTCGGTGTCAGTCATCTCCACGGGTGTAGGTGAGTCCCTGTCGGGCACGTGCGTTCTCCCGAACACGTTCGGTCGGATTCTCGCCGTTCGGGAACGTCACCGCCCGATGCACCACTTAAACTGAGGGGCGAACAGGTTCAGGCCCCTTCCAGCGGCGTCGGAACTCGCTCGCCGGTTTATATGGGTCGGGCCCCGAACTCCACGTGCGAGGAACCCAACCATGTTCGAAAGCACTCGTCGTCGCGCGCTACAGGCACTGGGCATCGGTGGGACGGCCGCGGTGGCGGGCTGTTCCGCGAACGCACCGTCGAACGCCGACGAGGACCCCACCCCCAGCGAGCAACAGCAACAGGCGACGACCAAGCAGACCGACGTCGACCAAGTCGCGCGTGACCCCGCGGACATGCCCGGGCCCATCGACCGCGACGAGCCGAAACACCACGACATCACGCTCGAAGTCGAGGAGGTGACCGCGGAAATCGAACCCGGCGTCACCTTCGATTACATGACCTTCGGGGGGACTGTCCCCGGCCCGATGCTCCGCGTTCGGCAGGGGGACACCGTCTCGTTCACGCTGAAGAACCTCCCCGACAACAAGATGCCGCACAACGTTGACATGCACGCCATCTACGGGACGGGTGGCGGCAGCGTCGCCACGACCGCGGCCCCGGGCGAGTCCAACAGCGAGAAGTTCAAGGCGACGTACCCCGGCGCGTACATCTACCACTGTGCGGTCCCGAACCTCGACTACCACATCTCCAGTGGCATGTTCGGGATGATCGTGGTCGAACCCAAAGAGGGCCTTCCCGAGGTCGACCACGAGTTCTACTTCGGCCAGCACGAGGTCTACACGAAGCAGCCGACGGGCGCGAAGGGGCACCACGCCTTCGACATGGAGGCGATGAAGGCCGAGGATCCAACGTACGTCCTCCTCAACGGCGAGAAGTACGCCTACGCGGCGGCCCGCTACGGGCCGAAGGAGGTCTCGGTCGGTGACTCCGTCCGGGTGTTCATGGTCGACGGCGGTCCGAACGTCTCCTCGAACTTCCACCCCATCGGCAACGTCTGGGCGAAGGGCTACCGCGACGGCGCCTTCGAAGGGCCGACGGAGAAGAACGTCCAGACGATGAAGGTCCCGCCGGGGTCCTGCATGGTCGGGACGATGGAGTGCCCCGTCCCCGAGCGCATCAAACTCGTGGACCACGCGCTCAGTCGGGTCGCCCGCAAGGGACTCCTCGCCGAAATCGACGTCCTCGGCGACAAACAGACCGACATCTTCGACCCCGAACCCAACGGACAGGACGAAGGCCCCATCTACGGGAGCGGCGGCGAATAGCCGGCCGGGATAGCCCCAATTTAAGACTGCGGGGGCGTCAGCGTGTCGCATGGACGTGACACGCGCCGCCGACTACGGCACCGAGACGGGCGAGGGCGTTCTCTGGCACCCCGACGAGGAAGTGGTGTACTGGCTCGACATCCCGAACGGGCGCATCTTCCGCTACGACCCCGAGACGGGGGACCACGAGCGAGTCCACGAGGACGACCGACGCATCGGCGGCTTCACGATTCAGGCAGACGGCGACCTCCTGTTGTTCATGGACGACGGCGAAGTGCAACTGTGGAACGAGGAGGACGGCCTCGGCGACGTGATTCTCTCCGGCATCCCCGAGGAAGAGGGGTCGCGCTTCAACGACGTCATCGCGGGTCCCGAGGGACGCGTCTACGCCGGCACGATGGCCGAGGGCGGCAGTCGCGGACGGCTCTACCGCTTCGAGACGGACGGCACGTTCGACGTGCTCATCGAGGGCGTGGCGACGGCCAACGGGATGGGCTTCTCGCCCGACAACAACCGCTTTTACTTCACCGAAACGAACGCTGAGACGGTGTGGGCCTTCGACTTCGTGCGCGAGACGGGCGACCTGCGCAACCGGCGGCCGTTCGTCACCACCGTCGGCGGCCCCGGCAAACCGGACGGCCTCACCGTCGACGAGGACGGCTACGTCTGGTCGGCGCGGTGGAACGGCCACTCAGTCGTCCGGTTCGCGCCCGACGGGAGCGAAGACGCACGGGTGCGCTTCCCCGCCAGAAAAGTCGCCAGCGTCGCGTTCGGCGGCGAGGACTACGGGACGGCGTTCGCGCCCACAGCGACGGCTGGCTATTCGCGTGACGTGGAAGGAGAGGGCGCCGGTGCGCTGTTCTCGTTCACGCCAGCCGTGAACGGTCTCCCCGAGTTCCGATCCCGAATCGAGTTCTGATTACGACGTCTTGACGGTCACGAGGCCGTCGAAGTTGAGGATGACGCGCTGTGCGGCGTCACCGAAGATGGCCTTCCCGGTGGGGGAGCGGCGGCGGCCCGTGATGAACACGTGGTCGCAGTCGCGCTCCGCGGCGGTGTCGAGGACGGCGTCGGCGTGTTCGTTCTCCTCGATGACGCGTCCGATGGCCTCGAAGGAGACACCGAGTCCCCCCAGTTCCTCCTCTGCGGTGTCGCGGGCGAAGTTCCGGGCCGCCTCGATGGCGGCGTCCTCCTCGTAGCCGGTGTGTTCCATCTCCGCGATTCGCTCGATGGTCGCCGCGTCCTCGGCGAACTCTTCGGCGGTGAGCGTCGTCAGCAAAACGAGTTCGGCGTCGACGCCGGCGGCGAGTTCGCCGGCCTCGCGAAGCAGCTCCCGATGCTCGTCAGTGTCGTCCACGACGACAAGTGCGCGTTCCATGGAACGGAGTGCGAATCCCCGAGTAATAACTCTGGTGGACGACACACCGCCGTCGCGGCGCCTCCGGCGGGTTCCGGTCAGGAATCCGTCTCCGAGACGGACCGAATCACGTCCGTCACCACGTCGAGGCCGGTGGCGGCCTGTTCGCGGGTCATCACCAGCGGCGGCATCAGGCGGAGGACGTTGGCCTCTCGCCCCCCGCCCCACGTCAGGACGCCCCGCCGCATGCACTCGCGGCGAATCTCGTCTACGAGGTCCGGCGCCGCCTCGCCGTCGTCGCGGAACTCGGCGCCGACGAAGAGGCCCCGGCCGCGCACGTCCGCGACTTCCGGCACGTCGTCGGCGACGGTGTGCAGACGCTCCTGAATGTACGCGCCGAGGTCACTCGCGTGGGCCAGCAAGTCGTGGTCCTCGACGTAGTCGATGGTGCGGATGCAGGCCTCCATCGCCGGCAGGTAGCCACGGAAGGTGCCCGAGTGGTCCGCCGGTTCGAAGTCGAGGTCCGAGTCGTAGATGGTGGCCGAGAGCGGCATTCCGATGCCGCCCGCACCTTTCGCGACGGGCATGACGTCGGGCGTCACGTCCTCGTGTTCGCAGGCGAACCACTCGCCCGTTCGCCCGAACCCGGCCTGCACCTCGTCGACGACGAGGGGAACGTCGTGTTCGTCCGCGATGTCGCGCAGGCCCGAGAGGAACCCCTCAGGGGGCACGACGACGCCGCCCTCGCCCTGAATCGGTTCGACCCAGATGCCCGCCGGGTTGG
>JBDGTS010000052.1:0-36000 GCA_042216675.1 Halobacteriaceae archaeon | reverse complement strand
GCTCACGCGACCACCTCCGACGCTTCGCGTCGGCGTACTCGCGTTCGCTCTGGACGCTCGCTCACGCGACCACCTCCGGGGACCACCCGAGGCGTCGTTCGAGGTAGTCCTCCACCAGCGCACGCGTCGTCTCCGGGTCCTCGCCGAGGGCGACCTGCCGCGAGTGCGCCCCGTTGATGAGGGTGACGACGAAGCGGGCCACCTCGTCGGGGTCCGCCTCGTCGAACCGGCCGGCCTCGACGCCGTCGCGCACCGCGCTCGCGAGCACCTCGTGCATCCGCCGGTCCATCTCGACCAGGCGCGCGCGGTAGGTCTGCTGGTAGGGCGACCGGGCCTTTATCTCGTAGAGTGCGACCGGGAAGTCCGAGTCACGGTCGGCGGCCGACGCCGCCGGGTCGAAGACGGCGTCGAGGAAGGCCCGCAGGCGCACGCCCGGATCGCTCGACTCGCAGGCCAGGTCGTCCTCGAACTGGTCGATGAGGTGCTCGAGGAACGCGTCGAGCAGGTCCGCCTTCGTGTCGAAGTGGTAGTGGAAGGCGGCCGTGGAGAGCGAGGACTCGTCGGCGATGCGCTGCATGGTCAGGTCGGCGTGGCCGTGCTTGCAGAGGGCGCGGTAGGTGGCTCCAAGGATCTCGTCAGAGGCTTCGGTGTCCATTCGCTGTCCGTACTTACTAACCAGTTAGTCAAAAGGGTTGGGATACCCGAACGGCCCGTCGGTCGGTCGTCGGACTCCTCAGGTGGGGGCGTGTCGGCGCCACCACTCTCGGGCGCGGAGGGGGGCGTTCGAGGCCGCCGCTATCGGTCGCTCGTGCCGGGACTCGGGGACGCGCTCGACGTGCCAACCGAAGTCCGGTTCACCGTGGTCGCGGGTGACGTGCCGCGTCGCCGTCGTCGAGTCCCGACACGTCCGGCCACAGAGCCGACATCGGTAGTGCACTCCCCCGGGTAGCGGCGTGCGGGCCGGAACGGTTGTCCCGAACATCATCGGAACCCCGACCGGCCGGGGCCACGTCGGCCGGGGACGGACCGCGTTCGACAGCGGGGCGGGCGACTCGTCGTGCGGTGGGCTGGCGGGGTAGCGGGTTCCGCCCCCGCGTCCGAGCGAGATAGCGCCTCGGACGTGGACTGTCGCCGAGCGGTCCCGGCGAACTCGATCAAATAGCGCCGAAGAGACAAGTGGTATTTCAGCATCTGTCATCGTCGTCCACACGATATCGTGTATAGCCCGCAGATAGAGCCGCTTCTCGACGTCCTCGCTGACGAGACGGCACTGGCCATCTTCAGCCGCGTGTACGAACGGCCGCGTTCCGCGAAGGCACTCGCAGAGAGCTGTGATACGTCGTTGAAGACGATATACCGCCGGGTCGAGGAACTGGAGGAGTCGTATCGAACTGCGGTCTCACTCGGCGGCGAGACGCGAGCGACGGACAGCCTGGTCACGAAAGCGGAGGCCTCGTTCACCGAGCACGAGGAGGCGACGAACCAGTCGGCCCATCGTCCGGGGACCGCGTGCGGGAACTGTTCGGAGTTCGTCCCCGACAAGAACGGTGACGGGTTCGGTGCGTGCGTGAAGGTACAGGGATACATCGCCGTCGAGGACTGGTGTTCGCTCTACGAACACGTCACCGACGCACTCGAGTGAGTCGCGGCGCCCGGCCCAAGGCCCGTGACTGACGGGTCGGCCGCGTCCGTGGGCGGTGGGGGCAAGTAGCATTCTCGAAAGTCCCCCGACGCCACCGAGAACGACGTATAGACCGATTCGTACGGGAATCTTCGTCATCTTTTTCCCAAAGTGGCGACACAATCGACAATATAGTCGCGGTAATCCGATTTCTATACTCGAATGTCGGTCTTTCAATATCGAGAGTTAGCAATCCGGAGACGCGCGTCGCGGCGGACGGCGTCGCCCTCAGAGCAACGGCCCACACTTATAAACCGAGGGTGCAACATCTTCACCCCTCGTTCTCGGGCGCCGGCAGCCGTCTCGCCGGTTCAAGGCCGCTCGGTGTCAACCACTACCTGTGAGGCGACCAGCAATGACGAAATCGACCCGGCGACGCGTCCTGCAGGCACTCGGCATCGGCGGCGCGGCGTCGGTGGCCGGGTGCAACACGGCATCGTACCCATCCGAGACGGGGGCGGCGCAGACCACGACGACCACCTCGAGCGGGGGGTCGACGGCGGCCAGGTCGGTCGACGTCGACCGGGTGGCGGCCGACCCGAGCGACGTCCCCGACCCCGTCGACTGGTCGGAGCCGAAACACCACGAGGTGACGCTGAGAGTCGAGGAACTCACCGCGGAGATAGAGCCGGGCGTCACGTTCAACTTCATGACCTTCGACGGGCAGGTGCCCGGACCGATGATCCGGGTCCGGCAGGGCGACACGGTCTCGTTCACCATGGAGAACCTGCCGGACAACATGCGCCAGCACAACGTCGACATGCACGCCATCTACGGGACCGGCGGCGGCAACGTCGCGACCACCGCCGCGCCCGGCGAGTCGAACGCGGAGACGTTCCGCGCAGACTACCCCGGGGCCTTCATCTACCACTGTGCGGTCCCGACCCTGGACATGCACATCAGTTCCGGCATGTTCGGGATGATAGTGGTCGAACCGAAGGAGGGACTACCCGAGGTCGACCGCGAGTTCTACCTCGGTCAGCACGAAGTCTACACCGACAAGCCCGCCGGCAAGAAGGGTCACCACAAGTTCGACATGCAGGCGATGAAGGACGAGACGCCGTCCTACGTCCTGTTCAACGGGGAGAAGTACCCCTTCACGCCCGACCGCTACGGGCCGATGGCGGCGAAACAGGGCGAACGCGTCCGGGTCTTCATGGTCACCGGGGGACCGAACCTCGCGTCCAGTTTCCACCCCATCGGGAACGTCTGGGCGGACGCCTACCCGCAGGGGGCACTCGCCTCCGACCCGATGAAGTTCGTCCAGACCCAGACGGTTCCCCCCGGGAGCACCTTCGTGGGCGAGATGGACCTCCCGGTCACCGAGCGCATCAAACTCGTCGACCACTCGCTCTCCCGCGTGGCACACAAGGGGCTGCTGGCCGAGATAGACGTCGCCGGCGAGGAGCGCCCGGACCTGTTCGACCCCTCGCCCGACAAGCCGGCGAGCGCCGACGAGGAGGGGCCGAAGTACTGAGCGGCGGTCGCTGACAACACCGTTCGGGGTTGTCACCGCCTCCGTCGCGAGTCGGGGTCGTGTGCGCGGGGCCCGGCCACGAGACCCCGGAGCGTCGGGGGTAGTAGTCGCGGGACGGGGGAGTCACCGCAAGTAGCATCCTTCAAGTACTGTGGTCGCCTAGCCTCGGACGTCTATGACGGAGGTCCATTCGTGACCAGTAGTCATCCGGCGGACGTCGTCGGCGATCTCTTGTGGGACGGCCCGGACGACGGAGCGGCGTGGCCGAGCGCGGTGACGACAGCCGTCGGGCTGGGACTCCTCGGCGCCGGCCTCCTCTTCGCCGGCCCGGCAGTCGAGCGCCTCGACACCGCAGCGGTCGGCACAGCCGTCGCGGCCCTGGGCACCTTCAACCTCTACCGGACCTGGGAGGGGAGCCTCGAACACCCCGACGGCCTGCGCGTCGCGACGGTGCTGGGGCTCTGGGTCGTCGCCTTCTCGTTGCACCTGGACCTCCACGTCGTCGCGGTGCTGACGGCGGCGAGTCTCGCCGGCGGCGCCCTCGTGGTCGCGGTCAACGCCTCGGACTTCGCCCGGCGGTACCGGCGCGACCCGGGACGGCGAGACCGCGCACGCGCGGACGGCCCCGGCCCACGCAGCGCCGCGGTCGCCGTCGGGGGGTATATCCGGGCACGGGTCGCGACGGTGCTCGCGGGCGGGCGACGCGTCCTCTTCAGCGAGGGGTTGCGGCTCAACCTCATCGCCATCGTGATCGGGGTCATCGCCGGTCTCGGCGCTGTCCTCTTCCGTATCACCATCTACGTCTTCCAGGAGGCCTTCTTCGGGACGTCGCTCAACCCGGGGTCGGTGAGTTTCGCGGCCATCTCCGTGCCGAACGTCTTCGACGGACTCGGCGTCCTCGGCGACTGGCGGTACCTCCTCATCCCCGCCGTCGGAGGCTTGCTCGTCGGTCTCGTCATCCGCGCGACGACGACGAAAGTCCGCGGGCACGGGGTGCCCGAGGTGCTGGAGGCGCTGATGACCGAGAACGGCAAGATAAACCCGAAGATCTCCCTCTACAAGACGCTCGCGTCGAGCATCGCCATCGGGAGCGGCGCCTCCCTCGGCCGCGAGGGCCCCATCGTCCAGATCGGGAGCGCGGCGGGGTCGTACTTCGGGAAGTTCGTGGACTCGCGGTACACCCGGACGCTGGTCGCCGCGGGGGCGGGCGGCGGCATCGCCGCGACGTTCAACACGCCGATCGCGGGCGTGATGTTCGCGCTGGAGATACTCCTCGCGGAGTACTACCTCCAGAACGTCATCGTGGTCGTACTGAGCGCGGTGACGGCGACGGCCGTCGCGCGCTCTATCCTCGGGTTCACCGCGGCGCCGGGGGTCCACGAGTTCCTCGTGCCGGTCCACTACCAGCTCGTCAACCCCGCGCTGGAGTTCCCGCTCTACATCCTGATGGGCGTCGTCGTCGCGTTCGTCGGCGCCGGCGTCGTCAAACTGCTCTACGCCACGGAGCACCTCTTCCTCCACCGCCTCGACTTGCCGGGCTACGTCAAGCCCACCATCGGCGGGGCGCTGCTGGGCCTCTCGGTACTCGTCGCCGCCACCACGCTGGGCGCCGACGGCCACCAGAGCGCGACCTGGCTGTTCGGCGTCGGCTACGGCACCATCCACTCGGGCATCGCCGGCGAGTTGACCCTCGCCATCCTCGTGACGCTGGCCCTGATGAAGGCGGTCGGGTTCTCGCTCTCGGTCGGCAGCGGCAGTTCCGGCGGGGTGTTCTCGCCGTCGCTGTTCGTCGGCGCGATGGTCGGCGGGGCCTTCGGCGTCGTCGTCAACGGGGTGTTCGCGGGCGTCGCCGGCGCCGGGGCCTACGCGCTGGTCGGCACGGCGGGCGTGTTCGCCGCCGCCGCGAGCGCGCCCCTGACGGCGACGCTCATCATCTTCGAGTTGACCGGGCAGTACACCATCATCCTGCCGCTGCTCGTGGTCACGGTGGTCGGCAGCGAGGTGGCCCAGTTCCTGCTCAACGGCGGGACCATCTACACCGAGAAGCTCCGCGACAAGGGCATGACCGTCCAGGAGCGCCGCATCGGGGGCCTGGAGGACCTCACGGCCAAGGACGTCATGACCACGAACGTCGACACCATCCGCACGGGAACGCCGATCGAGGACGCCCTCGGCGTCTTCCAGCGCACCTCCCACCGCGGCCTGCCCATCGTCGACGAGGACGGGCACGTCGCCGGCATCCTCGTCCGCTCGGACCTCGAGAGCGTGCTGACCATCCCCGGCGCCGACGAGAGCGACGGGGCGGACCTCGCGACCAACGGAGGGAACCTCGTCGTCGAGGCCGAGAGCGAGGAGCGCGAGATCACGCCGGAGACGCCGGTCGAGACGATCGGCGTCACCGAGGTCGTGACCGCCTCCCCGCACACCAACCTCCTCACGCTGGTCGACCGGATGGTCGGCGCCGACATCGGTCGCGTCCCCATCGTCGCCTCGAACGGCGAGATAGTGGGGATGGTGACCCGGACCGACGTCATCGCGGCCTACGACCAGGCCCCACACCAGGACCTCCAGAAGATCGCGGCCAACGGGACGTCCGCGGACTGACCCGGTTCCCGGACCGGAATTTGGGGTCCGCCAACCGTGTCCGGCCGGAGGTTTGAACGGCATGGGAGCCCGCGATAGGGCATGGGCGAGAAGATCGGACTCTACGAGTCGGTGTCGATCGCCGTCGGCGGCATGGTCGGTGGCGGCATCTTCGCGGTCCTCGGGGTCGTCGCGGCGGGCGCCGGCACGGCCGCCTGGATCGCGTTCACGCTCTCCGGGGTCGTCGCGCTCTGTGCGGGCTACTCGTTCGTCCGCCTCAACGACCTCTGTGAGCGCGACCGGAGTCCGCTGGGTCAGATCGAGGAACTCACGGGCGACAGCCGGTTCGCCGGGATGGCGGGGTGGCTGCTCACGTTCGGCTACGTCGGGACGATGGCGATGTACGCCTACGCGTTCGGGAGCTACCTCGCGGAACTCGTCGGCCTGCACGCGGTGGCGGGGGTCCCCGTCCGGCCCCTGTTCTCGGTCGCCGCCGTGGCCGGCTTCGGCGGCCTGAACCTCCTCGGCGCGCGGGCCTCGGGACGGACCGAGGACGCTCTCGTCGCGTCCAAGGTCGCCATTCTGCTCGCGTTCAGCGTCGGGGGAATCTACTTCGGAGCGACCCACGGCGAACTCGCGAGCGGCGTCGGGGCACTCGACGTCGGGGCGCTCACCACGGCCGCAATCGCCTTCGTCGCCTTCGAGGGGTGGGAACTGCTGCTGTTCGATCAGGACAGCATCGAGAATCCCCGCGAGACGGTCCGCAAGGCCATCTACGTGTCCGTCGTCGGCACGACGGCGCTGTACGTCCTCGTGGCGGTGGTGACGACGAACCTCGTCTCCGCGTCGGTCATCAAACAGCACGCCGAGACGGCGCTGGCCGTCGCCGCGCGCCCGTTCTTCGGGCCGCTCGGGTTCACCCTCATCGCCGTGGCGGCGGTCATCTCGACCGCGAGCGCGCTCAACGCGACACTGTTCAGCGCCGCCCGCTTGGCCGATCAGATGAGCAACGCGGCGACCAGCGGGGACCACCGGCAGGGATCGCGCGCGGTGGGCACCGACGGTGGGAGCGGCCTGTCGGCCCACTCGACGCCGACCCGACACCACCGCTCGACGGGCGAGGACGAGAGCGGGGGCCCGCCGGTCAAGACTATCCTCGTCCTCGGGGTGCTGACGGGCATCTTCACCGTCTACGGCAACCTCAACAGCATCACCTCCTTCGCGTCGGGCGCCTTCACCACCATCTTCGGGAGCGTGAGTCTGCTCGCGTTCACCCGGCGGGGCGACGGCGTCCTGACCGCGGTCGTGCCGGCCGTGGGGGCCCTCGGGTCGGGCGCGACCCTCCTGGCCCTGTTCTGGCACCTCCACGAGACGAACCCGCACGTCCTCGTGACGGTGGCGGTCATCTGGGCCGTCGTCCTCTCGGTGTACTGGGTCCCGCGCCGGGGCTGAGCCGCGAACGCGCTCGATTCCGCCGGCCGGCACGGTCACGCTTATGGTCGGCCGCGCACAACGACGACGTAGAATCCACGATGGGCTGCAAGGTCGACTCACTCGTCGAACGCCACTCGCTCACCGTGCCCGACCCCGGGTACGACGCGGTCGACGAGTACCTGGTGGCGCGGTGGACCGGGGCGGACGGCCGGGCCGCCGACGGGTACAAGACGCTGACCGAGTGGTTCAACAAGCGCGTGCTGCGCCGGCGCTACGAGGCGGCCGGCCGCGACGCGGGCGTCCACCTCGACCGAGAGTACGAAGTCATCACCGGCGACGACGGCGTCGACCGGGACGAACTCGCCGCCGACCTCGCCGCGGACGGCCTCGACGTCGACGACCTGGCCGACGAACTGGTCTCGTGGTCGACGATGCGCCACCACCTCAAGGACTGCCTCGACGCGGAGAAGGGGACCCGGTCCGCGTCGACCGACTGGGAGCACAACACGGTTCGGATGGCCCGCCGGCGCGCCGAGGAGATGACGCGCTCGGTCCTCTCCTCGCTCGCGAGCAAGGGTCGCCTCCCCGACGCCGAGCGGAGCCGGGTCGACGTGCAGGTCAAACTGGGCTGCCCGGAGTGTGCCGTCCGCGTGCCCTTCGAGGACGCCCTCGAGCGGGGATACGTCTGCGAGACGCACGCGGAGTCGACCACCGTCGAGAGCGAGGACCGCGACGAGGGTGGCCGCGAGCGGGCCCGCGAGCGCCTGACGAACGGACTGGGGGGCGCTGCACTCGCGGCGGGCGTGGCCCGACTGGCGTCCGCCGCCCTCCTCGAGTCGCCGGCACTCCTCGACGTCGGGGTCGGCACGGCGCTCTGAGATGACCTGGCGACTCGCCATCGAGAACGTCGCCGGCATCCGCCGGGCGGAGGCGGCGGTCGAACCGGGCGTGAACGTCGTCCGCGCGAGCAACTGGCAGGGCAAGTCCAGTTTCCTCGCGGGCATCGAGGCCGTGCTGGGGACGGACGCCCGCTTGACCGAGGGGCAGGAGCGCGGTCGGGTGTCGCTCCGGACGGACGAGGCGGAGTACGCCGTCGACCTGACGCGCTCAGACGGGGCGGTTCGGAGCGCCGGGACGCCCTACCTCGACGACGAGTACGACCGCGTCTGTGCGTCGCTGTTCGCAGTCCTCGGCGAGAGCAACGACGTGCGTGCCGCCGTCCGGGACGGGCGGAACCTCGCGGCGGTGCTGACCCGACCGCTGGACTTCGAGAACATCGACGAGCGCATCGCGGACCGCCGCGCGGAGCGCGACCGAGTCGAGGCGGAACTCGACCGGGCCGAGGACGCCGCCGAGCGCCTGCCTCGCCTCCAGCGCCGGGTGACCTCGCTGGAGGCGGACCTGGCTTCGCTGCGCGAGCGTCGGGCGGACCTGGACGCCGCCGAAGGGGAACGGCCGGCCCGTGACCGACTGAGCGACCGGCGGGCCGAACGCGACCGCCTCGACTCGCGCATCGAACGACTGGCTGCGACCGCCGAGAGCGTCCGCGACTCTCTCGCCGAGGCCCGCGAGGAACTGGACGCGCTCGACGTGCCCGCGGGCGAGGACGTGGCGGACGAACTTGAGCGCCGGCGCGCCGACCTCCGGGACGTCGAGCGGGACCGGGAACTGCTCCAGTCGGTCTACGAGGCGAACCGGCGCGTCCTCGACGCGGGGCGACTGGAGTTGCTGACGGACGTCTCGCGCGAGGTGATCGCCGACGACGTGACCTGCTGGGTCTGTGGCGCCGAGGCGAGCACCGAGACCGTCGAAGAGCGCCTCGCGGCACTCGAGGACCGGATCGACGAGCACCGGCGACGGGAGAGGGAGGTCCGCGACCGGGTCGACGAGCTAGAGGAGAGACGCGAGGCGGCCCGCGCCGCCCGCCGGCGCGAACGGGACCTCGAGGACCGGATCGCCGACCTCGAACGCCGCCTCGCGGAGACCGAGGAGAGCCTCGAGACGGCCCGGGCGGAGCGCGAGACGCTGACCGACGAGATAGCGGGGCTCGCGGAGACCGTCGAGACGGTCGACGAACGGGTCACCGACCTGGAGAGCGAGATCAAGTACACCGAAGCCGAACTCGCGGACGCCCGCGAGGACCTCGAGGCGGCCGAGACGCGCGCGGCCGACCGGGACGCCCTCCAGGAGCAGTACGAGGCCCTGTCCGGGGAGATAGAGGATCTCCGGACCCGGAAGGACCGCGTCGAGCGGCGGACCCGCGAGGCGTTCTCGGCAGCGCTCGCGGACGTCCTCGAAGCGTTCGACACGGGTTTCGAGGGCGCGCACCTCACCGGGTCGTTCGACCTCGTGGTCGCTCGCGACGGCCGGGAGACGCGGCTCGCCTCCCTCAGCGACGGCGAGCGCGAACTCCTCGGCATCGTCGCGGCCCTGGCCGGCCACGCGGCGTTCGACGTCGCGGACCGCGTTCCCGTCCTCCTCCTCGACGACCTGGGGGCGCTGACCGAGTCGAACCTCCGCCGCCTGGTCGCGGTCCTCCGCGGGCGGGCCCCCTACCTCGTCCTGACCGCCTACCCCGAACACGCCGCGGTCGACGGCAACGAACTCTCGCCGGCCGACTGGCGGGTGGTGTCCCGCGACGCGGACGCGAGCGCCCCGTCCTGACCGCGGTCGCGCAGCCGACACGACTATATTCGACGAGGTGAAACCACGAATTAGATGAGTGGAAATTCTATCTTCGACAATCCCTTCCACGTGCGTCGGGGGACCGGACCGGACGGGACCGGTCCCGCACGTGGCGATGGCGTTCCCCGCACTTCGGGGGGTGGACCGCGGTGAGGCGACGCGTCCGGGAGGCCCTCTCCTACCTCGGGCCGGGGTTCATCATCAGCGTGGCGTACATGGACCCGGGGAACTGGGCGACGAACATCTCCGCCGGCGCGAAGTTCGGACCGGCGCTGCTGTGGATCATCGTCCTCGCCAGCGTGATGGCGATGGGCATCCAGGTCGTGGCCGCGAAACTCGGCATCGCCACGGGCAAGGGCGTCGCACAGCTCTGCCGGGAGCGGTTCTCCCGGCCGGTCGTGGTCGTCCTCTGGGCCGCGGCCGAACTCGCGATGATCGCGACCGACATGGCCGAGATAATCGGGGCGGCCATCGGGTTCAGCCTGCTGTTCGCCCTGCCGCTGTGGGCGGGCGCGGTGCTCGCCGGCGCGAGTTCGTTCGCCCTGCTCGGCGTCCGGACCGCCCACCGTCGGGGCTACCGGTGGATCGAACTGACCGTCATGGCGCTGGTCGGCGTCATCGCGCTGGCGTTCGTCTTCGAGATGGTCCTCGCCAGGCCGACGTCGGGCGAGATTCTGCGGGGACTCTCGCCGACGGTCCCGAACACCTCCGCGCTGTACATCGGCATCGGCATCCTCGGGGCGACGGTGATGCCACACAGCGTCTACCTCCACCCGTACATCGTGCAGGACCGCCGCTCCCGCCTCGTCGCCACCGAGGGCGACACCGAGGCCGTCCACCGCCGGCACTTCCACCTCGAGAGCGCCGACACCGTGCTCGCGCTGTTCGGCGCGATGTTCGTCAACGGAGCGATGTTGGTCGTCGCCGCCGCCGCCCTCCAGGGGACGGGCATCGAGACGCTCCGCGAGGCCTACGTCACCCTCGACGGCGTCTTCGGTGGCCGCGCCAGCGCGGCGTTCGGCGTCGCGCTCATCGCCGCCGGCCTCTCCTCCTCGCTGGTCGCCACGATGGCCGGGCAGACGGTCATGGACGGCTTCCTCGACCTGAACGTCAACGTCTGGCTCCGGCGGTCTGTCACGCTGGTCCCGAGTCTGGCCGTCGTCGCCGCCGGCTTCGACCCCACGTCCGTGCTCGTCGCCTCGCAGGTGGCGCTCAGCTTCGAGTTGCCCTTCGTCCTGATACCGCTCCTGTGGTTCACGCGCGAGGAGGGGCTGATGGGCGCGTTCACCAACCGCACCAGCACGACGAGCGTGCTGGGCGCCGTCATCGGTGCTATCGTCGTCCTGAACGTCTGGCTGCTCTACGCGACGCTGGTCGGGTGACGGCCCGCCCCCGGGACGGGGCGCTCCCGGTCACTCCGTGAGGGGCAACAGGATGCCGAAGCCGAAGACGGACGCGAAGCCGACGAGGATGCCGAGACCCATCAGGTCCGAGAGCACCGTCTCCTCGACGGCCGGGAGCGACCCGACGACGACGGGGCCGAGGGCGTTCCCGAGGAGACCGACGACGAGGAGGCCGATACCCAGGGCGAGGCCGCGCTTCGCGTACAGTCCGTAGTCCAGCCGCATACCGTGACCCATGGGAGAGGGAGGGTCGGTATCGATTATAGCAATTACGACCGCCGACGGTCGGCGCGGCCGCTCACTCGCCCCGCGGCAGGGCGTACGCGCCGAGGGCGAAGAAGACGACGGCCAGGCCCGCGAGGACGAGGAGGTCCGCCCACGGCGACTGGTGGGTGTAGGTGGCCGCCCGGACGCCCCGAGCGAAGTAGGTCAGTGGCGAGAGGTTCAGCGCCGGCCGGACCCACGCCGGGAGCAGGTCCGGGGAGACGAACGTCTCGGAGAGGAAGACGAGAGGGAGGGCGATGGCGTTGCTCGCCGCGACGACGCCGTCCTGGGACTCCGCGACGCGGCCGATGAGGGCGCCCAGTCCGCAGAAGACCACGACGGCGAGGACGACGAAGGGGACGAGAACCCACGAGAGCGTCACCGTGGCGCCGAGGCCCGCGACGATGACCGCGAGGACGACGGCCGCCGCCAGGAGGATGATGACGGTGTTGACGAGCGTGTGCGCCGCCAGCCACTCGACGCGACGCAGCGGCGTCGTCGCCAGCTTCTCGAAGCGGTTGCCGTCGCGGTACCGAGCGATGGAACTCCCAACCCGGGAGAGCGGAGTGAACAGGACGATGATGGCGAGGTAGCCCGGCACGTAGTAACCCGTCGGGCGGGCGAACAGGCCGCCGCCGGTCGGGTTGGTCTGGACGACGGCCCCGAAGATGGCGACGAGGATGAGCGGGAACAGGAACGTGAAGAAGACGGCCGTCCGCCGGCGAAGGAACGACCGCCAGGCGGTGCCGGCCTCCGCGCCGACGCGGGTGACGGCGCTCATCGGGCCCCCCCGCTCGCGGCGACGGCGTCGGTCGACCGGGTGACCGTCCCGTGGTCCGTCAGGCGCAGGTAGACGTCCTCCAGGGTCGGCTGTGTCCACGTGATGGCGTCGTACTCGACGCCCGCGGCCTCCAGGGCGTCGACGACGTCCCCGATGTCCGTCGCCGCGACGTCGGGGACGCGGAGGCCGTCCTCGGTGGCCTCGACCGCGAACCCGACGCCGTCGAGGGTCGCCGGCGACGCGGCCGTCTCGACGCGGAGGTGCGTGCCGCCACCGAAGGCCGCGACCAGGTCGCCCGGGGGGCCGACCTCCGCGAGTTCGCCGTCGTCGAGGAGCGCCACGCGGTCCGCAAGTTCCTCCGCCTCGGCCATGTAGTGGGTCGTGAGGAAGACGGTGGTCCCGCCGGCCGAGAGGTCCGAGATCAGCGACCAGAGCGCCTGACGGCCCGCCGGGTCGATGCCCGTCGTCGGCTCGTCGAGGAACAGGACGTCCGGTTCGTTCACGACGGCGACGCCGACGCAGACGCGGCGCTGCTGGCCCCCAGAGAGGTTCGCGTACCACGTGTCGTCGTCCGCTACGAGGCCCACGTCCGCGAGGACGTCGTCGACGGGCCGCGGGTCGTCGTAGAGGCCGGCGTAGTACTCGAGGAGTTCCCGGGCGGTCAGCCGGTCCGGCGGGGAGAAGGACTGCGGGAGGACGCCGACGCGTTCCCGGTCCAGGTCGGACGCCGGGGTGCCCAGGACCGAGACGGACCCGGCGTCGGGCGCGGTGGTGCCGGTCAGCACCTGGACGAGCGTGGTCTTGCCGGCCCCGTTCGGACCGACGAGCGCGAAGACGTCTCCGGCGTCGACGGACAGTGTCACGTCGTCGAGGGCCACGGTGTCGCCGTATCGCTTCGACACGCCCTCCGCCGAGACTGCCGGTGCCATGGTCTGTCCTGTATCACGCGTGGACCTAAGGGGTTCGGTTCGCGCAGTCCGACTCGACCGCGGTGCAACCCCGTTGGGGGTTGTCACGTGAGCGGACCGTCAGGGGGGTCCCGAACCGGAAGAGTTGATACCGTCGGCCCCCGGAGACACACCCACCGGCATGCCAGCAGAGCAGTTAGCGCCGCTACTCGACGACCCGGCCACGCGGGAGGCGCTGGCGGTGGTCCTGGAGCGGTCCGACGGCGGTGCGATCGAACTGCAGTACAGCGACGTCCGGGACGCGATGACCGGCGCCGAGTGGGGCCGCCTCCTCGAGTCGGGCGTGCTCGTCGGAGGCGAGTCGGGCTTCCGGCCGGCCGACCCGGAGCGACTGGAGCGCGAACTCGGTCGAGAGACCGACGAGGCGTCGAATGCCCCGGGGGACGACGAGGCGACCGACCCGCCGGGGCCCGACGACCCGGACGCGATACCGGGCGACGCGGCGGTCGCGGGCCAGGACGGAGAGGACGACCTCCCGTCCACGAAGTGGGCGTGGTACGACAAACTGGCGGCCGTCGGATCGCTGGCCCTCGTCGGCGGGGAGATAAACGCGGGGCTCCGGAACGTCATCGGGCCCGTCTACGACGCCGTCCTCCACCCGGTGTCCGCGGCGCTTCCGTTCTATGCCGTCGTCGTGGTCCTCGCCATCGTGACCGGCGTCTACTCCGTGGGACTACAGGCGAAACTCCGGGACACGGAAGTGATACGTGCCTACCAGGACCGGATGGAGCGCCTCAAAGAGCGCAAGGCGGCCGCAGAGGAGCGCGGAGACGATGAGGCGCTGGACGCCATCCAGGAGGAGCAACTCGACGCGGCGACCGACCAGTTCGGGATGTTGAAGGCGCAGTTCAGGCCGATGGTCTGGATCATGCTGTTGACCATCTCGGTCTACATCTGGCTCCGGTGGGCGGTGCGCGGGGGGCACCTCGCCGGCGCGACGGGGATGGTGCTCCCGTTCACCGGTCACGTCACGTGGCAGCAGTCGCTGCTCGGCCCGATGCCGACCTGGATCGTCTGGTACTTCCTCTGCTCGATGGCCGCGCGACAGATCATCCAGAAGTCCCTCGGCGTCCAGACGTCGCCGACGTCCTGACCGATAGACGGCCGCCGGGGTATCCGTCGAACTATCGTTCTCCCCATGGAAACTCTCCTTTTTGGGACGCCAAAAGTTCTGCCGTAACTAACAAGGATCGGGGGTTCCAACCGGAAGCCAGGTCGAGACTGATGGCTGCACTCCACTGGCACGCGTACGTCCTCGTGTTCGTCGCGGGTCTCGTCGCCGCGTTCGGCACGAGCCTCGGCGCGGTTCCGCTGTTCTTCGTCGAAGACATCGACGACAGGGTGGACGTCTCGCTGTGGGGGTTCGCGGGCGGGTTGATGGCGTCGGCGTCCGTCTTCGGCATCCTCTACGAGGCACTCGTCAACGTGGGCGACGTCGTCCTCACGGCGGGCGGATTCGCCGCCGGAATACTGCTGGTCGTGGTGGCCCACCGGATCGTCCACCGGATGAACTACGAACCGGCGGACATGGCGCAGGCGGACGCGACGACGATGCTCAACATCTTCGTGGTGTTGCTCGTCCACTCGTTCCCGGAGGGCATCGCCATCGGCGTCTCGTTCGCACACCTCCGGACGGACCAGGGCATCCACGTCCTGGGGTTCGCGATTCCGGTCCTCGCCGTCGTCATGACGCTCGCACTCGCCATCCACAACGTCCCGGAGGGCATCGCGACGGCCATCCCGATGCGGGGGAAGATGAGCAACGGGGAGATGTGGGGGGCCGCCTTCTTCACCAGCATCCCCCAGCCGATCGGGGCCGTCGCGGCGTTCTACTTCGTGGTGCTCGCACAGGAGTTCCTGCCGTTCGGCTACGGGCTCGCGGCCGGCGCGATGCTGTTCCTCGTCGCCGAGGACGTCCTGCCCGAAGGGCTGGAGGCCGGGGAGAGCCTCGACGCGAGCGCGGCGAAGCGGTTCCTGGCCGGCGGGGCGGCTCTCGGGTTCGTGGCCATGGCACCGCTCGTCCTGTTCCTGTAGCGGTCCGGGACGACGCAGTCTCCGTGCGAGACGACGAGGGGGCGGACCGAATCCGCACGCTATATACGACCGCACCGGCTGTGCCCTCCTAGGATGGCACGGCAGTTGGCGACCATCGCGCGTGACCTGGGGCGGATGCTCCAGGCGCTCTCGGGGATGATGTTCGTCTCGCTCGTCGTCCCGCTCGTCTGGGGGGAGTACTACGCCGTCCCCGCGCTCCTGGTCGCCGGCGCAGTCCCCTTCGCCATCGGCCGCGGCCTCGCGGTGCGCTTCCGGGAGGCCGCCGACCCCGGAAAGCTCCACGGGATGATGATCGCGGCTGCCGGGTGGTTCTTCGTCGCGCTCTTCGGCTCGCTGCCGTTCCTGCTCGTCGCCTGGACCGTCCAGGTGGGCCTCCCCGTCGTCCACACGCCCCCGATGACGCAGACGCTCGCGGCCTTCCGACACCCCCTCAACGGCGTCTTCGAGTCGATGAGCGGGTTCACCGGGACGGGGCTGACGATGTCGACTCACGAGAACAGGCTCCCCGCGACGCTGCAGTGGTGGCGCTCGTTCATCGAGTGGGTCGGCGGCGTCGGCGTAATCGTCCTCACGACGGCGATACTGGCCCGCCCCGGCAGCGGGTCGCTCACCCTCTACGAGTCCGAGGCGCGCTCCGAGAAGATACACCCGAGCGTCGTCTCGACGGTCCGGACCATCTGGTGGATCTTCATCCTCTTCACCTTCGTCTCCATCCTCCTGCTGTGGCTGGCGGGCATGCCGCTCTGGGACGCCATCAACCACGCGATGACCGGCCTCGCCACGGGCGGGTTCAGCGTCACCGACCAGAGCATCGCGTCCTATCACAGCGCGGTCATCGACGCCGCCCTCATCCCGGTGATGGTGCTGGGCAGCATCGCCTTCCCCGTCCACTACCTGATGCTGCAGGGCGACCTTCGGAACCTCTACACGGACATCCAGACGCGGTGGGTCTTCGGCTTCTTCGGCCTCGGGGCGGCGGGGCTGACGCTCGCGTTGCTCGCGAACGGCACGTACGACGACGTGCTCACGGCCGTCCGGTACGCCACCTTCCAGTTCGTCTCGGCGGCCTCCTGCACCGGCTTCCAGACCGTCCCGTTGCTGGGGTCGTCCTGGTCGCCGGAGGCCCAGTTGACCGTCTCGCTGGGGATGGTCGTCGGGGGCGCGGCCGGGTCGACCGTCGGCGGCATCAAACTCATCCGCGGGATAACGCTCGTCAAGGCTATCCTGTTCCGCATCCGCGGCGTCTTCTACCCCGAGAGCGCGGTCAGACACTTCCAGATCAACGGGCGGACGCTCTCGGAGACGGAGGCGGCCCAGGAGTTCGAGGAGGCGGCCATCATCGCCTTCCTCTGGGCGGTGTTCCTCGTCGTCGGCACGTTCGTCCTCCTCGCGGCCGTCCACACCGGCCCCGACGGGTACACGTTAGAGAACCTCATCTTCGAGGTGGCGAGCGCGCAGGGCAACGTGGGCCTCTCGGCGGGCATCACCGGCGCGGCGATGCCGCTGGTGGCGAAGGTGATGCTCGTGTTCAACATGTGGATCGGCCGCCTCGAGATAATCCCGGTGCTCGTCCTGCTGCGCGCCATCTTCAACCGGGGTGGGATGTACGCGTGAACCCCGAAGACCTGCCCCTCGTCGCCGCCGTCGTCGAGTCCGGCGCCGACGACAGGCTGTTCGACGCCCTCCTCGTCGGTGGCGTCCTCGTCATCGCCGCCCTCGCCGTCGTCGGGCGCAGGCCCGTCTCGGAGGCGGTGGCGACCCTCTACCTCGTCACCTTCCTCGCGAACGTGGCCCACAACTGGTGGGACCGATAGCGAAAGAGTAAGAACGGAGCGCGGGCCACCACAGCGTGTCCGCATGTACGCCATCGTCGTGGGCGCCGGCCAGATAGGCACTCCCGTCATCGACCTGTTGACCCAGTCGAACAACGAGGTGGCCGTCGTCGAGCACGACCCCGCAGTCGCGGACGCCGTCGGCCGGGAACACGACTGTCTCGTCATCAACGCCGACGCGACGGTCAAGGAGACGCTCGTCGACGCCGGCGCGGAGCGCGCCGACGCCATCATCTCCACGACCGACCAGGACGCGACGAACATTATGGTGCTGTTGCTCGCACAGGAACTGGAGATCCCGTCGCTCGTCTCCGTCGTCCAGAACCCCGAGCACATGAACCTCTTCCGGCGCATCGGCGCGAACGTCATCGAGAACCCCCAGCGACTCATCGCGGAGTACCTCGTCCGCGCGGTCCAGCGCCCCTCCGTCAAGGACTTCATGCACCTCGCGGACAGCGCGGAGGTGTTCGAGATAACCGTCACCCAGGGCGCCCCGCTGGCCGAAGTCACCCTCGAAGAGGCGGGCGACCGCGGGTTCATCGGGGAGGAGGTCCTCGTCGTGGCCATCGAACGCGACAGCGACGTCATCACGCCGCGCGGCGACACGACCATCCACGCCGGCGACCTCGTCACGGTGTTCTCCCGGCAGGGGATGACCGGGGACGTGATGGCCCAGTTCACCGGGGGCGACTGAGCGCGCCGTCCCGGCGGTCTCGATGGGGCAACCGACCGCACATCGCACCGGTTCGTCCCCGGACGGGGAAATCCGCGGACAGGCGAGGCAATCCACCGGCTCGACCCGTCGTTCGACGCCCCGAACTGACGGTTTCCCGCCGACATCGCCCCGAAACGAGACCGGAACGCGACCCCCACGCCGGCCGGCCCGGATTCGACCGTCGAACGACGATTCGACCGCTGGACGCGAACGGATAACCCCACGAGACGCGTAGCGAGGGATATGCCCGGCACGAAGACCGAGTGTGACCACTGTGGCGCCGCGGTCGAGGGGGAGCGGGGCTACCGTCGCCACCTCCACGACGCACACGACCCGTCGGAACTCGGGCCCATCGACCGGCGCCGCTACGAGCAGGTCGCCGCCGAACCGACCGCCGTCCGCCGCACCGCCGGCACGGCCGTCGCGACGCTCCGGGGCCTCCAGTACCCCGTCGACGGCGGGACGGCCGTGCGCTACGCGTGGTACGGGTTCGCCGGCAGCGTCTCCGTCGCCGTCCTCCTGGGTGTCGCGCCGTGAGCGTCCTCGAGCGGGCCTACGCCGCCGTCGGCACGGCGTCGCGGTCCTTCGAGTGCTGCGACACCGACTTCGAGGTACACGCGGAGGGGCTCCGCGCCGCGGGGGCCGTCGAGGCGGCGGTCGCCGTCGCCCGCGACCTCGAGGCGCAACTGAACGCGTTCGACGAGTCGAGCGCCGTCGCGAGGCTGGCACGCGAGGGCGAGGTAACCAACCGGCACGTGGCGACCCTCGTCCGCCGCGCCCGGGAGTACGAGCGCCGGACGGAGGGCGTCTTCAGCGTCCGTCACGGCGCCGACGAGCGCGACGTCAAGCGGTTCATCGACGGTGAGGGGGGCGCTCCCGGAGCGGTGGGCGAGGCGGCCAGCGTCGACGTCGAGGACGACACCGTCCGTGCCACCCGACCGCTGGACCTGAACGGCATCGCCAAGGGCTACATCGTCGACCGGGCCCACGAGGCCCTCGACGGCCCGGCCCGCCGCGGATACGTCAACGGCGGCGGCGACATCGCCGGCCCGACAGGTGGCGGCGTCGCCGTCGAGAACCCGTGGGGCGGGGACTCGCTCCGCGTCCTCGACACGGACTGGCACGTCGCCACCTCCGGGTCCTACCGCCGCCAGCGGAAGGGCGTCGACCACATCTACCGACCGGCCGAGGGGGCCGTCGGCGCCCGGAACGCCCTCGTGACGGTTCTCGCCCGGCGGGACTGCACGGAGGCGGACGTGCTCGCGACGACCTGCGCCGCCCTCCACCCCGAGGCGGCCATCGAGTTGGTCGAGGGGTGGGACGGCGCGGAGGCGTTTCTCGTCCACGACGGCGTCTTCCATCGGACGGGGGGGTTCGATGCGCACGTCGCGTGACCTGCTCCGGGCGCTGGCGGCCGTCCTCGTCGTCGCGGCGTCGATGGCCCTCGTGACGAACGTCGCGGCGTTCCGCGCCGCCACGACCCCCGCACACGTCGTCACGGACGGCCAGCACGCGAGCGGGCCCTCGAGCGCGGGGCGCGAGCGAGCGGCCGACCGGGACGCCGCCCGGACGACGACGGCACACCGCGACGCCGACTCGGGGACCGGGGACGACGACGGCGACGCCGACGGGCGCTCGCGAACCGGGGCCCGCCACGTGACCGTCGTCGAGCGGACGGGGGCGTCCTGACGTGACCGGGCTTGCGGTCACGTCCCTCTGGTATCTCGACCGCGGCACGGCACTCGTGACGCTCCCGTCGCTGTGGGCGGCGGTCATGACCGGCGTGTTCGTCCGGGCCCCCCGACCCGCGGTGGCCCACCGTCTCGCGACCCGGTATCACCTGAAGCTGTCGGCCTTCGCGCTCATCGTCGCGGCGATGCACGCCGTCGTCGGCACGGCGGACGTGGCGCTGGTGGCCGCCGGGGCCGCCCCGGCCCCCGGCTACCCCGGGTGGTTCTTCGCCGCGGGCGTCGCGCTCGGCGTCCTCTCGCTGGTGGCCGTCCTCGTCGCCGTTGCGAGCTTCCTCGCGCCGTGGCGCTTCTCGGACCCGTCGCTGGTTCACGCGCTCGCGTACGTGGGGTTCGGCGTCGGCGTCGCCCACGCCGTCGCCGTCGGCACCGACCTCGTGGGCCTGACCGAACGGCTCGCGCTCTGGTCGCTGGCCCTCGTCGCGGCGGCCCTCCTCGTGACGCTCCTCTACGGCCTCGGGACGGCCCTCCGGCGGTACGTCGGGTCGGCCACGCGGGACTGAGGTCAGGCGTTCCAGACGTCGACCAGGTTGTCGAGCAGGCGGTCGGTGAAGCTCTCCTCGTAGGTGGCGTACAGCGTGGCGACCCGCTCCCGGTCGGCGAGGGTGTACTCGACGGACCGCCCGTCGCGACGCTTCGCCACGAGGCCGGCGTCGTGCAGCCGTGAGAGGTGCCAGGAGACGGTCGACGCCGACTTGCCCAGTCGCTCGGCGAGGTCGGTCGTCGTCAGGGGCCCGTCGGCGGCGAGGTGGGCGAGCACCTCGCGCGAGTAGGTCCGCCGGAGGGCCGAGAGCGTCGCCTTGTCCGCCGGTTCGAACTCCCGGGCCGGGTAGTAGCGGGTGTACTCGCCGTCGGACTCGGACTCGACGAGGCCCCTGGCCACCAGCCACCGGAGGTGGTACTGGACGGTCCCCTTGGCGTAGTCGAGTTCGCGGAGGAGGCCCCGGAAGTGCGTGCCCGGCGCCCGTCGCACCTCCTGGTAGATGTCTCGACGGGACTCCAGTTGGAGGTCTGTCTCGGGCATCGAGCACCTACGAGCGGGTGAGCGCGACGAAGAAGAGAACCAGTCCGACGAGGACGAGCAGTGCAGACAGGTGGTTGAACACCACGACGGCGACGACGAGCAGCGACGGATGCATCCCGGGCAGTTCGACGGTCGATTCGACGGCGCCGCCGGTCACCGTCGCGAGGCCCCGCAGGGCGAACAGCGCGTACGCGACGGTCACGAGGACGAGTTTCCGGTCGCGTTCGCGCCGCCACCCGAAGTAGCTCACGACGCTGAGCGCCGCCCCGACGAGGAAGATGGCGAAACTCAACAGCCACCGTATCGCGTCGGGGTCGACCGGTTCGTTCACGTCGTAGCGTAGTCGACGCCGGGCGAAAGCCCTTGTCGTCCAGCCGTCGAATCGGCCGTCAGCGCCGCCGGTAGCCCCGGAACCACCGGGTCACGCGGGAGGTGATGCCCAGGTCCCGCTTTGCCATGATGACCGTGCTCTTCGCCCGCCGTCCGACCGCCTCGGGGATGGCCCCGAAGACGAGTTGCTGCAGCAGACTCTCACGCGAGGACCCGATGATCGTCAGGTCGTAGTCCCGCGAGCGCTCCACGATTTCGTCGACCACGTCGTCGCTCACGACCGACTGCGTGGTCACCTGGACGTCGTCGTCGAGGAGGTCGACGGTCCGGGCGAGGATCTTCTCGGAGCGCTCCGCGCCGCCCTCCTCGGCGTCGGCGACGTGGAGGACGTCGACGCGGGCCTCGTTCGGCAGGGCGATGGCGCGCGCGATCTCCGCGGCGAACGCCGCGTGGGGGCCGCCAGCCGTCGGGACGAGGATGGACTCGACCTTCTCGGCCGGCCCCATCCGCTCGACGAGGACGTCACACCGGGCTCCGGTGACCACCTGGTCGACGTTGCTTCCGAGGGCGACGTCGCGGCGGCGACTGCGACCCCGCCAACCCAGGAGGACGAGGTCGACGTCGGCCTGTTCGACCGTGTTCAGGATGGCCTTCGCGACGTCGTGACCGATGCGGATCGTGCCGCTGACCGGGACGTCCGGCCGTTCCTCCTCGGCGAAGTCCAGCGCGGCGTCGATGACCTCGCGCTCGTGCGAGACGAACCGGCGCCCCTCCGAGAGCGGGGTCTGCTGGGGCACGGTGACGACGCTCATCGCGACGATCTCGGCGTTCCGGTCGGCCGCGATGTCGAAGGCGGTCCGCATCAGTTGCTCGACGCTCTCCGGGTTGGCGATGGGGACGAGGATGCGCTCCTCGGCCTCGGCCCGCTCCGGCGCGGGCGCGCGCTCGGTCGCCACCGTCGGAGTCTCCTCCTCGAGTTTCTCGGCCTCGCGCGGGGCGGAGTAGCCGTAGTAGACCGCGACGCCGAGACCCATCCAGACCACGGTGGTCAGGAGGGCGATGAACCCGTGTGACTCTGGGCCGAGTCCCACCTGCATGCCGAGCGCGGAGAGGAGGAACGGCGTGAGCAGGAACTGGAGGACGATGCCGACCAGCGGGGGCCACGGCATGTACGGCACCTCGAACGTCCTGGGGAGGTCCGGGTGGGTCTTCCGCATCTTTATGACCGTCCAGTTCACCTGCACGAACAGCAGGATGAACATGATGTCCGCCGACGCGGCCACCGCCTCGATGGGCAGGGTGATGGCCATGACGGCGATGAGTATCGCCGAGAGGAATATCGCGAGGTGGGGGGTGCGCTTCTCGTCGTGGATGGCGGAGAACAGTTTCGGGAGCGCCCGGTCCCGACCCATCGCGAAGGACACCCGGGAGGAGGAGTAGACGGTCGCGTTCAGGGCGCTCATCGTGGCGGTCAGGCCGGCCAACAGGAGCAGGGGGACGCCGTAGGGGACGAACTGGCCGGCGGCCTCGATGATGCCGAGTTCGCCCAGGTTGCCGAGCAGGCGCCAGGTCGGGGCGTCCGCGGCGACGCCGGCCCGGGTCGCGAGTTCGGGCACCACCGAGATGCCCCCGATGGCGGCGAAGGCGACGAGGATGTAGATGGGGACCACGATGGCCATCGAGTAGAAGACGGCCTTCGGGACGTTCTCGCCGGGATTGACGACCTCTTCGCCCGACTGGACGATGATCTCGTAGCCCTCGAACGCGATGTAGGTGAACCCCATCGCGCCGATGATGCCGATGACGCCGTTCGGCGCGAACCCGGGGTGACCGAGGAACTTCTGAGGCCACTGGGGGGTGTTCAGCGTCGCCAGGATGCCGAAGGCGACGAAGACGCCGAGGATGACCACCTTGATGCCGGTGACGACCACGCCGGCCTTGCCGGTCTCCTCGGCCCCGCGGAAGTTGATGTACGCGAACAGGGCCACCATCAATACCGCGAGGACCTTCTCGAGGAGGCCGGGCGTGAGGACGCCGAACAGGAGGAACTCGTGGGTGAGCGACGTTCCGTAGATGAGGAACTCGGTGAGGAACACGCCGAAGGTGACGGCGTACAGCGAACAGGCGACGGCGTGGGCGAACCAGGACATCCACCCCGCGTAGAAGCCGTTGGGGTCGACGAGGGCTTCCTTCACCCAGAGGTAGCCGCCGCCGGCCTCGGGGAACGCCGCGCCGAGTTCGGCGTAGGAGACGGCCGTGAACAGGGCCACGAAGCCGTTGAGCAGGAAGGCGAGCGTGAGGGCCGGGCCCGCCAGTCCGGCCGCGAACCCGGTCAGGGCGAACACGCCGGCGCCGATCATCGCCCCGACGCCGATGAACGTGATGTCGAAGAGGCTCATGTCCCGCGAGAGTTCCGTCTCGACGTCGCCACCCGACCCCCCAACGTCGGTCGTGCCGGAACCCGCATTGTCGTCGCTCATCTCGACGTTGGTTCACAAACCAGCCTGACTAAAGTTTCGTTCTCGACGCCGCGACGGGAACGGCGTGCGGACCCACCCCGCGACGGCCGCGCCACCGACCCGACGCCGGGTGGCCCGGCTACGAGAGCCACCACCTGACGTCGTTGACGCGCAGTTGCTGGCGCGCGGGCAACTCGTGGACGGCCCCGTGTTCCGGGAAGAGCCGCTCGGCCAGTCGCGTCTCCTCGTAGAGGTCCTGCCGGTCGGGCCACGCGGGTTCGAACCGCTCGACGAACGGGACCTTCCGGCGGACGAAGCGCTCGAGCTGGTTGAGGCGGGTCGACGCGTGGGGCTGGCTGGGCGGCCGGTAGCGGAGAATGTCGTCGTCGAGACGGGTCAGCGCCCGGCGGAAGGTGGTGCCGTTCCGCTCGGCGGGCGGCGTGGCGAGGTGCCAGGCGAGGAGGTCCGCGTCCGCCGCGACGAACGCCTCGAAGTAGTTGTCGGCGAGGTGGGTCCGGAACGGCAGCACGGGCTGGTTCTTGATGACGAGGAGGTCCGTCGCGTTGTGCGCCGAGTCGGCCCGCTCCCAGCACGTCTCCAGTTCGGCCTCCATCCGCTCTCTGAGGAACGCCCGGGGCGCGGGGAGCGTCAGGTCCACGTCGACCCCCGCGTCCTCGAAGAGGGGCGTCACCGCGTCCGCCAGCCGTCGGCTCCCGTCCGGGAGAAATCCGAGCGTGTCGAGCAGCGACGGGACGGGGTCGGGGTCCGACGCCAGCGAGTCCGAGGGGAGCTGGGATCCGAAGACCGAGAGACCGTCTCGCTCCAGGAAGTAGCCCTTGAACAGGGTGTCGAACAGCAGGCCGTGGTACATCACGTCCGCGTCGAGTTCGTCGTCGTACCCGGCGTGGTGGATGTGCAGCGCCTCCTTGACGCCCTGTCCGTAGAGGACCTTCTCGTCACTCGGGTAGAGGTACCGACTCCCGGGTTCGAGCGCCCGGTGGGCCGCGCCGTACTGGGCGGCGACTCGTCTGGCGACGCGCACCTCCCGCGAGTCCGGGCGGCCGATCGTGTAGGTCGTCTCGACGCCGGGCAGCGTCGAGAGGAAGACCCGGGAGTCCTGGCCGCCGGAGAGTAGGAGGCCGTGTCGTCCCGGGTAGTGGTCGCGGCGACGAATCGCCCGGGAGAGACGCTCCGCGAGTTGGCCCTCGTGGTCGAACTCCCGCGGGTCGTAGACGAACCGGGAGAGCGAGTCGACGCCCGACGCGGTGAGCGTGCCGTCGAAGGGGACCCGGCGGACCTCCTCGAAGAGGGTGGCCTCCCCGAGGACGGTTCCGAGGTGGAGCATCTCGAGGACGGCCATCCGGTCGACGGTCGGGTTCTCGAGAAGGCCACGGACGGCCGAGACGTCCGTCCCGAAGACCCGGACGCCGTCGACGTCCGCGTAGTAGCACTCCCAGGACCGGATCGGGTCGGTGACCACGCGCGCCGCGCCGTCGACGTCGACGACGGCGAGGTAGGAGCCGTTCAGTTCTGCGAACGCGTCGACGCCCACCTCGCCGTACCGGTCGAGGACCTGGCGGGCGGGCGCCCCGGGGCCGGACGGCCGGACCGCCTCGCCGAACAGGACGCAGGCCCGACCCGGGTCGGCCCACACCGAACTCCGGCCGGGCACGTCGAGGCCCGGGGCCCGGAGGCCGACGGTGACCGCCGGCCCCTCGACCACCGCGTCGAACTCCCCCCGGTCGCGGACGCGGTCGAACGCGTCGGCCGGTCCGAAGACGCCGAACAGTTCCTTGTTCATCGAGGTCCTCCCGTACTCGTTCCGGACGTCCGCGTCGCTGGTCGCGCTCATCACGGGTCCTCCGTCGTGCCGACGGAGCCGCCGTCCGAGGCGGGCCCGAACTGCGGCGTGGCTGTCCGGCCCGAATCGCCGTCGTAGTCGGCCACCAGCGGCATCTCCAGGAACGTCAGCAGCGAGTAGAGGGCCGTCGTGTTGTTCGCGCCGTCCACGTGGGCCTCGTAGGTCTTCCAGGCGCCCGACTCGTCGAGGAACGGGAGTCGGCGCAGCGTCGACTCCTTCGCGCCGAGGCGGTCCGCGGCGAACGGACGGGCGCGCAGGAGTTCCTCGCGGTTCGGCCAGGGCTTGTGGTCGAGGTGGGGAGCCGGCGTGGAGTCGGGGGCGACGTGTTTCCGATAGAATCCGTGGACCTGCGTCCCGAGGAACTCGACGGGGAACGGATACTTCAGCGGGACGCCGGTGCGGGCGTGCGGGATGGCCGCCAGGTCCGGGGCGATTCGCTCGACGGCCGCGTCGATGACGTTCCGCCGGAGGAGGTAGCGCCGCGGCATCCGGCGATGGACGTCGAAGATGCGGGCGTCGAGGAACGGGGTCCGGTACGGGCACATCTGCATGAGGCTCCGCGGGAAGATGGCCTCAGTGTCCGCTCCCAGCGGGTAGTAGTCGCCGTACATCACGAGGTCGGTGAGCGACCCGTAGCGGACGCCGTGGCTCGCTATCCCGTCCTCGGTCCGCGTGATGGCGTCGGACACCACCTTCCGGAGCGGTCGGGGGGCGTCGTAGTAGGGAAGCGGCCTGCGCTCCTCGAGTTTCTCGCAGACGTAGTCGTCGACGCTCGCTATCGGTCGCCGGGCCGGGAGCGAGACGGTGCCGACCGACCCCAGCGAGAGGCTCCGCGTGGCCAGCGGTCCGCCGGCGAACAGCATGTCCGCGAACAGTCCCGAGGTGAGGACGTCCACGTCCTCCACGATGTCCGACTCGAACGCCGTGAAGTACGCCTGGTCGAACCAGCCGCTGAAACTCGAGAGGCGGGGCGTCTCGTCCAGCGACCGCGCCTCGTGGTCCTCGTACCGCGTCAACAGGCGGAACTCGTCCCCGGACCTCTCCGCGACGCGCCGGGCGACCCGCGCCTCCCGGCTCATCCAGTCCGCGTTGTGGAACGAGACGACCGGCTGGTCGATGGCGGCCTGGACGAGGCGGGAGTCCGAACCGCCGCTCAGCAGGACGCCGTAGGACCGGTCGTCGTCGGTCCACTCGGCGAAGACGTCACGGAGCGTCGACGAGAGGCGGTCGACGAAGTGCGAGAACGGCCTGTCAACGGGGTCGTAGCGGGGGCGCCAGTACGTCGTGACCTCCGTCGAGAGGTCGTGTAGGTCCACCTCGACGACCGACGCGGGCGGGAACTCCTCGACCCCGACGAGCGGCGTCTCGACGCCGAACACCCGACGGAGAGCGAGGTACTCGTAGAGCAGGTCCCGGTCGAACGTGACGTCGACCGACGGGTGGGCGGAGAGCGACTGGAGCGCCGAGGTCACCACCAGCGAGTCGTCGTCAGGCCGGGCGTAGTAGAGGGGGTGGGTCGCCCAGCGGTCGGTGACGAAGGCGAGGCGCTGTGACCGCCGGTCGTGGACGACGAGGAGGAAGTCGCCGTTCAACTCCTCGACGAACGCCAGGCCGCGCTCGCGGTACTGCCGGGCGCAGTAGCGAGCGCTCCCGTGGGTCGGCCCGTCCCGGGGGACGTAGCCGTCCCCGGTGACGCGGCCGTAGACGTCTCCCCAGACCCAGACGCGGACCTCGCCGTCGGCGGCCGTGGCGGGCTGATCGCCGGCGAGCGACGCGTGATTCGAGAGGACGAACTCGACCCGCTCGTCGGCGCAGGCGACGCGCGTCTCGTCGTCGCGCCACTGCGTCCACGACGCCATCGCGTCCGGCAGGTCCCCGTCCCCGAGGACGCCGCAGAGCCCGACCATCTACAGGTACCCCAGCTGTTCGAGTTGGTCGGCGACGGCGTCGTCGAAGTCCGTGTCCTGGGTCTCGTCGGAGACGGTGCGCTTGTAGGTCGCCAGGTCCACGTCGAACGGCGCCCGGTCGGCCTCCGACACCGCCACGTCGGCCGCGACTCGCTCCTGCCACGAGGGGCGCTCGAGGTCGAGTCGGTACTCGACGGCGTCGCCCAGCGAGTTCCACTGGCGCTTCCGGGACCCCTCGTAGACGACGCGCATCATGCGGTTCCACCAGGCCGACCGCTCGTCCGAGAACTCCCGTCCCCAGGTCGCGTTGTCGCCGCCGAGGAGGCCGACCGTCTCCGCGGGCACGCGCTCGCGGAACCACGCCTCTTCGGGCGGTCGCTCCTCGGCGAGGGCGACCAGGAGCGGGCCCAACTCGAGGTGGGAGAACAACCGCGGCTCCGTCTCCGGGTAGCCGTCGGGCGGGTTGATGATCTCCAGGGGCGTGTGCATCACCCCCTCGCTCATGCTGCCGGTGTGGTGGAACAGGCCGTCGTCGGCCTCGTAGCCGAGGTTGTGGCCGTGGTCGGAGACGACCACGAACGTCGTCTCGCGGTCGGTCGCGGCCTGCACGTCGTCGACCAGTCGGACGGCCGTCCGGTCGAGGTAGTCGACGGCGGCGGCGTAGACGTCACGGTAGTTCCGCGTGTAGGCCGCCGTCGCGAGGCCGTCCTCGTTGAGTTCCCACTTGTCTATCTGGGTCGAGCTCCACGAGTTCGGGACCGAGTGCATGCTCCGGTCGTGCTGGAGGAGGTTCCGGAGGGGCGTGTGAGCGTCCATGTAGTTCAGGAAGAAGACGGCCGGTTCGTCGACGTCGGCCGCCGCGTCCGCGGCCGTCGCCGTGATGACGCCCGCGCCGTCGTCGACCGGTTCCGGGACGGGGACCGGGAGGGCCTTCACCTTCGGTCCGGCCTTCGCCCAGACGCCGTTGGCGACGCTCTTGGCGACGTGGTCGTGACCGCGGCATTCCCGGAGGAACCCGAGGTATCGCCGCCACGCCCGCGGGTCGTCCGTCTCGTCCATGTACGTCTGGACGGTCAGTCCCTCGGTGAACAGCGACTCCGCGGTGTGCGACCCGATGGAGAAGTCGTGGAACGCCTCGAAGAGGGCGTCGACGCCGAAGTGCGTGTTGATGTAGGAGTTGGCACTCAGGCCGACCGCGGTGTGGTCGGGCAGGTCGCCGAAGAACGTGTCGTCGACGTCGAGCGTCCCGAAGTCGAACGACGCGTCGAACGCCTCCGCGTGGACGCCGTGCTGGTGGGGGAGGCGGCCGGTGAAGATGCTGGTGTGACTGGGGACGCTCCAGGAACTCACCGCCCGGCACTGCTCGAACGAGCAGTCCGACCTGGCGCGGAGACGCGGGGCGAACTCGTCGAAGTAGTCCTTGCGGACGGTGTCGAGGACGACGAGGGCGACGTTCCGCGTCATCGCGGGGTCGACGGCGCGACTCGGCTGGCGGACGGTGCTGCCGTCGGTCGGCGACGAACACGGGGACGGCGGAACGGTCGCCGCGGCGCTCGGTCGGTCGGGCGGGGGTCAGTCTGCATGGAGACGCGTCCGTCCCGTCGGCGGTTTATTATGCGTCCGATAACTCACTCGCGACCCCCAGGGTGGGCCACGCCGGCGGGGTCGGCGGGCGGTTAGCACCTCGATAGTAACGTCCGTGCCGCCCCTCCGGTCTCTCGGGCGTGCCCCCACGTCCCGGGGACCGGACCCCGCCACGCGGTACGGCCCCACCGGACGCGAGACGCGTTGGACCGTGTCAGCCGCGTCGACGTGGCGGCCGTTCCCCGTCCCGTCCATTTTCTCCGCGCCGGCCCGTCAGGTCCGGCGCGAGTCCGGCGCCCCCGACTCGAGTACGGCGTCGAGGAACCGTTCGAACCGCTCCGCGTCGGGTCCGGGAGAGACGGTGCCGGTTCGGTGATCGAAGTCCACGACGGCCGCCCGCTCCAGGACCGGCAGGTCCCGGTGGTGGAGGCCGACGTGGACGTCCTCGGGAGCGGCGTCCGTCGACCGGTCTGCGACGACGTCGGCCAGGTCGGCGGCCCTGGCCCGCCACCCGCGCTCCCGGAGCGCGTCGGCCACGACCAGTAGTCGGGGAGTCGAGAGAGCGGCGGACAGTCGCGAGTGCCCGTCCGGAGCGTCGGCAGCGCCACGGTCGGTCGTGCGCTCGTACATACAGCCACGGGGGGTCGGAGACGCAAACGTCGAACCCCCAAACAGTTTGGGTCTCGGGCGACGGACGGGACGTCTCCGTCGCTTAGCCTCCTCATAATAAGGTAGAGACCACGAGTAGCCGGGTCTGGACGTCGTCGAGACGTCCGCTGACTGGGCACTCGAACCGCGCGAGCCATCGCGGCCGCAGACCGGCGGTCGAACGCCGGTCACGGTGCGGGGACTCGACAGTTCCACCCCACGTCCCCCACCGCACTCGAATCAGTCCACCCGGCCGCGTTCTCCGACCCGCCGTCGCCGTCACATGTAGCCGAGGTCGCGCAACCGATCCATGAGGTCCTCCTTGTCCTGGGCGCGGCCCGCGCGCTCGGTCGTCCCCTCGAGGTCCTGCAGCCACGCCGGTTCCGGGTCCGCGCGGTCCGTGCTGACCTCGCTGCCGAGCGAGCGGAACCCCTCGAAGTACTTGGGCGAGACGGGGACGTCGACGGGGGAGAGCCCACCGGGCAGGTCGTCGTAGTCCTGCGGGACGTAGCCGTCGTCGGGCCAGGCCGGAACGGTGTCCGGGACGAGGTGGTTCCACGTGACGTCCCAGACGTCGGCCTCGGTGAACTGGAGGATGGGGTGAACCCGGTCGTGGGGCGGATACTTCGCGGTGTCGTGCCGGGGCGAGAAGAACGTCTCGTCCGCGCGGGCCTCCTGTTCGTCCCAGCGCACGCCCGAGAAGACGCCGTCGATGCCGTGTTCCTCGAGGGCGTCGTTGAGCGCCACCGTCTTCAGCAGGTGGTTGCCCACGTAGGTGTCCAACAGGAACGGGAACGTCTCGTCCTCGTACTCCAGTTTCTCGCGGACCTCGGCCCGGTTGCGGTCGTTCAGGTCCGCGACGGGGATGTCCTCGCCGGGGTCCTCCGCGAGTCGCCCTACGTCCTCTTTGCGCGCGTACAGCACGTCCAGTTCCCACTCGTCCGCCCACCGCTCCACGAACGACAGCACGTCGTCGAAGTGCTGGTAGTGGTCGAGGAACACCGCCGGTGGGACGTCGTAATCGTACTTCCGAGCCACCTCCATGACGAAGTACAGCGTGAGCGTCGAGTCCTTCCCCCCGGTCCACATCATCGCCGGGTCGTCGTACGCGTCGAGGGCCCGGCGGGTCACCGCGACGGCCCGCTCCATCGCGGCAGCGGTCGTGGGGTAGTCCGCGGGCGTCTCGTCGGCACCGTCCGTGTAATCGAGGTTCGGCTGTGACATCGGTGTCCTCGGATGGGGCGACCGACCGCATTATTATCTGCAGCGTATGCCGGCGTTACCGATCCGGTAACCCGCCCCGTGAACCGACGCCCCGGGGCTCCGGCGTCGGGACGCGGTGCGTGGTCCGTCCCGATCCGACCGACGGCGTGGGGTTCGGTCGGGTCGACGCGCGACCCGGACGAGAGTGCCCAATCAGTTGGGCAGTTAGTTGATTGGGCGAACATGCGTCGGTCTACTCCAGGACCATGAACGCGACGACGGGAACCACGACGGGGCAGCAGGAGGTGCCAGCAGACGAATCGTCGGCAGCGGATCCGACAGACGGCACGGGGGACGAGAGAGCGACGCTCGTGGAGGACGACCTGTTCCACCTGCTGCAGAACTACCGCCGACGCGCGGTCGTCCGGTACCTCCGCGGGCGCGAGGGCCCCGTCGAGATGCGCGACGTCGCCGAACAGGTCGCCGCCTGGGAGCACGACACCACCCTCGAAGCGCTCACCTCCACCCAGCGCCAGCGCGTCTACATCGCCCTCTACCAGTCCCACCTCGAAACCCTCGAAGACGCCGGCGTCATCGAGTACAACAAGCCCCGCGGCATCGTCGACCCCACCCCACTCCTCGACCACGTCGCCACGTACGTGGACGTGGACAGCGCTCCCACGCCCGACCGGTCGGGGGAGGCCACGTGGGAGCGGCGGTATCTGGGCGTGTCGCTGGTCGGGACCGTCCTCCTCGTCGGGACCGCCCTGGACCTGACCGTCTTCCAGCTCGTCTCCAGCTTCGCCGCGAGCGTCCTCATCCTGATCATGTTCTCGATGCTCACGTTCGCGAAGCTGACAATCGAGCAGTCGGTCGATAGCTGAGCAGTCCGCAGGCGGATACCCCAATCGTTTGGGCGACAGTTAATTAACCACGGAATGCCGAAGAAACCAGCGGATGGAGAGAGTACCGGTCGGGGGCGAGCGAAGCCCGACGGACCCAGTGGAAAGACGATGACGGAGGCGGGACAGTGGCAGGTCGACCGTGAGTTTCTCGGCCGGGCGCTCGGCCGCGCGTTCGTTCTCGCGATTCTCGCCGTGGTCCTCGGCAGTGCGCTAATGGGCACGGCAGTCGCTGCCGACGGTCCGACGCTCGGGGACGTGCAGTTCGGGAACCGGAGCGTGGCCAGCCACCCCGACGGGCGGACGTTCCTCTGGCAGTCAGAGACCGACCGGGTCAGCGTCGACGTCACGCCGCGGAACGCCACCGGAATGCAGATCTGCGTGTGGACGACGCCCGACGACGCCAAGTCGGCCGAGAGAATCGCCTGCCACGACCGCGCGACCCCCTACGGCAAACCGGTCGGGCACAGGTTCACCGAGGAGTTCAACGTCTCCACGTGGGCGAAGAACGCGACCGGGCCCTACGAACTGGCAGTGACGATAGACGACACCTCCGACGAAGGCAACCGGACCGACCGGGTGAACCGCTCCGTCGTCGTCATCACTCGGTCGGGGGACTACGACGCCGACCAACTGTCCAACGAGCGCGAGGTGCAGGCCGGGACGGGCATCGGCCGGAAGGACACCGACACCGACGGTCTGATGGACGGGACCGAGGTCCACGAGTACGGGACGAATCCGCGGACGAACGACACCGACAGCGACGGCCTCAACGACGCCGAGGAGGTGGACGGCGCGACAGATCCGACTCGGCGGGACTCCGACGGTGACAACCTCGACGACGGGGCGGAACTCCACAAGTACGGAACCCGCCCGACGGTCGCAGACACGGACGGGGACGGACTGGACGACGGCGAGGAGGTGCACGTCTACTCGACGGACCCGAAGGACGACGACAGCGACGACGACGGACTGACGGACGGCCGCGAGGTCGCACTCGGGAGCGATCCGCTGAAACCCGACTCCGACGGCGACGGACTCGTCGACGGGCGGGAGGTCAGACTGGGGACCGATCCGAGGGCTGGTGGCATACGCGACCGACCGTCGCCGGACCCGTTATTACGAGCCACGTAATGGACTCGAATCCCCCCGATTCGACCCGGGCCGTCCGGTGATTCCCATCGGTCAAGAATGAAGGGACGGATATATCGGTCGGCCTGACCAAGCCACGAACGTCGAGGCAGGACGCCTCCGATTGATTCCATGAGCGACATATCGACCGCCGACGACTCCCCCGCGAACGAAGACGGCCCCGACGGTGTGCTCGACGTCCGCGAGACACTGACCGCCTACGTGGAGGAACACGAGCACCTCCCGGACGAGTGCACCATCTTCCGCCGCGACGCCGACGAGTCCGAGATCAGGACCCGGTGGGTGCTCGCGCGCGGTGACGCCTTCGTCTCGCTGTCGGAGATGGAGTAGGACCGGCCGGTCTGGACACCCAACTAGTTGGGGAGAGGACATAATCCCGGCGCGTGCACATCTCGACGGTGAGATGGTCGACACTCCCCTCGAGGACGATGGACGAGACGTGCTGGTCTCGCTCGCTGTCGACGACGGGGATTCGATGTTGACGGCTATCGTCGACGCGTTCGCGACGACGGGCGTCGCCGTCGACCGGACCGACACGCGGGTGAACGACTGGGTCGACATGGACGCCCTCGTCGACTTCCTCGAACACTCGGGCCCCGACTCGTTCGTCTACACGCGGATCTGGGACCGCCCCGTCACGGTGACCGCCAGCAGGGTCACCGTCTACAGCCGGGACCCGCGGTAGCCGGTCCCCGCCCCCGAAGGGGCGCCCCGTCCTGCACACTTTTACCTGTCGGCGTCCTTGAGTCAGGTGTCATGAGCCGGACAAAGGTCATCGCCATCGTCGCAATCGTCGCAATCGTCGTCATCGCCCTCCGCCGCCGCGGGTCCGAGGAGGAAGACACGGTCGACCGCATCGACTGAGCCGACCGCTCCGTCGGGTCGGCCACGGTCCGACGCGGCGGAGATGACAACAGATATAACCCGCGTTCTGCTACGGAAGGTAACCCCGATGTCACTGCTCCCGACTATCGATCCGACGACGCTGAGCGCGTTCGTCAGCATCGTCCTCATCAGCCTCACGATGAGCGGGGACAACGCCCTGGTCATCGGCATGGTGGCGCACCGACTCCCGGACGAACAGCGTCGGTTGGCGGTGATACTCGCCATCGTCGGCGCAATCGCCTTCCGCGTCGTCTTCGCGGGCGTGTTCGCGGTGTTGCTCTACGAGACGGAACTCGTCGGCGTCCGCCTCGTCGGCGGCCTCCTGCTCGTCTACATCGCCTGGAAGCTCATCACCGAACCGCCCCACGCCGAGGACGACGAACCGGAGCGTGACGCGAACAGCCTCGTCGAGGCCATCGCCATCATCCTCCTCGCTGACGCCTCGATGTCGCTGGACAACATGCTCGCCGTGGCCGCGGCGTCGAACGGCCTCGTCTGGCTCATCGGTCTCGGCCTGCTCATCTCCATCCCCCTGCTCTTCCTCGGCGCGACCGCCATCTCGCGGGTCCTCGACCGGGCGCCACAGCTCGTCTGGCTCGGCGGCGGCATCGTCGCCTTCGTCTCGGGCGAACTCATCACGGAAGAACCGCTCGTCCAGCACCTGTTCGACGTCCCTCACCACCTCGCGGGCCTGCCCACGACGGAGGTCGGGGGCGCGGTCGTCCTCGCGCTGGTGGTCGCCGTCGCCTACGTCCGGGGGCGCCGTGGCGGTGACGTCCCCGGCGACGTTGCCTGACCCGGCCGGAGAACCGACAGAGCCATCCGGCCGGCGTCGGTCGGACGACCGTGCAACGAACGTTCGAGGGCGAGACGCCGTCGGTGGCGGGGTCGGCGTTCGTCTCGGAGATGGCCTACCTCGTCGGGGACGTGACCGTCGCGGACGGGGCGAGCGTCTGGCCGTTCGTCTGTCTGCGGGGCGACGGGGGTGCGGTGGCCGTCGGTCGCGACACGAACGTCCAGGAGGGGACGACGATCCACGGCGCCACCCTCGGTGACCGCGTGACCGTCGGGCACAACGCCGTGGTGGACTACTGTGAGGTCCGCGACGACGTCCTCGTCGGGATGGGGAGCTGCGTGCTCTCCGGGGCGACCGTCGAGTCCGAGTGCGTTGTCGCGGCCGGGAGCGTCGTCACCCACGACCAGACGGTCCCGTCGGGACACCTCGCCTACGGGACGCCGGCCGAGACGCGACCGCTCACCGAGGGGCAGCGCGAGGACGTGGCGCGCCACGCCGCGGACTACGTGGCCCTCGGCCGGCGATTCCGCGAGGCTGGCCTCGGTCGGGACTGACCGACCGGCCCGACGAGCAGGCCGGCGAGCGGTGTTCTCGGCGGAACGAAGCAGGGGAATCGCTTTTCTCCCCCTGCACCGAAGAGACACGCGATGGGCGAGGGGATCCGGGTCCTGCACGTCGACGACGAGCCGGCGTTTCTCGAGCTAGCGAGCGAGCTGCTGGAACGTGCAGACGACCGCATCGAGGTCGTCACCGCCGCCAGCGGGCCCCGGGCCCTGGAGGTCCTCGCGGCGGAGCCCGTGGACTGCGTCGTCAGCGACTACCAGATGCCGGAGATGGACGGGCTCGCGCTGCTCGAGGCGGTCCGGCGGGACCACGGTGACCTCCCGTTCGTGCTGTTCACGGGCCGCGGCTCCGAGGACGTCGCGAGCGACGCCATCTCGGCGGGCGCCACCGACTACCTCCAGAAGGGCAGCGGCTCGGAGCGGTACGAACTGCTGGCCAACCGGGTCACGAACGCCGTCGAGAGCCACCGGGCGGTCGCGCGGGCCCAGACGCTGGAGCGCATCCGCGACATCGTGCGGACCGTCAACCAGGCGCTCGTGCGCGCGACGTCGCGCGAGGAGATCGAGCGACGCGTCTGCGAGATCATCAGCGACGCGGACCCCTACCGGTTCGCGTGGATGGGGGAGGTCGACGAGGCGGTCCAGCGCGTGATTCCCCGGGAGTGGGCGGGGGTCGACTCGGGCTACCTCGAGGACGTCACGATCACCACCGACCGCAGTGCGACGGGGCAGGGCCCGGCCGGTCGCGCTGTCCGCCAGCGCCGAGTCAGCGTCACCCAGGACGTGCAGTCGGACGAGTCCTTCGAGCCCTGGCGGGAGCGGGCGGCCGAGCGCGGGTTCCAGTCCGTGGCCGCGGTGCCGCTGACCCACGGTGAGGACATCTACGGCCTGCTCGGCGTCTACGCGGATCGACCCGACGCCTTCGACGAGACGGAGATCGGCATCCTCGAAGAACTCGGCGCCGACGTGGGGCACGCGCTCCACGCGCACGCCGCTCGCGAGACCCTCATAGTGTTTAAGGAAGATATTTACCGATAGACGTAGTAGAGTCGGTAATGGG
>JBDGTS010000042.1:0-36754 GCA_042216675.1 Halobacteriaceae archaeon | reverse complement strand
GCGTACGTCCCCGTCAGCGACGCCTCGGCGACGACGTGGCCCGCCATCGCGTCTTCGAGGTCGGCCTTGCTCGCGCCGGGCGGGAGGTCCAGTTCGGTGTCGAGGGCGTAGAGGCGAAAGCGGTAGGTGTGCTCGCGGTCCGGGGGGTTCGGGCCGCCGTAGCCACGTTCGCCGTAGTCGTTCTCCCCTTCGACGGCGCTCGCGGCGGCCCAGTCCTCCGGCATCTCGGTCGTGTCCGGGTCCATGTTCCAGACGACCCAGTGGTCCCACACCTTCCCCGCCGGTTCGCGGGCGTCCGGGTCGTCGACGACCAGCGCCAGCGACTCCGCGTCGTCGGGGACGCCGTCGATAGAGAGCGGCGGGTTCACGTCCGCTTCCGTGTAGCCGTGGCGCTCGGGAATCGGTTCGCCGTCGTCGAACGCGGGGCTGGTCAGTTCCAGCGGCACGTCGATACAGAGGACGTCCCGGCCCAAAAAAGCCCGACCGATTCAGGCCCGGTCGGTGACCTGCCACCGTTCGTCGGCGGCCACCTCGTCGATGGCGCGGTCCACGGCGGCGGCGGGCACCTCGTAGTACTTCTGTCGGCCCACGGGCGTGCGCACGGCGACGACGACGGTGTGGTCCGTCGCCTCGAAAACGGTCACTGTGGTTCGTCCGCCCCCGTCCGAGAGCGTCACCCGTCGGCGGGTGGCGTCGTCGGCGACGATTCGCTCGCCGAGTTCCCAACTCAGCGGCCGCGCCGCCACGCCGGGGAGCGGACAGGAGGGCGCCGCCCCGGACCGGTCGCCAGCGAGTCGCCTCGTTTCGTGTGACCCCATAGCACGTGGACTGCACTCACCGTACAAAAACCATGCTATTCGTCTCCCCTCACGCCCGCTCGGGGGCTTTAAGAATCGGCGCCGTGACGCCCCCGTATGTTCGAGAAGTCGACGTGGATCAAACTGCCGCGGAACGTCGTCCTCGGCCACGACGTCCTCGACGACGTGCCCGCGGTGGTGGCGGACGTCCACCTCCGGGGTGAGCCGCTGGTGGTGACGAGTCCCACGCCCGACGAGGTGGCCGCACAGCGCATCGTCGCGGCGTTCGCGGACCGGGGGGAGGAGGCGACGAAGGTCATCATCGAGGAGGCCACGTTCAGTGCCGTCCAGCGAGTCATCGAACAGGCCGAGGCCGCCGACCCGGGCCTCATCGTCGGCGTCGGCGGCGGGAAAGTCATCGACGTGGCGAAGATGGCCGGCGACGAACTCGGCCTCGGCTTCGTCTCGGTCCCGACGGCCGCGAGCCACGACGGCATCGTCAGCGGCCGGGCCTCCGTTCCGGAGGGCGACACGCGCCACAGCGTCGCCGCCGACCCGCCACTCGCCGTCGTCGGCGACACCGGCGTCATCGCAAACGCGCCGTGGGAACTCACGACGGCCGGCTGTGCCGACATCATCTCGAACGCCACCGCCGTGAAGGACTGGCGACTCGCACACCGGCTGAAAGGCGCCACCTACTCGGAGTACGCCGGCGCGCTCTCGGAGATGACCGCCGAGATGCTCGTGGACCGTGCGGGCGACATCCACCCGGGCCTCGAAGAGTCGGCGTGGCTCGTGGTGAAGGCCCTCGTCTCCTCGGGCGTCGCGATGTCCATCGCGGGGTCCTCGCGGCCGGCCTCCGGCGCGGAACACCTGTTCAGTCACCAACTCGACCGCGTCGCGCCCGGCAAGGCGCTCCACGGGCATCAGGTCGGCGTCGGCGCCATCATGGTCGAGTACCTCCACACCGGCGAGAAGGGGGGCTGGCGGGCCGTTCGGGACGCACTCGCCAGCCTCGACGCGCCGACGACGGCGGACGAACTCGGCATCACGGACGAGGAAGTCGTCGAGGCGCTCTCGACGGCCCACGAGATTCGGGACCGCTACACGATTCTCGGCGACGGGATGAGCCGGCGGGCCGCCCGCGAGGTGGCCCGCGAAACGGGCGTCATCACGTAGGGAGCGTCCGGAGCGGCCGCCCGCCGAACGCCGCCGTCCCGACGGTGCCGACGGCGAGGCCTAGCCAGTACGTCGCCAGCCGATACAGCAACACCGCCGCCGCCGCACCCGCAGCGGTCACGCCCGTCGTCGCGACGAGCAGCCCCACGAGCGCGAACTCGACGCCGCCGGTCCCGCCCGGCAGCGGCACGACCGCGGCGAAGCCGGTCAGGGGCACCACGACCATCACCACCGGGAACGCGACGGGTTCCCCGACGGCGCGGAGACTCGCCCAGAGGGGGACGACGGCCGTCGCCGCCGCGAGGACCGACAGCGCCAGCGCCGGACCGATGGTGCCGGGGTCGCGGGCCACGACTCCCACCGTGGCGAGGAAGCGCTCCGTTCGCTCGGTGACGGTCGCCCGTTCGAGTAGTCGGTCCGCGGGTGCCCACGCTCGGCCGACGGTCCCCCGGAGAACCGCGAGAACCGCGGCGACGGCGCCGACGATGAGGTCCGGATACGCCAACACGACGCCCACGAGGAGTCCGAGAACCGTGAGGAAGCCGGCGACGAGGGCCCCGGCCGTCGCGACGGTCGGGCCGCCACCCGCGACGAGGAGAACGACGACGCCGACGACGGCGACGCCTGTGCTTCCGATGGTACCGAGGAACTCCCCGGCGACAGTGGCCCCGAGCAGTTCCTCGAAGCGGCCCGTGCCGCGCCGGTCCATCGCCGCGGCGGTGAGGAGGCTCCCGCCGCTCCGACCCCACGGCGCGAGGCCCCGGAGGAGCATCCCCGTCGCGTAGCCGCCGACGAAGGCCAGTCCGTGGGGCGCACCCTCGACGCGGCGGTACAGGTGCGCGAGCGTACCCGCGGTCAGCGCGATAGTCGCGAGCGACGCGAGCGGCGCCAGCGCGTACGCCTCGCGGTCCGCGTCGTCGAGGACAGCGAGGACCGACTCGAGTCCGAAACTCCAGAGAAAGACGGCGAGGACGACCGCCGCGAGCGCGAACCCGGCGACGACGCGGCGCAAGCCCATGGCCCGGATTGCACCCCTCGGTAGGTAACGCTTGGGCTCAGACGTGGTCGTCGAGGAAGTCCACGACGGCGCGGTACGCCGTCACCTTGTTCTCTAACTTCGAGAAGCCGTGGCCCTCGTCCTCGAAGACGAGTTTCTCGACGGGGACGTGTTCGCTCGCCTTCTCGGCTATCTGTTCGGCCTCCTCGACGGGGACCCGGGGGTCGTTCGCGCCGTGGAGCACCAGCAGGGGCGCCCGAATCGCGTCGGCGTTCGTGAGGGGGCTGATGGATTCGAGGAACTCCCGGTCCTCCGCCAGCGACCCGTACTCGGCCTCGCGGAGCGAGCGGCGCCACTCGCCCGTGTTTTCGAGGAACGTCACGAAGTTCGCGATGCCCACGATGTCCACCCCTGCCGCCCACACGTCGGGGTACTCCGTGAGGGCCGCCAGCACCGCGAACCCGCCGTAGGAGCCACCCATCGCGGCGATGCGGTCGGCGTCCACGTCGTCGCGGGCGGCAAGCCAGTCCGCACCGGCCTTGAGGTCCGCGATGGCGTCCATCCGCTTCTCCACGTCGTCGAGGCGAGTGTACTCCTTGCCGTACCCCGTCGACCCGCGCACGTTCGGTTCGAAGACGGCGTAGCCGTGACTCAAGAGGTACTGGCTCACCGGCGCGAACGAGGGACGGCGCTGACTCTCGGGGCCGCCGTGGACATCGACGACGACGGGGAACGGTCCCTCGCCGGCCGGCCGGGAGAAAAAGGCCGGGATTTCGAGGCCGTCGACGGACTCGTAGCGGACCAACTCGGGGCTGACGAACGACTCGCGTGGGATGCCCGCCGTGCCGGCCTCGGTCCACTGCGTTGTCTCCCCCGTCGCCACGTCGACGAAATACACGTTCGTGTTGTCGTCGCTCGCCGTGGCCGTGATGGCGAAGCGCTCCGCGTCGGGGCCGAAACTCACGCCGCCGGCGACCCCCTGCGGAAGTGCTGGCTCGGGGTGTTCGTGAATCTCGGCGCCGTCGAGGTCACCCACCGTGAGTTCGGTGTAGCCGTCGACGTTGCGCGAGTAGACGACGCGCCCGGACTCCTCGTCGATGGCGACGCCGCCGACGTTCCAGTCGCCGCCCTCGGCCACCGTCGTCACCTCGCCGGTGTCCACGTCGAGGCGGCCCAGCCACAGCGTGTCGGCGTCGCGGTCCGTGACGAGGTACAGCGCCTCGCCCCCGGGACCCCACTCGACGCTCAGGTGGCGCACGTCGCCCTGATGGGGCGTGAGGTGGTCCATCTCGCCCGACGCGACGTCGAGGACGTACACGTCTTGGTCGTCGTTCGACGCCGCCTCGACGACGGCCAGTCGCTCGTCGTCCGGGCTCCACCCGGCCAGCGAGTACCAGCCGTCGCTCTCGTAGACGCGTTCGGCGTCGTCGCCCGACTCGTCGCGGGCCTGCACGTACAGGTCGAAGACGGCCTCGTCGCGGCGGTTCGAGGCGAAGGCGAAGCGCTCGCCGTCGTGGCTCCACCCGCCCCAGCGGTGCTTTGCCTCGGGGAACGCGGTGAGGGGCACCTGTTCGGAACCGTCACCGGCGAGGCGGAAGAACTGGGTCCGCTCGTTACCGCCCTCGTCCATGCCGAACACGAGTTCGTCTCGCGTCGGGGAGAACGAAGCGAAGGAGACGCTTTCCTCCTCGAACGTGAGCTGTTTCGGCCACGATTTCGGGCCGTCGAGGCGCCACACCTGCGAGGTACCCGTCGTGTCGAGCAGAAAGGCCAGTTGACCGTCGGGTCCGACGGAAGCCGCGCCCGCGCTCCGGATGTTGAGGTACCGCGCCACGTCGTAGGGCATACCCGCGAGTCGGGCGCCCCCGGCAAAGGTGTTGCGCGGGAACGGGGGGCTTTTTGGCCGGGGGTCGTCTCAGTCGGCGTATGCGCGTGGCCCTCGTCGCGGCCGTCACGCAGTTCCACCGCGACACGGAACGGACGTGGCGGACCCGCCGCTTCGCGGAACTCCTCCGGGACCGGGGGCACGACGTGACCGTCTGCTGTGGCCAGTGGTGGTCCGGGTCGCGAACGACGGTGACCCACCGGGGCATCACGTACCGCGCCGTCACGGGCCACCCCGGTGACCGCGGCTTCGGCGCTCGTGTCGCGACTGTCCTCCCGCGCCTCCGCCCGGACGTGGTCCACGTCGTCAACGACGTGCCCCGGCACGTCCTCGGCGCGGCCGTCGGCGCCACCGCCGCCCGGGCCCCCCTCGTCTGTGACTGGTACGACGACGCCGGCGCCGCAGCGGGCCTCCTCGATACGGCCCTCGACGTGCCGACCCGGGCCGCCCGAACCCCGACGACCGTGGTGACCCCCTCGCGGACCGTCGAGACGCGGGTCCGGGCGCTCGGCGTCGACGACGACCACACCCGCGTCGTTCCGAACCCCATCGAGTTCGACGCCGTGCGCGAGGCGCCGGTGCGAGAGGGCGGCGACGTGGTGTACTCCCGGCGCCTCGACGAGGACGCCAACCTCGAAAGCCTCCTGCTCGCCCTCGCGGAGTTCCGGGAGCGCGACTGGACCGCGGCCGTCGTCGGCGACGGCCCTGCCCGGGCCGACTACGAACAGCAGGCCCGGGACCTGCGCATCGACGACAGCGTCGAGTTCCTCGGTGACCTCGACGTGCCGGCGCGCCTCTCGCTTTTCAAGGGCGCTCACGCCTACTTCTACACGGCCCGGCGCACGCCGTTCCCGACGGACCTCTGCCGAGCGCTGGCCTGTGGCTGTGTCGGCATCGTCGAGTACCACGCCGACTCCAGCGCCCACGAACTCGTGGAGGGCGCGGACCGGGGCCTCCTCGCGACGGACGACGAAGAACTGGTGGACCGCCTCGTCACCGCGGCCGGCATGGAACACCGGACGGTAGACGAGTCCTACGCCGCCTACGACGGCCCGACCGTCGTGGACCGCCTGCTCGACTGCTACCGGAACGCCCGGGACCGAGTTGGCTTACTGTAGTTCGTCGGCGGTCCGCACCGCGGGGACGTTCTCGGCCACGTCGTGAACTCGCACGATGTCCGCCCCGCGCGCCGCGGCGAGCGCCGACCCCGCCACCGTCGCCTCCAGACAGTCGCCGGCCGTCTCGCCGATACGCGTGAACATCGACTTGTGGGAGTGCCCGACCAGAATCGGGCAGTCGAAGGCCTCGAACTCCGAGAGCCGCGAGAGCAACTCGAAGTCCTCCGCGGGGGATTTGCCGAATCCCAGCCCCGGGTCCACGATGATCTGCGAGCGGTCCAGCCCCGCCTTCTCGGCGCGAAGGACGCGTTCGGTCAGGTCGTCGATGGCGTCTCCCACCACGTCGTCGTACTCCACCTCCGTCGAGGGGTCGACGGGGGCCTCGATGCTGTGCATCACGACCACCGGCGCGTCGCGTTCGGCCGCGACGAACCGCATCTCGGGGTCGGCCAGCCCCGACACGTCGTTGATGACGTCCGCGCCAGCGTCGAGGGCCGCGGCGGCCACCTCCGCGCGGCGCGTGTCCACCGAAATCAGCGCGTCCACGCCGGCGATTGCCTCGATGACGGGCACCACGCGTTCACGCTCCACGTCAGGCGGCGTCGCCTCGACGTTCGGATTCGTGCTCTCGCCGCCCACGTCCACGATGTCGGCGCCGTTCGCGACCATCTCGCGCGCTCGCTCCACCGCCGCGTCGGTGGCGTCGAACTGCCCGCCGTCGTGGAAACTGTCCGGCGTGACGTTGAGGATGCCCATCACGGCCGTCCGGTCGTCCCACGGGTAGTCGCCGTCTCGCTCCGTCTCGCCGATGGAGAGGCCGCTCCGAATCCGGTCGGCGACGACGCCGAGGCCGTACGGCTGTCCGTCGAGTTTCTCGACGAGACGGCGGAACTGCGCGAGGGTGCCCATCAGCACCACGTCGAGGAACTCCTCGTCCTGATCGTTGAGGCCCGAAATCGCGCACTCGCCGCCCAGCGACAGCAGTTCCTCCTTGAGATACTGGGCCTGCCGCGGCTGGACCCGAGTCTCGACGACGCGGTGGACGCCCTTGCCGCGCATCCGCCACACGCCCGCGTCGGTGACGTGGGCGCCTTCGAGAACCCCCCGCGCGTCGGCCACGTCGTCGACGTCTTTCGGCGTCAGGTGTCTGGTCCACCGGGTGCGCGCCTCGCTGACGGTGTACAGCGACCCGGTCACCAGCACCGCGTCGTCGGGTCCCGCGGCGGCGATGGCGTCGTCCACGGCCGTCTCGACGGCGCTCCGCACCGCGATTTCGGGCGCGCGCTCCCGATAGACGCGGGCGAGGACCTCTTGGCCCTCCGCGCGGTCGGTGTCCGGCCGGCAGGTGTACACCCGGTCGGCCGACGGGAGGGCCGCGGCCATCCCATCGTGGTCCTTGTCGTGCATCGCGCCGACGACGAGGTGCAGGTCCTCGTAGTCGTAGGCCGCCAGCGTCTCGCGCACCGCCTCGCAGGCGCCGGGGTTGTGCGCGCCGTCGAGGACCACCAGCGGGTCGGCCCCCATCACCTCGAAGCGGCCGGGCCAGTCCGCGGCGCGGAGACCCCGGGCGAGCGCCTCGTCCGTGAGTCCGACGCCGAGCGCGTCTCCCACCTGCCGGGCCAGCGTCACCGCGACGCCCGCGTTCCGGGCCTGATGCGCGCCGGGGAGCGGGAGTCGGGTCGCGATTTCCCCGGCCTCGTCGGCGACGGTGACGGCCGCCTCGGCGTGGTTGGCGAGGCCGTCGTAGGTCACCTGCACGTCCGCGTCGGCCTCGAAGCCGACCGTAATCGCGTCACCGGCCTGTTCGCGCACGGCGTCGAGAGCGTCGCCCGTCGTGCCCGTCACGATGGGGCGCTCGGTCGGCGCGACGTGGGCCTTGTCGCGGGCGATTTCGGCAATCGTGTCCCCCAGCACGGCCGTGTGTTCGAGCGTCACGGTCGTGACGGCGCTCGCGATGGGGTCGACGACGCTCGTGGCGTCGTGTTTCCCGCCGATGCCCACCTCGACGACGGCCACGTCCACGTCGGCCCGCGCGAACTGCCAGTAGGCCATCGCGGTCAGCGTCTCGAAGAAGGTGGGCGCCTCGCCGACGGCGGCCCGGTCGTTCACGTAGTCCTCGGCCGCCTCGACGAACGCACAGACCGCCCGCTCGGGAATCTTCCGGCCGTCGACGCGGATTCGCTCGCGCACGTCGTCGAGGTGCGGCGAGGTGTACAGGCCCACGTCGAGGCCGGCCTCCCGAAGCGCTCGCTCTACCATCCGGGCCGTACTGCCCTTGCCGTTGGACCCGGCGACCTGAACCACGGGCACCGACTCGTGGGGGTCGCCGAGTTCGGCCAGCAGCGCCGCCGTCGCTTCGGTCCCGGGCTTCATCCGGAAGCGCCGGAGGTCGAAGAGGAAGTTGGCGGCGTCGTGAAAGCGCATACGTGGCGGCACGGAGACGCGTCGTTTAGGCCTGTCGGACCGCCCCCCTACACTCAAGGGTCCGCCGGTCTGTGTCCCGGTATGGCACTCCCCGAGGGCGTGGCGACGGCGGCGCTCGACGCTCTCCTGCCGCACATCGCCGTCCTCGACGCGTCGGGCGACATCCTGTGGACGAACCGAAGTTGGCGCGCCTTCGGCGCCGAGAACGCCGCCGTCTCGCCCGAGGGGAACGTCGGCGAGAACTACTTCGAGCAGTGTGTGGACGACGACCCCCACGCCGAGGCGGCCTGCGCTGGCCTTCGGGAACTGGCGGGCGGGGACCGAGAGTCGTTCCAACTGGAGTACCCCTGCCACTCGCCCGCGGAACGCCGCTGGTTCGTCCTCTACGGCTCGCGCTTCGACGTCGGCGGCGACCGATACCTCGTCACCGCACACACCGACGTGACGGACCGCAAAATCGCGGAACTCGAACTCGAACGCCGCATCGACACCGCCGAGTCGGTGGCGAGGATGCTGTCACACGACCTCCGCAACCCCCTGACCGTGGCGCTGGGCCGGATCGAACTCGCCGCCGAAGAACGGCCCTCCGAGGACCTCGACACTGCGCTGTCGGCGCTCCACCGCGTCGAGACGATGATCGCGGACGCGGTGACGTTCGTCCGCATCGGCGCGACAGCGCTGGACCGCGAGTCGGTGTCGCTCGAAGCCGTCGCCCGCGAGGCGTGGAGCCACGTCGCCACCGGCGACGCGACGCTGACGGTCGCAACCGACCTGACGCTCTCGGCACACCCGGGTCTGCTCGCGCACCTCTTCGAGAACCTGTTCCGCAACTCGGTGGAGCACGCCGGCCCCGCACCGGCCGTCCGCGTCGGCACCCTCGACGACGGCACGGGCTTCGTCGTCGAGGACGACGGCTCCGGCGTCCCCGAGCCCGCCCGGGAGTCGGTGTTCGAACTCGACTCCCACGAGTCCGGGGACCGGCCGAGTTTCGGCCTCCCCATCGTGGACGCCGTCGTCGACGCCCACGGCTGGGAAATTTCGATCACGGACGCCGCGGGCGGCGGCGCCCGCTTCGAGGTGCGGACCGCGCCCGCGACGCCCGACCCGCTGTGAGACCGTCGCGACGGCTCGCCGCTCGTACCATCGAGGCGCTCACGCTGTTCGCGCCTCGCGACCCTCCCCGCTCGCATCTCCGAGGTTCGTCGCTCGCTGGCGCCGCACTGCTCGCGGGTCGTGCCTCCCCGCTCGCATCTCCGAGGTTCGTCGCTCGCTGGCGCCGCACTGCTCGCGGGTCGTGCCTCCCCGCTCGCATCTCCGAGGTTCGTCGCTCGCTGGCGCTCGCTCCGAACCTCGCTAGTCGTGCCGGAAGGCCCGCTGCCCCGTGAACACCATCGACAGCCCCAGTTCGTCGCAGGCCTCGATGACCTCCTCGTCGCGCTTGGAGCCGCCGGGCTGAATCACGGCCTCGATGCCCGCCTCCGCGGCGACTTCGATGTTGTCCGGGAACGGGAAGAACGCGTCAGAGACCATCACGCCGCCCTCGGCGGACTTCCCCTCGGCGTCGGACTCGGCTTTCATCTTCGCCACCTTCACCGCGTCCACGCGGGAGAGTTGGCCCGCGCCGACGCCCACCGTCTCGGTGCCTTTCGTGAAGATGACCGCGTTCGAGGTGACGTGCTTGACGACCTGCCAGCCAAAGAGCATCGACTCCAGTTGCTCCTCGCTCGGTTCGGTCTCGGTGACGACCTCTAAATCGTCGCGGGAGAGACGCTGAAGGTCGCGGTCCTGCACCAGTCGGCCGCCGACGAGGGACTTCTCGGCCACCGTCTCGGTGCGTGCGTCCGGCCCGAGGTCCTCGACTTCGAGGATGGGCATGCTTTCTTTCTGCCGGAGGACGTCGAGGGCGTCGTCGGTGTAGCCGGGCGCGATGACGACCACCTTGAACGAGTCGATGATCTGCTCGGCGGTGGCGGCGTCGCACTCGCGGTTGAGGGCGACGATGCCGCCGAAGGCGCTCTTTGGGTCCGTCGCAAGCGCGTTCTCGTAGGCGTCGGCGAGCGTGTCGGCCGTCGCACAGCCCGCGGGGTTGGCGTGCTTGATGACCGCCGCGGCCGGGCGCTCGAACTCCTTGATGAGGTCCAGCGCGCCGTCGGTGTCGTTGTAGTTGTTGTAGGAGAGCGCGCTCGCCTCGGGGTTCAACTGCTCGGCGCCGACGACGCTCGCCTCCTCGCAGGTGGGGTCCGCGTAGACGGCGGCGTCCTGATGGGGATTCTCGCCGTAGCGCAGGTCAGCGAAGCGGTCCTCCGAGGCGCTCCGGCGGGCGGGGAAGTCGCCACCCTCGTCACCCTCGACGTGGACCTCGTCGTCCGCGACTGTCACGCGGCCCTCCGCGAACCACTGCACGGCGCGGGGGTACGCGCGGAACTCCGCCTCGTGGAGGACCCGGTCCTTCAGGTCGCTCTCGTCATCGTCCTCGTAGACGGGCACGCTCTCCTGTGTCACGATGGGGCCGTCGTCCACCGCCTCGGTGACGACGTGGACGGTACAGCCGGTGACGCTGACGCCCGCGTCGAGGACCTGTTCGTGGGCGTCCTGCCCGGGGAACGCGGGCAGGAGCGACGGGTGGACGTTGAGCGTCGTCGGCGCCGCGTCGAGGAACGTGTCGGTGAGGACGCGCATGTAGCCGTCGAGACACACCATCTCGAAGTCGTAGTCGGCGAGTGCGTCGAGGATTCGCTCCTCGTGGGCCTCGCGGCTGTCGCCCTCGCGTTCGACGACTTCGGTGGGAATCCCCCGCTTTTCCGCCGCGTCGAGGACGGGCGCGTCGGCGTCGTTCGTCACCACGACGGCCAGTTCCGCGCCGCCGGGACTCCGGTCGGCGATGTTCCGCAGGTTCCGCCCCCTGTTGCTCGCCATGCCGGCTAGCTTCATGTGCGGAGAGGCGCGGGGCGCGCCAAAAGTGATTGTGATTCCCGGCGCTCACCCGCGCCTGACCTCGTATGCCGCCCCTCGGAAGCGGAACCGACGCGGGCCCTCCTCGTAGCCGAGAGCGACCTCAACGGCGTCGGCGTCAGTTCGCACGGTGACCCGCGTCGCGCCCGCCGAGACGGGCGCCAGCGCGTCCCGGAGCGCCTGCCCCCTCGCCATCGGTCGTGGGCCCGCCATCACCTGCTCGGCGATGAGTCGCCGTTCGGCGCTCTCGGCCGGTTCGAGGACGAGCGTCGCGTCCGGGGGGTCCTCGCCGTCGCCGTACCGCCCCGTCGTCACGACGGCGGCGTCGCCGTCGCGTTCGACGGTCGCGTCGGCCGTCGGCACCACCTCGATCTGGTCGCCGACCAGTTCGACGAGGGCGGCGCTGTCGCCCTCCGGATAGCCGTAGCCGACCACGGCGGCGTAGGTGCCCCCGCCGAGATAGCCCCGCGTGAGGCCGTCGTCACAGCCCGTTCCGGACCGGTCACAGCCACAGGGCACGGCCGCGCCGTTGAACGCCCGGAGCGGCCACCGCTTCCGCCCGCCCGGCCCGACGCCGCGACAGACGCTGAAGTGGATCCGTGGCGCGACGTGGAACCACTCGCCGTCGACGAGCTTGTGGAGGTTCCAGTGGCCACACTGGAGGGCGGACCGGCTGTGGTTCACGAACTCGAACTCCGCCAGTCCGTCGAGTTCGAGGCGCTCCGTCGACGGCCGGAGGAAGGCCTTCGTCGTCGCGTCGGCGTCGTGGTACCAGCCCGTCGGCCCCTCGCCGAGCGACGGCACGGACCGGCCCGCGAACCGCGACTCGCCCGTCGGGCCCGGGCGCTCCGTGTTCCACACCTGCACGCTGTGGCCGTCCTCGCCGCCGACGAAGTCGTAGGTGCCCGTCGGGAACCCCTCCGTCTCGGGGCCGACGGCGAGGGCGTACGCCAGCGACGTCCGCTCGCCGGGGGCCAAGCGCACGGTGTCGCGGGTCCACGACCCCCGCTCGGTGACGCGCCAGTAGCCGTCCGACCCGCGCCGGAGCGTCGGCGTGGCCGTGGTCAGCGCGTTGGGCTCGGTCGGGACGGCGTACAGCGATGCCGAGAGGTCGAACGCGTCGACGCGGGCTTCGGCCCCCCGCAGAATCGGGTGGTCGCGGACCCGCACCGTCGTCTCGTAGTCGTTCGTGTTCTCCAGTCGGCCGGTGAGGCGGGCCGGGTGGTCGGCGGTGGCGGTCCGGTCGAACTCCAGCGCTCCGGTGACGCCGTCGTCGCGCCAGCCGACGCGACCGAACGCGACGGTTCGCGGCCCCGTCTCGTACGCGACTGCCGTTCGCCACTCGTCGTCCGTCGGCGTCGACGTCGCCGTCGCTGCCGGCGTCTCGGTGGCCGTGGCTGTCGGCGTCTCGGTGCTCCCGTTCGTCTCTGTCGGCGCGTCGCCACCGTCGGACCCGCGCAGGGCCGAACAGCCCGCGAGCCCGGCGCTTCCGGCGGCGATGGCTGTGAGGAGGGCGCGGCGGCGCATACCGGAACGTGTCAGTGCTGCTGTAAGTCTCTTGTGGGGCCGCGGATGCGATACCCTTTTGCGCGCTCCGGGGCGCCACACTCGTATGCCAGACGCTCTCGACGCCGTCTCGCCACTCGACGGGCGCTACGCCGGCCGCACGGCGCCGCTCCGGGACTACGCCAGCGAGGCGGCCCTGATGCGGGCCCGCGTCCGCGTCGAAGTGGAGTACCTGATTTCCCTCGCCAGCGTCCCCGCGACGGGACTCGAACTCGGCGAGGCCGAGCGGATGACCCTCCGCGCCCTCTACGAGGAGTTCGACGCCGACGACGCCGCGTACGTCAAGCGACTGGAGACCGAGGGCACGGCGGAGCGCCCCGCGACGAATCACGACGTGAAGGCCGTCGAGTACTTCGTCCGGGACGAGGCCGCCGAGGCGATGGGCGTCGGCCCGTGGGTCCACTTCGCGCTGACGAGCGAGGACGTGAACAACCTCGCGCACCGCCTGCTTGCGAAGGGCGCCGTCGAGGAGGTGTTGCTCCCCGCGATTCGGGACCTCCGGGACGCCCTCGCGGAGATGGCGCGGGACCACCGCGACGTGCCGATGCTCGCGCGCACCCACGGCCAACCGGCCACCCCGACCACCTTCGGCAAGGAGATGGCCGTCTACGCGTCCCGCGTCGGGCAGGCCGCGGCGCGCGTCGATTCGGCCGTCGACGGCCTCGCCGGCAAACTCGCCGGCGCCTCGGGCACCTACGCCGCGCACGTCGCCGCCTACCCCGACGTGGACTGGCCCGCGTTCGCCCGCGAGTTCGTCCTCGGCCTCGGACTTGAGCATCAACCGCTGACGACGCAGGTGAACCCCTGTGACGACGTGGCGGCGCTCTTCGACGCGCTCCGTGGCGTCAACAACGTCCTGCTGGACTTGGACCGCGACGCGTGGCTCTACGTCTCCGACCGCTACCTCGGACAGGAGGCCGCGGCGGGCGAGACTGGCTCCTCGACGATGCCGCACAAGGTGAACCCCATCGACTTCGAGAACAGCGAGGGGAACCTCTCGAAGGCCAACAGCGACCTGACGTTCCTCGCGGACTACGTGACCACCTCGCGCCTCCAGCGCGACCTCTCGGACTCGACGGTGAAGCGCAACGTCGGCGCCGCCTTCGCCTACTGCCTGCTGGGCTACGTGAAGTGTTCGGCCGGCCTCTCGAAGGTGGTCCCGAACGAGCAGGTGATGCGCGAGGACCTCGACGCCACCCCCGAGGTCATCGGCGAGGCGGTCCAGACCATCCTCCGCCGCGAGGGCCACGAGGACGCCTACGAGCGAGTGAAGGAACTCACCCGCGGCGAGCGGGTCACTCTCGACGACTTCCGCGACCTGTTCGACGACCTCGACGTCGACGAGAGCGTGCGCGAGGAACTCCGCGCGCTCACGCCGGCGGGCTACACCGGCGTCGCCGCGGACCTCGCGGACGACGTCTGACCCGCTGACTTTTCACGCCGCACTGCGAGGTGTCACCGTGTCGGAGCGCCGCGGGCCGCGCGCCGTCGCCGCCGACCTCGGACAGCGACCGGTCAGTCTGCTCGCGGCCTCGGTCCGTGGCCGCTTCGACGGCGCGCCGCTGACGTGGACCGTCTTCGCGCTCTCCGTCTGGGTGTTCGCGCTCGAAGCCGCGGCCGCGCTCTACCTCGGGACTGGCACGCGGGCCGTCGTCGCCACCCTCTTCGTCCGCGCCCCGTGGGTCGCGTGGCCGCTCGCGCCGGTCCTCCACCAGCGACTGGGCCACCTCGCCGCGAACGCGGCCGTCCTCTACGTCGCCGCGCCCGTCGAGGCCCGCATCGGGCGGTGGGACGCCGCTGGCCTCTTTCTCGCGGGTGGTGTCCTCCCGCTCTACGTGGAGGGCGCGAAACTGTGGCTCCTCGCCGGCGACCCGCACGTCGCCGCCTACGGCGCCAGCGCGTTCGGGTTCGGCCTGCTGGGCTGTGGCCTCGCCCTCGCACTCGACGCTGACTGGACGCTCACGCCGCGGTGGTGGCTCGTCACGCTGACGGGCGTCGCTGCTGTACTGGTCGTCACGGTCGACGTGGTGACGGCGCTCGGAGCGCCGATGGCGATGAACCTCGGCCACCTCGGCGGGCTACTGGCCGGCGTCGCCGTCGGCGTCGCCACGGACTCAGAGTAACTCCTCGACGGCGGCCGTCACCGCCGCGGCGGCACGCTCGACGTCGGGCAGTTCGACCCGCTCGTCGGCGCTGTGGGCCACCGAGAGGTCGCCCGGCCCGAAGACGACGGTGGGCGCGTGGGGCGCGAAGTGCGATGCCTCGGTTGCGGCGCCGAAGGCCCGCACCTCGCCGCCGCTCGCGTCCGCCAGCGCCTGCACGAGCGGTTCGTCACTGTCCGTCACGAACGGGTCGTCGAACTGCTCGGGGTCGCCCGTGAGCGAAACGTTGAGGTCCACGTCGTCGGGACAGGCCGCACGGAGGTGTGCCTCCAGCGATGCGGGGAACTCCGCGGCCGTCTCCGGCGGGACGCTCCGCCGGTCGAAGGTAATCTCGCACGCGGCGGGAATCTGGTTCAGCGCCTCACCGCCGGTGATGCGCGTCGGCGTGAGCGTCGGCGCGCCGAGCGTCGGGTCCGGGTCGGGGCCGCGTTCCTCGTCGTAGGTGTCCATGGCCTGCAGGACCGGCCCGGCCGCGCGGACGGCGTTGACGCCGTTCGCCGGGTCGGCGGCGTGGCCCGCCTCGCCGCGGAGCGCGACGGTGCCGCTGAACATACCGCGCGCGGCGGTGCAGACGTCGAGTCCGGTCGGTTCGCCGACGACGTAGCCGTCGGCGTCGAAGGTACCCGCGACGGCGACGGCGCCAGTCTGGGCCGTCTCCTCGTCGGGCGTCACCGCGAGCGTCAGTTTCCCGTCCACGTCCGCGCGGAGGAACGCCGCGACGAGGGCCGCGAGTGGCCCCTTCGCGTCGCAGGCGCCGCGCCCGTAGGCCGTCTCCCCCTCTCGCTCGTAGGGGACGTGGGGCGCCACGGTGTCGATGTGGGTGTTGAGGACCAGATGCGGGTCGCCGGCCCCCCGCACGGCGTGGACGACGCCGTGTTCGTCGACGCGCGGGTCGGCGCCCGCGTCGCGGAGCGTCTCGACCAGCAGGGTCCGCATCGGCTCCACGTCCTCGTGAGAGGGAGTCTCGACGGCGCGCCGGTGAAAGTCGAGTGGGTCGAAACTCATCGCTCCCGTTCGACGCGGGTCACGTCGGCCATCGTCTCCCGTCGCCGGACGACGCGGGCTTCGCCGTCTTCGAGTGCGACTTCGGCGGGTCGCGGCTGGGAGTGGAACTGGTTCGCGAGTTCGTAGCCGTACGCGCCGGCGTTGCCGATTGCCAGCACGTCGCCCCGCGCGGGTTCGGGGAGCGGCCGGTCCGTGCAGAACACGTCGGCGCTCGTACAGCAGGGGCCGCCCACCGAGACGGGTTCCTCCGCGCGGTCGGGCGCCGTCACGTTCGCCATCGGGTGGTAGGCGTCGAACATCGCCGGGCGGATGAGCGTCGCCAGCGACGCGTCCACGCCGACGACGGTGGTGGCGGGCGTCTCCTTCACCGTGTTCACCTCCGTGAGGATGACCTCGGCGTCGGCGACCACGTAGCGCCCCGGTTCGAACTTCGGGGTCGCCGCGAGGTCACCGATTGCCCCCCGGACTTGCTCGGCGACTTGCTCCATGTCCAGTGGCTCCTCCTCGGGCCGGTAGGGGACGCCGAAGCCGCCGCCGAAGTCCACGAATTCGAGGCTCTCGTCCCCGACTTCGCGGGCCACGTCGGCAACTTTCGCGATGGCGCGGCAGTGGTCGGCCAAGTCGTCGTGGAGGACGCCGGACCCGGCGTGGGCGTGGATGCCCACGAGGTCGAAGCGCTCCCGGAGGTCGTCGGCGAGAGCGGGCACCTCGTCGTAGGGGATGCCGAACTTCGCGTCCTTCCCCGTCGCCACCTTCTCGTGGTGGCCGGTGCCGATGCCGGGATTGATGCGGATGGCGACGCGGCCGTCGTAGCCGCGTTCTTCGAGGCGGTCGAAGGTGTCTCGCGCACCGCCGGTGACGGTCAGACCCGGATGCTCAGCGGCCAGTTCGACCGCGTAGTCGAGGTCGGCGTCCGGCGGGTTGACGGCCGTGTACTGGAGCGTGTCGGGGTCCGCGCCCGCCTCGACTGCCCGCTGGAGTTCGCCCCGCGCGGCGCACTCGATGGTCGCACCGGCGTCCAGCAGGGCTTCGAGGACCGCCTGCCCGGTGTGGGCCTTCGCCGCGTACATCACCTCGGCCTCGGGAAACGCGTCGGCGAAGCGACGGTAGTTCGCCCGCACCCGCTCGGGGTCGAGGACGTAGAGGGGCGTCCCGAACTCGAAGGCGAGGTCCGCGAGTTCGTCGAAGTCCCAGTCCGTCACGCGCCGGACGAGGGGCGAGTCGGCGCTCATTCCCGGAGCGCCTGCTCGCGTTCGGTCGCGTCAAGCGTGTCTGCCTCCACGTCCATCGCGACGACGGCGGGCTTGTACGCCGCGCCGGGCAACAGGTCGTGGTCGCTGACGCTCGACTCGACGTAGCGGGCGAAGGCGCGGCGCTCGGGCGGCAGTTCGCCGTAGCGAATCTCCTCGTCCACGAGGTCGTAGATGGGGATGCGCGGCGTGAGCAGGGTGTTCTCCGCGACGACGGAGCCCTCGCCGACGACGAAGCCGGAGGTGACCCGACAGCCGGCACCGAGGTCCACGTCGTCCTCGACGACGACCGGCGCGCTCTCGACGGGTTCGAGGACGCCGCCGATGACCGTGTTCGCGCCGAGTTTCACGTTCTCGCCGATCTGCGCGCAGGACCCCACCACGTCACAGGAGTCCACCAGCGTCCCGTCGCCGACGTGGGCGCCGATGTTGACGAACGAGGGGGACATCATGATGCAGTCGCTCCCGAGATAGGCCCCCCGGCGGATGGCGGTGCCATCCGGCGTGTTGCGCGTGCCGCGGTCCGCGAGGTCGTCCGTGTCGCGGAGCGGAAGCACATCGTGGTAGCGCACGTCGCCGTACTCGCGGGCCGCCGTCTCCCGAAGCGAGAAGTTCAGCAAAATGCCTCGCTTCACCCATTTCTTGGCGATCCACTCGCCGTCCTCTTTCGTCGCGGCGCGCACCTCGCCGGCCTCGAGGTCGTCGAGGAACGCGTCGAGTACGTCGAGGTCACCCGGTCGAGCGGACTCGGCGTCGACCCGGTCCTCCTCGTAGCGCTCCCACAGCGACTTCACGTCGCTCTTCAGGCTCATGTGTCGCCCACTACGTCAGCGAAGGTATAGTAGCCGTGGTCTCTGCCCGCAAGCCACGCCGCCGCGTCGAGAGCGCCGGCCGCGAACACCCCGCGGGACTCCGCGCGGTGGGTCAGCGTCAGCACCTCGTGGTTGTCGGCGAGCAGAATCTCGTGCTCGCCGGTCACGTCGCCCGCGCGGCGGGCGTGGACGCCGATTTCCGTCTCGGTGCGGGGCGCCTCGCCCTCGCGGCCGTGGACCTGTTCGCCGCTGTCGCGGTGGCTCTCGACGGTGGCGAGCAGTTCCTTCGCGGTGCCGCTGGGGGCGTCGCGCTTGGCGTTGTGGTGGGTCTCGGTGAGTTCCACGTCGTAGCCGGGGAGCGCCTCGACGGCTTCGGCGACGGCTTGCTGGAGCGCCTGCACGCCGCGTGCGAAGTTCGCGGCCCGCAGCAGGGGGATTTCGGTCGCGTACTCGCGGAGCGCCGCCTCGTCGCTCTCGTCGAAACCCGTCGTCCCGACGACGGCGGTGGTGTCCGTCGCGGCGCACGCGTCGACGTACTCCAGCGAACTCGCCGGCCCGGTGAAGTCCACGAGCGCGTTCACGTCCCGCTTCGAGAGCAGAGCTTCGAGGTCCGCCGCCGGCTTGACGTCGACGCCCTCGACTGTCTCGTCCGTCGGGTCGCGGTTGATGGCCACGGCGACCTCGTCCCCGCGTTCGTGGGCCGCCGCGATGACTTCCCGCCCCATGCGTCCCGTCGCACCGGTGACTGCCAGTTTCATCGGTCCGCCTCCAGTTCGGTCAGCGCGGCACGTAGTCGTTCCCGATTCGCCTCGGAGAGACGCGAGAGGGGGTCTCGGAGATGCACGGTGTCGTGGTGGCCCCGGAGCGCCAGCGCCTCCTTGACCGGGATGGGGTTCGTCTCGGTGAACAGCGCTCGCACCAGCGGCCCGAGTTCGTGGTGAATCTCCCGCGCCCGCCCGTAGTCGTCGCCGAGAGCGGCGCCGACCATCGCGCAGGTGCGCTCGGGTTCGACGTTCGCGGCGACGCTGATGGCGCCGACGCCCCCGACGCTCAGGATGGGGAGCGTGAGGCCGTCGTCGCCGGAGAGGACGGCGAACTCCTCGTCGCGGGTGCGCTCACAGATTTCGCTGACGAGGCCGAGGTCCCCCGAGGCGGCCTTGTAGCCGACGACGTTCTCGTGGGCCGCCAGCGAGACGGTGGTGTCGGCGTCGATGGAGCGCCCGGTCCGCGAGGGGACGTTGTAGACGATTTGGGGTAGGTCCACGGCGTCTGCGACCCGCCGGAAGTGACGCTCCATCCCCTCGGGTTCGGGCTTGTTGTAGTACGGCGAGATGAGGAGGAGTGCGTCGGCGCCCGCGTCGGCCGCCCGCTGAGAGAGCGAGAGCGCCTCCCGGGTGTTGTTCGACCCGGTGCCCGCGATGACCGGGACGTCCTCGACGGCCTCGACGACTGTCTCGACGACCTCGACGTGTTCGTCGTGGCTCATCGTCGCACTCTCGCCGGTCGACCCGGCGGGGACGATGCCGTCCACGCCGGCCGCTTCGAGGCGGCGGGCGTCGGCGGCGAGTTGGTCGTGGTCGATACTCCCGTCGTCGGCGAACGGCGTCGCGATGGCCGGGTGGACGCCGTGGAACAGGTCGGTGGCGTTGCGTGTCATGTGTGTACTGGGGTGGGTAGTCGTCGGCGGTGCTCGCGGACCGGCCCGGACCCGGAACGGGGCGCCACCCCCGCACCGAGCCCTCACGCCGGCCCGCGCTTACCGCCGGAGAAAGCGGACGCGTCGCTGGGTGCATCGACCGCCCGGCCGACGTTCGCCGCGACGCGAACCATGGGAGAACGCCCGTCCCCGAGGGATTTAGGTTTATCGGAGGCCCCCCGCCGGGCTTATGTCGTCGGCGGCTGGCGGATGGGTATGGTCTTGGTCCTCGGGGACGCACACGCCGACGACGCGCCACGCCGGGAGGCCCTGCTCTCGGCCTACCGGGACGCCGACGCCGACGTGGCGCTTCAGGCCGGGGACCTGCTTCACTACGACGTGCCGATTCCAACCTACTTCATCGCCGGCAACAACGAGGACTTCGACGTCGTCGAGGCGCTCAGGGAGGGCCACACCCCACCCGAGGCGTCGAACGTCCACCTGCTTCACAGCACCAGCGCCGAGGTGGACGGCCTCCGGGTCGGCGGCCTCTCGGGCAACTACGCGCCGACTCGCTTCGACTGCGACCGATCGGAACTCGCTGGCGGCCGTCGCCGCCACTTCGTCCGCGACGACGTGGAACGGGCGAAGGACCTCGACGTGGACGTGTTTCTGGCGCACGAGGCGCCCCACGGCCTCCCCGTCGCCGAGGAGTACGGCGTCGGGTGCAAGCACGTCGACGACGTCCTCCAGTCCGTGCGCCCTGACCTCTGTCTCGTCGGTCACCACCACGAACACGCCGAGACGACGTTCGGCGACACCCGCGTCGTCTCGCTCGCGCCGGCGTGGGAGGCCTACTACGCGCTCGACCCCGAGACGCTCGACCTGACGCGTCACGAGACGCCCGGCGACGGTCAGAGGTAAGGGCCACCCGCGTGAACGCCCGGTATGCCAGTCACGCAGCCCGACCAGCGGGTGGCGGTCCTCGCCGACGCGCAGAATCTGTATCACACGGCTCAGAGTCTCCACTCGCGGAACGTCGACTACGACGCCCTGCTCTCGGCGGCCGTCGCCGACAGGCGACTCACGCGGGCGCTCGCCTACGTCATCCGCGCGGACTCCCCCGAGGAGGAGAGCTTCTTCGAGGCGCTGGAGGACATCGGCTTCGAGACGAAGATAAAGGAAATCAAGACGTTCGGCGACGGGACGAAGAAGGCGGACTGGGACGTGGGGATGAGCCTCGACGCCGTCACCCTCGCGGACCACGTCGACACGGTGGTGCTCTGCACCGGCGACGGGGACTTCGCGCGACTCTGCTCGCATCTGCGCCACGAGGGCGTCCGCGTCGAGGTGATGGCGTTCTCGGAATCGACGGCGGAGTCGCTCGTCGATGCGACTGACGCCTTCGTGGACCTGAGCGAACGTATCGAGACGTTCCTGCTTTGACCTACACCTGCCGGGACTTCGACGTGCCGACGAGCAATGTGCCCGCCGCCAGCGCCAGCGCACCGACGGAGGCGACGAGGACCGGAAGCGTGCTCCCCGCGACGCCCGTGGCGAACATCAGCGCCGCGCCCACCACGACCAGCGCGAGTCCGGCCACGACCTGCGTGTTGTTCATGTTCGGTCGAACTGACTCGTGCGTAATAAAACCGCCGTTGCGCCCGCGAAAGGCTTTCGGCGTACCCGGACAGAGCACCGGGCATGCCCCGGGACCTCGCCTCGCTCCGAACCGTCGCTGACTACCAGTTCGGCGCGGGCGCCGGCGCGGCGCTGTTTCCCCCCGACGACGACCTCTCGGTGACTCGCTCGAAGTCCGGCCGGCCGCGACAGGTGGCCGCCGACGGCGAGCGACTCGTCTCCGTCGGAATGGACGGCCGTTTCACCCTCGGCCTCGCGGGGGGCCGCCGCCTGCTCTCGGCGCTCGGCGCTCCACAGGGCCGCGTCGTCGTCGGCGACGAGTCCGAACCGTTCGTCCGCGAGGCGAAAAACGTGTTCGCGAAGTTCGTCGTCGAGGCGGCCCCGGACCTCCGCGCCCGCGACGAGGTGGCCGTCGTCCACGAGGACGGCGACCTGCTCGGGGTGGGCCGCGCGGAACTCGACGCGGGGGCGATGGCCGACTTCGACACCGGAATGGCCGTGCGCGTCCGCGAGGGAGCCGAATGACGCGCTTTCTGATTGCCACCGATTCGGTCCACGCGACGGCCGCGGCGTGTGACTACCTGCAGGACCGCATCGGCCCGGACGACGCGGTGCGCGCGGTGGCCGTCGCCGGCGGCGACACCGACGAACGGGACGCGGCGGAGGCACTGAACGTCGTCACAGTTCGCCTGCCGACGGCCGACGCCGAAACGGAGACGCGCGAGGGCGACCCCGTCGCGGAACTGCGCGCCGCCGTCGATGCGTTCGGCGCCGACGAGGTCGTCCTCGCCGCGCGGAGCGACCCCGGCGCGTCTGACCTCGGGGAGACGGCGACGGCGATGCTCGACGCCGCGACGGTGCCCGTCGTCGTCGTGTGAGCGGCCGAATCCCACACGCTTTTTGTCGCGGGGCGCGACTTTCGAGGTATGTTTGGAGGAGGCGGCGGCGGCATGAACCCCCAGAAGATGCAACAGATGATGGAACAGATGGGCGTCGACATGGACGAACTCGACGCCGAAGAGGTCGTCATCCGGCTGGAAGACGGCACGGAACTCGTCTTTCAGGACCCCGAGGTCACCCGGATGGACGCCCGCGGTCAGCAGACCTACAGCGTCGTCGGCGAACCCGACGAGGAGCGCGAGAGCGAACCGGAAATCGAGGGCGCGGACGAGGACGAGGGTGTCTCCGAGGTTCCCCAAGCCGACGTGGACATCGTCGCGGAGCGAACGGGCGCGTCCGAGGCCGACGCTCGCGAAGCGCTGGAAGCGACTGACGGCGACCTCGCCGCCGCGGTCGAACTGCTGGAGTGACGGTCCTGCTCACCCGGGGCGACCGGGCCTTTCGCTGTGAACCGGGCGAGGAACTCCACACCGATCTCGGCGTGCTGACGGTTCCCGAGGACCCCGAATCCGGCGACACCGTCGAGACGCATCTCGGCGAACCGTTCACCGTTCGGGAACTCCGCGGCCCGGACCTGTTCGACCACCTCGACCGCACGGGCGCGCCGATGATGCCCAAGGACGTCGGTCTCGTGATGGGCTACACCGGCGCCTGCCGCGAGGACCGCGTCCTCGACGCCGGCACGGGAACGGGGGTCCTCGCGGCCTACCTCGGCCGCGCCGGCGCGGACGTGCTCACCTTCGAGCGCGACCCCGAGTTCGCGGAGACGGCGCGCGCGAACATGGAACTCGCCGACGTCGCCGACGCCGTCGAGGTCCGAACGGGCGACCTCCGCGACGAACTCGACGACCTCGGGACGTTCGACCTGCTCACCCTCGACACGGGCGACGCGCCCGCCGTCGTGGAGCGAGCGCCCGAGGTCCTCGTCCACGGCGGCTACGTCGTCACGTACTCGCCGTTCGTGGAGAACGCCCGCGCCAGCGCCGACGCGGCCCGCGACGCCGGCCTCTCCGACGTCGAAACCCGAGAGACGATCGAGCGCGAGATGACCTTCGACGAGCGAGGCACCCGCCCCTCGACGGCGGGCGTCGGTCACACCGGCTATCTCACGTTCGCGAGAAAACTGTAGGCGGTCACTCGCGAGACGCGAGCGAGGCCCGCGGCCGAGCGAGCGCCTTTTTGTCGTCGCTTTTTGCCGCGAATCGCGGCAAAAAGGGACTCAGTTGTCGTCCTCGCGCCACTTGTGCTCGCACTCGGTGCAGACGAAGAAGCGCGTCTCGCTCTCGTCAGCCGCGCGGATCTGTTGCATGTACCAGAAGGCCTCGTCGTTGCCACACTCCTCGCACTTGGCGTCCGTCTTCGGGAGGCCCTGTCCCTCGCCACTGCTCTCGATGACCTCCGTCGCCTCTTGGCCCTCGGTGAGGACGTAGGATGCCTCGGGGTCCTTGATTTGCTCGTTGCCGCAACTGGTACACGTCCACAGGCCGTCGTCGGCCTTCATCATCGAACCGCACTCGTCGCAGAACTCCATCGTTGGCAGAATTAGCCGACGGGGGTGGATAAGTGCGACGCTCTACCCCTCGCCTTCGGACTGCCCGGGTTCGCCGACGGCCTCGGTGGGGAGGGCGCCGAACACCGACCCGCGCAGGTCGTCGGCGTCGGCGAAACTGTCGTCCTCGATGCGGTCGAAAACCTTCGAGAGGTTCTCCGTCCCGTCGGCGTACACGAGGGTCACGTCGCTCAGTTCCGCGGCCGCGGCGCCGTGGGAAACCGGGTAGTCGAGTTCCGCGAGCACCCCGTCGAGGTTGTTGAGGCGGACTTCGCGTGCCATGGGGTCACAAACGACCCCGACGACCGTAACTGTCTGCCCCATTCGCTTCCAAAGGCGCAAGTGACCCCCCAGCGAAACGCGACGCATGGACCTCTCGGAGGAGGCGCGGGAGCGCCTCGCGGACATCGTCGAACTGCAGCCGACGAAGAACGCCGACCTGCAGGAGCGCTGGGACATGGAGAGCGGGAGCGAGGTCCACCAGTATCTCGAAGCGGAACTCCGGGACTACTACTACCGCGACGAGGACAGCCTCGTCCGCGCGACGGCGGAGGCGGCGGACCTCGTCAGCGACCTCGTGGACACCGAGGACGTCGAGCAGACGGTGAGCGTCACCGACCTCGAATCGAAGGTCATCGGCGTGCTGGCGGGTCCCGAGGAGCGCTCGGAGAGCGTCGTCTCGGTCCTGCACAAGATCCGAGACAAGTACGACGCCGACCCGTCGGCCGACGAGGTGCGGCGCGCCCTCCAGCGCCTGAAGCGCAAGGGCGTCGTCACCACCGAGTACCGGACGGTGCCGACGTTCCGCCTCGCCACGTCCCGCGACGAACTCTCGGTCGAAGTCACTTCCTGACGCGGTTCCGTCGCTCGTCGAGCAGCGTCTTGAGCCGGGTTCCGGGGCCGCCCTCGATTGGCCACCCGCGCTGGCGCCACGTCGGCGGCTCCGGCTCGAAGTGCGGGCAGTCGCCGGCACACTCCGCGCCGGACTGCTCGCGGCCGAGGGCGCCACACCACGGCACGAGCGTCCGTCCCGTCTCGTCGCGCCGGAGGTGGAAGTGCCGGCAGTCGGGACGCATCGTGTCCGCGAAGGACCGCCAGCCGCGGCCGTAGGCGCGTTCGGCGATGCCGCGGCGGCGCTCGCGCTCGGCCTCGGGGTCGGTGTACTCGAACTCGCCGCCCTCGCGGTCCACGATGCGCGTCCCCCCTGCATCGCCGAGCGAGCGGGGGTGCCACGCGACGCTCGCGGGGTCGTCGGCGTCGAAGTCGAAGACGAGGACGCCCGCCTCGACGGGCATGTCTTCGAGGAGGACCGGTTCGATGCGCTCGCCCGTCGCCGCCGTCGCGACCCACACCTCGTCGGCGAGGCCCCGCGCCACGTCGCGCTGAATCTGTGTGGCGAGGTCACGGGCGGCGCTCGCGGTGAGGTCCGGCTTGTTCTCGATGGCGACGACGCGCTCGGCCCAGTCGGGGTAGGATGCGATGCGCTTGATCTGGATGCGGTTGCCGGACCGCCGCTTCTCGACGACGCCACGGCCGGCGGCGCGGTGGACGGCCGCGCGGACGTAGCGCCACGGGTAGCCGGGGTCCGGGAGGGCGTCGCGGTACCACGCCCAGTCCGCCGGTGCGTGCCGGACGACGTGACGGAGGTCCGAGTCGAGTTTGTCGGCCCCGAAAACCGCGCGGCGGGCCAGCGCCACGGCGTCAGCCTCGATGACCACCGTGTCCCAGCGGCGCCGCTGGGTGCCGAGTTGCCGGCCGACGACGACGGCGGTGTCGTCGGCGCGGGGGCTATCGGGGGGCCACGACCGCTCGGCCCAGCCACAGACCCGCATCTCGAAGCCGAACTCGTGGTCGGGCACGCGCTCACGTCGGGGGAGCGTCGGCTAAGCCGTTGCGGTCAGAGCTCGTCTTTCTCGTCGATGAAGTCGTGGGCGTCTTTGAGCACGTCGCGGGGACCATCTTGGGTGATGGTGTTCACCGCTTGCTCGTAGTCGCGCCACTGCATGTCGGTGTGTTCACTGCTGAGTTCCGCGGACGCCTCGAACGACTTCGCGATGAACAGGTGGACCGTCTTGTGGATCCGCGTCCCGTTCGCCTCGAACACGTAGTCGTAGTCGTCCCTGAACCCGTCGATGATTCTGAAATCGCTGATGCCGGCCTCCTCCTCGACCTCTCGGATAGCGGTCTGTTGCAACTCTTCGTCGCCTTCGACCCCGCCCTTCGGGAACTCCCAGTCCCCGGGGCGGCTCTTGAGGAGGAGGTACTCGCGCCGGTCGCGCGTATCCCGGAAGAGGATACATCCGGCGCTTGTTGCCTCCACTGTCATTATCGACTCCTAAGCGACCACGCATTAAAGGAATGTCGGAGAAAGCGCATCGCTTTTACTCGCCCCCGCCGTTGTACTGGCCATGACAATCGTCACCCGCCTCACGCTCAGCAGTGGTGACCGCGCGGCCCTCGACGGGGTCGTGACGGACATCAAGGAGTCCGCACACCGAAAGGGGGCACAACTGAAGGGACCACACTCGGAGGCCCCGACCGAACTGTCGGTCCCCCAGTACGCCCGCCTCGACGGCGACGACGACGAACGCTTCGACGACTGGTCGTACACCGTCTACACGCGTCGCATGGAGATCGTCGGCCACGACGCACTCGCGCAAGAAATCGTCGACGACGGCTTCCCGCACAGCGTCCGCGCGGAAGTCGAACTCGAACAGATTCGCGGCGCCGGCCGCTAGTCGTCGGCGCTCGCCGCGTTGCCCGCGGCGTCACCTTCGATGCTTGGCGGGTACTCGCCGCGGTCCAGTTTCAGGTCCGACTTCGGTCGCGCCATGCACGTCAGCGCGTAGTTCTCCTTCTCCCGTTCGGTCAGCCCCCGCGCCGCCGGCTGGGTCACGTCGCCCTCGATGATTTCGGCCGAACACGCGAGACACATCCCGACGCGACAGGAGTACTCCTGCGCGATACCCGCCTCGATGCAGGCGCTGAGAATCGTCTCCTTCTCGGACACCTGGATGGACTCCCCGGTGCCGACGAACTCCACGGTGTACTCGGTCATGTCCCGAGCGTATTCCGCGCCGCGTGAAAACTCTTTACCTCCACCGTTCGGCTGACCTGTGGAATAAAGAGTTTTGCCCCTCGGGTGGGCACGAAGTGATATGACCACCCACGAAACGGACGTCGTCGTCGTCGGTGCGGGCACGGCGGGGTGTTACGCGGCCGCCACCGTCGCCGACGAGGGCCTCGACGTGGTCGTCCTCGAACGCAAGGACAGCGAGGAGGCCGGCCACATCGCCTGCGGCGACGCCCTGAAGGGGGCCGACGCGTTCCCGGACGTCATCCCGAAGTCGAAACTCGAACCCGCGATGACGAACGTCGACGTGGACCACGGGCGCTTCGAGATTCCACAGGAGGACACCGTCCTCGACATCCCCGTGCCGGGCGAACTCGCCGTCATCGACCGCTGGGAGTACGGCCGCCGCATCATCGACGGCGCGGAGGACGTCGGCGTCGAGTTCCACTACGACACCGTCGTGACGGACGTGAATCAGGACGGGGACCGCGTGACGGGCGTCGAGGCCGTTCGGAAGGGCGACCCCGTCACCTACGAGGCGGGCGTCGTCGTGGACGCCGCTGGCTCCCTGTCGCTGTTGCAGGACAAGGCCGACTTCTCGGGCTCCACGTTCGACACGAACGTCGACTACTCGCAGTTCTGCTCGGCGTACCGCGAAATCGTCGAGGTCGGGGAGCCAGTCGAGTGGTCCGACGCGCTCGTGTTCAAGCCCACCGAACGCGCCGCGGGCTACCTCTGGTACTTCCCGCGCACCGAGACCGAAATCAACGCCGGCCTCGGCTTCCAGATGACCGAGGAGCCGATGGAACTGGTCGACGACCTGAAGGACGACCTGCGTGACCGCCCCGAGTTCGAGGGCGCGGAAGTCAAGGACAAACTGGGCGCGGCGCTCCCCACCCGGCGGCCCTACGACTCCGCCGTCGCACCCGGCTACGTCGCTGTTGGTGACGCGGCGGGGCACGTCAACCCCACTACCGGCGGCGGCATCGCGGGCGCGGCTTACGCGGGCAGTTACGCCGCCGAGGCGGCCGTCGACGCTCTCGCGAACGGCGGGCCGACCGAGGACGCCCTCTGGGAGTACAACGAACGGGTCATGGACCACTTCGGCGCGCGCTACGCCGCCCTCGACGTGTACAACATTCTCTCGACGGCCGTCGACGTGGACGACCTGATGGGCTTGCTGGCGTCGCTCCCCGGCGAGAAACTCGCGGAGGCGCTCTACTCGGGGACGACCCGGATGGGGCCGCTCCTGATGCTCCGCACCGCCGTCTCCAGTTTCGGCTACTGGGACGTCATCTACACGTTCTACAAGACGAAAGAGCAGGCCGACCGACTGAAAGAGCACTACGCCGACTACCCCTCCTCACCGGACGAGTTCGCGGCGTGGCAGGACACCCGCGACGCCATCATGGAGGACGTGTACGACGTGACGGGTGCCGAGGCGAAGTACTGAGTCAGTCGTGGCCGGCGACGGCCGTCGGCTCGTACGGCTCTTCGAGGTACTCCACGTCGGAGTCGCTGAGGTCGACGTCCACCGCCTCGGCGGCGTCTTCGAGGTGTTCGACGCTGGAGACGCCGACGATGGGCGCCGTGACCCACTCCTTGTGGAGGTGCCACGAGAGCGCGATTTGCGCCATCGACACCTGCTTCTCCTCGGCCAGCTCCTCGACGCGCTCGTTGATTTCGAGGCCGCCGCCGCTCACGTAGTGGTCCCAGTCGGCGTCCTCGCCCCGAATCGTCGCCTCCATCTCCTCGTGGGGGCGCGTGAGGAAGCCGCCGGCGAGCGGGGACCACGGGATGACGCCGACGCCCTCGCGGTCACAGAGCGGGAGCATCTCGCGCTCTTCCTCCCGGTAGGCGAGGTTGTAGTGGTTCTGCATCGTCTGGAACCGTTCGAGGTTCTGCATCTCCGACGTGTGGAGCGCGTCGGCGAACTGGTGTGCCCACATCGACGAGGCGCCGACGTACCGCACCTGATTCCGGCGCACGGCGTCGTCGAGGGTCCGCATCGTCTCCGCGATCGGCACGTCGTAGTCCCAGCGGTGAATCTGGTACAGGTCGATGGTGTCCATCCCCAGTCGGTCGAGGCTGTTCTGCAGTTCCTGCTCGATGGCCTTCCGCGAGAGGCCCTCCGCGTTCGGGTTGTCCTCGTCCATGCTCCCGCGGACCTTGGTGGCGACGACGGGCCAGTCCCGGTCGTACTCCGCGAGAGCGTCGCCGAGGATCGACTCGCTCTCGCCCTGCGTGTAGACGTTTGCCGTGTCGAAGAAGTTGATGCCCAACTCGACGGCCCGGTCGATGATTTCGGTGCTCTCCTCCCGGTCGACGGTCCAGCCCTCGCCCTCCTCGGTAAAACTCATGCAGCCGAGACAGATTTCGCTCACCGTCGTCCCGGCCGACCCGAGCGTCGTGTACTCCATGGTCCACCCAGAGCCACCGGGGTTGTAACTCCTCGTGTCCCGGCGAAGCCTAGAGCAGGTCGTACTCGTGCAGAGTCGCTTCGAGCGCGTCCGTCTCCTCGGCCGTCATCCCGCGGAGCGGCGACCGCATCGGCCCGGCGTCGAAGCCCCGCAGACCGAGCGCCGTCTTCGGCCCGGCCATGTACGGGCCCCGCTTGAGCGCCGAGCGCACGTCGTAGACGACGCTCTGGAGGTCCTCCGCCCGGTCCTCGTCGCCGGCGTCGTAGGCCTCGTACAGGTCGACGATGAGTTCCGGGAAGGCGTTCGCGACGGCGCTCACGATGCCGGTGCAGCCGATTTCGAAGCCGGGGAAGACGAGGGAGTCCGACCCCGCGAGGAACGTCAACTCGGGGTTGTCGTCGATGGCCTGCCCGAGGAACGGCACGTCTTTGCTCGAATCCTTCACGCCGGCGACGCCGAGGTCCGCGAGCGCCGACACAGTCTCCAGCGACAGCGTGTTGCCCGTCTTGCTCGGGATGTGGTAGACGTAGACGGGCACGTCGACGGCCTCGACGACGCGTCGGTAGTGCTGGACCGCGGCCTCGTGGTCGATGGGGTAGTAGAAGGGGGTGACGACGACGACGCCGTCCGCGCCGACGCGTTCGGCGTGTCGCGCGTGGTCGACGGTGTTCTTCGTCCCGGGCGCGCCGACGCCGGCGATGACCGGCACCTCGTCGATTTCGTCGGCGACGGCCTCGACGACGCGCTTTCGCTCGTCGCCGTCGAGCAGTGCGAACTCGCCGTTCGTCCCGAGGGGGAAGACGCCGTGGACGCCGCGGTCCACGACGAATCGGGCGTGGTCGGCCGTCCGGTCCGCGTCGAGGGTCTCGTCCTCGTCGAAGACGGTCACCGTCGGCGGCACGACGCCGCGGAGGGAGAGCGGGTCGGCCGCGCCCGGTGCTGGTGCGTTCGACATGGATGCCCGTCCACGCGGCCCGGTCTTGAGGGTTGTCACTCCGCGTCCGCGAGGGCGTTCAGCGCGTAGACGGTGCGCAGTACGTCCACGGCGTCGCCTTGGTCGAACACGAGGTCGTCCGTCGAGCGCACGTGGTCGAGGACGCCCGGGGAGGAGTGATCGGGCGCGGCCGCGATGCCGGCGTCGTGTTCCTCGGCCCACTCCATCACCCGCAGGTCGCTCTTGGAGTCGCCCATCACCAGCGCGAACGGGTCCTCGACGCCCAACACGTCGAGTGCGGCCTCGACGCCGTTGGCCTTGTGCAGTTCGCGGCTGGCCATCTCGGCGGCGTCGCCCTCGTAGTATGCCACCTCGACTCGCTCGAAGAACGTCTCTGCCGCGTCGGACACCTCGGCCTCGGGCACCTCGTCGAGTGCGGCCTCGATTTCGGGGTCTTCGGCGGCGTAGTGCGCCCGGGCCATCGCCGGTGTCGCGTCGGGCGCCGTCTCGCCGAGGAGGTCCAGCAGGTAGCCGAGTGCCTCGTCGATGACGGCCACGGCGTCGTCGCTCCCTGTCTCGTAGTTGGGCTTGAGGGTGACGTTGAACTCGTTGCCTTGCAGGTGACACCCACGTCGGATACGCTCGGGGGCGTCCGAGAGGACGCGCGAGCGGACGGTGGCGAAGGCCTCTTGTACGGTTTCGTCGAGGTCCTCGTACAGCAGTTGCTTCGTGTCCCCGCCGTGGCCCGGCGTGAACACGCCCGACCCCGCCTCGTACACGATGCTCACTGTGCCCGAGTGGACGATGGCGTTGCCCAGCCCCTGAATCGTGAACCCCTTCACGTTCTCTAGGGTCTGTCCGGTGCAGACGACGATGGGCACCCCGCGCTCGTGGAACTCGGTCAGCAGGTGGAGCGTCTCGCGTGGAATCTCGTTGTCGGTGGTCCCCGCCGACCGGAGCGTCTCGTCGATGTCGAGGACGAGGACGTTCACCGCCCGGTCGTAGGTGGTGTACAGGTCGAGCGCCGCGAACGCCTGCTCGCGGGTGGCGTGGGCCGCCACGTCCGCTAGCGTCTCGCCGTCGCGGTAGCGCGTCTGAATCTCGCGCTTGCGCCGCGCGAGTTCCTCGCTGGCCTCCTCCCAGTGGGAGAGCGCGACCTGTGAGTCCACGGGCGGAAACAGGTCGACGAACTCCTGATGGTCGCGGAGTTTGCCGACCTCTACCTCCTCGTAGAGCGTGTACAGTCGGTCGTAGCGGTCCATGGATTACGGTGGGCCGCCCGCGACAAAAGGCGTCCGGGCCGAGGGGGACACGCCTATAAAAGCGCGGCACAAAGCCGCTCGCATGAAGAACGTCGACGACCTCATCGAGAGTGCCCGGGAACTCGCTGACCGCGGGCTCTCGAAGGGCGAAATCGCTGACGAACTCAACGTCTCCCGGGAGACGGCCAGTTGGCTCGTCGAGCGGAGCGGTCGCTCCACGCAGTCCACGCGCACGACCGGCGGCCCTCACGACATCCACGTGGATTGGAGCGCTATCGGCCGCGACAGCACCCGCCTCACCCACATGGGGCGGGCGATGGCCGACCTCCTCGGGAAGCAGGGCGAGGACGTGGACCTCACCATCGGCATCGAGAAGGCCGGGGCGCCGCTGGCGACGACCGTCGCCCGCGAACTCGACACGGACCTCGGCACGTACGCTCCCCGCAAACACCAGTGGGAGGAGGGGGACATGGAGGAACTCGGTGGCTCGTTCTCCCGGAACTTCTCTCAGATCCGCGAGCGCGAGTGCTACGTCGTCGACGACACCATCACGAGCGGCACCACGATGACGGAGACGGTGGAGGCCATCCGCGCCGAGGGCGGCGACCCGGTCGCCTGCTGTGTCCTCGCGGACAAGCGCGGCGTCGAGGAGATCGAGGGCGTCCCCGTCTACTCGCTGATGCAGGTCATCCGCGTCGGCAACGAGGAGTGACCCGGAGATAATTTACGTCTCCCCGCCCTACCATCAGGTACCCTGCCGTCGAATATTCCGGCCATGACACGTGTATTTCGCCTTCACTCGACCCTGGAAGTGCCGCTGGAAACGCTCCACGATTACTTCGATTCGGACCCGGAACTCCCGGACGGTGTCGACGACATCGAACTGACGCGGCGCAACAACACCCTCGTCATTCAGGCCGTCGCCTCCGACCCGGAACTCAGCAAGTACACCCCCACCGCCCAACTCAAGGCGACGGTGTCCGAGGTTCGCATCTACGACGAACCCGAGAAGCCCCGCTGGGGACAAGGCGAGGACGAGGAGGACGACGAACCCGACTTCGAACTCGTCGAGATGGCGGGCTTCAAGGGCGACCGCGAGTCCGTCCTCCAGAACTCCGCGCTCCAGTACGAGATGTTCCTCGTCCTGCGGGACCTCGCCACCCACGCCGAACGCGGTGAACTGACGGCCATCACCGAGGCCGACGACGAACTGCAGGCGACGCGTATCGTCGAGGGCGAACCTCGCCCCGCGACGGTGGAAGTCGTCGAGGACCCGAGCGCCGACGCGTCTTCGGGCGTCGACTGGCGGAACAACCAGTACATCAACCAGTAGCGGTCCCTCGGCGGCCTTCTCTCACGACCTCGGCGTCGCACGTTTATAAGCGCCCCCTCGGAGCGCTTCGATCAGACCGTGATCTCAACGGTCTGATTGCTCCCGTGCCCACGAGAACATTCGAGTCCTCGAAAAACGCCTCGATACGTCACCTGTCGGAGTACGTCCTGATCGCGTGCGCGGATGGTGCATCAGTCTCGTTCGTTGCAAGGTGCTTCACCGGGTTTTCTTCGTCCTCCTCATCAGTGACTTTCTCTGCGATTAGCTAATGTCGAGATAGGGGACCGTGAGTGGATAGGCTGTTTTGTCGTCGGCATAGAGGGCGTACACAAGGTTCTGCCCCCAGACGGTCTCTCCGTCAGAATGATCGTCGAAGCGGTCAGCACCGGGGAGTTTCTCCCGAGTTTCTGGTTGACCGAATCGTCGATGATGATGTAGCCGTCCCGTGACCACCGTGTTTCACCGCGGTTTTGGAGTACGTCGAGTCGCTCGTGGCTAATCTGTTCAGGACTCCAGTCGTATTCGGTGAAGAACTCGTTGAGCGCACGCTCGCTGCGTGCTGGAAGGACTTCCCGAGTGGCCATCAACAACCTCCGCCACAAGAGCCACGCCTGAACCGGCCGATACTGACCTGAGTGCTACCCGGTCCGGCGAACCATCGCGCCGGCCACGATCACTGCCGCGAGCGCGAACGCGACGAGTGCGAGCATCGCGATCCGGAACTCCGCAACCATGCCCTCGCCGTGGACGACGTATCGCATCGCCTCGATGAGGTAGGTCACCGGCATCGCACGCGCTGGCCATTCGAGGTAGGTCGGGAGCTGTTCAACCGGGAGGAACGTCCCGCCGAGGATGACCTGTGGCGTAATGACGACCGGGATGAATTGGATGGCCTGGAACTCGTTTTCGGCGAACAGCGACAGGACGATGCCGATCCCAAGTGCGGTCAGCGCGCCCAACAACTCCACGAGCAAGAACAGTTCGATGCCGTGGTCGAACCCGACGTCAAGAAACACGATAGCCGCCCCCAAAAGCACGAGCGACTGGACGGTCGCCAGCACGCCGTACCCGAGCACGTATCCGAAGACCAGTCCCGACCGGGAGACGGGCGCGACGAGAACGCGCTTCAGCGTCCCGGCAGTCCGTTCCCGCAGGAACCCGATAGCAGTCAGCAGGTACGTCAGGAAGAACACAACGACAGCGAGAACGATCGGTGCAACCGCCTCCGGGCGCGGGAACACCTCGCTCAGTAGATACAGGACGAACGCCGGCACGACGATCACCATACCGAGCGTCCGGCGGTCGCCCCGGAGCGTCCGCAGGATGCGCCCCGCGACCGGCAGCGTCCCGTTCACGACCCCGCACCTCCGTTCGTCGAGTCAGTAGCGGATGGTGTGCTCTTGTCGGAGGGAGTCGCCCCCTCATCGTCCAAGAGGGTGAGGAACGCAGCCTCCAACTCATCCGTTCCCGTGGCGTCGAGAACGCCATCGGGCGAATCGACCGTGAGAACGCGCCCCTCGCGGAGAAAGAGCACGCGATCGCAGTGTTTCACCTCATCGAGGTAATGCGTCGAGACGACGACGAGCGCGCCGTTGTCGCGGCGTTGGCGAAATCCCTCCCACATCGAGGCGCGCAGTTTCGGGTCGAGACCGACCGTGGGTTCATCGAGGAACAGCACGTCCGGGTCGTGGACGAGGGCACAGGCGAGGCTCGTTCGACGGATCATCCCGCCCGAAAGTTCGCCGATGCGGCTGTCGGCCCGGTCAGCGAGATCGACGAACGAGAGCGCACGGTCGATGGCGGTCGCTCGGTCGTCGACGCCGTACAACCGCGCGAAGAAAGCGACGTTCTCTCGCACGGTCAGATCGTCGTAAACGGCGGTGTGTTGCGGCATGTAGCCGATCCGCCGCCGATCGTCAGCGTCGAACGACTGCGGTGGCGTCCCTGCGATGCAGGCTTCGCCGGCAGTGGGCGAAACTAGGCCCAACAGGCAGTGGATGAGTGTCGTCTTCCCGGATCCGTTCGGTCCCGCGACGCCGAGAATGCCTGCTCCATCAACGGACAGATCGATGCCGTCGAGCGCGGTCGTCGCTCCGAATTTCTTGCGTAGCGCATCCACGGCGATCGAGGGTTCGGTGTTCGGCATGGATGAAACAACGACCGGACGCTCGGTAGCAGTAATGCAGAGTATGCTCGTAGGATTTAAACTAGAACGTGGGCAACGTGCGTCCATGCGGTATCTCGAACTCGTGGGTAGGCCACCGCCGGGCGCGCCGCGATTTTTCCGGCTCGTCGCGGATTCACCCCGCGTTGACGAGGCGCGCCTCTTGGAGTGGAACGCCTCCTCCGAGGATGCGCTGACGGCGTTGTAGGCCGTGGACGGGGATGCCGACGCGTTCGCAGGAGAGGCCGGCGATTCGTCCGTCGTCGTCAGGTTCGATCTCACTCGGGTTGACGACGATCGCTTCTATATGCTCGTGGTCGGCCGGCCGTCCGAGGCTCCACTATTCCAGCAAGTTATTGACGCGATTTCCCGAATGGGATTGATCGTCGCCGCGCCGGTCGTCTACCGGGAGGGAACGGCACAGTTCCGGATTGTCGGCGAATCCGAGGTACTGCAATCGATGATCGACGCTGTTCCGGCCGGATTCGAGGTCGACGTCCACGCCATCGGGACGTTTCCCGACGAGTCGACCGCTCCAACGACGACACTCAGCGAGCGTCAGCGAGCGGCAGTCACGGCGGCACTGGAGTTGGGGTACTACGAGAGTCCACGGAACGCCACCCATGCGGACATCGCCGAGCGTCTTGGCTGTGCCCCAAATACGGTGACGGAACACCTGCAGAAGGCCGAAGCGAAACTCGTTCGCGCCGCGATGCGCGATTCGCGCACCCCCTGAAGGTGCGCCCGCGCGCCGCTAGTAGAGTGGGTGTGCAGACCTTGATCTCCCGCTTCACACGAACCAACTGGTGTACTCGGCTTCGCACTAGAGATCGGAATCATCAGTCGTTGCTACCGTCTACTCGAGCGTGCGAAGCCGCGTAACCGACTTTCACCGCCGGAGCGGCGCTGCGGGGGCGAGCGGTAGAGACGAGAGCGGCCGAACTATCCCGACCAGCCAGCGGCCATGTCGCCCGACACGCGGTCGCGCCACGTGTCGAAGTCGGCGTCGCAGTCCGGGCTCTCCTCGATGTGAATCATGAACCCCTCGCCGGGCGATTCGAGGCGCTCACCGCAGAATGGACACTCGTTCGGATCGCTCCACGATTGAGTTGCGGCCATAGCAGTTCTTTGGTCATCGACGGGAGAACTTAAGCGCTCTCTGCATACAATATAATGAGATTATATCTCTAGGGCACATCGTAGACGGAGCGGTTTTGGGCGTCGACGGCGTTCCCCCTCCCGATGACCGACGAGTCGCCACACGAATCGCTTCGCACCGACCCGTCGCTCGGTCCTCTCGTCGCGGCCCACGGCCCGGTCGAACTCACGCCCGCCGACGACTTCTTCGAGCGCTTCGTCGTCTCTATCTGCCGCCAGCAGGTGTCGATGGCCGCCGCAGAGGCCGTCGAGGAGCGACTGTTCGACGCCGTCGCGGTGACGCCCCGGGGCGTCCTCGACGCCGACCACGAGACGCTCCGGAACGCCGGTCTCTCACGGCGGAAAACCGACGACGTGCAGAACGTCGCGCGGGCGTTCGAGGAGCGGGGCTACTCCCGCGAGCACTTCGCCGGGATGGACGACGCGGCCGTCGTCGACGAACTCACGTCCATCACCGGTGTGGGAACGTGGACCGCGAAGATGCAGTTGCTGTTCAGCCTCGGCCGACCCGACGTGTTCCCCGTCGAGGACCTCGGC
>JBDGTS010000055.1:0-39032 GCA_042216675.1 Halobacteriaceae archaeon | reverse complement strand
TTCCTCCTCGCGGAGGCGGGCGACAACATCGTCACCGCCTCGGCGCTGTACGGCGGCACCTACACCTACTTCACGCACACCGTCGAGCGCCGCGGCATCGAGACGACGTTCGTGGACACCCTCGACTACGAGGCGTACGAGGCGGCCATCGACGAGGACACGGCCTACGTCCACCTCGAAACCATCGGCAACCCGGCGCTCGTCACGCCGGACATCGAGCGCGTGGCGGACATCGCCCACGACAACGGCGTCCCTCTGTTCGTGGACAACACGTTCGCGACCCCGGCGCTCTGCAACCCCATCGAGCACGGGGCGGACCTCGTGTGGAACTCCACGACGAAGTGGATTCACGGGTCGGGCACCACCATCGGCGGCGTCGTCGTCGACGGCGGCACGTTCCCGTGGACGGAGTACCCCGAGAAGTACCCCGAGATGGCCGCCGACAACCCCGCGTACCACGGCGTCAACTTCAGCGAGCGATTCGGCGACGCCGCGTTCACCTACGCCGCCATCGCGCGGGGGCTTCGTGACCTCGGCTCCGCGCAGGCGCCCTTCGACGCGTGGCAGACCCTGCAGGGCCTCGAAACCCTTCCCCTGCGGATGGAGCGCCACTGCGAGAACGCGATGCTCGTCGCCGAGTACCTCGACGCCCACGACGAGGTGGCGTGGGTCAACTACCCCGGACTGGAGGACCACCCGACCCACGACAACGCCAGCGAGTACCTCGACGGCGGCTACGGCGGCATGATAACCTTCGGGCTCGAGGGCGGCTACGACGACGCCCGGGCGACGGCCGAGGAGATGGACCTCGCGTCGATGCTCGCCAACGTCGGCGACGCGAAGACGCTGGTCATCCATCCCGCGTCCACGACCCACCAGCAACTCACGGCGGAAGAACAGGAGAAAGCCGGCGTCACGCCCGACATGGTGCGGCTCTCGGTGGGCATCGAGGACCCCGCCGACATCATCGACGACGTGGAGCAGGCGATTTCGGCCGCGACGGAGTAGTCACAGGACGCCGCGCTCCTCGAACACGCGGGCGAGGCGGTCCATCGTCGCCACCACCACGTCGCAGTGGGGCCGAACCGCCGGCTTCGGCTCGAAGCCGACTGAGAGGCCCGCAACCTTCAACATCGGCAGGTCGTTCGCGCCGTCGCCGACGGCCACAGTCGCGTCGAGGCCCACGCCCTCGTCCATCGCCAGCGTCTCCAGCGCCTCGTCTTTGGTGCCCTCGATGAGGGGACCCTCCACCTCGCCCGTGAGGTGGTCGTCCTCGACGGGGAGGCTGTTGGCGATGACGGTGTCGACGCTCACGTTCTCCCGGGCAAGCGCCGCCTCGACGCCGCGGTGGAAGCCGCCGGTGAGGACGGCCGTGAACACGCCGGCGTCGTTGAGACGCTCGATGACCGCGGCCGCGCCTTGCCGGAGGTACACCTGCTCGAAGGCGGCCTGTGCGCGAGCGTCCGGAAGGTCCTCCAACAGCGCCGCTCGCTCCCGGAGACTGGTCGCGTAGTCGATCTCGTCCTTCATCGCGCGCTCCGTGATGTCCGCCATCTGGTCGGCGACGCCGTACTGTTCGCCCAGCAGGACCGTCATCTCGGAGTCCGAGAGCGTCCCGTCGAAGTCGAAGGCGACGATGTCCATGTGGGCACCCGGACCCGAATCCGCTTCAACGGTTCGATACCGACTGTTTAGGCGAACCTAAAACCTAAGTGGGTGGGGCGTTCAGGTCGAAGTGCCCGGCGCGTTCCCCCACCGTGGGCATCGGTGCGCGGGACGCCGTGACCCCATGCACTCGGCCGGGCGGTCAGTTCGTGAGCGTCCGGGGACCTGTCCCATCCGCGTCCGCCGGCGCGGCTCCCCCGAGACCGCTTTTAATCGCCCAGAGGCCCCGAGAGCCGCGGCGATGTGGAAAGCGTTAACCCCCGGCCACGGTTTCGCTCGTACATGAAGGTAGTCGTCACGGACCCGATCGCTGACGCGGGGCTCGAACTGCTCCGCGACGCGGGCCACGAGGTGGAGACAGCCTACGAGGTCGAGGGCGACGCGCTTCTCGACGTCGTCGCGGACGCGAACGCGCTCATCGTCCGCTCCGGCACGGACGTGAACGAGACGGTGTTCGAGACGGCCGAGGACCTCGTCATCGTCGGGCGCGCCGGCATCGGCGTCGACAACATCGACATCGACGCCGCCACCGACCACGGCGTCATCGTCGCCAACGCGCCGCAGGGCAACGTCCGCGCCGCCGCCGAGCACACCGTCGCGATGCTGTTCGCGGCCGCCCGCTCGATTCCCCAAGCCCACGCCCGCCTCCGCGGCGGCGAGTGGGCGAAAGGCGACTACCTCGGCAACGAGGTCAACAACAAGACGCTGGGCATCATCGGTCTGGGTCGCGTCGGGCAGGAAGTCGCCAAACGGCTGGCCTCGCTCGGCATGGACCTCGCCGTCTACGACCCGTACATCGGCGAGGAACGCGCCGAGCAACTCGGCGCCGAACTCGTGGACGACCTCCACGACTGCATCGGGATGGCCGACTACGTCACCGTCCACACGCCCCTGCTCCCCGAGACGGAGGGCATGATCGGCGAGGAGGAACTCGCCGAACTTGAGGGCGGCTACCTCGTCAACTGCGCCCGCGGCGGCATCGTGCAGGAGGACGCTCTCGCCGAGGCCGTCGCCGACGGCATCCTCGAAGGCGCGGCACTCGACGTGTTCGCCGAGGAACCCCTCCCTGAGGACAGCCCCCTCCTCGAACAGGACGACGTCATCGTGACGCCGCACCTCGGCGCCAGCACGGAGGCCGCACAGGAGAACGTCGCCACCGACACCGCCGAACAGGTGCTGGCGGCGTTCAACGACGAACCGGTCGTCAACGCCCTCAACGCCCCGTCCGTGGACAAGAGCGCGTTCCCGCGCATCCGCCCCTACATCGACATCGCGGAGACGGCGGGCAAGGTGGGCGCCGAACTGCTGGAGGGCCGCCTCAACGCCGTCGAAGTCACCTACGAGGGCGACATCGCCGACGAGGACGTGGAACTGGTCACCGCGAGCGCACAGAAGGGCGCCTTCGACCCCCTCGAGTGGCGCGTCAACGCCGTCAACGCCGACAAGGTGGCCGAGGAGCGCGGCATCGAGGTCACCGAGAGCAAGACGGCCCAGTCCGCGGACTTCCAGAGCCTCGTCACCGTCACCGTCCGCGGCGACGAGGACGAGGTGAGCGTCTCCGGCACCTTGTTCGCCGGCGACGACCCGCGCCTCGTCTCTATCGACGGCTTCCGCGTCGACGCCATCCCGCACGGCCACATGATGGTCGCGCGGAACAGCGACGAACCCGGCGTCATCGGTCTCATCGGCTCCGTGCTCGGTGACCACGACGTCAACATCGCCGGGATGTTCAACGCCCGCCAGACCATCGGCGGCGAGGCGCTGACGGTGTACAACCTCGACGACCCGGTGACCGACGAGGTTCGCGAGCAGTTGCTCGCTGACGACCGCGTCATCGACATCGTCGCCATCGAACTCAACGGCGACTAGTCGCGCACCCGGTCCAGTTCGCGCCGCCGCGCGGCCAACTCCGCCCGCAGTTGCTCCCGCTCTGTCCCCTCTGCCTGCGCGAGTCGCGCCTCTAGTGCGGCGATGGCTCCTTCGAGTGCGGCGACCCGAACCGCGTCGTTCTCCGGCGTCTCGCCGTCGGTCGCCATACTCTGTCCTACGAACTATCGTGCAAAAAACCCCGGGCAGACGGGCGTCCGACGCTCAGTCGGCGAGGTGCTCCAGCACCGCGTCCGTGTCGTTGGGCACCGGTTCGGGTTCGTTGCCGGCCGCCGCGGCCGCTTCGGGGTCCTTGAGCAGGTGTCCCGTGGTCAGACAGACCACGTCCTCGTCGTCGGCGACGACGCCGCTGTTTCGGAGTTTTCGGAGGCCCGCGACGGACGCCGCCGAGGCCGGTTCGACGCCGACGCCCTCGCCCGCGAGGGTGCGCTGGGCGTCGGTGATTTCCTCGTCCGAGACGGCGACGGCGGTGCCGCCCGTCTGTCGGATGCCGGGAAGGGCCTTCGGCGCGTTCACGGGGTTGCCGATGCGGATGGCCGTCGCGCGCGTCTCCACCTCGTCCCAGCGCTCCACGTGGTCCCAGCCGTTCTCGATGGCCTCGACCATCGGGGCCGCGCCTTCGGCTTGGACGCCCGTGAGCATCGGCACGTCGTCGGGGTCGATGGCGTCGGCCTGCACGAGTTCGCGGAAGCACTTGTAGAGGGCGGCGGTGTTGCCCGCGTTGCCCACCGGCAGGACGATGCGGTCGGGCAGGCGGCCGTAGTCGGCCTCGAAGGCCTCCAGAATTTCGAGGCCGATGGTCTTCTGGCCCTCCAGTCGGAACGGGTTCAAGGAGTTCAGCAGGTACGCCTCGCCCCGGTCCGCGAGGTCCTGTACGATGTCGAGACAGGAGTCGAAGTTGCCGTCCACTTCGAGGATGCGTGCGCCGTGGAGGCTGGCCTGCGCCACCTTCCCCGCGGCGACTTTCCCGGCGGGCAGGAGGACGAGCGTCTGCATGTCGGCGCGAGAGCCGTACGCGGAGAGCGCCGCCGACGTGTTGCCCGTCGAGGCGCAGGCCAGTCGGTCCACGCCGACGGCTTGGGCCGCGCGGACGCCCACCGTCATCCCGCGGTCCTTGAACGACCCGGTGGGGTTCATCCCCTCGTGTTTGATTCGGAGCGCGTTCACGCCGATCTCGTCTTCGAGGCGCGGCACGCGGTGCAGGGGCGTGTCGCCCTCGGGGAGCGTCACGCCCTCCGCGAAGGGCAGGGCGGCGCTGTAGCGCCAGACGCCGCGGCCCTCGAAGTCGTCGAAGCCGGGCTGGTCGGCGTAGCGGACTTCGAGCAGGCCCCCGCAGTCGTCGCAGGTGTACCGGATGGCCGCGAACGGCGCGAACGTCTCCCCGCACTCGATGCAGGTCAGCCACGCGCCGTCCGTGGCCTCGGCGGGGGGTTCCTCGGGCGCCGCGGTGAGGTCGAGACTCATGGGCGAACGGAGGCGGGCGCCGGGCAAAAAGGAGGCGGTTCACTCGGAGTCGTAGATCTTCCACTCGCCGTCGTGGACGCGCATGATGATGTGGACGGTGACTTGCTCGGAGTCGACTTCGACCGTCGCCTCCGTGTCCGACTGCTCCAGTAGCCTGACCGAGGGGTCCGCGGCGCTGTCCATGTCCTCGACGGGGGTGTTCCAGTCCGGGTGGAGGTACGTCTTTGCCTTCTGCTCGTTGCCGTTCTTCAGTGCGGTGTTGAACTGCCGGAACGTCTCCACCGGCCCACGCTCCGGGCCGGCAGCGCTCGTCGGTGACGCTGACCCCGAGTCACCCCCGCTGGAACAGCCGGCCAGCACCGTCGCGGCCCCCACGCTACCCAGCGTCGTCAACAGGTCACGTCTCGATGGCTCCATGCGCCGACGTGTCGGCCCACGAATGCAAGAAAGTTGGCGCTCTCAGTCCAGCACTTCGACGAGCAACCCTTTCTGGGCGTGCAGGCGGTTCTCGGCTTGGTCGAAGACGATGGCGCGGTCGCTCTCCACGATCTCGTCGGTGATCTCCTCGCCGCGGTGGGCGGGGAGACAGTGCATCACCACTGCCTCCGGCGCGTGCGTGAGCAGGTCGGCGTTCACCTGAAAGCCCTCGAAGTCGGGCAGTTTCTCCTCGCGAGCCGACTCCTCGCCCATGCTGACCCAGACGTCCGTGTACACCACGTCCGCGCCCTCGACGGCCGCGACGGGGTCGTGGGTCGTCTCGGGAGCGTTCCCGAGTCCGTCGGCGCGAGCCAGCACCTCGTCGTCGAGACCGTAGCCCTCCGGCGTCGCCACCGTGAGGTCGATGCCGACGAGGGCACAGCCAATGGCGAAGGACTGCGCGACGTTGTTGCCGTCGCCGACCCACGTCACCGAGGCGTCGAAGTCGGGGAAGCGCTCCCGTATCGTCAGCAGGTCCGCGAGCGTCTGACAGGGGTGTGCCCGGTCGGTGAGGCCGTTGACGACGGGCACGTCGGCGTATTCGGCCAGTTCCTCCATCTTCTCGTGCTCGAAGAGGCGCGCCATCACCGCGTCCACGTAGCGCGAGAGGGTCCGCGAGGTGTCCTTGATGGGTTCGCCCCGGCCGAGTTGGATGTCGTCCTCGCCGAGGAAGATGGCGTGCCCGCCGAGTTGGGTCATCCCCGTCTCGAAGGACACCCGCGTCCGCGTGCTGGGCTTCTCGAACAGCATCCCGAGCGTGTAGTCGGGAAAGCGGGGGGTCGTTTCGCCGGCCTTCAGCGCGGCCGCGCGGTCGAGGACCTGCGAGACGTCCTCGCGGGTCAAGTCGTCGACGTCTATCAGATGGGCTGGGTCGTCGTCGAGGGTCATGCGAGGCGATCACACACGCGTTCGAGAACGGCCACGCTGCGGTCGAACTCCCCGAGTTCGAGGTGCTCGTTCGGCGCGTGGTCGAGGTCCGAGTCGCCGGGGCCGTAGGTCACCATCGGACAGTCCCACGACCGGGCGAAGACGTTCATGTCACTGGTCCCCGTCTTGCGGAGCATCGTCGGGTCGCCGTCCGTCGTGCGGATCGCCGCCCGGAACGCCCGTGCGACGGGGTTTCGGGAGCTCTCCATGACCGGGTGGACCGAATCGTACCAGTTGACGGTCCCCCCGTCGAGTTCGCCGTCGGCGATTTCCCGCACTTCTTCGGGGGTGTACTGAGGCGGGACGCGGAGTTGGACCTCCATCGTCGCCTCGACGGAGAGGCCGTCCGGAGTCGGACCGCCGTCGATGCTGATGGGTTTGGTCGTCACCTGCTCGAAGATGGGCGTCCACTCGTCGGGGTCGAATCTGTCCTCGACGGCGCTCCACCAGTCGATGGCCTCCTGAATCGCGTTCTTGTCGGGGCGCGAGGAGTGGCCCTGCTCGGACGTGGAGACGTAGCGGCCAGCCAGCAGTCCCCGGTAGCCGAGCGTGATGCCTTCCCAGCCCGAGGGCTCGCCGTTGACGACGGCCTCGGGCGCGTCCTCGCGGTTCTCGACGAGGTGCCGCGCGCCGCGGGAGTCGACTTCCTCGCCGACGACGCCGGCGAATGAGACACCCGTCTCCACGGCCACCGCGGCCATCGCCGCCAGCGGCCCCTTCGCGTCCACGCTGCCGCGGCCCCACAGTTCGTCGTCCTCGATTTCGACGGGGATGTCGCCCGGCACCGTGTCGATGTGGGACGTGAGCAGAACGCTGTCGTCGGCCGGCGCGCGGACGTTGCCGATGTCGTCGATCCACGCCTCCCGGCCGTGGGACTCGAAGAAGTCCACGAGCAGCTCCGCGCACTCCGCTTCCTCGCCTGAGGGGGAGGGCGTCGCCACGAGGTCGAAGACGAGATCACGGGCCGCCTCGCGGTCGAGAGTGACGCTCATCACATCCCCTCCAGCACGTCGGCGAGGGCCGTCGCGATCTCGTCGGCGTGGGCCTCCTCGATGACCAGCGGTGGGAGGAAGCGCACGACGGTCCGGCCTGCCGGGAGCGCGAGAATCTCGTGGTTCAGCGCGAGGCGCTTCGTGATGCGGTTCGCCCCCCGCTTCACCTCGACGCCGACCATCAGGCCCGACCCGCGCACCTCGCGCACGTCGTCGCCGGCCTGTGCGCGAATCTGCTCGCGGAGGTGCGAGCCCACCGCCTCGGCGTGAGCGGGCCACTCCTCCTCGACGACGGTGGACACCGTCTCGTCCACGGCGGCGCTGATGACGGGACCGCCGCTGAACGTCGCGTTGTGGGAGCCGGCGCCGTCGGCCACCCAGTCGGCGACGAGGGTGGCGCCGACCGGCAGGCCGTTGCCCAGCCCCTTCGCCGTCGTCAGCATGTCGGGGACCACGCCGGCCTGTTCGCAGGCCCACAGCGTGCCCGTGCGGCCGACGCCCGTCTGCACCTCGTCGAGGATGAGGGCCGCGCCCGCGTCCTCGGTGGCCTCGCGCGCGGCGTCGAGGTAGCCCTCGGGCGCGGGGTTGACGCCGCCCTCGCCCTGAATCGGCTCCATGATGACGCCCGCCGTCTCGTCGTCGACGGCGTCGCGGAGTTCCGCTTCGTCGCCGTACGGCACGAACTCCACGTCGCCGATGAGCGGTTCGAACGGCTCCTTGTACTCGTCTTTCCACGTCGTCGCGAGTGCGCCCATCGTGCGGCCGTGGAAGCCCCGGGTCGTGGCGACGATTTTCGAGCGCTCGGTGGCGCTCCGGGCGAACTTGAGTGCGGCCTCGTTGGCTTCGGTCCCGGAGTTACAGAGCCACACGTTCTCGACGTCGCCGGGTGCGGCCGCGGCGAGGGTGGCGTAGGCCCGGTCCCGCACGTCTGTCGGGTAGGAGGCCTGCACGAAGGTCAGTTCGCGGGCCTGCTCGCAGACGGCGTCGGTGACGCCGGGGTGAGAGTGGCCGAGCGGCGTGCAGGCGTAGCTCGCGCCGCAGTCGAGATACTCGGTGCCGCCGTCGTCGTAGAGGTACGGTCCCTCTCCGCGTTCGATGCGAATCGGTTTCTCGGACGTGACGAAGTTCATGAGATGCAGTCAGGTGTGAAGGTGGTCCCGGCGCCGGACAGGGCCGCGCCGATGGGCGCGTCCGCGTTCGCGGAGGCGACGACGACGCGCGTCGCGCCGCCTTCGAGCGCTTCCTCGGCCGCCATGACTTTCTTGCCCATGAAGCCCTCGGCGGCCGTGCGGGCCTCCCGAAGCGCGTCGGGGGAGTCGACGCGTTCGATGAGCGAGTCTCCGTCGTCCACGTCCCGAAGCAGTCCGGGCACGTCGGTCAGGACGACGAGGCTGGCGTCGAGAGCGCCCGCGATGGCCGCGGCCGCCCGGTCCGCGTCGCTGTTGACGGGAAGCCAGTCGCCGTCGTCGTCGCCGAGCATCGGCGGGCCGACGACGGGCACGTGGTCGGCGAGGAGCGTCTCCAGCAAGTCGGTGTTCACGTCCCGAATCGCGCCGGAGTGGTCGCCGCGCTTGATCTTCTTCGTGCCGTCCTCGACGACGCGGACGGCGGACTTCCGGGGACCGGTGAGCAGTCTGCCGTCGACGCCGGAGAGGCCAACGGCGTCGACGCCCTCGTTCTGGAGGCCCGCGACGAGGTCCGTGTTCACCGCGCTCATCGCCATCGTGAACGCCTCCATGGTCTCGGCGTCGGTGAAGCGACCCACGACGCCGTCGGGCGTTTCGACGTAGGTCGGTTCGATGTCGAGGCGGTCCAGAAGGTCGTCGACGGCCGTCGACCCGCCGTGGACCACGACCACGTCGTCGTCCACGTCGGCCACGTCGGCGAGTGCGCCCGACGGGTCGACGGCGCGCGCGCCGCCGATTTTCACGACCACGGTCATCCGTTCGCCCTCCACTGTGTGGCGGTCATGGCTCGGCTATGGCGCTCCGACGGGATGTAACCCGCGGAAGTCGAGTCCCGCCGTCTCCTCGAAGCCGAGGGCGACGTTCGCGGCGTGGACGGCCTGTCCGGCCGACCCTTTCATCATGTTGTCGATGGCCGAGAACAGGACGACGCGGCCGTTGTCCTCGTCGAGTTCGAAGCCGAGTTCGACGTAGTTCGTGCCAGCGACGGCCTTCGGTTCGGGGTAGCGGTAGACGGCGCCGGACCCCGCGACGAAGCGGACGAACGGTTCGTCGCCGTAGGCGCCTCGCAGGGCTTTCCAGAGGTCGGCCTTCGAGGGCATCTCCTCGGGGATGAGGTGGCACGTCGCCGACGCGCCGCGAATCATATCGACGGCGTGGACGGTGAAGTTGACCCCGGTGCCGAGGAACTGCTCGATTTCGGCCTCGTGGCGGTGGCCGGTCGGCGCGTACGGGCGCACGACGCCCGAGCGCTCGGCGTGCGCGGAGGCTTGGCCGCCGCCCGCGCCGCCCTCCGAGGAGCCGACTTTCACGTCGACGACCGTCGTCGGGTCCTCGACGACGCCCGCCTCGAAGAGGGGATGCAGGGCGAGGAGCGTCGCCGTCGCGTTACAGCCACCGGCCGCGATGAGGTCCGCGCCCGGCAGGTTCTCGCGGTTCAGTTCCGGAAGCGCGTACTCGGACTCGGCGAGGAGTTCGGGCCTGTCGTGGCCGTCGTAGTACTCGTCGTAGGGGGCGGCACTGTCCAGACGGAAGTCCGCCGAGAGGTCCACGACGGTGTCCGCGGCGTTCCGGAACGCGTCGATGCGCGCCATCGAGACGCCGTGGGGCGTCGCGGCGAACAGTACGTCCACCGACTCGAGGTCCTCGGGGTCCGAGAAGCGCAAATCGAGGTCCCGCAGGTTCGGGTGGACCGTGCCCACCGAGCGGTTCGTGTACGAGCGACTGGTGGCCTGTGCCACCTCGAACTCGGGGTGGTCGGCCAGCAGGCGGAGCAGTTCGCCGCCCGTGAAGCCGCTCCCGCCGACGACGCCGGCGGTGAGAGTCATCGGCTCCCCTCCCCGGCGCGGGCTTCGAGCCACGACACCACGTCCGCGGCCACGTCTGTCTCGACGGTGTCGTTGAGCGCCTTGAACTCGACGGTGTGGTTGACCTCGTGGACGGTGTAGTCGTCGCCCGTCTCCATCAGGTCGACGCCGAGCAGTCCGCCGCCGACGGCCTCGGAGGCCTCGGCGACCAGTTCGCGCGCTCTGTCGTCTAACTCGAACGCGTCGGTTTCGGCGCCGCGTGCGGCGTTGGTGAGCCAGTGGTCCGAGGAGCGCACCATCGCCGCCACGGGTTCGCCGTCGGTCGCCAGCACGCGGATGTCGCGGCCCGGCTTCTCCACGAACTCCTGGATGTAGAACACCTTGTGCTCGTAGTGGCCGAGCGTCTCCTTGTGTTCGAGAATGGCCTCCGCGGCGTCGCGGCTGTCGAGTTTCGCCATCAGGTTCCCCCACGAGCCCACGACGGGCTTGAGAACGCAGGGGTAGCCGAAGTCCTCGATGATGTCGAGGGCGCTCTCGACGGTGAACGCGACTTCCGTCGTCGGCGTCGGCACGCCGGCCTCCGCGAGAGCGAGGCTGTTCTCCACCTTGTCGGCGCAGATGCGCGCCGTCTCGTGACTGTTGACGACGGGGACCCCGTAGGCGTCAAGGAAGCGCGTGACGTAGAGGCTCCGGCTGGTCGCGCCACAGCGGTCGAGCACGACGTCGAGGTTCTCGAAGTCCTCGGGCGCGTCGTGCAGGCCGAACCGCTGGCGCCGCACGTCGATTTTCTCGACCTCGTGGCCCCGCTCCCGAAGCTCCGAGAGCAGTAGCTTCTCGTCCCGCCGGATGCGGGAGTAGAGCAGGCCGACCTTCACGCTGACCACCTCCCGGGGGCCGCCGTCACGTCACTCCCCCCAGTCCTCTTCGAGTTCGGGCGCGGTATCGAGCACCGCGGGGTCGACGTCGATCACTTCGAGTTCCGTGCCACAGGTGGGGCAGTCGACGATCTCCCCGACCTCCAGATCCTCGTGCAGGTCCAGTTCGGCCCCGCACTCGACACATTCAGCCATACGTGTCTCCACGTTCCCTCGGCGTTCACTTAAGGGTGTCGAAAGTACCAGAAAAAATATGTGTTTCACAGCCGCCGCTATCGGCGTACAGACGCTCGCAACCGCGGGTTTCCCCTGAACGTATCAGGTATGTGGTACTAGGGTCACGAGTAGGATGCCACCTCCGCACGAAGCGTCTCGCGCGCGTCGTCGAGTGCCCGCCGGCGCTCCGTCACCGCCTCGCGGTCGGCCGTGACGGCGTCGAGGGCGTCCGCGGCCGCGGCGGCCGTCCGCTCGGGTGCCGGGCCGCCCTGCGAGTCGCGCATCGCCACGCTCTCGGCGGGGGACAGCGCCCGTTCCACGTCCTCGATGGGGACGAGTGACCCGAGCGGTTCGCCGACGACGGCCTCCGTCGCCTCGCTCAGGGCCTCCACGTCGGCCCCGCGTTCGGCCGCCGCGGCGACGATTTCGTGGGCCGTCCGGAACGGCAGGCCGTGCATCGCCAACAGGTCCGCGACGCCGGTGGCCGTCGAGAAGCCCTCGCCCGCCGCCTCGGCCATCGCGTCCTCCGGCCAGTCGGCGGTGGCGACGGCGCCCGCCACCACGTCCGTCGCGTCGCTGACGGCGTCGACGGCCGTCCACGCGTGCGGCGTCGCACGCTGGAGGTCGCGGTTGTAGGCACGCGGCAGGCCCTTCAGGGTCGTCAGCAGGCCCTGTAGCGCCCCCGCCGCGTTGCCGGCCGTCGCCCGGACCAACTCGAGCGTGTCCGGGTTCTTCTTCTGGGGCATGATGGAGGAGGTGGAGGCGTAGTCGTCGTCGAGGTCCACCAGTCCCTTGTTCGCGTACACCACGAGGTCCTCGGCGATGCCCGAGAGGTGCGTGGCGTGCGTCGCGAGCGCCGAGACGGCCTCCAGCAGGAAGTCGCGGCCCGCCGCCGCGTCCATCGCGTTCTCCACGACGGCCTCGAAGCCGAGGAGGTCGGCGACGCGTTCTCTGTCCACGTCGAAGGGGGTGCCCGCCAGCGCCGCCGCGCCGAGCGGTGACCGGTTCGTCCGGTCGTAGGCGTCGAGCAGGCGCGCCGTGTCGCGGGCGACGGCGCCCTCGTAGGACAGCAGGTAGTGCGCGAGCGTCGTCGGCTGTGCCGGCTGGAGGTGCGTGTAGCCCGGCAGCAGCGTCTCGGTGTGGTCGGCGGCGACGCTCGCCAGCGTCTCGCGGAGCGCCAGCGTCGCGTCCAGCGCGTCCAGTAGGTCCGCGCGCAGGCGGTAGCGGATGCAGGCCGCCACCTCGTCGTTGCGCGAGCGGGCGGTGTGCATCTTCCCGCCGACGGGGCCGACCCGGTCGATGACGGCCGTCTCGATGGCGGCGTGGACATCCTCGCCGTCGGGCAGGGCCTCGTGCCCCTCCGATTCGACCCCAGCGAGGGCGTCGAGGATGTCGCCCGCCTCCTCGTCTGCGACGACGTCCTGTTCCGCGAGCATCACGACGTGCGCGCGGTCCACGGCGAGGTCCGCCTCGAAGATGCGGCGGTCGGCCGCGAGCGACGACAGGAACTCGCGTGCGGGGCCGCCGCTGAAGCGCTCCCGGCGCACCACGTCCTCGCCCGGGCCGTCCTCGGTCATCTCACTCGTCGTCGCCGCTCCCGTCGGTGCTCAGTTCCGGACGCGCGCGGTCCTTCGCGGCGTTGGCCAACCGCTCCTGGAAGCCGTGGTACTTCGCCACGCCCGTCGCGTCGGACTGCTCGATGCCGGCCACCGTCTCCGTGTTGAAGGAGGCGGCCTCCTCGGAGTAGACGGCGAACTCGCTCTCGCGGGCGACGGCGCGGGCCTGCCCGCCGTCGAACTTCACCGTCACCGTGCCCGTCACCGTCTCCTGCGTCTCCGCGATGAACGCCTCCAGCGCGCTCATCAGCGGCGAGTCGACGAGGCCCTTGTAGGCGTACTCGGCCCACTCGGCCTCGACGTCCTGCTTGAACGTGCGCTCGGCCTTCGTGTGGACGAGGCCCTCCAGCGCCTCGTGGGCGGTGAGCAGGGTCGTCGCGGCCGGATGCTCGTAGTTCTCGCGGACCTTGAGCCCGAGGATGCGGTCCTCCATCATGTCCGTGCGGCCGACGCCGTGGGCACCTGCGCGCTCGTTCAACTCCTCGATGAGCGGCACGGGGTCCATCTCCTCGCCGTCGACGGCGACGGGGACGCCCGCCTCGAACTCGATGTCGACGAGTTCGGTGCCCTCGCCGGGCTGGTCGGTCCAGTCGTAGATGTCCTCCGGGGGCACGTAGCCGGGGTCCTCCAGATCCCCGCCCTCGATGGAACGGCTCCAGAGGTTCGTGTCGATGGACCAGACGCCCTCGTTGCCGCCCTCGACGGGCAGGTCGCGCTCCTCGGCGTACTCGAGTTCCCACTCGCGGGTGAGGCCGAGTTCGCGGACGGGCGCGATGACTTCCATGTCGGTGGCGCGCCAGACGGCCTCGAAGCGGAGTTGGTCGTTGCCCTTCCCGGTGCAGCCGTGCGCGAGGGCGTTACAGCCCTGCTCCTCGGCCACGTCGAGGATGGCGTTCGCGATGACGGGGCGCGCGAGCGCCGTCCCGAGCGGGTAGCCCTGATAGTCGGCGTTGGCGGCGACGCCGGTGAAACAGAGGTCGGCGAACTCGGCCTTCGCGTCGACGACGTAGTGGTCGAGGCCGAGTGCCTCGGCCGTCTCCTCGGCCTCGTCGAACTCTTCGGCGGGTTGGCCGACGTCGACGGTGACGCCGATGACCTCGTCGTAGCCGTATTCCTCTTCGAGCAGCGGGACGCAAACGGTCGTGTCGAGCCCGCCCGAGAAGGCGAGCGCGACTTTCGTGGAGTCTGTCATTGTGGTGGTGTGGTGGTGGAACTGCGGTCAATCAACGGAACTGGGCTGGCGACGTGGTGAGAATGATGATGGGGGTCCTATCGGGACCCCGGTCGTCGCCGACGGAGAAGAGACACGGCCCCCCGGCTGTCGGCCGCCGTGCCGTGGGATGCCGGGGGCGTCATCGTTGGCAAAACGTTCCGTCGGGGCTTATTAATGCCTTTCGGGACGGCGCTGGCCGGCCCGAACGCTTAATCTCGCGCTCGCCGATACCGAACCATGGACCCACGCGCCGACGTCGACGCCGAGAGCCTGCTGAAAATCATCCTCGTCCTCGTGGCCATCTGGCTCGTCTTCGAAATCGTCGGCGAGGTCCTGCACACGCTGGGGTGGCTGTTGGGGCCGTTCCGGCCGCTCATCGGTCTCGTCGTGCTGTTGCTCATCGTGCTGTGGCTCCTCGACCGCATCTGAGAGAAACCCCTTTGCCGCCAGACGCCCCAGTACCGACGTGGACAGTCTGAACGTGCCCCTCCCGCCCGCCGTCGAACGGGTGGCCGAGGAGGTGGCCCCGGAACTCCGGGGGTTGGACCGCCGCGACCCCTACACGCTCCTCGTGAAGCGGCTGAACCACGGCGGACCGGACGCGGAGAAGCGCGTGCGGCGTGCGCTGTCCGACATGCCGCCCTTCGAGGTGCGCATCGACGAAATCGGCGTGTTCTACGAGCCCACCTCCGGGTCGTCGCCTGTCGTCTACCTCGCCGTCGAGAGTCCCGGCATCCGCGAGGCGCACGAGCGACTCTGTGATGTCGTGGACCCCGTGCCCGGACTGGAGGGCGAGGACTACGTGCCCCACGTCACCCTCGCGCGCGGCGACGAGGAGGGGCCCTCCTTCGGTCTCGAAACGTCGACGGACGTGGCGCGACGGCTGGAGGGCCAGTCCGTCGGCCCGGTGCGGTGGACCGTCGAGCAGTTGGTGTTCTTCGACTCGACGTACCGCGAGCCGTCGGGCCGCGTCTCGCTCCCGGCCTAGGGCGTCGGCGGGTCGCCCGGCCACGCGTCCCGGTCGGTGTAGAAGTTCAGCATCGCGTAGCCGAGTTTCGTCGGCGCCACGTCGACCATCTCCTCCCGTTCGGCCTCGGGGAAGGCGTCGCGGACGCTGTAGGCCGGCATCTCCCGGGCGCCCGCCTCGGTGTAGCGCCGGTCGATGAGCGCCCGCACCGCCACCTCGTCGGGCGAGCGGAGGACCCGTCCGAGGGCCTGTCGCGTCTTGCGCACCGTCGGAATCTCGACGGCGTAGCGCCAGCCGGCGTCGTCGCCGTCGAAGGCGTCGTCGTAGGCCTCTTGCACGGCCTCGGCCCTGTCGTCGAGGTGCGGGTACGGCACGCCGACGACGGCGACGGTGTGCGCGTCGTCGCCGTCGAAACTGACGCCCTCGGCGAGCGTACCCCACAGCGAGGTGAACAGAACGCCGTCGTCGCCGTCCACGAACGATTGTCGCAACTCCTCGGCGCGCGTCCCCGGTTCGTCGAGGTAGCGCGTCGCGTCCACGTCGGCCAGCAAGTCGTGGTAGCGCTCGGCCTCGGCGTAGGACGGAAAGAAGAACAGGGCGTTGCCGGGCGTGAACCGAATCGCGTCCCGAAGCGCTCCGGCCACCGTCTCCTGTACCTCGCCGTCGTCGCGCCGGCTTGCGAACAGCGCGGGCACGTCGACGGCGAGGGTGCGGCGGTTCTCCGGGGGGAAGGTTAGGCCGTAGGCCATCGTCGCCGGGTCCTCCAGTCCGAGGACGTCGGCGCTCACGTCGAAGGGCCGGAGCGTGGCGCTCATCAGGACGCTCGCGTACACGTCGTCGAACAGGTCCCGGGTCACCCGCGAGGGGATGCAGGTGTACAGCTCCGCGCGGCCGTACACCTCGTCGGTGCCGGCGTCGCGGCGCACGCCGACGACGGGGTAGCGCCCACCGTCGTCGCCCTCGCGGACGTACTCGCGGACGAACTCCGCGGCTTGGAGGGTTTGACACTCCTTTCTCGTCGTCGTCTCGCCGCGCTTGTACGCCGTCTCGTACTCCTCGTCTAAGTCCGACCCGAGCGCGACGGCCTGTTCGAGGTCCCGGCCGATGCCCCGGCCGCTGTACCGGTCGAGGAACGCGAGGGTCACGTCGTCGCGTCTGTCTTCGTTGCGCACGACCACGTCCGTCCAGTTCTCGCCGATTTCCTCGCGGTCACCGAATCCGAGTTCGTCCTCGTAGGTGGCCACGAGGGCGTCTCGGAACGCCTCGACGACGTTCGCCGCGGCGTCGGCCCGCGGGTCGTCCGTGTCGTCGAGTTCGGCGAGGGCGCCGTCGAGGGTGCGTTCGCTCACCGTCGTCGCGGCGTGGTCGCGGGCCGCGTCGGCGACGTTGTGTGCCTCGTCGAAGACGGCGATGACGTCCTCGGGGTCGCGGCCCAACCACCGGAAGAACTGGGTCCGAATCGCCGGGTCGAGCAGGTGATTGTAGTTGCAGACGACCAAATCGACGCCCTCGATGCCGTCCTTGAGCAGTTCGTAGCCGCACATGCCGCGTTCGCCGGCCCACTCGTACACCTCGTCGGGGGTGCGCACGCCGTCGAACAGCCACGAGTAGAAGGCGTCGGTGTCGGCGGTGAGGTTCTCCCGGTAGTGGTCACACGTCGCCGCGTCGGCCTGTTCGTCGAGTTCGTCCTCGACGGCGTCGAGTTCGTCCATCACGGCCGACCGGGCTTCCGCGGCTTCCTCGTCGCCCTCGCGGGCCGCGGCGAGTAGTTCGTCCGCACGCTCTCGGAGTTGGGCGGCGTCGGTTTCCGCCTCCACGAGGTCCCGGGTGTTGTCCCGCAGGACCTGACACTCCTCGAAGCCCACGTCGATGTGGCACATCGAGCCCTTGCCGCGGAAGACGACGGCGCGGATGTCCTCTTGCTCGGCGATGTCGCGCGCCTCCGCGACGAACTGGCGCATCTGCTGGTGGACGCTCGTCGTGATGACCACCGTCTTGTCCGCTTCGCGGGCGTGCGCCAGCGCCGGTGCGAGTGCGGCCAGCGTCTTCCCGGTGCCACAGGCCCCCTCGAAGAGCACGTCGCGGCCGTCGTCGAGGGCTTCGGCGATGTCGTCCATCGCCGCGCCCTGATTCTCGTAGGGGTCGGGCTTCGGGAAGAACGCCGCGTAGTCGGCTGCCACGTCCGTTGGTTGGGCGTCCGACCGTTAAAACTCTCGGTGCTACTGGGCCGTCGTCGTCCCGCAGGCCCCCTCGTCGCGGTAGAAGGAGAGTCGACCGCCGTCGATTTGTGCGAGGACAGCGACGCACTCGCCGGTCCCCGTCGCGTACGTCCCCGAGCGTACCGGGCCGTCGTCCACGCGGGCTTCGATGGTGTACGGGCCGCCGCTGTCCCACTGCTCCTCGACCATCGCGCCGGCGGCCTCGCCCTCGCCCGCGGCCGCGAGGTCGTGGACGCCCCAGTAGACGACTTCGCCGGCGCGTTCGACCTGTACGTGGATGGTGTGGGCCTCGTCGTCCCGGTTGAGGATGTCGATGTAGCGGAGGCGCGACCCCTCGTCACTCGTCTCGGTGGGCGTCGCGCTCCCGTCGGTGGTGGGGTCGGAGTCGCCGCCGTTGCCGCCGAGACAGCCAGCGAGCGACGCGGCGCCGACGGCCGCGCCCGAGAGCAGTCGTCGTCGCGTGAGGTCAGTCATGGACGTTCGTTTCCGCCGGCCCACCTTAACGTTCCGTCAGACGCTCACAGCTCCGGTTCGATGTACACCGTCTTCACCCGGTCGTCGACGGCCTTCAGTTCCTCCTCGATGGCCGTGATTTCCCCGTCGATGTCGCCGGTGACGAGCGACGAGTCGAAACTCACGTCCGCGGTGACCAGCAGGCGCTCCGGCCCGAAGAAGACGCTCCGCAGGTCGTCGACGTGGACGACGCTCTCGTGGGACGCGATGGCGTCGCGGAGCAGGTCCTCGTCCTCGGAGGCGACGCTCTCGCCGAGGAGGAGGCGCTTGTTCTCCCACGCCAGCGCCAGCGCGAAGCCCATCAGCAGGAGGCCGATGAGGAGGGCGCCGACGGCGTCGTAGATGGGGTCACCGGTCGCCTTCGAGAGCGCGATGCCGGCCAGCGCGATGGCCGCGCCGCCGAGCGCCACCGCGTCCTCGGTCAGCGCGGTCAGCACGGTGACGTTGCTCGTCCGGCGGAACGCCTGCCGCATGCCGGTCCAGCCGTGGCGCTTGATCTGGTTTTTCATGTTCGCCAGCGCCGCCCGGAACGCGTAGGACTCGAAGGCGATGGCGCCGAGCAACACCGCGTAGTTCACGTAGACGGTCGGGAACGTGACGCCGAGGAGCGTCGACTCGCCCGCCCCCACCGGCTCGGGATGCTGGAGCGCGTGGACCCCGTGGCTCACGCTCTCCCACCCCGCGATGCCAAAGAGGAACACGGAGACGAGGAATGCGTAGAAGAACTGGGCCTTGCCGTAGCCGAAGGGGTGTCCCCGACTCGGCTCTTTCTCGCCGTAGCGCAGGCCGATGAGCAAAAACACCTGATTGCCCGTGTCCGAGACGGAGTGGTACGTCTCCGACAGCATCGACGGACTGCCGGTGAGGACCCATCCGCCGAACTTCAGCAGGGCGATGGCCCCGTTCGCGAACAGGGCGGCGAGAACGACCTTCTTGCTGCTTGCCATCGCTCGCAGTTGCGCCGGCCACCTCAAAGGCCTTGCCCGAGGCGAACCCTCAACACCACGGCGCTCCAACGCGCGGCCATGGCAGACACCTACCGACCCGGCCAGTGTAACATCGGCGGGCGCGAGCGACGGAAGCGCCTCGCCGTCGGGGGCGTCGCGGCGGTGGCGGCCGTCGTCCTCGCCGCGGCCGTCGTCGTCCTCGACTGGCCTCCCGTGGCCCTGTTCGCCACTGTGGGACCGCTGTTCGGCGCGTTTCTCGGCTATCTGCAGGCCCGCCGCGCCTTCTGTACCGGGTTCGCCCTACAGGGCCGCTACGACGTGGGCGACGAGAGCGGCACCGTCACGGACGCGGACGCCCGCGCGGCCGACAAGGTGGCCGCCCGGCACCTCCACCGCGACGCCGCCGTCGCGGCCGTCGTCGTCGCCGGCCTCGTCACCGCTCTCGGGGTGGTCCTCCTGTGAACGTCGTCGTCCTCTCCGACACGCACCGCTCGGAGGGCACCGGCCTCGACGGGCGCGCCGCGGCGGCGGTCGCCGACGCCGACGTGATTCTCCACGCCGGCGACTTCACGACGACGGCCGTCCTCGACGCGTTCCACGGCCTCGACGCGCGCCTCTCAGCCGTTCACGGGAACCGCGACACGGCGGGCGTCCGCGACCGCCTCCCCTCGGCGCGGACGGTGGCGCTGGGCGACGTCACCGTCGCCATGACCCACCGGAAACGGGGCGGGGAGACGGCGCTGGCGCTGTTGGGGCGCGAACGCGGTGCGGACCTCGTCGTCTCCGGGCACACGCACCGCCCGGCCGTCGCCGGCGCGGACCCAGTGCTGTTGAATCCGGGGAGTCACGACGCGCCGCGGGGCGGACCGCGGAGCCACGCCGAACTCACCGTGGACGACGGGCTCAGCGGGACGATTCGCACCGTCGACGGCGAGATACTGCGCGAAGTGGACGTTCCGGCCCCTGACGAGAGCGGCGAGTGAGGGGGGTGGGGGGACGCCGGGGACCGGGGGAGGGCCGAAGCAGCGGGGGGAGGCGGGGGCGCCTCCAGTACGTGTGTGTCTCGGCCACACCATATAGCCGCCGTTGGATAAAACGCCGATTTTAGTCACGCACGGCGCGCCATCCGATGACGAGCGACAACGCCAGCAGGCCGCCGAGGAAGAAGAGCAGTCCCGGCGGGAGCGACGAGGCGGCGTTGCTGGCCGCGTCGGTGCTCTGGAGGGCGGGCCCCGTGTCGCCGCCCGCACCGCCCGCGCCTGCACCCCCACCCCCGCCGAGCGACGGAACGCCGCGAAGCGCCACCTGCACGAGGAGACTCCCGATGGCGAGGCCGCCCACGGCGCCGATGAAACTGCGGAGCGCGTCGCGGATGCTCCGCCCTTCGTCGTCGCCGCCGGCGAACAGCACCAGCGGTCGGTCCGTCGGACCGTAGACGTTCATCTCGCGGCCCTTCTCGGAGTAGCGCGTCCCCCGAACCTCGATGAGGTCGGCGTCTTCGAGTTTCTCGATGTGGTACTGCGCGTTCTGGAGAGAGGTGTCCGCTCGCTCCGCGAGTTCGGAGGGCGTGGCGGGGTCCTCGTGGACGGCGGTGAGCAGCGACCGGGCGGTTCCGGCCGAGAGTGCTCCCAACACCTCGTCGGCGTCGTCGCTGTCGAGTCCGAGGACCCGGGGGTCGGGGTCCTCGTCCTCGACTTCCGAGAGTCCGGGCAACAGGTCAGCCATTTGACGGCGATACGACGCCGAACGGTATGAACCTTATCCGCCGGCGAAACGCCTTTGCTCCCGGCCGAGGAAGCCACCCCCATGATTCCCGACGACCCCGTGTTTCTGCTGTTGCTCGGCGTCCTCGCTCTGATATTCTTCTTCGCCTTCCTGCTCCTCCGGCGCACCCTCCTCGGCTTCAAGGAGGGCGTCGAACGCGGCAAGGAGTAGCGCTCGAAAGCGGTTTGGGGCGACCGACCGAAGGGTGGGTATGGACCCACGGATTCGCGAACACGCGCAGATCGTCGTCGAACACTCCATCGACCTCGAAGCCGGCGACGACGTGGTGGTCGTCGCACCGCCCGCCGCCGAGGACCTCGTCGTCGCCCTCTACGAGGCCATCGGCGACGCGGGCGCGAACCCGCTCGGGATGCTCTCCTCGGACCGCGCGCAACGCGCGTTCCTCCGGGCGCGCGACGAGTTCGAGACGCCCGACCACCACCTCGCCCTCGCGGAGGAGATGGACGCCTACGTCGCCATCCGCGCCAACGACAACGTCACCGAGACGGGCGACGTGGACCCCGCGACCAACAGCGCTCACTCGAAGGCGATGCGGCCGGTCCTCAACGAACGCCTCTCGAAGCGCTGGTGTCTCACGCAGTTCCCCGCGCCCGCGAACGCCCAACTCGCGGAGATGAGTACCGAGGGCTACGAGAACTTCGTCTGGGACGCCGTCAACAAGGACTGGGCGGCGGTTCGCGAGCATCAGGCCCAGATGGTCGAGATTCTGGACCCCGCCGACGAGGTGCGCATCGTCTCCGGCGACACCACCGACGTGACGCTCTCCGTGGACGGCAATCCCACCCAGAACGACTACGGCGAGCACAACCTCCCCGGCGGCGAGGTGTTCACCGCTCCCGTACCCGACTCCGTGGAAGGTGAAGTCCTCTTCGACAAGCCCCTCTACCATCAGGGCCGCGAGGTCATCGACGTCCACCTCGAATTCGAGGACGGCGAAGTCGTCGACCACAGCGCCGCGAAGAACGAGGACGTGCTGACCGAGGTCCTGAACACCGACGACGGCGCCCGCCGCCTCGGCGAACTCGGCATCGGGATGAACCGCGACATCGACCGCTTCACGTACAACATGCTGTTCGACGAGAAGATGGGCGACACCGTCCACATGGCGCTGGGCCGCGCCTACGAGGACACCGTCGGCGAGGGCAACGCACAGAACGAGAGCGCGGTCCACGTCGACATGATCTGTGACATGAGCGAGGACTCCTACATCGAAGTCGACGGAGCGGTCGTTCAGCGAGACGGGACCTTCCGGTTCGAGGACGGATTCGAGGAGTAGGCTTCTCGCGGGAACTCGTCCTGAATGCGCCGTGTTAGCACGCCTCTGTCGGGGAAGCGCGAGATTTAAGGTATTGTGTGGGTATGGGTTGCATATGCCGCGGGTCGACTGTCCTGACTGTCAGCGCAGTATTGCTATGCACCAGCTGGAGACACGGACCGTGGCCCAGACCACCGGGTTCCAGACGACATACTGCTGTCCTTTCTGCCGCACGGAGTTCGACGACGTGAAGGGCCTGATGTAACGACTGCTCCCCGCCCCCGAGCGCCCGTCGCGGTCGGTGCGCGAGGGTTTTTGTATCCCGCCGGTGACGGTGGCGACGATGAGCATCAACTCGGGCGACCGGCCATGGCCCCAGCAGGTCGCTCACGCGGACTCGGACTGGCCGTCGAGCGACCAACGGGTGCTGGTGCCGTTCCACGAGGGTCTCAACGCCGACGAGACGGGCCTCCTCGCCGGGAGCATCACGTTCGGCGCCGACGGGGACCTCTACCTCCTCCATACCGTCGACGGCGACGCCGACCACGCCGAGGCGCTTCACGAGCAGGCCCGCCTCAAGCGCACCGTCACGGCGGCGTTCGACGTGCCGACGTACGACCACCTGACGGAGCGCACCCGGGACGCCGTGGCGTCCTTCGTCCGCGACCACGGCATCACGACAACCGTCGTCGACGAGTCGGAGGGCGTCCTCTCCGGCCGACGTGACCGCGTCTCGGCGCCCTGCCACACCGTCGTCGGCACGGGCATGGACACCTTCGAGTCGCCGGCGAGCATCCTCGTCCCGGTGGCGAGCGGTCCCCACTCCGGCCTCGCGGTGCAGGTGGCCGGCGCCATCGCCCGGGCCTCCGACTGCTGGCTCGAACTGTTCCACGTCCTGCCCGAGGACGCCTCCGAGTCCCGGGAGTCGGACGCGACGGGCCTGCTCGACTGCTACGAGTACCACCTCGACGACGACGTGGCGGTGGACCACCTCGTTCAGCGCGGCGCTGACCCCGCTGCGGCCATCGTCGAACACGCCCAGTACCACGACCTGACGGTCCTCGGCGCGCCGGAGAAGGGCTCGCTCCGCCGCTTTCTCTTCGGGTCCACGACGGACGCCGTGACGGCCGACGTGGACGAGTCGCCGGTGCTGACGGTCCACCGGAACACCGACGAGTCGCGGCTCTCGCGGTGGGTGTAGGCACTGACCGCGCCCGGCCGAATCCCGCCCCTGCGGTCTTTTGCCCCACGTTTTTGCGAGGGAGCGAAGCGACCGAGGAAAAAGTGGACGGGCACGGTGGGATTCTCACTCGATGGCGAGACTCGCTGTCGCTCGTCTCGCGTAGTTCGAATCCATTTCGCGCCGGTTCGCGGTCGCGCTTCGCGCGACACGCTGCACGGGCACGGTGGGATTCGAACCACGGTCGCTCCCGTTCGCTCGCCGGCGCTCGCTCACTTCCCGCTCCCTGATTCGAATCCCCTGCGTGCCCTCCGCTCGCTTCGCTCGCTACGGGCACGGTGGGATTCGAACCCACGACCGTCGGATGTCTTCTCCCGCCGCTGGCGCACCGGGAATAGAAGTCCGACGCTCTATCCGGACTGAGCTACGTGCCCTCGCCCGTTCTTTCGGGGTGGGCGCAAAAAGTCGTTCGGACGGCTTGCGGGGGAACACAGCACTTAACCCCGACTCACCACTACGGCCGGCCAATGCAAGTCATCGGCATCGTCGGCCTCCCCGGGAGCGGCAAGAGCGAGGCCGCGGCCGTCGCCCGTGACCTCGACGTCCCCGTGGTGACGATGGGCGACGTGATTCGCGCCGCCTGCCGCGAGCGGGACCTCGACCCCGACACCCACCACGGCGAGGTGGCACAAGCGCTCCGGGCGGAGGGCGGGCCGGCCGCCATCGCCGAGCGGTCGCTGCCGGTCATCGAGGAGGCCCTCGCCGAGTCCGACGCCGACACCGTCCTCGTGGACGGGATTCGGAGCGACGTGGAAGTCGAGCGCTTCGAGGCGGCGTTCGGCGACGACTTCCGCCTCGTCTCCATCGAGGCCCCCTTCGAGACGCGCAAACGGCGGGTCACCGAGCGAGGCCGGGACGCGAGCGCCGCCGACGGCGGCGAGTCGCTCCGGGAGCGCGACGAACGGGAGCGCGGCTTCGGGATGGACGCGGCGATGGCCGACGCCGACGTGGTCATCGACAACACGGGGTCGCTGGAGGCGTTTCACGACCGCGTGCGGACCGTCCTCACGGAGGGCGAGGACCCATGATTTACAGCATCACCGTCCGCGTGACGGCGCCGGTCAACGAGACGGAGGTGCCCGAACGCGTCGCCGTCGCCGTCGCGGAACTGTTCCCCGAGGCGGACGTGGAGGTCGCGGACGACCGCGTCGAGGCGACGACGCACACGCTCGAACACTTCGCCGAGCGACTCCGCGAACAGCGCATCCTCGACACCGCGCGCTCGGTGTTCTTCGACCGGCGGACCGCCGACGGCTTCGCGTTCGAGTTGAAGAAGCAGGCTGCCCGCCACGACGTGGTCAACTTCTCGGTGGGCAACCCGGCCGAACTCGGCGACGTGCGCGTCACCGTCACCGTCGAGGACCCCACCGTCGAGGAGTTCATCGACTACCTCGCGCCCGAGACGGACGCCGAAGGGAACCCCATCGAGGACCCGGCGACGGAGTGATTACAAGCGCGCGGCGCGGCTTCCCGCCCACGACGCGACGATGATGCCGCCCATGAAGCCGCCGACGGCGTACAGCACCGCCAGTGACTGCAGTCGCGGGCCGTCGAAAAAGGGCCCGCGGAGCAGGAGGGACGACGAGACGAGCGTCGTCGCCACCCCGACGAGGGCGACGGCGACGAACGGGTAGGCGACCAGCGAGAGCCGTCCCCGGATGCGTGACACCGCTCACCCGACTGACCCGAGCGACCTAACTGTTATCCTCGGGGGTCCGCGGGTTCAACTCGCCCGACTCGACCATCTCTTCGAGGGCGTTGCCGTCAGTTCTGAGCGGCAGGTCCACGCGCCCCCGCCGTCGCGAGGACTCGTAGGTGCCGAAGATGAGTTCGGTGACGTTGAGCGCCCGTCGCGCCGACAGCTCCGGCTCCTCGCCGGCGTCGAGGCAGTCGACGACGTGGTCGATGGCCGCGACGATGCTTCCGCCCCACCCCGCCTCCGTCTCCACGTCGAGGGCCGTCCACTCCTCGTCTCCGGCGCGGCGGATGCGCGCCGCCGCGTCGGCGTCCGTGGGGTTCACCTCGATGACGCCCTCGGTGCCGACGAGGCGGTTCGACGCGCCCACCGTTTCGGTGCCGTGGCCCGTGATGGCCATCCCCTCGACGCCGTTGGGGTAGCCCCAGAGCGCGAGCGTCTGGTTGGCGTTGTGCGCGCCGTACTTCACGTGCTCCTCGCGGTAGTCGAGTTGGCCCAGAACCCACTCCGCCGGCCGTTCGTCGTTGTAGAAGTTCGCGAGGTCGATGAAGTGCGTCGCGTTGTCCAGCAGGGTCTTCGCGGACACCTCCAGTCGCTTCAGGTCGCCGATTTCGCCGTCGTCGAGCAGTTCCTTCGGGCGGCGCCAGCGCGGTTCGAAGCGGCGCTGGTGGTTGAACGTGAGTTGGACGTCCCAGCGGTCGGCCTCCTGTGCCATCAGGCGGGCGTCCTCCCACCGTGTCGCCATCGGCTTCTCGCAGTGGACGGCGTCGGGCACGCCGCTGTGGATGCAGTCGAGGACGATTGGTGCGTGGGTCGGAACGGGCGTACAGACGCTCACCACGTCCGGCTCCACCTCGCGGAGCATCTCCTCGTAGTCCTCGAAGACGTGGTCCTCGCTGATGTCGAACTCGTCGGCGAAGGCGAGAGCGTTCTCGCGCACGAGGTCCGCACAGGCCGCGAGTTCGACGTCGTCGCGCCGCTCGTACCCGGGGGCGTGCTGGTACGCCATCGCTGCGCTCTCGCCCCAGACGGGGTTCTCCGGTTCGGGGCCGGTGCCGATGACGGCGGCAGTGTGTGTCATGGCTCCCCGATTCTCTCAGGCGCCCTAAAAACCCCCGTCCTCCCAGTGGGTGAGGGCGCCGACGAGCGTGAGCGCCCCCGCCGCGGACGCCGCCAGCAGGCCGAACCCCGCGCGAGGCCCGGCGGCGTCGGTGACGAGGCCCACGAGCGCCGGTGCGGCGGCGCCAGCGGCCATCAACACCGTGCGGACGACGCCGAGGCTCCCGCCCGCGCCGCCCGCGGGGGCGACCCGGACGAGGTACGCGCCCCGGACCGGCCGGAAGCCGTGTGCGCCCGCGCCGAGAGCGACGACGGCCGCACCGAGTGCCAGCACGCCCGACCCGACGAGCAGGCCGACGAGACCCAGCGTCGTCAGGCCGAGCGTCGCCACCGCGACGCGGAGCGTCCCGAACCGGTCGCTCGCCTCGCCCGTCACCGGCTGGACGACGCTCACGACGAACAGGGCGCCGTAGAGCGCGTTCGCCGTCGGCTCGGCGAGGCCGACGGCGCCGAGGTAGTACGGTAGAAAGGAGAGCGCGCCGTTGTACGCCAGCGAGGAGAGGACGGTGGCCGCGACGAACGCCCCGAAGGCCGGGTCGCGGAGGCGCGCGAGGTAGCGCCGCACGTCCGGCGTCTCGCCGTCCGTCGCGCCCTCGGGGACGCGAGTGGGGACCCGCCGGGCGAACAGGGCCGCGCCGAGGAGGCCCACGACGGCGCCGCCCGCGAACGCGAGGCGCCAACTGCCGTGCCCCAGCGCCGCGATGACGACCATGGCCGCGGACGCGCCGACGCCCCCGAACGCGCCGAGGGTGTCCATCGCGCCGAGTGCGCGGCCCGTGCTGTCGGGGTACACCGCCGCCATCAGCGCGACGGCCACCGTCTTGTGGGCGCCGGTGCCGACGCCGACGAGGAGCATCCCGACGACGACGACCCCGAGGCCGTCCGCGACGGCGACGAGGGCCGCGCCCGCCGAGGAGACGACGACGCCGGCGGTGATGACGCGCACGCCGCCGAGACGGTCCGCGAGCGCCCCCGACGGGAACTGGAGGAGCGCGTAGCCCACCATCAGGGCGCTGAACGCCAGCCCGAAGGTACTCGTCGAGACGCCGAACTCGGCCCTGAACGTCGGGAACAGCGGCGGAAACAGGTAGCGGAGGAACTTCGCGAGAAACCACAGCCCCGCCGTCAGGGCGAGGGCATCGTAGCGCTGGAGCCTCCGCATTCTCCTCGGAATCTATCCGTCGACGGGTGAAAACTTCCCGGTGTCGTCAGGACTGCGTTTGGGTCGTCGCGTTCGCCTGCGACACCCAGTCCGGCTCTTCGACGTCGGTGCTCCCCACGTCGGTCACCGTCGTCACGAACGTCGTGTTGCTCGTCTCACCGTTCCGCGTGAAGCTGAAGTCGGCGCTGAACTTCCGGACCCGTCCCTCGCCGTCGAGGAGGAGGGTGGCGGAGAAGTCGGTGACCGTGAGGTTCTCGCCCGTGGAGTTGCGGAACTCCTCGCTCAGTTTGTCGACGCCCTCGGCCTCGTAGCGCATCACTTCGTCGCCGTCGAACGTCTCGGTACCCACCTGCTCGTAGGTGACGTTGTGCGAGATGAAGATTTCGAGCGTGCTGCTCCCGCGCACCGCGGCGGTGACGTTCACGCTCCGGTCGGTGCGGGCCACCTGCGTCTGGTTGCCGTACTGGCTCCGCTGGTAGGAGGTGTTCCCCGCGGTGTACAGCGTCGAGTTGCCGAAGGCACTCGTCGAGCGCTGGAGATACTGGTCGTCCGTGCGGTCCACGAGCACCGTGGCCGAGGACACCGTTTGGCCGCCCTGCGTGACGTTGATTTCGGTCGTGAAACTCGTGTCGTTGAGCGCGGCCGCGTGCGTCTCTATCTGGTCAGCGGTAATCGAGTCCGCGGCGGGGTAGTCGCCGCCGGCGCCGTCGCCGTTGCCGCTGGAGCCGGTGAGACCCGAACAGCCAGCGAGCAACAGCATACTCGCGAGGGCAATCGCCAGAACCGGTTTGGTACGCATACTGCCCTTCGAGAGCGCATCACGTGAAAAGCCTTCGAACCGTCCGAAATCAGCCGAACGGTCCGCCACCGCCGCCCATGCCGCCGAGTCCGCCGCCGCCACCGCCACCGCCCTGCATCTGTTTCATCATCCGCTCCATGTCGCCCTCGCCCATGCCCTGGAACTGCTTGAGCGTCTTCGCCATCATCCGGTGCTGTTCGAGCAGTTCCCGCACGGTGTCCTCGTCGGTGCCAGACCCTTTCGCGATGCGACGCACCCGCGAGGCGCCGATGGAGCGGGGGTTCTCCAGTTCGTCCTCGGTCATCGCGTCCATGATAACCTCGAAGGTGACCATCCGGTCTTTGGTCACGTCCATCGCGTCGTCGGGCAGTTGGTCCATGAGTCCGCCGCCCATCCCCGGAATCATGTCCATCACCTGATCGAGCGGCCCCATCTTGTTCATCGCGTTCATCTGCCGGCGCATGTCCTTCAGCGTGAACTCGCCCTCCAGCAGGTCCTCGGGGTCCCAGTCCTCGGCCTCCTCTTGGGTCTCCTCCATCGCCCGCTCGACCCGCTCGGTGAGTTGCTTGAGGTCGCCCATCCCGAGCAGGCGGGAGATGAAGCCGTCGGGTTCGAAGCGCTCGATGTCCTGCACCGTCTCGCCGCTCCCGAGGAAGGCGATGGTCGAGCCAGTCTCGTTGACGGCGGTGAGCGCGCCGCCACCTTTCGCCGTCCCGTCGAGTTTCGTGATGACGACGCCGTCGATGCCGATGGCCTCCTCGAAACGCTGGGCTTGGTCCTTCGCGCCCTGCCCGATTGCGGCGTCGAGGACCAGCAGACTCCGGTCGGGTTCGACGACGCCCTCGATGTCCTCGATTTCGTCGATGAGGTCGTCTTCGAGGGCGTGGCGGCCCGCCGTGTCCACGATGTGGACGTCGGCGTCGGCCGTGGCTTCGAGGCCCTCGCGGGCGATTTTCACCGGGTCGTCCTCGTCCGGGTCGCCGTAGAACGCCGCTTCCGCCCGCTCGGTCATCTCCTTTGCCTGATCGTAGGCACCGGGGCGGAAGGTGTCCGTCTGGATGACGGCGGGGCGAAGCCCCTTCTTCGAGAACCACCACGCCATCTTGGCGGCGGTGGTCGTCTTCCCCGACCCCTGCAGGCCGGCGAGCATGATCGTCTGCTCTTCGAGGGGGATGTCGGTCGACTCGCCGACGAGGTCGACCAGTTCCTCGTACACGATGCGGAGGACGTGGTCCCGCGCGCTGGTGCCGGCGGGCGGTTCCTCCTCCAGCGCTCGCTCCTTGATGCTGTCCGAGAGATCCATCACCAGCGACACGTCGACGTCAGCGCTCAGCAGGGAGCGCTGAATCTCCTTGACGATGTCCTCGACGTCGTCCTCGCTGATGCGGGACTTGCCGCGGAGGCTGTCTAAGGTCCCCCGCAGCGAACTCCCGAGGTCGTCGAGTACCATTTGACATCTGTATGGGCGGCGGCGGTTAAAGGGCTTTGTCTCCCTGCACCCCAGCTGACACCTGCCTTTATGATGGACTATACTACACGTATGGGTAATGCAGACGGACGAGGGGGTCGTGTACGCAGTTGGTCTCTCCGACGCCGAGCGCTCGGCAGTCGCGTCTCGCGACTCCGTCGCGTCCGTGTCGACCGTCGACCCCGACGCCGCCGCCGAGCGAACCGGGAGTGCCGCCGCCGTCGTCGCGGCTCACGACCCGCCCGGGGTCGACGCGGCACAGTTCGCGGGGCGCGTCCGCACCGCTGACGAAGCGGTGCCCCTCGTCTGTGTCGCCGACGGGGACGACGCCCTCGCCGCCGACGCCGTCGCGGCGGGGGCCGACCGCTACGTCCCACGAACCCGCGGTCCCGACGCCGTCGCCGAGGCCGTCGCGGACGCGATTCCGGTCGGACGGCGACGCCGCACGCTGAATCTGGAGAGCGACATCCTCTCCGAACTGCTCCGACACGCGCCCTTCGAAATCTACGCCAAAGACGACGAGGCCCGCCACCTCCGTTCGACGAAGACTATCCGCCACGACGCCGTGGGCGAACGCGAGACGGACCTGTTCGACGAGCCACGCTCGGCGGTCATCGAACGCGAGGACGAGTCGGTCCTCGACCGCGAGACGCCGATGGAGGGGGTCCTGAGCCGCTACGAGGTGGACGCGAGTGACATCGACGACCACGAGGCGGGATGGATCCGCTCGTGGAAATACCCGTGGTACGACGGCGACGGCTCGCTGCGGGGCCTCGTCGGCTTCACGCAGGACGTCACGGGGTTTCAGGAGACCCAACAGGAACTCAGGCGCAAGAACGAACTCCTATCGAAGTTCGCGAGCGTCGTCACCCACGACCTCCGCAACCCGCTGAACGTCGCGAACGGCAACCTCGCGCTGGCGCGCGAGAGCGGGGACCCGGCCCACTTCGACGCCGTCGAGCAGTCACTCGACCGCATCGACGAAATCATCGACGACCTCGTGCGCCTCACCCGCGAGAGTCACAGCGTCGCCGACGAGGCGCCGATTTCCATCGCGGACGCGGCGCGGGCGGCGTGGGACACCGTCGAGACGGGCGGGGCCACCCTGCACGTCAGGGTCGAAGACGAACTCGTGCGCGCCGACGAGGGCCCCCTCCAGCAGGTGTTGGAGAACCTGTTTCGCAACGCAGTGGAACACGTTGGCTCGGACGTGACCATCACCGTCGGCCTCGTCGACGGCGGCTTTTACGTCGCCGACGACGGCCCCGGCCTCCCGCCGGACCTCCGCCAGCGACTCAACACCGGCGAGTTCGACACCGGCGGCCTCGGCCTGAACATCGTCCGCACCATCGCGGACCGCCACGGCTGGCAGTTCCGCGCCGAGGAGAGCGACTCGGGTGGCGCCCGCTTCGAGTTTCGGGACTCCCTCGTCGTCACGCGCCCGGGCACGGTCTCCGCCGACCGCCGGCCGGTCACGCTCGACAGCGCCACCGCCGTCGGGGAGTTCGCCGACGGTGACGCCCACACCGAGGACGGCCGGTGGATCGTGACGGGGACGGGTCGCAACCTCTGGCGCACCGTCAACGAGTTCTACTTCGTGTACGGCGCCGTCACCGGCGACGCCGACATGGTGGCCCGCGTCGCTGACTTCGAGGCCCAAAAGGGAAAGGCAAAGACCGGTCTCATCGTCCGCGACGGCCTCGACGAGGGCGCACCCCACGCCTACGTCGGGACGACGCTCGGCGAGGGCGCCGAGACGCTGTGGCAACTGGAGCAGGACGCCGGCACCCAGAGTCGAACGTTCGAAAGCGAGACGACGCTCCCCTGTTGGTTCCGCCTCAAACGCTCGGGCGACACGGTGACGGTGTTCCGCTCCGCCGACGGCGAGAACTGGGAGGCACTCGACGAGCAGACCGTTCCGCTCGGGGAGCGAGCGCTCTACGGCCTCGCGGTGTGTAGCCACGACGACGGCGAGTCCGCCACCGCCGTCTTCGAGGACGTGTCGCTGGACGCCGTGACGTGGGAGTAACGTCTTGTCCGTGGCTCCCCTACGTGACCCGTGACCCGTGACCGCGTCTTCGTGACGGCGGGCTTGCTGGACGTATTGCTCACGTTCGCCCGCGACGCCGACCCGAACCCCGTGACCGTGTCGCTCGTCTCCTCGCCCGCCGACGACTGGGCGGACCTGCCGCCGGAGACGCCCGTCTTCGCCGACTTCTACTTCCCCGACGCCGGGCGCTCGATTCGGAACGTGTTCGGTATCGACCTCGGGACGCCGCCGACGCGGGGCGGTGCCCGCTTCCTCTCGCATCCGGCGGGCGACCCGGACATCTCGCGGCGCGACGACCTCGCGGCGCGGGTGCTGGTCGCCGTGCCGCCGTGGGAGCGGGAGAACGTCGTCGCGTACCGCCGCGACGGGACGGAACTCGCCGTCGAACTCGTCGACGCCGCGCCGCCGGAACGGCAGTTAGAGTGACTACTCCTCGAACAGGGCCGCGACCATCTCCTCGGGGTCGAATACGTCGAGGTCGTCGTAGCCCTGTCCGGTGCCCAAGAAGACGACGGGCGTCCCGGTGACGTGGGCAATCGAGATTGCGGCGCCGCCGTCGGCGTCGGCGTCGGCCTTCGTGAGGACGGCCCCGTCCATCTCCATCGCGTCGTCGAACTCCCGGGCGCGGTTGACCGCGTCCTGCCCGGCCACCGCCTCGTCGACGAACAGCGTCATGTCGGGGTCGACGACGCGGCCGATTTTCTCCAGTTGCGCCATCAGGCCCTCGCTGGTGTGGAGGCGTCCCGCGGTGTCGCCGAGCACCACGTCCACGTCGTTCGCGTTGGCGTACTCGACGGCGTCGTAGATGACTGCCGCCGGGTCGCCCCCTTGCTCGTGGGTGATGACGTCGAGGTCCAGATTCTCCGCGTGTTCGCGGAGCTGCTCGTTCGCGCCGGCCCGGTACGTGTCGCCGTTCGCAAGCACCGTCGAGAAGCCCTGCGATTCGAGGCGCTTGGCGAGTTTGGCGATGGTCGTCGTCTTCCCGACGCCGTTCACGCCGGTGAAGACGATGGTGACCGGCTTCTCGGCGTCCGCGATGCGCTGGTCGAAGTCGAACTGGCCGACGCTCATCACCTCGACCAGTGCCTCCGAGAGCGCCTCCTCCACCACGTCGCCCACGGACTCGCCGCGGGCGCGAGTCGTGTTCACGAGGTTCTCGCGCACCTGATCGAGAATCGCGTCGGCCACCTCCATCTCCACGTCGCTGGAGAGCAACGCGAGTTCGAGGTCGTCGAGCGGGCCTTCGAGGTCCGACTCGTCGATGACCGTCTTGCCCGTGGCGAACAGTTTCGCCCGCTCGCCGAGCGAGCGCCCCTCCTCGGCGTCGGCCGCTTCGTCCCCGGCCTCGGTATCGGGCTCCGGTTCGGCGTCGGCCTCAGCCTCCGCGTCCGCCTCCGCCTCGGCGTCGGCCGCTTCCGGTTCCGCCGCTGGCGCTTCGTCTGCTTCCTCCTCGGCGGACTCCTCGACGTCGTCGCGGAACCGGCCGAGTTTGTCCTTCAGCCCGTCGAACATCGTCGTCGCGTTATTCGCCCTGACCCTGCTGTTGCTGTTGCATCTGCTGCATCATCTGCTGTTGGGCCTGCTGGGCCTGCTGTTCGAGCTGCGAGCGCTGGGACTCGACCTCGCCGATCTCCTCTTGGACCTCGTCGATGCGCTCGTCGAGGGTGTCCTGCTTGCCCTCCAGCGTCTCGATGGCGCCGTCGCGGCCCTCCTCGGCCGCGTAGCCGCCGCCCAGCGAGACGATGACCTCCTGAATGTTGTCGACTTCGGCGCGGACGCGAGCGCCCCCGCCGACGGGCACGAGAATCTCCTCGTCCGTCTCGATGTTCTCGAGGGCCTCGATGGCCTCGTCGATTTCGGCCTTCTCGGCCTGCATCTCCTCGATTTCCGCTTCCAGCTCCTCGATCTCCTCGCCGAGGGCCTCGATTTGCTGCTGCAGTTCCTGCATCTGCTGTTGGCCTTGACCGCCGCCTAAGCTCATGTCTCTAGACGGCGGGCCGAGCCGGAAGAATCTTCCTACTACAAGATTGCTCAGTCGAGGTAGCCAAGCGCTTCCTCGATGCGGCCGAGTTCGGGGCCGGTCGTCTCCTCGCCGACGACGTAGCCGGCGTCGTTGGCGACCAGTCCCGACCCGACGAGCGGGCCGCCGTAGTTGATGGTGCCCACGTCCGCGCGCACGCCGAGGGCCTCCTCGACGGCGTCGAGTTCGTCGTCGGTGGCCTTCGGGTGGCAGAGGACGCCGTCGTTCGTCGCCACCGCGGCCGTACCGACCGTCTGCACGTCGCCGATGGTGCCCCGCGTCACCGGCACGTCGAGTGCGTCCTGCACCGTCTGGACCGCCTCGCGCGTGAGGTCCGGGTGGACGTAGGCGCCCGCGTCGTTCGCGAGGACGACGTTCCCGGCGGCGTTGACCCGTCCGGGGAGCGCGTGGACCGGGCGGTCCGTGGCGTCGGCGAGACGCTCGCGCTCGGTGTCGCGGATGCGACTGCTCACCAGCAGGCCGTTCTCGTTGCCGACGGCGAGCGACCCGACGGTGGCGGAGCCACCGACGGTCGTTCGCACCACGTCGGCGTCGAGTTCGTCGCCGATGCTCTCGGTCAGGTCGTCGTCGAGGTCGGGCCTGATGAACACGTCGTCGTTCGTCGCACGGGCGAACACGCCGACGTACGGCGATCCGATAAAGGTAGCGCGGAGCACGCGTCCCTACGCGTCCGCGTGTTCGGCCTCCACGACCGGCTCGCCCTCCTCCTCGAAGCGGGCGGCGCGGACGCGGAGCTTGCTCGGCGGGTTCTTCCGGCTCTGCGCCCAGACGGCCTCGTTGATGGAGGGGTCGAGGCGCACGGCGTCCTCGGGCGCGTTGAAGTGCTGGGCGAGGTGCTCGCGGATGAGCGACATCGCCTTGTCGGCTCGCTCGTGCTTGGGTGCGGCGAGCGCGTCGCGGAGGGGCACGGTCATGACGCGCTCCTCGAATTCGGCGCTCATTCGTCCGTGTCGTTACGCCGCCAGTGGCGGCGCTTGGGGTTGCGCTGAACGTCGCGGTTCGTCTTCATCATCACCCACGCCGGGACGCGGCTGTTCTGCCGCTCCAGCTTGGCCAGTCGCTTCTTCATGGCCTTCGACTTCTTGCCCATAGTGGGCGTCAGTACCGACGCGGGGCATAAAATCCTGTCCATCTCGCCGCTACGCCGGTAACGACGCGCTCGACACCGTCGAATACACCGGGCCGCCGTCCGTGAGGGTACTCTCGGTCAGCCGAATCTCCGCGACGGTCATCTCGCCGACGGTGGGCGACTGCTCCTCGACCACCTCCTGCACGAGGTCCTTCCCGCCCGCGTGGTCCATCCGCGCGATCGTGACGTGGGGCGTGAAATCGCGGTCCTCGGGTTCGAAGCCCAGCGGCTCCAGTTCGGCCTCCACGGCGTCGTGGAGGCGCCCCAACTGTTCGCCGCCGTCCTCGAAGCCGACCCAGACGACGCTGATGTAGTCCAGGCTCGGGAACACGCCGAGGCCGCCGACGGTGGCCTCGAACGGCGTCACTTCGGCCCGCTCGACCGCCCTGTCGAGGGCGTCCTCGATGTCGGGCACCTCGTCCTCGGCCACGTCGCCGAGGAAGGCGAGCGTCACGTGTGCCTGTGCGGGGTCGGTGAAGCGGAGCCCAGAGGCGTCTCTGAGCGCGTCCTGTACCGCTGCCACGTCGTCTGCGAGTCGCGCCGGGAGGTCGACGCTGACGAACAGCCGCATACCGCCGCTTCGGGTGCGGTGGGCTTAACTCCGCGCCTCCCCAAACCGGGACGCATGACCGACGACCCCGAGCGCGACCCCCACGAGTTCTCGTCGGGCCCCGGCTTCGACGACCCGTACGAGGGCTTCGACCTCGACCCGCCGGAACTCGACGTCGACCCCGACGAGGTCGACCCAGTCGACGCCCGCGTCGTCGCGGACCTCCTCGACGACAGCCACTTCCCGAAAGAGGAGGTGGACGCCGACAGCCTCATCGACGTCGGCCTCGACTACATGGGCATCAACCGCCACGAACAGGCCACCGACGCCTTCGAACGTGCGGCGCGCTTCGCCGAGGACGACGCCCTCGAACAGGAGGCGTGGGTGAACAAGGGCATCGGCCACGCCGAACTCGAAGAGTGGGACGCCGCCATCGACGCTCACCGCGCGGCCCTCAACGTCGCCGAGGAGGGCCCCTTCGCCGCGGAGGCGCACACGAACCTCGCCTACGCACTCTGGGAGTTCGGCGAGACGACCGAGGCCTACGAGCACGCCGAGGCGGCCGTCCGCGAGGACGACCGACTCGGACAGGCGTGGTACAACCTCGGCTTCATCGAGAACGAGCAGGGCCGCCACGAGGAGGCCGCGGACTGTCTGGATAATGCCATTCGCCTCGAGTTCCGGCAGGCCGACGTGTTCGAGGAGAAGGCCCGCGCCCTCGAGGAACTGGGCCGCGAGGAGGCCGCCGCCGAGGCCGCCGAACGCGCACAGGCCATCCGGGAGCGACAGGAGAGCGAACTTGTCGGATGATACTCTCGGAACGCGCCACGGACCGGGGTCGCCTCGTCGCCGTCTGTGACGACGGCCTCATCGGCGAGACGTTCGAGAACGGTGCGGTGTCGCTCACCGTCACCGAGCAGTTCTACGGCGGTGAGCAGGTGACCCGCGAGCAAGTCGTCGCCTCTCTCGCCGACGCGTCCGTCGCGAACCTCGTCGGCACCGAGGCTGTGGAACTCGCCATCGAGGAGGGCTTCGTCGACGAGGCGAACGTCCTCGACGTGGACGGGACGCTCCACGCCCAGTTCCTGCGTCTCTGACGCCGGCAACGCTCGCCTGACCGAAGGAGTGTTGTGGCTCCGAGACTTAAATCGAGTCGATGGAAGCAACGGAATCGAGTCCGCTCGACGTCGAGCGTCTGCGCGCCGACTTTCCCATTCTCCAACGGCGCGTCGGCGACGACCGACAGGTCGTCTACCTCGACAACGCCGCCACCACACAGACGCCCGAACAGGTCATCGACGTCGTCAGCGACTACTACCGCAACGTCAACGCCAACGTCCACCGCGGCATCCACCACCTGAGTCAAGAGGCCTCCGTCGCGTACGAGGAGGCCCACGACCGACTCGCGGAGTTCGTCGGCGCCGAGGGCCGCGAGGAGATGATATTCACGAAGAACACCACCGAGAGCATCAACCTCGTGGCGTACGCGTGGGGACTGCACGAACTCGGCCCCGGCGACGAGGTGGTCCTCACGGAGATGGAGCACCACGCCTCGCTGGTGACGTGGCAGCAGATCGCCGAGCGCACGGGCGCCGAGGTGCGCTACGTCGGCCTCGACGACGAGGGCCGCCTCGACGTGGACGACGCCCGCGAGACCATCGGCCCGGACACCGCGATGGTGTCGGCCGTCCACGTCTCGAACGTCCTCGGCACGGTGAACCCAATCGGCGAACTCGCGGACCTCGCCCACGAACAGGACGCGCTCATCTTCGCCGACGGCGCGCAGGCGGTGCCGAACCGCCCAGTCGACGTGAAAGAACTGGGCGTGGACTTCTACGCCTTCTCCGGGCACAAGATGGCCGGTCCCACGGGCATCGGCTGTCTCTACGGCCGTCGAGACCTCCTCGAATCCATGGAGCCGTTCCTCTACGGCGGCGAGATGATCGAGTCCGTCACCTTCGCGGACAGCACGTGGAACGAACTGCCGTGGAAGTACGAGGCCGGCACGCCCGTCATCGCGGAGGGCATCGCTCTCGCCGAGGCCGCGGACTACCTCGACGACGTGGGGTTGGAGCGCATCCAGCGACACGAGGAGCAACTGGCCCGCTACGCCTACGAGCGACTCGACGAAATCGACGACGTCGACATCTACGGCCCGCCCGCCGACGAGCGCTCGGGCCTCGTCGCGTTCAACGTCGACGGCATCCACGCCCACGACCTCTCTTCGATTCTCAACGACGTGGGCGTCGCCATCCGCGCCGGCGACCACTGCACCCAACCGCTCCACGACAGCCTCGACGTCGCCGCCTCCGCGCGGGCCTCCTTCTACCTCTACAACACCCGCGAGGAAGTCGACACGCTCGTCGAGGGCGTCGAGAACGCCATCGACATCTTCGCCTGACGGGGTTCGATTCCACGACCCGGCCCCCGATTCGGTTTGGATTCTGAAGCAGAACCGCGAAGACCGAGCGGTGTGTACAGCCGGCCATGCGACGACCGGCCGCTCACCGCCTCGCGCGCGCCGGACCCCGGCTGTTCGCCCTCGCCAGCGTCCTCACCGCCGTCGCCTTCGTGACGAACCCGGTTCCGGACCCCTCGTTCCCGTGGGCGACGCTCCCGGCCCCGCTCCGCGTCGGCTACACACAGCCGCGCGTGGAGCACTGGCCGGTGACCTACACTCTCGGCATCTGGCTCTACGTCGCGTCGGCGCCGGCGCTGGTCGTCACGGGCCCTCGCCGGTTCGGTGACGCCGTCGGCGGGCGCACCGGCTGGCTGCTCGCCGTGCCGACCGGCGCGATGCTCGCGTTCACGACGTACTGTCGCTTCGTCTGGCCGAAACTCCACCCCCCGACGTGGAACGCGCCCTCCTACACGTTCGTCTGCTGGGGCTACTGTTCGACGTACGCGCCGGCGTGGAGCAACGCGGCGTCTCTCGTGGCGACGCTCGGCGTCGCGGCGACGGCCCTCGCCGTCGCGGAGTCGCGGTGGGCGCGCCCCGCGGCGGCGGGGTTCGGCGTCCTCGCGCTCCCTCCCGGTCTCCCGGCGCTCTACGCCGCTGTCCGCCGAATCTGACGCCCCGGAAGCCTTTTGCGCCTCGTTCCCCTATCCGCGGGCAACATGAGCATGGGCTCGGACATGTACCGCCAGCAAATCCTCGACCACTACAAGAACCCCCGCAACTACGGGGAACTCGAGGATCCCACGTACACCCACGTCGGCCACAACACCTCCTGTGGCGACGAACTCACGTTCTACGTCACCCTCGCCGACGACGAGGAGACGATCGAGACGGCGGCGTTCACGGGCGACGGCTGTGCCATCAGTCAGGCCTCGGCCAGCCTCCTCTCGCAGGAACTGCCGGGGATGACCCTCGACGAGGTCGAGGAGATGGACCGCGAGGACGTCCTCGACATCCTCGGCATCGAGGTGACGCCGATGCGTATCAAGTGCGCCGTCCTCGCCGAGAAAGTCGTGCAGGACGGCGCGAAAATCTACCGGGGCGACGCCGACGTGGACGAGACGTCCACCGAATAAGGGGCCATTTTTCCGGTACGGAACGCGCCGCCGAGCGGCGCGGTTATTCGGGCTTCAGACCGCCGTCCTGCACGCGCATCACGGCCTCGCCGTCGGCGAGGTTCGGCGCGTCCACGAGGCGCACGATGCGCTTGTCGTTCTTGGACTTCCGGAGGTAGATGCGGAACGTGGAGGTGTGCCCCAAGATGTTCCCGCCGATGGGCTGGGTCGGGTCCCCGAAGAAGGAGTCGGGGT
>JBDGTS010000034.1:0-39337 GCA_042216675.1 Halobacteriaceae archaeon | reverse complement strand
GTCTCTGCATGAGGGCGTCTGTCGGTTCTTTTTCGCGGCGGGTGTTGAGAACGCGCGCGACCGACGTCCAGTCGAGAGGGGAAGCCACCAGCAAGCGAGGCCGCAGGATCTTCCGCAACCTCGTTCGGATTCGTTCTCCATCCTCGTCTTCTCTCTCTTCGTTACGTTCTCGTTACGTAGTAGTTAGTAGTACGACCACTCTGTCACAGTCTTGTGACGAGGACTCTCGCCCAATTCTGACTGGAGGTGGGTTCCGTGGCTGACCGCGTCGCCCTCAACTTCCGCGTCAGTCAAGACGCGAAGACGGCGTTCGACGCCGCAGTGGCCGATGAGTACGGGACGAGCGACTCGTACGCCGGATTCGTATTGGAGCGCGAACTCCGTGCCGAACTTGGGCAAGGTCACGTCGCAACCGTTCGAGAGGCCGTCGAGGACTTGGCCGAGTCAATCGAAAACACCTCCCGCGAAAAAGACGAGCGCCAGAGTACTCCCGAATACTTCTCCGCTCGGAACGGAGACACGACCGTCGTTCGCTATCGAGTGGCCGAAGACATCCGTGATGCGATCAAGGAACAGCAGTCCGACGCGTTTCGTTCGGCCGGCGAATTTGTCGAGGCCGTCATGATGAGATACGCCGAAACGGACGGGGAACTCGTGAGGATTGCTGAGACTGTGAACGATCTTGCCGAGGAACTCGCTTATCAAGATGACGACGAGATGACCACCACCGATCGAATCGCTTCGAGGCTTGATGACTCGTTCACCCAACGAGAATTTCTGGATGCCGCAGAGAAAGAGGGGATCGGGACGAAGAAATACGCGTTAGAGGAGTATCTCCCAGGCGTTCTTGATACGAAAGATGTCATCCCTGCTCCGGGAGCCCCAGAGACGTTCGTTCCAAGAGGGAGCGCGTCCGACTCTGGACCTATCGACCCAGCTCGACTTCCCTATCACGCGATGTCGAGAGAAGAGAAGCGCACGGCGATCAAAGTTGAAGCCCTTCGGGAGCTGGACCAGAAACCGCAACGAAAACTCAAGATGTCCCCGTCCGAGGGATGCTCCATTCTCGAGGGGCGTCCCAAGGCTAGCACAGTTCGGTCACTGTACCGTGAGATAGCCAACGAAACTTCCGATAACGGGTTCTGGTTTGACGATGGCTTTCTCAAAGTCAGTGGTGAGCAAGCAAGAGAAGCAGAGTGGGTCAACGAGACTGCGCTTCGAATTGCTAATCAGCTGTCGGACAGTGATGAAGCAAGTAGCTCAGAGGATACGTCCCATCGAAGTAATATTGAGAAGCAGGCGGACAAAGAAATCGAGGCCTTGAGAGAAGCAATACCGGCGAGCGAGACGGATCAGGGCGAGAGGAACTCTTCAGACTGAGTTGGTACGTCCGCACCAAAACTAGCCCCGAGTGAATAGAATTCGTTTATCCGGAGGCCGACCCCGACAAAACTGGAGACTCTGGTAACCATTTCGAGTCACGTACTCGATGGAGATCGTGATCCGGTTCTATCAACACAAAATAAACATACTATACAGATAATGCGCCAGATGTGTAGTGGCTGTGTGAGCGACAGGTAACGACGAGGGGATCTGACCTCGAAGCAGTGCCCATAACTCATTCCGTATGGTTTGAGGCAAACGCGATACCTCTCGAATGGTACGTAACGTGCTGCTGAGGTAGCGACTCTCCTAGGGTATGGATCACTCGAAGCCCCACTTTCATAACCTTGCGCGCGGTATCAATCTCCGGAACCAACGGACGGCGCTGACCCCCGTTCGATAGCCTGTTGGAATCCGCGTCCTAGCGACCCGCGAAAAACGTCCCGAAAATAACGAATCTGCCGCTACGCGCTCTGAAACGGATGAAAACGGACCCTTACGGTCCGTGTGAGTATCAGATGGGTCGGGGCGGATTCGAACCGCCGGCCTGCTCCGTGTGAAGGAGCCGTCATAACCGGACTAGACCACCGACCCGCTACCACACTCTTCGTGAGCGTGGACTTAAGATTTCGGAACCTCAGTCGTCCTTCCGATAGCGCTCGATGCGGCCGCGAGCGCTCGTGAGCGCCCGCCGTGCCTCGCCTTCGGCCTTCTCTTCGAGTTCCTGAATCTCGGACTGCATCTTCTCCAGTCGCCCCTCCTCGGGTTCGGCCTCTTCTTCCTCGCCGGTGAGTTCGCCGAAGCGCTCTCGAACCGGCTCTAGCTCCTCTTTCACGCCTTCCTTGGCGGTTTCCGTCGCTCGGCCGAGATAGTAGCGCGCGTCTTCGAAGTGCTTGTTCATACGAAGTGATACGTGGACGGCGAATATATCCCTTGTGGCGTCAGTACGTCGGATGCTCCTCGACGTGGCCCGTGCGCTGGTTGATCGCGCGGGCGAACACGAAGAGTGCGTCGGAGAGCCGATTCACGTACGCCAGCGCGTCTTCGTTCACGCCCTCTGCCGCTCCGAGCGCCACCAGACGGCGCTCCGCGCGGCGACACACCGTGCGGGCGTGGTGGAGGTCCGACCCGGAGACGCCGCCGCCCGGGAGGATGAACTGTTCGAGCGGCTCCAGTTCCTCGTCGAAGGAGTCGATCCAGTCCTCCACCGTCTCGACGTGCGTCTCGTCGATGCGCGGCCCCTCGCCGTCCTCCACGTCGGGGTTCGCGAGGTCCGCGGAGAGGACGTGGAGGTGGTTCTGGGCCGCGTGGAGATGGTCGTCGATGTCGCCCTCGCCGGTGGGGCGCACCTTTCCCACGAGGGCGTTCAGTTCGTCTACGGTCCCGTAGGCCTCGATGCGCGGGTCCGCCTTCGAGACGCGGGACTGATCCATCAGGTCCGTCTCGCCGGAGTCGCCCCGGCCGGTGTAGATGCGCATGTCAGGCGAGCGTTCGCTCGATGTAGTCGAGGATGTTGTCGCTCTCGGGCATCACGACGCCACGGTCCCCGTCGACGAGGACCGGGACGCCGCGCTGACCGCTGACGCGTTTCACCTCGTCGCGCTCGGAGTGGCGGCCGCCGACCCAGTGTGTCTCGTAGTCGACGCCCGCCGCATCGAGGGCGTCGTGGACTTTCTCGCAGTAGGGACAGCCGTCGAGTGCGTACAGTTCCATCGCCATACCTGACCTTCGGGGGCCGCCGACAAAGTAGTTCGCCCGGTCAGTCCTCGCCCACGTCCACGACTTCGTAGCTGATGTCGTGTTCCCGCAGGCGGTCCGTGTGTGCCGAGAGCGCCGTCGTCACCGCCACCACCAACACGTCCTGCCCGCGCGCGGCGGCCTCCTGCACCGCCGCGGCGGTGCCAAAGCGAACGTCCGGGGGGACGTCGGCGGCGTTCGCGGCGGCCAGCGCCTCCGTCCCGGCGACGGCCACGAAGTCGTAGTCCTCTGCGAGGGCGGCGATACGGTCCGGGTCGGCGGCCCTGCTCCCGCCGTTCTGGACGCGGGGAATCGAGACGAACGTCACGGCTCCCAACTCGTAGTCGAGGACGCCGGTCCAGTTCGTCACGCCCACGTCCTGTCCGGCCTCGGCGTCGGTGACGGCGACGCCGGTGGCGCTCCCGCTCTCGCCGGGCGTCGCGCGCTGAACGCCGTCCTGCATCGAGATCGAGACGGCGTCGCCCTCCGACACCGGGGCCGTCGCGATGGCCGTGTCGATTTCCACCTGCCCGATGACGTCCTCGGAGACGTGATCCACGTAGTCCCGCAAGTCGTCCGTCTGTGTGATGAGCCAGTCGACGCCCTCCTTGGTCACCTCGTAGCGGCCGCGACCGTGCTTCTCGACGTGGCCCCGTTCGACGAGGCCCTGCAGGTAGTCGCTGACCGCCTGGGCGGTGATGCCGATGGCGTCGGCGATTTCCTGCTGGCTGACGGCCGGTTGGCGCTCCGCGATTTCGACGAGGATCTGGTAGCGCGTCGCGTTGCGCTTGCTCTGTAGCACGCTGCCGTCGTCGGCCCCGTCTGTCATCACCGTGTCCTGTGGCCGCACAGTTCAAATAATTTTGCCTTAATTCCGCCGTAGTTGCGTGAAACCGGCCGTCTCGTCGCCGTGGCTAAAATCAACTTTACATAAATCAAAGCCATCTGTTCCAAACTCCACGGGAGTTGTACGCGTGGTGGGCTAGATCTCTCCACGACGCGAAGGCCCGACGACCGCCCCGCAGAGGTCAGTCCCCGTGGCGTGTCGGTACCGCCGGCCGCGGCGTCGGTGACCACGGGCGATTTGCTATCGCGATATGTAGTTTATCGCACTGTACGAACCAGTACGTTCAACTGCGACGGGCGGTGAGTCGTCAGCATGGCACGGGAACTGGACCACGCTTGCCCCGACTGCGGCGAGGAGCAGACGTTCTACCGCACGGCGAGTACGACGCTGCATCTCGGGACGAAGACGAAGTGGCGCTGTCCCGAGTGTGACTACGGCCTCGTCCTCGTGAACGGCATCGACTCTGCGGAAGCCTGACCGAAAACCCCTTTGTCGTCGTCTCCGAGGTGGGAGTTGCCCATGGCGAGTGATCGCTTTTGCCGCGTCGGGGTCCGACGTGACGCCTGAACAGCACCGCGCCCGTCTCGACGCGTTGCCCCCCAGCGCGAAACTCGTGTACAAGGTACTGGAGACGGAGGCGCCGCTCACGCAGTCCGAAATCGCCGAGAAGACCAGACTCTCGAAACGCACGACGCGCTACGCGCTCTCTGAGTTGACCGACGCGGACCTCGTCGAAGAGGACGTGTTCATCCCCGACGCCCGCAAGCGGGTGTACTCGCTTCGGGACGGCGACTAGTCCGTGCCCAGCCGTTCCTCGTGCGCTCTGTCGGCCGGGTCCCTGTCTTCGGGGTCGCCGTACCCTCCGCCGCCGGGCGTTCTGATGCTCAGCACGTCGCCCGCGTCGAGGTCGAGTGTCGTCTTCGCCGGCAGGCGCTCGGCCTCGTCCTCGTCGCCGTCCGGAAACAGGTAGGCCGCGCCCGGCGCCCCCGACTTCCCGCCGGCGAGACCGTAGGGCTGTGAGCGATGGCGCTCGGCGAGGAGGCTGGCCGTCGCGTCGCCGCGCACGGCCACGTCGCGGCGCAGGCCGAGGCCGCCACGGTACTCGCCGTCGCCCCCGGACCCCGACCGGAGTTCGTAGCGCTCCACGCGGAGCGGATACGCCGTCTCCAGCACCTCGACGGGCGTGTTCTGCGTGTTGCTCATGTGGACGTGGACCGCGTCCATCCCGTCGGCGCCCGCCCGGCCGCCGGCCCCGCCGCCGTGCGTCGCGTAGAAGGCGAACGGTTCGCCGTCCCGCGGGTCCGTGCCGCCGACAGTGAGGTTGTTCATCGTCCCCTGCCCGGCGGCGGCCACGCGGTCCGGGACCGCCTCCGCGAGAGCCCCGAACACGGCGTCGGTCACGCGCTGGGACGTTTCGAGGTTGCCCGCGACGACGGCCGCCGGTGGTTCGGCGTTGACGATGGTCCCCTCGGGCGCCTCGACCGTAATCGGCCGGTAACAGCCGTGATTCGGCGGGATATTGGGGTCGGTCACACACCGGAGCGCGTAGTACGTCGCGGAGGTGGTGACCGCCAGCACCGCGTTGACCGGCCCCTCCGTCTGCTCGGCGGTACCCGCGAAGTCCACGGTCACGTCCTCGCCGTCGACGGTGACGGCGACGCTGACGGGCAGGTCGCGGTTCCCGCGCCCGTCGTCGTCGAGGACGTCCGTGAACTCGTAGGTGCCATCTGGGAGCGCGTCGATCTCCGCTCGCATCCGCCGCTCGGAGTACGTCTGGACGCCGGCGAGGGCATCGTCGAACGTCTCGCGTCCGTGTCGCTCGACGAGTTCGGCCGTGCGCTCCCGGCCCGTCTCGTTGGCGGCCACCTGCGCCCTGAGGTCCCCCCGTCGCTCGTCGGGGGTGCGAACGTTCGCGAACAGCAGTTCGCGGACGCTCTCGTCGTAGTCGCCACCATCCAGCAGTTTCACCGGCGGGATGCGCAGGCCCTCCTCGTAGATTTCGGTGGACTCGGCGCCGACGCTCCCCGCCGTCGCGCCGCCCACGTCGGCGTGGTGCGCGCGGTTCGCGGCGTAGGCAATCACGTCGCCATCGGCGAAGACGGGCGTCACGAGGGTGAGGTCGGGGAGGTGCGCGCCGCCGCGGAACGGATCGTTCAGCAGGACGGCGTCCCCGGGATTCAGCGTCTCCGCGGGGAACGCCTCGACGGCCGCCCGCACCGAGAACGGCATCGCGCCGAGGTGGACCGGAATCGTCTCGGCCTGCGCCACCATCCGCCCGGCGGCGTCGAACAGGGCACACGAGCAGTCGCGGCGCTCCTTGACGTTCGGGGAGTACGCCGTCCGGACGAGCGTGGCCGTCATCTCCTCGGCGACGGCCATGCAGGCGTTGCGAACGACTTCCAGCGTCACCGGATCGGCGCCGCTCATGGGGCCACCTCCACGAGCAGACTGCCGTCGTCGGCCACCCGCGCTCGCTGCTCGGGTCGAACGACGCAGGTGGTCTGGCCGCCCTCGACGACGGCCGGTCCCTCGATTTCGCCGCCGTGTGGCAGACGCTCGCGGTCGTAGACCGGCGTCTCGATGCGCTCGCCGGCGAAGCCGACGGCCCGCGTCTCGCGGCGCGCGTCGGTCACGGTTCCGCCGGGGTCCGACGCCGACAGGTCCGGCGCCTCGGTCCGGCCGCGGGCCCGGACGCGCAGGGTCTCTACCTCCACGTCGGCGTCCGCGTCGGCGTGCCCGTATCGGCGCTCGTGGGCCTCGTGGAAGCGGTCCGCGACGCCCGCGAGCGCCGCCGCGTCGAGCGATTCGGGCACCGGCACCGAGAGCGAGAACGACTGGCCGGCGTAGCGCAGGTCGGCCGACCGCTCCAGCGAGCGCCGCTCCGGAGCGATACCCGCCGAGTCGAGGTCCGCCTCGCCCTGCGATTCGAGCCTCTCGAACGCCGTCTCCAGCGCCGCCGGTTCGACGTCGTCCCACGGACGGACCCGGGAGGTGGCGTGATGGTAGCGCACGTCACCCACCAGCAAGCCCACGGCCGAGAGGACGCCCGCGTGGCGCGGTACGAGGACGCGTGGTACGTCCAATCGCTCGGCGATGCGGGGCGCGTGGAGCGGTCCCGCGCCGCCGAAGGCGACGAGCGTAAACTCACGCGGGTCGCGCCCTCGCTCGACGGAGACGACCCGGAGCGCGCGCTCCAGATTCGCCGCGGCCACGTCGAGAATCCCCTGTGCAGCCTCTTCGACCGTAGAATCGAGGGGGTCGGCGACGTACTCGCGCACGGCCGCCCGGACCGTCCCCTCGCTGGCCGCGCCGTCGAGGAACCGGCTCGGGTCGATGCGGCCCAGCAGAGCGTGTGCGTCCGTCGTCGTCGGCGTCTCGCCACCGCGCCCGTAGCAGACTGGCCCCGGCTGAGCGCCCGCCGAGGCCGGCCCGACGCGGAGCGCACCCCCGGCGTCGACGCGGGCGATGGACCCGCCACCGGAGCCGACGGTGTGGACGTCGACGGCCGGCGACCCGACCGGGTAGTCACCGACGGTGGCGTCCGTCGTTATTTGGGGGTCGCCGTCGGTGACGAGCGACACGTCACAGGAGGTGCCGCCCATGTCCATCGTCAGCAGGTCCGTGAATCCGTGGCGCTCTGCGACGTGCGTGGCGCCCTGCACGCCCGCGGCAGGCCCCGAGAGGAGCGTCGTCGTCGGATGCGCCGCGGCGTCGTCCGCGGCGACGAGGCCCCCGTTCGAGGCCATGATGGTCAGCGGTGCGGGCACGCCCCGGTCCCGAAGCCAGCCGTCGAGGCGGTCGATGTAGCGCTCCATGGTCGGGCGGAGGGCGGCGTCGAGCGCCGTCGTCACCGTCCGCTCGTACTCCCGGATTTCGGGGTGGGCCTCGCCGGAGAGCGTAATCGGCGCCTCGACGCCCGCTTCGCGCAGAATCTCGCGGACGCGGCGCTCGTGAGCATCGTTCTCGAACGCGAAGAGCAGGCAGACGGCGACGCTCTCGGCGTCTACCTCGCCCGCGAGAGCGCGCACCGCGTCCTCGTCGAGTGCCTCGCGGACGCCGCCGCGTTCGTCGAGTCGCTCGGGAACCTCGTGGCGCCGGTCACGGGGGACGATCGGGGCCGGCTTCTCGGCGAACAGGTCGTACAGGTCGGGGCGGGTCTGCCGTCCGATTTCGAGGACGTCGCGGAAGCCCTCGGTCGTCAGGAGCGCCGTCTCGGCCCACTCGCCTTCGAGGACGGCGTTCGTGGCGTGCGTCGTGCCGTGACCGAAGAAGGAGAGAGCGTCGAGGTCCGGCCCCCGTTCGGCCGCGGCTTCGAGCCCGGTTCGCACGCCTTCGTCCGGGCTGTCGGGCGTCGAGGGCGTCTTGAGGACCTGTACCTCGCCGTCGCTGACGGTCACGACGTCGGTGAAGGTGCCGCCGACGTCGACGCCGGCGCGTGCGTCGTCGCTCATCTATTCGAGTTCGGAGAGGGGAAAGTCGTCCACGGGCATCACCGAGTAGTCGACGGTGAGGGTGTCCCGCGTCGCCCGGATGCGGCCCACGAACGTCGACACGTCCTCCAGAGTCCCTTCGAGGACGAACAGTTCCATGCAGTAGTGGTTGCCCACGTGGTTGTGGACGTTCGAGGTCACGAGGTCCTCGTACTCGTGGCGCAGGCCCATCAGTTTCTCCTCGACGTCCGTCGATTCGTAGTTGAACACCACCGTCACGAGGCCGATGAGGTCGCGGCCCGCGAGGTCCCGGTCCTCGAACTCGCCGAGGAGGTTCCGCGCCGCCTCCCGCACCACCTCGCTCCGCCCGGTGTAGCCGTGTTCGTCCGCGAACGTGTCGATGCGCTCCAGCAACTCGTCCGGCATCGAGACGCTGACGACTGTCATGTATTAACTCAGCCCCCGCTGAGTAATAAGAATTCACACAGCGCCGACGATAAACCAGAATACGCGATACGAAATATCCCACCGATGCTGCGCACAGCGACCGTCTGCGCCGGCCGTCAGCGGCCTCGGCGGTCGCACGACGCCTTCACCCGTTCAGGCTCCGCTCGTCGCGCCGCTCGGCCGATGGGTCAAACGGACGTGTTAGTCATCCAAGGCCATTTATTCGCCGATGGCCTCTGTCTCACCATGAGTGTCGTTGACAGGCGAAAGGCGCCGTCCATCGTCCTGATCGTGGTCGCGCTGCTCGCGCTCTCGGCCACGGCGGCGACAATCGGCAACACCGTCGGCGGACCGACCGGTGGTGCCCCAATCGTCGGTGAGCCGCCGGGCGGCGGCGGTGGCGGTCCGGGCCCGGGACCCGGCAACGGCTCCGGCCCCGGGGTCTTCCCCGGACCCGGTAACGACGGGCCGACGCTCCGGTTCTGCATCGAGTTCCTGACCACGCCAGTCGCGGTGGTGGGTCTCTTCGGCGCGATGGGTGCCCTCTTCTACGGCGTCCAGCGCCGCTGGAACGGCGCGACGGCCCTGATGGTCGGGTCCGGCGTCGTGCCCGTGGTGCTGGGGTCGTACTTCTTCCTCACGAACTGTCAGACCTCCATGGACAACAGCGGGCCGCCGTCGGGCGGGCCGCCGAGCTGGATTCCGGGTCCCGGAGCGGGCGTCAACGCCCCGAACATCCCGCCGACGGTGCTGGGCGCTGCTCTCGTCGCCGTCCTCGGCCTCGCCGCGGTGATGCTGTACGCCGTCACCGGTGAGGACGAGGAGTACGAACCCCTCGAAGACGAGGGCGTGACCGGCTCGCCCGACGAGGCCGACTTCGCGGAGGCGGCGGGCCGCGCGGCCGATCGCATCGAGGAGGCCAACGTCGCGGTGGACAACGCCGTCTACCGGGCGTGGTTCGAGATGACGCAACTGCTCGCCATCCCCGACCCGGACACCAGCAGTCCGATGGACTTCGCGGACGCGGCCATCGACTTCGGCCTCGACGAGGACGACGTGATGGAACTCACGGACCTGTTCAACGAAGTCCGGTACGGGCACGAGGACCCGGCGAGCAGGGAGGAGCGCGCGCTCGAAATCCTCCGGCACATCGAGTCCGAGTACGAGGCCGACTCTGAGTGACCGAAACGCCATTATCCCGGCGCGTCGACGGGCCGACGATGGCGGACGACCCCGTGGCGCGCTACGCCGTCACGCCGGCGTGTAGCCGCGCAGAGTTTCTCGCGGCAGTCAAACTGTACGCCCGCGCCGTCGTCGAGCGCCACGACCTCTCGGCGGACGTGAGCGCCCTCGACTGGTCGGTCAGCGCCCGCGCCAAGCGCCGCGCCGGGGCGGTCCACCACCGCGACGGCGACCCGAAGCGGGTCACCCTCGCGTGGCGGCAGTTCGAGAACGAGGGCTGGCGGGCGACGGCCGCGACGGTGCGCCACGAACTCGCGCACGTCCACTTACTCACCGCGGAGGGCGACGGCGGGCACGGGCCGGCGTTCCGCCGCCTCGCCGAGCGACTGGACACCCACGTCCACTGCGAGCGGTTCACGCCGCCCGCGTACTGGGTCGTCTGTACCGACTGCGACGCACGGCTGGCCCGCTATCGGCGCTCGAAACTGGTCAAGAACCCCGAAACGTACCGCTGTGGCGACTGCGGGGGTCGGCTTCGGGTCGAGGAGGCTTAGTCCACCTGCTCGGGCGTCAGGCGCGAGAGGCGCATCGCGTTGCCGGTGACGCCCAGACTCATCCCCATGTCCCCGACGACGACGGCGACGGCGACGGTGACGAGGCCGAGGGGGACCCCCACCGCGAGGAGGGCTTTCACGCCGAGGCTGGCCCAGATGTTCTGCCGGATGACGCCGTTCGCCCGGTGGGAGAGCGCGTAGAGGTAGGGCAGTTTCCCCACGTCGTCGCCCATCAGCGCGATGTCGGCGGTTTCCAGCGCCGTGTCCGTGCCCGCCGCGCCCATCGCCACGCCCACGTCGGCGGTGGCGAGGGCGGGCGCGTCGTTGATGCCGTCGCCGACCATCGCCACCTCGCCGTGGGCGTCCTGCAGGGCCTCGACGGCGGCGACTTTCTCTTCGGGGAGGAGTTCCGCGCGCACCTCGTCGACGCCCACCTGTTCGCCGATGGCCTGTGCCGTCCGCTCGTTGTCGCCGGTGAGCATCGCCACGTGGTCCACGCCGAGTTCGTGGAGTCGCTCGACGGTTCGCGCGGCGCCCGGGCGCACCTCGTCCGCGACGGCGATGATGCCGAGTACCTCCGTCTCGGTGCCGACGAGGACGACGGTGTTGCCGGCGGACTCGAAGCGCCCGATGGCGGCCGCGGAGGACGCCGTGACGGACTGTCCCCCGTCGGTGCGCAGCGCCGAGAGGTCGATGCCGAGGTCCGTGAACAGCGCCGGCTTGCCGGCGTAGTACGTCTCGCCGTCGAACTCGCCGCGGATGCCCTCACCGGTGAGGCTCTCGAAGCCCTCGGGCCGCGGCGGGTCGTCGATGCCCGCTCTCGCCGCCCGCGCCATGATGGCGTCTGCGATGGGGTGGGTGCTCTGGCGTTCGAGGCCAGCGGCGTAGCGGAGCACCTCGCTCTCGGTGGCGTCGCCCAGCGGAACCACCTCGGTGACGGCGAGTTCGCCCTTCGTGAGCGTCCCCGTCTTGTCGAGTGCGACGGCGTCCACGTCGCCCATCGCTTCGAGGTGGTTGCCGCCCTTGATGAGGACGCCGTTGCGGGCGGCGCTCGTGATGCCCGAGACGACGGAGACGGGCGTGCTGATGACGAACGCGCAGGGACAGGCGATGACCAACAGCGTGAGACCGCGGACGAACCACGTCTGCCACGGCCACCCGAGCGCTATCGGCGGGACGGCGGCGGTCAGGATCGCCAGCACCACGACGACGGGCGTGTAGTAGTCCGCGAAGCGGTCCACGAACTGCTCTTTCTCCGTCTGCTTCTCGCGGGCGCCCTGCACCATCTCGATGATGTGCGAGAGCGTCGAGTCCTCGGCCGGTGCCGTCGCCTCGAATTCGATGTAGCCAGTCTCGTTGATGGTGCCGGCGAACACGTCGTCTCCGGGGGATTTGTCGACGGGCACGCTCTCGCCGGTGATGGGCGACTCGTCGATGGCGCTGGCTCCCTCCACGACGGTCCCGTCGAGGGGCACCTTCTCGCCCGGGCGGACGACGACGCGTTCGCCGACGGCGACGGTTTCGGCGGGGACAGTCACTTCTTCGCCGTCGCGCCGGACCGTGGCCTCGTCGGGCGAGAGGTCCATCAGTTCGCGCAGGGAGTTCCGCGCGCGGTCCATCGCGTACGTCTCCAGCATCTCGGCGACGCTGAACAGCACCGCGAGCGTCGCCGCTTCGACGAAGTAGCCGATGCCGCTGGCCGCGATGATGGCGGTGCCCATCAGCAGGTCGATGTCGAGGCTCCGGTTACGCGCGGAGTAGTAGCCGCCCCGAATCACCGGGAGGCCGCTGGCGACGACGGCGACGAGAAAGAGGCCGTCGGCGAGCGTCAGCGGGTGGGCGAGGACCGACGCCACTTCGGGGTTCGGCCCGGCGACGAACTCCAACACGAGACCGAGCGTGAGGAACACCGCGCCGACGCCCGTCTTGACGGCCCGCGGACTCGTCCACACGGCCGTCGGCGGCGCGATGTCCTCCTCGTCGTCCTCGCCGACGACGTCGTAGCCCGCGCTCTCGATGGCGGCGACGACGGCGGCCCGCGACGTGCGCTCGGGGTCGAACGTCACCGTCGCGGTCCCAGTCGTTGGCTTGAGCGTCGTGTCGACGACGCCCTCGGCCCCGTCGAGGGCGTTGCCCACCTTCCCCGCACAGGAGGGGCAGTCCATCTCCGGCACCGCCAGCGAGAGCGTCACGTGTCCCTCGTCGGCGGCCGAATCCGCTGTCATCGTCGAATCTAGGGGCGGCGTGCCGATAAGCCTTCGTTGGAATGTTCCAACCCCGCTACAGCACCGCGTCGGGTCGCTCCTCGGCGACGTGGCCCGTGGCGAGGTGAGCCTCCGCGCGCCGGAGCCGATACGTGAGCGTGGAGCGCGGAACCCCGAGCACGTCGGCGAGTTCGGCCGCGTCAGTCTCGCGCGGCGTCTCGTAGTAGCCGTGGTCGACGGCGGCCCGGAGCGCCTCGCGTTGGGCCGGCGGCAGGCCCCCGTCGTCGCCCGCGTCGCGAACGCGGCGCATCGCCATCTCCGCACAGTCGCCGACGGCGGCGTCGAGGGCGTCGAAGAACGCGCTCACGTCCCCCTCGCCGGAGTGGATGAGTCGCCACGTGTACTGCCGGCCCTCGTGGCGCGTGTCGAAGAGGACCCCCGCGCCGAGGTGGTCCAAGGCGATGTGGGGGACGGAGGCGCAGGCCGGCGTGCGCTCCCAGTCGGAGTACAGGACCAACGTCTCCGGCGAGCGCTCGACCACCTGCGTCCGTTGCGTCGCGCCGCAGTCCTCGGTGGCGAGGCAGTCTGCGTAGTAGTCGGCGCCCCGAAACGCCGCCTCGACGGCCGTCAGCGCGTCGTCCGGCCCCGTCGCGTGGTCCACCCGCCAGAGGCGTTCAGCGGTGGCGTGCAGGGACAGCGACCGGATGCGCGCCTCGGGGTGGGCCGCGAGGGCGTCGGCCACCGCGTTCTCCCCCGACGCGTAGTCCAAGGTGAAGACGAGTTCCCGCATGGTCGTGCTACCGGCCGCGCGGGCATAACTCCCCCGAGCGAAAACCGCAGTAGGTATCACCGCTGAGTCCCCTGCACGGACATAAGATGGTACGAGTGAGCGTCATCGGGTGCGGGAACATGGGGAGCGCCCTGTTGAAGGGACTCGCCGCGGCGGGCGGCCACGAACTCGTCGCCTGCGACCAGGACCCGCACGCGCTCGAATCCGTGTCGGAGTACGTGTCGAAGACGACGGCGGACGCCGCCGAGGCGACGGCCGACGCCGAAGTCGTCGTCGTCGCGGTGAAACCGGACGTGGTGCCCTACGTCCTCGACGACCTGAACCTGGACCCGTCCCAGACGCTCGTCACGATTGCGGCCGGCGTCTCGACGGACTTCGTCGAACCGCGCACCGACGCCGACGTGGTGCGCGTGATGCCGAATCTCGCCGCCGAGACGCGGAACATGGCCGCGGCCGCCACCGGCGACGTGAACGACGCCGTGCGGACCTTGCTCGACGACGCGGGCGAGTTCGTCGAGATTGAGGAGGAGCGCATGGACGTGGCGACGGCGGTGAACGGGAGCGGTCCGGCCTTCGTCTTCTATCTCATTCAGGCGATGCGGGACGCCGGTGTCGACGCGGGACTCGACCCCGGACAGGCCGAGACGCTCGCCGCACAGACGTTCAAGGGCGCGGCGGAGACGGTGTTGCAGTCCGAGCAGTCCATCGAGGACCTCATCGACGCCGTCTGCTCGCCGAACGGCACCACCATCGAGGGGATGGAGGTGCTGTGGGACAGCGACGCCGACGACGCCGTGGCCGCCGCCGTCGCCGCCGCCGAGGAGCGGTCACGGGAACTCGCCGAGGGTGTCGGCGATGAGTGAGGCCGCCGAGGCGGACGCGGTGGCCGCGGCCCGCGAACAGGCCGCGTCGGCAGAGCGCGTCGTCGTGAAGGCCGGTACGAACTCGCTCACCGACGCGGACTCGAACCTCGACGACGCGAAACTCGACAAACTCGTCGACGACGTGGAGGACCTCCTCTCGCGTGGCAAGCAGGTCCTGCTCGTCTCCTCGGGCGCCGTCGGCGCGGGACAGGGCCGCGTCGACCAGCCGACGAACACCGTCGAGGAGGCCCAAGCGCTCTCGACGGTCGGCCAGAGCCACCTGATGCACCGCTACACGGAGAGTTTCGGGCGCCACGGCCGGAAGGTGGCCCAGATTCTCCTCACTCAACACGACCTCGACAACCCCGAACGGTTCACGAACTTCCGGAACACCGTCGAGACGCTACTGGACTGGGGCGTCGTTCCCATCATCAACGAGAACGACGCCGTCGCCACCGAGGAGATTCGCATCGGCGACAACGACATGATTTCCGCCTCCGTCACCGTCGGCGTCGACGCGGACCTGCTGGTGACGCTCACCGACGTGGGCGGCGTCTACACGGCCAACCCTAAGGAGAACCCCGACGCGGAGCGCATCGACGCCGTCGGCCGGAACTACGACGAGGTGGAACGGCTCGTCGAGGACAGCGCCAGCGACCAGTTCGGCGGCATCCGCACGAAGGTCGAGGGCGCCCGCGACGTGAGCGAACACGGCAGTCCGGCCATCATCGCGGAGTCGACGGCGCCCGACGTGTTGGCGCGCATCGCCGCGGCCGAATCGGTGGGCACAATATTCGTCCCCATCAACGGTGAGGACGATGAGTGACACTGCCGGCGAACGCACGACGGAGCGCAAGGTCGAACTGGCCGAGGCCGCGTCGCTCGACCTCGCGAAACTGTCGGACGACCGGCGGCGCGCGGCGCTTCACGACGCGGCCGACGCCATCGAGGCAAACGCCGACGCCATCCTCGACGCCAACGAGGCGGACGTCGAAGAGGCCGAGGAGATGCTCGAACGCGGCGAGTACAGTCAGGCCCTCGTGGACCGCCTGAAGCTCTCGGAGTCCAAACTCGAAGACATCGCCGAGATGGTCCGGAGCGTCGCCGAACAGGACGACCCGCTGGGCAAGACGCTCTCGGCCCGCGAACTCGACGCGGACCTCGAACTGTACAAGGTCTCGGTGCCCATCGGCGTCATCGGCACCGTCTTCGAGTCCCGGCCGGACGCGCTCGTCCAGATCGCGGCGCTCGCGCTGAAGTCCGGCAACAGCGTCATCCTCAAGGGCGGGAGCGAGGCCAGCGAGTCCAATCGCGTCCTCTACGAGACCATCGTCGACGCCGTGGACGCGCCCGAGGGCTGGGCGCAACTCGTCGAGGCCCGCGAGGACGTGGACACCGTGCTGGAGATGGACGAGTCCGTGGACCTCCTGATGCCGCGGGGCAGTTCCGAGTTCGTCCAGTACATTCAGGACAACACGTCCATCCCCGTCCTCGGGCACACCGAGGGCATCTGTCACGTCTACGTCGACAGCGAGGCGGACCTCGACATGGCCAGCGACGTGGCCTACGACGCGAAGGTGCAGTACCCCGCCGTCTGCAACGCCGTCGAGACGCTGCTCGTCCACGAGGACGTGGCCGCGGACTTCCTGCCGGACGTCGCGGCCCGCTACGAGGACGCTGGCGTCGAGATTCGCGGCGACGAGGCCACCCGCGAGATAATCGACGCCGAGGAAGCCACGCCCGAGGACTGGGACACCGAGTACGGTGACCTCATCGTCGCCGTGCGCGTCGTGGACTCCCTCGACGCGGCGGTGGACCACGTGACGACCCACGGGTCGAAGCACACGGAGTCCATCGTCACCGAAGACGCGGACCGCGCGGGCCGGTTCATGCGCTCCATCGACTCCGCGAGCGTGTTCCACAACGTCTCCACCCGCTTCGCCGACGGCTACCGCTACGGCCTCGGCGCCGAAGTCGGCATCTCGACGGGCAAAATCCACGCCCGCGGCCCCGTCGGACTGGAGGGGCTGACGACCTACAAGTACCACATCGAGGGCGACGGCCACGTCGTCGCCTCCTACGCCGGCGAGGACGCGACGCCGTTCACCCACGAGGAGTTCGACGGCGAGTGGGTGCCCGGCCACCTCGCCGACCGGTAGCTACGCTTCGTCGAGGGCCTGCCACGACAGGCGCGGATTCCGCGCCGCTTCCGTCTGGTCGACGCGCCGCGCCGCGGTTCGCTCGGGCGCGTTCCGCAGCGTCTCGTCCTCGTCGCGGGCCACTTGGTCGAAGGCCTCCGCGAGTCTGTCGAGGTCCGCCAGCGACTCCGCCTCCGTGGGTTCGGTCATCAGCGCCTCGTCCACGGCCTCGGGCCACTTCGTCGTCGGCGGGTGGACGCCGTAGTCGAGCATCCGCTTGGCCACGTCCGCGGCGTCGCGGTCGGCGCTGGCGACGAACTCGTGGTGGAACGGGCCGTAGGGGATGTCGAAGTCGATCTGCTCTGCGAGGTAGTTCGCGTTGAGGACGGCGTTCGCGCTCGCGGCGCGCAGGCCCTCGTCGCCGAGGCGCGCGATGTAGGCGTAGGCCCGAATCACGGCCGGCCAGTTGCCGTGGAAGCCATGCACCTTCCCGATGGAGCGCTCGGGGGCGACGCGGCGGAACGTCCCCCCGTCGCGCTCCACGACGGGCGCGGGGAGGTACGGCGCGAGTTCGTCCGTGACGCCGACGGGGCCGGCGCCCGGTCCCCCGCCGCCGTGGGGCGTCGCGAACGTCTTGTGGACGTTGTAGTGCATCACGTCGAAGCCCATGTCGCCGGGGCGCGCCCGGCCGAGCAGAGCGTTGAGGTTCGCGCCGTCGTAGTAGAGGAGGCCGCCGGCGTCGTGAACCACGTCGGCGATTTCTTCGATGTCGCGCTCGAAGAGCCCGAGCGTGTTCGGGTTCGTGAGCATCAGCGCCGCCGTCTCCGGCCCGGCCGCGGCGCGGAGGGCGTCGACGTCCACGCGGCCGTCGTCGCCGGCGGGCACCTCCACCACGTCGTACCCGGCCATCGCGGCCGTGGCGAAGTTCGTGCCGTGGGCGCCCTCGGGCACCAGCACCTCGCTCCGTTCGTCGTCGTTCGCGCGGTGGTAGGCCCGCGCGACGTGGATGCCGGTGAACTCGCCCGCGGCGCCCGCGGGCGGTTGGAGGGTCACCGCGTCCATCCCGCCGATGTCGGCGAGGTAGCGCTGGAGGCCGTGACAGACCGCGAGGGTCCCCTGCAGGGCCTCGTCCGGTCGGTCCGGGTGGACCGCCCCCTCCGGACGCCCGGCGAGGGCGTCCGTGAACTTGGGATTGTACTTCATCGTGCAGGACCCAAGCGGGAACGGTCCCGAGTCGACGCCGTAGGTCATCTGCGCGAGGCGGGTGTAGTGGCGCGCGACTTCGGGTTCGGCGGGCGCCGGCAGGGAGAGTTCGTCTCGAGTCAGGTCGTCGGGGAGGACCCCCTCACTCTCGGCCGTCGCGGTGCGCTTCTCCGAGAGGAGCGGTTCGTACGCGCCGTCCTCGGTCCAGCGCGCTTGGTCGTGGCGCATCAGGCCACCTCCGTCAGCGCCGCGACGAGGCCCTCCGTCTCGCCTTCGGTGACCTCGGTCACGCAGACCTGTATCTCGTGGTCGTCGACGGCGTGGACCGCGTACCCGGCCTCCAGCAAGTCGTCGGCCACCGCGTCGGCCGGCCGGTCCGTCTCGGCGACGAACTCCCGGAAGGGATGTCGGTCGTCGACCGGCGCGGTGACGCCCTCGACTGCGTCGAACGCGGCCGCGAGGTCACGGGGCAGTTCGACACACCGCTCCGCGAGGTCCGTCAGGCCCTCGGGGCCGAGCCACGCCGCGTGGACGGCCGCCCGCAGCGCGAGGTGGGCCTGATTCGTGCAGATGTTGCTCGTCGCCCGTTCGCGCCGGATGTGCTGTTCGCGCGTCTGGAGGGTGAGCGTGTAGGCCCGCCGGCCGCCGGCGTCCTCGCTCGCGCCGACGAGGCGGCCCGGCACCTGCCGGAGGAACGCCTCGCGCGTGGCGAACATCCCGAGGCCGGTGCCGAAACTCGCGCCGAGGCCGAGGACGCCCGCGTCGCCCACCACCACGTCCGCGCCCGCGTCGGCGGGGCGTTCGAGGAGCGAGAGCGCGATGGGGTCCGAGCCGACGCAGAACAGGGCGCCCGCGTCCTCGGCGGCGTCGCCGACGGCCGTGAGCGCGGGTTCGACACAGCCCCGCACCGTCGGCGTCTCGGCGTAGACCAGAATCGCGTCGCCGTGGAGCGATTCGCGGAGGCCCCCGACGTCGGCGGTGCCCTCCTCGGTGGGGTACGTCTCCACCGCGAGGGCGGGGCCGGCGACGTACGTGTCGAGGACCGCGCGTCGCTCCTCGCGGAGTGTCTCGGGCACGAACACCGTGTCGCCGTCCGTCGCGCGCACCCGGTCGGCCATCAGCGCCGCTTCGCCGAGTGCGGTCGCGGCGTCGTACACCGACGCGTTCGCCACGTCGAGACCGGTCAGTTCCACGAGGAGCGACTGGTACTCGAAGAGGGCCTGCAGGAAGCCCTGCGCGATTTCCGGCTGATACTGCGTGTAGGAGGTGAGAAACTCCGAGCGGTCGGCGCAGTCGTCGACGACGGCCGGGACGTAGTGCGCGTAGTGCCCGCGGCCGAGAAACTCCGTCACGTCGGCGTTCTCGCCGAGCGTGTTCCGCACCTCCGCGCGGACGGTTCGCTCGTCGCGGCTGGGGATGCCGAAGTCGCCGTCGAAGCGCACGCTCTCGGGCACGTCGAACAGGGCCGCCACGGAGTCGACGCCGACAGCGTCGAGCATCGCCGCGCGTTCGGTGGCGTCGTGTGAGACGTAGGGGTTCGCGTCGCCCGTCATTCGATCTGGTCCCGGTACGCTTCCGGTGTCAGCAGTGCGTCGAGGTCGGCCTCGTCGAACTCGACTTCGAGGAGCCACCCCTCGCCGTACGGGTCCTCGTTGACCAACTCGGGCGCCTGTTCGAGGGCGTCGTTGACCGCGACGACCTCCCCAGAGACGGGCGCGTACAGGTCCGAGACGGCCTTGATGCTCTCGACGACGCCGAAGGTGTCCCCCCGTTCGACGTGGTCGCCCTCGCCGGGCAGTTCGACGAACACCACGTCACCCAGTTCGTCCTGTGCGAAGTCGCTGATCCCCACGCGGCCGTCCGCCGGTCGGACCCACTCGTGGCTCTCGCGATACCGGCGGTCCGCAGGCACGTCGAAACTCATTCGTCTCCATCCAGAAACGGCGGCGCCTCAACCTTTCCGCTTTTGGGTTCGCCCCTGACGACGACTGACACGGCCGTTCCCGGGGTGGCGTCGGCGGGCAGGTAGCCGAGTGCGAGGGGGTCGCCGAGCGTCGGACTCAGGGTTCCGCTGGTCACCTCGCCGACGGGGTGGCCGTCGGCGTCCGCGATTTCGTAGCCGTGGCGCGGCACCGCTCGCTCCGAGAGGCGGACGCCCGTGAACCGCTCGTCGGGGTCCGTTCGCTCGGTGAGGGCGTCGCGTCCCACGAACGCCGTGTCGAGGTCCACGACGAAGCCGATGCCCGCCTCGAACGGCGTGCGCGGGTCGTCCTCGGCGTCGAAGTCCTGTCCCGCGAGCAGGAACCCCATCTCGATGCGGAGGGTGTCGCGCGCGCCGAGGCCACACGGCGGGCAGTCACACGCGTCCCAGACGGCCGCGGCGTCGGCGGGCGCGCAGAACACCTCGAACCCGTCCTCGCCGGTATAGCCCGTGCGCGAGACGAGGCAGTCCGCGCCGGCGATGGTCGCCGCCGCGCACTCGAAGCGCGCGAGGGCGCTCAGGTCGGCGTCGGCCCGCGCGTCCACGAGGGCGACGGCGTCGGGGCCTTGCACGGCGAACAGCGCGACGTCCTCGGTGCGGTTCTCCACCGTCGCGTCGAGGGCCGCGTCGTCGCGGTGCGCGCGCCATCGCTCGGCCGTCGCCGCGTCCGTGCCGGCGTTGGGGACGAGCAGGTAGTCCCCGGCCGGCCGACGGTAGAGGACGCTGTCGTCCAGCAAGGTCCCCTCGTCGTCGGTCATCGCGGTGTACTGTGCGTCGCCGGGCGCGAGTTCGGTCACGTCGTTCGTCGTCAGCCGCTGGCACAGGGCCGCGGCGTCGGGGCCGCCGACGACGACTTCGCCCATGTGGGACACGTCGAACTTGCCGGCGGCCTCGCGCACGGTGCGGTGCTCGTCCTGAATCGACCCGAAGTCCACCGGCATCTCCCAGCCCCCGAACTCGGTGAAACTCGCGCCCGCGTCGGCGTGGACCGCCCGTAGGGGCGGCGTTCGGAGCGTCATACCTGAAGCCGGGCGCCGGGGCGACGTAATGGTTGGCACTCGACTCGACCGTCACGGCTAAGCGGCCGCGACCCACACCGGGAGCCATGACGCAACCGGGCGGCCGCGTCGGGGGCCACCCCCGCGTGGCCCTGTTCGTCGACGGGCCGAACGTCCTCCGCGAGGAGTTCGACGTGGACCTCGACGACGTGCGCGAGGCCGCGAGCGACGCGGGTCGCCTCGCCGTCACGCGCCTCTACCTCGACGAACACGCCACGCCGGGCCTGATTCAGGCCGCCGAGGCCCGCGGCTTCGACGTGCGCATCACCAGCGGCGACGTGGACGTGAAACTCGCCATCGACGCGACGGAACTCGTCGTCGAGGGCGAGGCGGACGTCCTCGTTCTCGCGTCCCGCGACACCGACTTCAAGCCCGTCTTCGAGGTGGCGGCGCGCCGCGGCGTCCAGACGCTCGCCGTCGCGCCCGGCGAACACGGCCGCTCGGACGCCCTCGCGAACGCCGCGCACGGCGCCGTCACCCTCAGCGAGTGACGAACCGCTTTTCGGCCCGGCGGCCCCACAGTCGCCCATGACCGACCTCGACACGCCGGTCCTCGACGACCACCTCCACCTCGACCCGGACCGCGGCCGCGGCCTCGACGCCGTCGAGGAGTTCGCCCACCTCGGCGGCACCCATCTCCTCGTCTGCAACAAGCCCTCGTGGCACCTCGGCGTCGAGGTGGAGACGCCCGCGGACTTCCGCACCGTGTTCGAGACGACCGTCGACGTCGTCGAACGGGCGGCCGAACTGCTCGACGGCACGGCGTGGCCGGTGCTGGGCGTCCATCCCGGCCTGATTTCGCGCCTGCTGGACCGGGGCTACGACGCCGACGAGGCGGCCGACCTGATGCGTGGCGGCCTCGACGTGGCCGCGGAGTACGCCGCCGAGGGGCCGGCGGTGGCCCTCAAGACTGGGCGCCCGCACTACGACGTGGCCGAGGCCGTCTGGGACGCCTCGAACGCCGTTCTCCGGCACGGCCTCGCGCGCGCCGCGGAAGCGGGGGTGTCGGTCCAACTCCACACCGAGGCCACCGAGGACCTGACGGAGGTGGCCGACTGGGCTGAAGACGCCGGCCTCGAACCCGAACGCGTCGTCAAGCACTACGCCGGCGGGACGCTCGCGGGGGTCACGCCGAGCGTGATGTGCGACAAAGACGACCTGCGCGAGGCCGCCGAGTCCGGCGAGCCGTTCATGATGGAGACGGACTTCGTGGACGACCCCGACCGGCCGGGCGCTGTGATGGGCCCGAAGACGGTGCCCCGTCGAGCCCGGTGGCTGCTGGAGGAAGGGTACGACGAGGCTGTGGAGCGGGCGCACGTCGAGACGCCCGCGCGAGCCTACGGCGTAGCCACGCGGGCCACGCTCGACCGGTGAGCGGAAGGGAAGGCCTTTTGCCGCGTCCCGACCGCCTATCGGTATGAGCGAGCCCGTCGAGGAGTTCTACTCCGCCGAACGGTGGCAGAACTGGCTCGACCGCCTCCGTGACGAGGACCTAGACCCGGAAGACGAGGAGTCCGCCCGCCTCCTCCTGAACCTGCAGGACGACGTCGCAATCGCGGTCGCGAAAATCGTGACCGCCTACGACGACGGCGACATCGACGCCGAGCGCGCGGCCGAGGAACTCGAAGAGATTCGGGAAATCGTGCTCTCGGAACCGGACGTCGAGGACGAGGACACCATGATGTTGCTCGACGGCGTCCAGACCAGCCTCGTCTGCGTCTTCTACGCCGCCGAGCAGTTCGTCGCCGACGGCGTCGCCGACGAGGCCGACGTGGAGGGCTACATCCGCGCGGCCGCCGACGCCGAGGCCGAGGACGACCTCGACCGGGCGCTGGGGCTGGCGGTCTGTGCCGGCACGCGCGTCATCGACGGCGAACACGTCGACATGGACGTCGCCGAGGACATCGAGTACGGTCTCGTCACCGAGTGGATGAACGGCCTCGACAGTCTCGAAAGCGCGCTCGCGGACCCCGAGGTCGTCGAGGAGGACTGACCGCCCGCGGATTTATACGTCGGCCACGCCATCTTCCGACACATGTCTCTGCTCGGCGACGACCGCGCACAGTCCGTGCAGGTCGGAGCCGTGATTCTCTTCGGCTTCCTCGTCGTCGCGATGGCGGGCTATCAGGCACAGGTCGTGCCCGCCGAGAACAAGCAAGTCGAGTTCCGCCACAGCGAACGCGTCATCGAGGGTCTGAGTGACCTGCGGAACGCGCTCCTCGGCGCGGGCGTCGGAAGCGGCGCGGCGCCACAGTCCGTCCCGCTCGGGATGCGCTACCCCGACCGCACCTTCTTCGTCAATCCGCCCCCCGTCTCGGCGCGACTCACCACCGGGCCACCGCAGACAGTCTGGATAAACGGCACGGCGCTGGCAGACGCCGACGCCAACGACGCGTGGAGCGCCAACGCGTCGTTCTCGACGCGGGCGCTCGTCCACCGAACTGATTACCACGTCTCGGGTGACGACCCCCGGAACCGCATCGAACACGGCCTCTTCTACACGCAGTTCGACGACGCGAACGTCACCCGCACTGACCAGCCCATCGTCTCGGGCAACCGCCTCACGCTGGTGACGGTGAACGGCACGCTCACCCGGAGCGGAACCGGCGCCACGACGGTCGACCCGCAGCGACTGAGCGTCTCCACCACCGAGACGACGCTCACGCCAAACGGGACCCCGACGATTTTCCTGCCGAGCGAACTGTCGGCCGCGACGTGGAACGAGACGCTCTCGGCGCAGTACGACGCCTCGCCGGATGGCGGCGCTGACGGCCGCTACGTCGTCGACGTGCGCAACGCGACCGGCGGCGTCGTCATCGAACTCGAACCCACGACGTACCGCCTCCGACTCGCGCGGGTGGGCGTGGGACACGCCACCGACGATCCGCGGGCGGCCTACGTGACGCCGGTCGAGGGACAGAACGCGACGGTAGCCGAGGGCGGCGCGCAGCAGATTTCGCTGGCGGTCAAGGACCGATTCACGAATCCGGTGACTGGCGCGTCGCTCAACGCGACGCTGGTCGGCACGGACAGCGGCGCGATCTCGACGGGCGCCGACACCCGGAACCGAACCGGAATGCTGACCGACGCTGCCGGCCGCGTCTCGTTCACCTACCGCGCCCCGAACGTGACCGGGTCCACGACGAAGACGGTGAAAATCCGCGTCGGCCTCGACCACGGTCCGGCGGCACTGCTCGGGTCCGGATACGACCCGCGCACGCCCCGCAACGCGACGGTGACGGTGACCGTTGCGAACAGCGACGGGAGCGGGACGGGGGCGGGTAGCGGCACCGGGTCGAACATCAACCCGAGCGCGCCCGGGGCGGTGATTCTCCAGGGCGCGACGCTCTCGAACACGAACTGCGGCGGCAACACGAACTGCCACGTCGAAGTCAGGCTGAAGAACACCGACGGCAACCAGACCCGGCAGTTCGACGTGGCTCGGTTCAACTTCTACTCCGTGGACCGCCAGAGCGGCGGTCAGGGGAATCAGCGCAATCCGCCCGAGGCGGTCAGATTCCACAACACGACCGGCGGCGGAACCCAGACGCTCCTCTCTGCGAGCTCCGGCGGCCAGTATCAGCCGGTCACCGTCTCGATAGGGCCTGGGAACACCACGGGGATCTCGTTGGAGTTCTATCAGACGAGTTCTCTCACCACGCCGTTCGAGGTCATACAAGGCGACTTCTTCGTGATGTCCGTCGTCTTCGACAACGGGCAGACGGCCACGTACTTCGTGGCGCCCACGACCGGGGGGACGAATCAGGCCCCGACGGCAGACTTCACGTACTCGCCGTCGAACCCCTCCGCCGGCCAGTCGGTCACCTTCGACGCGAGCGGGTCGAGCGACCCGGAGGGCGACGCACTGACGTACGAATGGGACTGGACCGGCGACGGCACGGTGGACCAAACGACTAGCGACCCCACTGACAACGCGACCCATAGCTACGCCAGTTCGGGGACCTACACCGCGTCGGTGACCGTCAGCGACGGGAACGGGAACTCGGACACTGCGACGACGACGGTGAACGTGGGGGGCGGTGGAAGTACCGCGGCGAGTAACGTCTCGTACAACAACGACGCGGCGACCTTCGGAACGAACAATGCCGGCGTGGAACTCACGGTATCGAACACCGGGAGCCAGAGCGTCAGCGTGCAGAACATCACCATCGACACGGGCGCCGCCGCGCGGATATTCGAGGCGAACGGTGATGACACCCGAACGGGCCGTGAAATCAGGGTCAACGGCTCCAGTTATGGCTACCACGAGGCAGGGGACAACAAGCCGAATAAGGGGTCCTACAACATCGGTACCACCGTCACGTTGTCGAGTACGGCGACGATTTCAGGCGGCAACACCGCGACTATCACAGCGTATCAGTTCGATTCGAGTGGTAGCGGGTCGAATATCACTCCGGCGAATATGAACGGCGAGTCAATCACCATAACGCTCGGGTTCCAAGACGGCAGTCAGAAGACGTTCACGGCGACCCCGTGAAGATCCTGACTTCCACGATTGCCGAACCCGACATCGACAACCCTTATAGTCCGACTCCCCTCACTAGTCGGTAATGAGCGAGACGCCGGTCGGCATCGACGCCGTCGAGATCTGGACGGGGAAACTCGAACTCGACCTCGCGGGGACGTTCGCGCCCGCGAAGGGTGAGGACCCCGAGAAGTACACGAAGGGGCTGGGACTCCACTCCTCGTCGTTCCCGGACGCGAACGAGGACATCGTGACGATGGCGGCGAACGCGGCGCACCGCCTGATGGAGCGCAAGGGCCTCGAACCCGACGACGTGGGGCGCATCGACGTGGCCACCGAGTCCGCGTTCGACAACTCCAAGCCCGTCTCAACCTACGTCGCCGGCTGTCTCGAAGACGTGTACGGCGGCGACTTCCACCACGCGAACAAGGGCGAACGGAAGTTCGCGTGCATCGCCGGCACGCAGAGTCTGGACGACGCGTACAACTGGATTCGCGCGGGGCGCAACCGCGGGCGGGGGGCGCTGGTCATCGCCACCGACACCGCACTCTACGCTCGGGGCGACGCCGGCGAAGCGACTCAAGGGGCGGGCGCCGTCGCGATGTGGGTCACCGAGAACCCCAGCCTCGTCGAACTCTCCACCGAACAGGGCTACGGGAGCGCCGACGAGACGGACTTCCTGAAGCCGAATCAGCAGTTCCCCTCCGTCGACGGCGAGCGCTCGGTGCAGGTGTACCTCGCCCGGATGCGCGAGGCCCTCGAAGATTACGAGGCCGTCGCGGGCGACACCCACCCCGACGACTTCCGCTTTGTCCCCTTCCACACGCCGTTCCCGGGGATGGTGCGCAAGGCGGCGGTGCTGGGCTACCGGCACGTCATGCGCGACACCGAAATCGAGGAAGAACTCGCCGACGACATCGGCCTCCAGCCACGCGAGGACGACTTCGCGGACCGCGAGGCCTACGAGGCGGCGATGCGCGACTACGTCGACGACCTCGCGGAGACGGAGACGTACCGCGACTGGTACGAAGCGAAAATCGAACCGACACTCGACGTCGCCCGCGAGGTGGGCAACTGGTACACCGGGTCGGTCCACGTCGCCCGCGCCAGCGCCCTCAAGCGCGCCGCCGAGGCGGGCGAGGACGTGACCGGTGACCGCCTGCTCGTCGGCTCCTACGGTTCCGGCGCGCAGGCCGAGATTCACACCGAGCGAGTCGCCGACGGTTGGCGCGGGGAAATCGAGGCCCTCGACGTCGACGAACAACTCGCGAACCGCCGGGAAATCACGTTCGAGGAGTACGAGGCCATCCACGCCAGCCACACCCACGGCAAGGAGGTGGATGTGGACCCGTTCACCGAGGCCGACGGCGAGTTCGTCCTCACCGGGCGCGGCGAGATGGACGAGCGGACGTACGAGTACGTCTGAGCCGCGGACGTGGCAAACGCCTAACTGGTGTCGGACCGGACGGCCCGTATGGTCTCCCTCGACGCCGACGACGCGTGGCGAACGCTCTACGGCGACCCGCGCCCCCGCTGGGCGCTTCTCGGCTTCACCGTCACCGTCCTCGGTCTCGCATCCGTCGCGTTCCTCCTCGGTTTCTCCGTCGGCCTCTACGAGTTCGCGGGCTGGCTCGTGCTCGTCGTCGCCCTCCCCACCGTCGCGGGCGTCGTCGGCGCGGGCCTCCTGCCGACGGCCCTCTCGCTGTGGCTCGTCATCCTCTGGGGCTACGTCTTCCCGCCGCTGGTGGGCTATCTCACCGGCGCGTGGGCTCCGGCCAGTCGGTACGGCCACCCACGGATGGCCGGCTACGCGTACGTCTCCGCCCGTGCTGAACTGCACGGCGCTCTCGACTACGTGCTCGGCTCCGGGGTGTGGCTCGCCCTCGTCCTCGGTATTCTCGGCTACGGCGTCGGGTCGCTAGTCCTGTGGGCGGCGAAGAAGTCACAGACCGTCTGACTCAGGGGAACTCCCGCAGGTCCCCGAGGAACTGCTCTGGTGGGGTGTCACACACCGCCAGCGAGTAGCCGTCGATGGCGGCGAGGTCCGGGGCGTGGTCCCACAGGTCGTCCTCGTCGATGCCGTGAAGGAGGACGGCGTTGGGCGTCGGATTGATGACGCGAAGGGCCACGAGCGGCGACTCGCCGCGGGAGACGCCCGTGAACGTGAGGACGCGGCTGGTGGACTGGCCGTACAGCTGGTAGAACTGGTCGCTGGAGAGGCGCGTGATGGCCTGAATGCTGTCGATGACGGTGTGGCCGCTCACCTGATCCCGCTCGCCGCCGACGAGTTCCGTCGCGCCCACGGCGTCGTAGAAGTTCCCGAGGGCCGTCGTCGCGTCGTACTCGCGCAAATCGAGGACCACCTCGCTGTCGAACCCCGCCGAGAGGACGCGCTCGTACTGGCGGATGCGCTGGCCGCCGCGTCGCTCGTCGATGTCCAACAGCGCCGAGACGATGCGGCGCACGACGGCGATGCCGGGGCTGGCGCGCCGGCCGGACTCGTAGTCGCTGACCACCGACGAGGAGACGTCCATCTGCGCGGCGAGTTCCGTCTGGGACACGTCGAAGTCGGTGCGCCACTTCCGGAGGGTCCCCCCGGGGTCGTCGCTGAGGACCACCTCGCCCGCGATGTGTTCCGCGAGGTTCGCGCGGGCGCTCTCCGTTGCCATGGCCGACGTGACGGCGCGGCTCTCCAAAAGATTGTCGAGACGCGGGTTCGACGACTGACGAACGGTACGCTCAAGCCCACAGCGACACTACCGCGTGCTATGCCATCCCTCCTCGTGCACCTCGCTGTCGGTGGGCTGGTCGCGGCCGCGCTGTTGGGTCCCCAGTTCGACGGGCGCACTCTCGCCGTCGTCCTCGCGGCGGCGGCGTTTCCGGACGTGGACACGATACTCGGCCTCTGGGTGCAGGGCGGCCACCGAGCCCTGTTGCACACGTTCCTGTTGCCGCTGGTCCTCGGTGCCGTCCTCGTCTGGGACCTCCGCCTGCGCGACGAGTCGGCCATCCGCGCCCGGTGGGGGCCGCGGGGGACCCGAACCGCCGGCGCCGCGTTCGCCGCTCTCGTCTTCGCCGGCATCGCGCCGGACATGTTCACGAACGGTGTCAACGTGTTCTACCCGCTCCACGACCAGTTCTACGTCATCGACGGCGAGGCGCTCCTCTCGACGAAGGACGGCTTCGTCCAGACGTTCGTGGAACTGCGTCCGCCGACCACCGACGCCGCGAGCGGTGGCGCGGGTGGCGACGACACGAAAACCGTCGTCGGCGAGGCAGTCGGGTCCACCAACAACACGCACTTCAAGACGGGCGTGGACCCCGCCGCCGGCAAAGAGTCCGCGACCGTCGAGCGCACGTTCACGCTGGTCCAGTCGGGTCGGGACCTGTTTCTCGTCGTCCTCGGCACGGCGATGACCGCGGCGCGCCTCCGCGAGTCTAGGGAATGAGCGTCGCCCGCGTCAGCGACCGGTCGGCGGAGTGTTCGAGCGCGTCGGTCACGTCGTCGAGGGGGAACTCCCGGTCCAGCAGCGCGTCGAAGGGGTAGTCGTCGTGGTGGTCCGCGAGGAAGGAGAGCGCCGAGCGGAGATACCACGGGTCGTAGCGCATCAGCGACTCGACGGTGATGGACTTCCGGGTCATCGCGCCGGGGTCGAACTCGGTGGTGCGCCCGGGAACGATGTTGCCCATTTCGAGGTAGCGTCCCCCCTTCCGCAGGAGGTCGATGCCCTCCGCGAACGCGTCCGGAACACCCGTCACCTCGATTGCGACGTCCGCGCCGCGGCCGTCCGTGAGGTCGCGGACTCGCTTCGCCCGCGCGTCGACGCTGTCGTACTCGCTCATGTGGACGGTGTGGTCCGCGCCGAAGTCCGCGGCCCTGTCGAGGCGCGCGTCCACGCCGTCGACGACGATCGTCTCGGCGCCGCGTTCGGTGGCGACGGCCGTTGCGGCGAGACCGAGGCCCCCAGCGCCCTGTATCACCACCGTCTCGTCGGGCGTCACCTCGACTTTGTCCATCCCGCAGAGCACCTGCGAGAGCGCGCAGTTGGCGCTGGCCGCGACGGATTCGGGAACCCCCTCGGGGACGCGGTAGAGGTACTGGTCGGGGTGGACGTAGTAGTGGGTGCCGAAGGTGCCGTGGAAGTGGGGCCACTCGTCGGGTTCTCGCGACCAGTACTCGTAGGCGTTCTCACAGAGGCGGAACTCCCCGTCGCCACAGAAGTCACAGCGGCCACAGGTGGCGAAGTAGGCGGGCACCACGAGGTCACCCTCCGCGAGCGGTTCGCCCGCGTAGTCCGTCTCGACCCCCTCGCCGAGTTCCGCGACGCGACACAGCGCCTCGTGGCCCAGCACCCCGTCGCGGATGAGCGGATGCTCGCCGCTCCAGATGTGGAGTTCCGAGCCACAGACGTTCGCCCGCACCACCTCGGTGACGACGGCCCCCGGTTCGGCGTCGGGCACGTCGTACGCCCGGAGGGCCACGTCCTCGGGACCACGGAGATACGCCAGTCGGCCTGTCTCGTCCATGCCGGGGCTTCGGCGACGGGTGGCAAAACGCTTCGGTCGGTCGAATCGCCTAAGTTCGTGGGCACCCCCGCGTCGGCATGGTAGATTCGCTCCGCCGACGCGGCGCGGGTGTCGGCCTCGCACTCGGCGCCGTCGTCGGCCTGTTCGCGGCGCTCGCCGCGGGTGTGACGGGATGGCTGGCTGTCGTCGTGGGCTTCGGCCTCGCCGGGGGCCTCCTCGTCGGCTCCTTCGGCGGGCGCCTCACGTCGCTCGCGGCCGACGAACCGGAGACGCTCCCGCGCGTCGCGGTGGCGACGCTCGTCGCCGGGTTCGTCGTCGGGGCGGCGTCCGGCGCCGGCACGGCGTGGCTCGTCTCGGGGTCGCTCTCCTTCGGCTTCAGCGTCGGCGGCGTCGTCGGGGCTCTGCACGGCGGGTTGGTGAGCGGCGTGCTGTTGGTCCTCGTCGAGGAGAGTGGGTAAATTCCGAAATTCGGGGAAAATTTTCCCCTTTCCCACCGTATGGCTGGCCATGACGGACACGACGCTCGACGACAGGGGTCGGCTGACGCTCCCGAAGGACCTCCGGGAGCGGTACGGCGACCGGTACCGGGTCGTGGCGCTCCACGACGGCATCAAGCTGATTCCGGTGGCTGCGGAGCCCCTCGATGCGCTCCGCGAGGAGTTCGCCGAAACGGACGCGTCGGCCGAGGCCCTCCGCGAGGGGGCACGTGAGACGGCGCTTGAGGAGGCCGGCCGCTGATGTACGTGGAGACGGACTTCCTCCTCGCTCTCGTCAAGGACGACGATCGGCTCGGCGAGGCCGCGGAGACGGTGTACCGGGAGCGAGACGACCTGTGGACCTCGCGGTTCACGCTGGTCGAACTGCTGTTGGTCGCCTATCGGGAGGACCGGGACGTAGAGCGCGTCGTCGCCAACGCGGCGAGCCTCGTGGAGGTGCGGGGCGACGTGGACTCCGTCGTTGCGGCCGCGAGTTACGTCGCTGACCACGGCTTCACCCCCTTCGACGCGCTTCACCTCGTCGAGGCGGACGGCGACACCATCGCGTCCAGCGACGGCGCCTACGACGGCGTCGTCGACCACCTCGACTTGGCGGCGCTCGCGGAGGAAGAGTAACTCTCCGCAATCACTAAACGCGGGAGTCGCCTATCACGGTGTAATGTCTGACTGGACCGAGAAACACCGCCCGGAGACGCTCACGGAGGTGCGGGGCAACGACAAGGCCCGGGACGCCCTCCGCGAGTGGGCGGAGGCGTGGCCCGACGAGGGCCGCGCGGTCATCCTCGCCGGCAGCCCCGGCGTCGGCAAGACGTCCGCCGCGCACGCCCTCGCCAACGACATGGGCTGGGAGCGGGTGGAGGTCAACGCCAGCGACACCCGGAACACCGACGCCGTGGAGCGACTGGTCGGGCGCGCGTCCCGCAACACCACGCTGGGCGGCGCGGAGAACCGCCAACTGCTCATCGTGGACGAGGCGGACAGTTTCCACCGGAGCGACGCCGGCGGCGCGCGGGCGCTCTCGGACATCGTGAAGGAGGCCGCACAGCCGGTGGTCCTCATCGTCAACGACCAGTACGAGATGCCCGACGGCATCCGGCGGCGCGTCGATGACATCGAGTTCCGCGACGTGTCCAAGCGCTCCATCGTCCCGGTGCTCCGAGACATCTGCCGGAAGGAGGGCATCGAGTTCGAGTCCGAGGCCCTCGACGCCCTCGCGGAGAAGAACAGCGGGGACCTCCGCTCCGCGGTCAACGACCTGCAGGCCCTCGTGGAGACCGACCGCACGCTGACGGCCGACGACGTGGTGACCGGCGAGCGCGACCGCTCGGCGGACATCTGGTCGTTCCTCGACGCCGTCCTCAAGGAGAAGTCCGCGGAGGATGCGCTCTACACCACCTACGACGTGGACGAGACGCCGGACGACCTGCTGTTGTGGGTCGAGGACAAGGCGCCGAAGGTGTACGACACCGAGGAACTCGCCGCCGCCTACGAGTTCATGGCGAACGCCGACCGGTGGCTCGGCCGGGTGCGCGCGACCCAGAACTACTCCTACTGGCGCTACGCCACCGACAACCTCGCCGCGGGCGTCGCCGCGGCCCGCGAGGAGACGCGCGGCGGGTGGACCCGGTACGGCGGCGCCCCCTACCGCTCCTCGAAGGACGGGGTACGGGACTACGTGGCCGAGCGAATCGCGGCCGAGAGCGGCGTCTCCGTGGGCACCGCACGCCGGGACGTCCTCCCGTTCCTCGCGGCGATGACCCACCACTGCAAGCCCCGCGAACTGACGGTGGCGATGGCCGCGGCCTACGACTTCGAGGAGGAACACGTCGCCTTCGTCACCGGGAGCGGCGAGACGACGAACAAGGTCCAGTCCATCGTCGCGGACGCCGAGGAGATGCGCGAGGCGGCCGTCACCGAACACGCCGGCGACGCCTTCGCGGGCAGTCACGGCGCCGAGAAGAGCGAGACGCCGACAGTCGAGGAGGAGGCGGACGGCGAGGACGAGGACGAGAACTCCGAGGCTCAGACCGGGCTGGCCGACTTCACCTGAGCGCGTCGCGTCGCCACCGCCGCGCCCGCGAGGGCGACGAACATCACCGCGGCGACGAGTTCGTACACCGGGACCAGCGACGGCGACACGAAGATGGCGCGGCCCACCGACACCAGCACGGGCGTCAGCGCCAGCGCACCGGCCACGGCGTACTTCTCCGGGCCGAACGTCTCCCATCCCACCGTCGCCGCGACGTAGATGGCCGCGAACAGCAACAGCGTGATGGCGTAGTGGAGGGCCTGCACCGGCGGCGTGTACGTCGCGACGACGAGGGGGCCGACGGCCACCTGCACGGGGACGAGGACGGCCGCGGCCAGAAGTGCGCGCCGGGCGTGGGTCGGCGTCAGCGCGTCGCGCCACGCGAGCGTCGTCGCGACGGCGAAGGAACCGAAGATGCCCATCGCCGTCCAGTAGTGGGCGGCGAGGATGGGGTCCGAAAACACCGTGACAGTCTGTCGGCCGAGATACACCTGCACGGGCGTCAGCGCGAGACCGAGCGTCGTCGCGGAGCGGATCGCCCGCGACTCGCCGTCGTGCCACGCGAGCGCCGCCGTGCCGAGGATGGCGAGACCGGTGACGCCCGCGACGACGCGGTGCAACCACTCGAAGGCGCTTGGGACTGTCGCGGGGAAGAGGTTCAGGAAGCCGCCGTCACAGAGCGGCCAGCGGGCGTTGCACGCCAAGCCCGCGCCGGCGGCTTTCGTCGAGACGCCCAACAGCACCGTCAGAAAGACGAGCGCGGCCGTCGCGGTGACTGCGCTGCGGAACCGGGCCATACGCCGGGGTTGGGAGTCGACGTATTAGTCCGGTTCGGTTCTTCCGGCGGCGCGAGAACAGTTAGTGCCCGAGAACGTACCTTTTTGCCCTCCGGCGCGGTGACACCGCTATGGGACTGGACGAAGATGCGCTCGACTACCACGAGCGCGACCCGCCGGGGAAACTGGCCATCACGACGACGAAGCCCACGAACACCCAACGCGACCTGAGCCTCGCGTACTCGCCGGGGGTCGCGGCCCCCTGCCGCAAAATCGCGGAGAACCCCGACGACGCGTTCAGGTACACGAGCAAGGGCAACATGGTGGGCGTCGTCTCGAACGGGTCCGCCGTCCTCGGCCTCGGGGACATCGGCGCACAGGCCGGCAAGCCCGTGATGGAGGGCAAAGGAGTCCTGTTCAAGCGCTTCGCCGACGTGGACGTGTTCGACGTGGAGTTGGACCTCGACGACGCCGACGCGATGATCGAGTCCATCGCGGCGATGGAGCCGACCTTCGGCGGCGTGAATCTCGAGGACATCAAGGCCCCGGAGTGCTTCGAAATCGAGTCCGAACTCCGAAAGCGCATGGACGTGCCCGTGTTCCACGACGACCAACACGGGACGGCCATCATCTCCGGCGCGGCACTCCTCAACGCCGCCGACATCGCCGACAAGGACCTCGAGGAAGTGGAGGTGGTGTTCTCCGGTGCCGGCGCGAGCGCCATCGCCTCCGCGCGGTTCTACATCTCGCTGGGCGTCGACCCAGACAACGTGACGATGGTGGACTCGACGGGCATCATCACCGAGGACCGCGCCGACGAGGTGAACGAGTACAAGCGGGAGTTCGCCCGCGACGTGCCCGAGGGCGACCTCGCGGACGCGATGGAGGGTGCGGACGTCTTCGTGGGTCTCTCCGTCGCCGGCATCGTCGATCAGGAGATGGTGCGGTCGATGGCCGACGACCCCATCATCTTCGCGATGGCGAACCCCGACCCCGAAATCGGCTACGAGGAGGCCAAGAGCGCCCGCGACGACACCGTCATCATGGCGACGGGGCGCTCCGACTACCCGAATCAGGTGAACAACGTACTCGGCTTCCCGTTCATCTTCCGGGGTGCGCTGGACGTGCGCGCCACCGACATCAACGAGGAGATGAAGGTGGCCGCGGCCCGCGCCCTCGCGGACCTCGCACGCGAGGACGTGCCCGACGCCGTCGTGCGGGCCTACGGCGACCAGCCCCTCCAGTTCGGCCCCGAGTACATCATCCCGAAGCCACTCGACCCCCGGGTGCTGTTCGAGGTGGCGCCCGCCGTGGCGCTGGCGGCGATGGAGAGCGGCGTCGCCCGCACCGACATCGAGGAGCAGGAGTACCGGGAGCGCTTGGAGGCGCGCCTCGGCAAGTCCCGCGAGATGATGCGCGTCGTCATCAACAAGGCCCGACAGGACCCCAAGCGCGTCGCGCTCTCGGAGGGCGACGACGAGAAGATGATCCGCGCGGCGTACCAACTCATCGAGGAGGGCATCGCCGAACCGGTCCTGCTCGGGGACAGCGACGTCATCGACGCCACCATCGACGACTTGGGTCTCGACTTCGATCCGGAGGTCATCGACACGGACGGCGACGACGAGCGATTCGACGAGTACGCCGACCGACTGTACGAACTCCGGAAGCGTCGCGGCGTCACGCGGAGCGAGGCGGGGGACCTCATCCGGCGCGACCCCAACTACCTCGGGAGCGTGATGGTCGAGTCCGGCGACGCCGACGCGATGCTGACCGGCCTCACCCACCACTACCCCTCGGCACTCCGCCCGCCCCTGCAGGTCATCGGCACCGCGCCGGACGCCGAACGGGTCGCCGGCGTCTACATGCTCGCGTTCAAGAACCGCGTCGTCTTCTGTGCGGACTGCACGGTCAACGTCGACCCCGGCGCCGAGACGCTCGCCGAAATCACCCGCCACTCCGGGGACCTCGCCCGGCAGTTCAACGTCGAACCGCGCGCGGCGATGCTCTCCTACTCGAACTTCGGAAGCGTCTCGAACGAGAGTACCGCGGCGTCCCGCGAGGCCGTCGAACTCCTCCACGAGGAGGGCATCGACTTCCCGGTCGACGGCGAGATGCAGGCCGACACCGCCGTCGTGGAGGACATCCTCCGGGGCACCTACGAGTTCTCGGAACTCGACGATCCGGCGAACCTACTGGTCTTCCCGAACCTCGAAGCGGGCAACATCGGCTACAAACTGCTCCAGCGACTCGGCGGTGCGGACGCCATCGGCCCGATGCTCGTCGGGATGGACAAGCCGGTCCACGTCCTCCAGCGAGGCGACGACGTCCAAGACATCGTGAATCTGGCGGCCGTCGCGGTGGTGGACGCGCAGAACGGGACCTGAGGGCGGTTTTTGGTCCAGCTTTTCGAGCGCCTCGCTCGAAAAGGTGGCAGTGACATCGTGAATCTGGCGGCCGTCGCGGTGGTGGACGCGCAGAACGGAAACTGAGGGCGGTGGCGGTGCAGTAGCGGTTCCCGGTAGCGGCCGTGGAAACGCATCCGGCGGCCGGGGGCCGCCGGTTCACGGCGCGGCGACGCCGCGCCGCCTTTTTGGTCCAGCTTTTTGCGCCGAGGCGGCGCAAAAAGGTGGTTAGTCCGAAACCCCCCGGTCCGCCCGCGACGGCGGCGGAATCTGTGGCTCGTCGGACTCCAGCGAGGGGAGCGGACACGAGGGTCTCTCGTCGTTGACGTGGGCGTACCGCTCGGGCGCGTTCGCGAGGGGGTGGGCGGGGTTCAGGTCGCTGTCGATGCGGGCCGCCCGCACCTCGTCGAAGCCGGCGAGGCGGGCGCGGATGCCGCGCCAGTGGTGACCGCTCTCAGCGGGCACCGACACCGGCTTCAGGGGCTTGTAGTCGGTCTGTCGGTCCGCGAGGACCGCCGAGTTGACGTTCTCCGCGAGTTGGTCGTGGTCGAGGAGGACGCCGACGCGGGCGTCGCGGGGGGTCCGCGCAGCGAGGACGTCGAGGCCGAGGTGGAGCGCGCGGTACTCCGCGACGTTGTTGTCCGGGGCGTCGTCGGGGAGCGACACGCGGGCGACGCGCTCGCCGTCTTGGGTCTCGATGATGGCGCCGAGTCCGCTCCCGTCGGCCGCGAACGACCCGTCCGTGGCGACGTAGAAGTCACGGCGGTGTGTTCGCGGCGCGTGGGCGATGTGGGGGGTGGGAGACTCGTCGAACAGGTCGCGGAGCCGACGGCGGCCGTGTGCGGCCATACTACGTCTCAGTTCCGGGGTATAATATGTCTGTTGCCGACTCAATCCTCCTGCGCGGCGTCCTGCCGGTGATTGTGGCCCACGAGGAGGGCCACGCCGTGCAGGGCGATGAGGACGAAGGCGATCTGCTGTTCGGCGACGCCGCTGGGCCCCGCCAGCAGGAGGGGAACGTAGAGGAACGGCAGGGCGATGCCGGTCCAGAAGCCGGCGGCGGCGAGAGGGCCCGAGAGCAGGGTCGCTCGGAGCGGCGACCCGTCTGCGGCGGGTGGGGCGTGGTCACGGGTGGAGTTTGACACGGGGGGTCACCTCACTCATCCGTTGGGGTGCCGACACCATATATACCGCTGACCGTTGGGTCGTTTTTCGGTCCGTTCACCCGAGCCGAATCGAGACGAAAACGTTTCACGACGTGTTTAGCGACTCGCAAAAAGTTCACAACCGATGGAGAACCGATAACTCCGATTTCGGGCGGGAGACGCGACTCACAGGGCTTTTGCTGGCGCTCCCGGTTTGCCCGGACATGACCGCGTCGGTGGTGGACGTGTTCGTCGGGACGCTCCTGCCGGTTCTCTCTATCGCCGGTGCCGGCTACGTCCTCGGGCAGTTTCGGGACCTGGACGTGGGGCCGCTGAACACGGTGACGCTGTATCTGCTGTTGCCGGCGCTCATCCTTCACAGCCTCCTCACGACGCCGTTGGGCGGGGACGCGGCGGTTCGACTGTTCGGGGCCATCGCGGCGTTCACGCTCGTGATGCTGGGGCTCTCCTACGGCGTCGGCCGGGCGCTCGGCCTCGCGGGCACGAAACTGAACGCGCTCGTCCTCGCGGCGTCGTTCCCGAACGTCGGCAACTTCGGTATCCCCGTCTCGGAGTTCGCGTTCGGCGAGACGGGCCGCACGACGGCGGTGCTGTTCGTCGCCGGCCAGCAGGTGTTTCTCTACACGCTGGGCGTCTACGTGGCCTCCAGCGGGCGCTACACGACCCGCGGCGCGCTCCGACAGGTCGTCTCGCTCCCGCTGCTCTACGTCGTCGCGCTCGGCGTCGTCGTGAACGCCGCGGGCGCCGCGCCACCGGCGGGCGGGACGGCGATGCGGACGCTGGAACTCGTCGGCAACGCCTCGATTCCGGTGTTCCTCGTCGTTCTCGGCCTCGAACTCGCCGAGGCGAACCCCGCGGCGGCGTGGCAGACCACGCCCGCCGTCGCGCTGAAGGTCCTCGTCGCGCCCGCTATCGGCCTCGCGGTGGCGCTGGCAGTCGGGTTCGAGGAGCCACTCGTCGCACGGACGTTCGCGCTGGAGACGGCTGCACCCGTCGCCATCACGCCGCTGGCGCTCCTCGTGGAGTTCTCGTCGGCCGAGGGAGCGGAGGGCGTCTCCGGGCCGGCCTACCTGAGCACGACGATTCTGCTGACGACGCTCGGCGCGATTCCCGTCGTGACTGTCCTCATCGCCGCGCTCCGGGGCGGCGCGCTCCTCTAACCGACCGTCAGATTTACCGTGGCCTCGCCGCTCGTCGCCGTGACGGTGTAGGTGCCGTGGGGCGCGACGGTCCAGACGTGGCCGTCCGGTCCCGTCCCGCCGACGCGCCGGTCGGCGACGTGGACGGTGGCGCTAACCGGGTCGCCCAGTCGGTTCCGGACGGTCACCTCGACGGGACCGCCCGGGAACGTCCGGTTCACCCGAACCGCGAGGCCGTCTTCGGTGGTGTTCGCGCTCGCCTCGACGGGGAGGTCCGCGACGCGGAGCGTGTGGACTTCGCGGAACACGGCGCGGGTGCTCCCGTCGGTGTAGGCGGTCAGGGTCCCCTGCGCGTGCCGGACGTCGAAGCGGTGGATACTCCCCGGGAACGCGATGGAGAGACTCGGTGGTCCCGACGTGGCCATCGGGTAGCGGTCGGCCATGAACTCGTAGAAGGCCGAGGCCGACTCGAACGTCGTCGACCCGTCGTCGTCGCGGTTGTCGAAGCGAACCGTCTCACGCACGTACGTCACGCCGCCCGTGCGGTCTTCGACCGTCGCCAACACGACGCCGTTTGGCGTCACGGCGGTGTAGACGGTTTCGGCGCCCGCCCGGGCGGTGAGTCCCGCCGCGAGCGTCCTGCGGAGGGGGCCTGTCAGGGCCTCGGCGGCGCGCGAGACGGTGTTCGCGCGCTGGAACTCGGCTTCGCCGGTGGTTCGGGAGATGGCGAGAACGGCGTCGGCCGTGTCCTTGAGCGTCGTCGCGGAGGCGTGGATGCGGCCCAGACGCTGGAGGAACGCTCGCTCCGAGATGTCGCCGGCGGCGTACGCCCGCGCCGCCGCCCGCTCTCGCTGGCGGAGGGCGTCCACGCGGGATTCGAGTCGGCCGAGTGCGGTCGAGAGCGCCCGCTGTCGCTCCGCGTCGGTGGACGCGTTTTCGATGTCGGCGACGAGGCGATACCGCTCGAACGTGCCGTCCAGTTCGGCGCCGTCCATGCTGAATGCGACACCGGGGTCGAACTCGGTGGCGTTGTACCCCTGTGCCGTCGGTTCCCCGAGCGTGAGCATTCGCGGCGTCTCGTTGAGAACCTGCGTCGGTTCGGTCGCGGCGGGCGGCGACTCGTCGAGGGCGGCGGGGGCGGCCGGACCGGCCATCGCCGCCGCCGGGAGGGCGAGACAGAGGAGACACCCGACGAGCAGGAGGGCGCGATTCATGCCCCAACGTGGGGGCGATTCCCTCAAAAACCCTTCCACGCGGTGCGAACGGTTATGGGCTCCTCGGCCGTACGATGCCGCATGGTACACGCGTACGTCATGGTGACCACCGCTGCCGGCGCCTCACAGCACGTTCTCCCGGAGATAACGGCCCTCGACGGCGTCGAGAGTGCACACGTCGTCGCCGGCGAGTACGACGTCATCGTCGAGTTCGAGGTGGCGGACACCGGGGAGCTGCTGAGCCGCGTCACCGACCGGATTCAGTCGCTCGACGGCGTCGA
>JBDGTS010000054.1:32157-42614 GCA_042216675.1 Halobacteriaceae archaeon | reverse complement strand
ACTGAAGATCGAGCTGTCCCCGGTTCAAATCCGGGAGGCGGCATCCGGTTTCTGCGGACTCGTGAGAGAGACGACCGGCCGGTGAGCGGGACCGTCGTTCCGAACGCATTCTGAAGCCGGCAAACGTCGTTCCGACTCGGGTCACACTCTCGCGGATCGGATCGGGGTGGCGTGCCACGAAGCCGACACGTTCTCGCAGGAAGCAAAAGACGCGTCTCCGGGGGATCCGCGTTCCCGACGCCGCCTTCTCGCTCTTCGCCGGGCCGGGACGACGGCTCTCACCGGAACCACGTCCGCCTATCGGCGAGCCGACGGAAAGTCGAGTGAGCCCGGGCCACCGGCGGTGACGGCCCCGGGCGGCAGGGCGCGGACGTGGCGGCTGACGGTTCAGTCGCCCTCGTCTGTGCGGCCCCGGAGCCACCACACCTACCCCTCCGGCGCCCCGACCCACAGTCGATGAGAGCGTCGAGTCTCGTACTCGCAGTCGGTGGCGTCGTGTTCGCGCTCCCGATTCCCGGGACGTTCATCGCCGGTGCACTGACGGTCGGTGCAGGCGCCATCGCGCGCTGGCGCGGTTCGTGACTCCGGGGCTGGGACACGATTGGCCACCCACCGAGTCTCGGGGACCGGGCAGCGTGAACGCTTACTGCCGGTCGCCACGTCCGACATCCCGTCCGGTGCGTCGTCACCCGGCAATCGGCCTCAGCTGGAAGCCTGTGCGGCCGGGGACCTGCTCGTCGCGGCGAACGCGGGGCGGCAAGACAGGGCGCCCGTCGCTCGATTCAGTCGCGGGCGGCCGACTGCTGTCCGAGCAACCCCGCGAGAGCGGCGACGAGTGGGGCGAGCGTCGCGACGCGAACGAGGAGCGTCGGAGTGCTGTTGCCGGCGCCCGCACCGAGCGCCATCGCGACGAGAGCGACGGCGTACCCCGGGACAACGAGCCGTGGGACGACGCCTGCGACTGCGGCGCCGAGGAGGGCCAGCACCCCGATGGCGAGACTGCCGATGACCCCCTGCCCGAGAGTCGACGCGACCCGGTCGAGAGCGGAGGCGTAGGCTGCGAGCGCGAGCAGCGACCCGACTGCGGAGCCGGCGGCCCGCCACGAGAGGAGTCCGCGGAGGGCGTCCGCGACTCGCCACTCTACGAAGTTCGATTGGTGTGGTGTGGGAGTGACGTCGGCCGGCGCGCGGGGGTCAAGGGCGGCCACGTCGTGGTCGTGTGCCTCGTCGTGGCACCGCTCGCAGAGCGTCACGAGGTTCGACAACTGGTTCGAGCCACCTTCGGAGAGCGGGACGACGTGGTGTGCGTGGAGCGGAACGCCGTCACCGGAGGCGTGTGGCCCACTCTGGGCCCCACAGCGCTGACAGGTGTAGTCGTCTCGCCGGTATACCGCGCGACGGCGCTCGCCCCAGTCGGGAGGATACCGCCCCCCGTACGCATCCGGCGAGTCGAAACGGGAATCGACGCCGTCAGTCGCCATCGGTGCTAGGACAACCGCTGGAGGCGGGACTCGGCCTTCTCGAGGGCGTCCTCCATGGTCCCCCCGGAACATGAGATGGCTGTGCTACTTGAATTTTTTGTCGTTAGAATGTTACATATCTGGCATCAGCCAGTCAGGCTCGCCCGGGTGCGCGAGGCGGCCGCCACGGTCCGAGCGCCCGCTGCGGCCCTGTTGACGCGGTGCTGACCGGTGACACCGCGGTTCGGCCATTTCTTTACTTCTATTTTGCCCCCGCTAGTAAACTATAAGTGCCTGACGCCCCATGGTATCGTGTGTCACATACACCAGAGTATCCGGAACAGTACGTCTGCACGGAGTGTCAAGTCGTCCACGCCGGCACGGTGGTCGACCACCGCGACGGCGACCACGAGTACGAGGCCCCCGAGTCGTGTGGTGCGTGCGGAGCGACTGCGTTCGTCGAGTTCGAGATGTGGCCCCATCACCACGAGTGACGGGCCGAGCGCCGCCGGCGGCCGTGGCGGAGCCGTGACCGGAGCGGCCACCGGGACCGCAAGGTTTTCACGCGAAATTCCGCTTTGACGCGTCGTGCAGCGAGCGGCTCGACGCGGTGGCTACGCGGTGCTGGTCGTGGCGCCGGCGGCGCTGCTGATGCGCGCGCTCGTCGCACCCGAAGCCGCGGCGCCGGCGATGGGCCTCGGAGGCGGCATCGCTCTCGTCGGCGGCGGGGCGGCGGTGCGAGAAGGGACGTCGTCGCTCGACACCCCGCCGCTCGACCGGCGGGATGCCGCCGACGTGCTGGCAGTGGTCGTCGGGGCCGTCGTCGCGTACGCCCTGAGCGTCCACGCCGGTCTCGGACCGGTCGTCGGGTCGGCGCTGGTCGGCGTCGCGGCCGGCGCGCATCCCGTCGAGAGCGGCACCCCGGCGTACTGTGGCTCCTTCGTCGGGATGGCATCGCCAGCGGTGTTCCCCGGCCTCGGCGTAGTGCTGATCGCAGGTCTCGTCGCGGGGGTGGCGTTCGTCGCGGCGCGGGGCGTGTTCGCGGGCGTCGGCGGGAAACTCGGGACGCTCGCGTTCGCTGGCTGTGCGACGACGGCGCTCGCGACGGGCGTGGAGTTCACCGGCGGCGGCGCCCTGTCGTGGCGCGTCGCACCGCTGGTCGTCACCGTCGCCGCCGTCGCGGCCGTCGTCACCGCCGTCCTGAGCGTCCGGTGCCGGCTCGGCGCCGTGCTGGGCTCAGCGCTCGTCGGCCTCGCGGCGGGCCTCTTGGCGCCGCTGGCGCTCTCCGGGGGGCCGCCGCTGGCCGCGGTCACCTACTGCGCGTCGTTCGTCGGGATGTCCTCGGCGGAGCGACTCGGCCGCGAAGCGCACGTCGGCGCCGCCGGCGCGCTCTGTGGGCTCGTCTTCGTCGTCGTCGCGCCCGCCTACGTCGGCGCAGGCGGGAAGCTCGGGACCACTGCGTTCGTCGCGGCCGTCACCGTGGCTGGCCTCGACGAGGTGCGGGAGCGGGTGAGATGAGCGCGCTTTTGCCGGGGGTCGACGTTGGCCGACGCGTGCACCGCGTCGTCGGTACTACGCTCGTATTCGGCCTCGCCGCCCTCGCGCACGCCGCGTTGACGTGGCCGCTCGCCGCGACGCTCGCCCTGTTCGGCGGCGGCGCGGCGGTGGCCTTCGTCGCTGAACTCGGTGCCGTCCAGCGGGGCTGGCTCGTTCACCACGTCGGTCCAAAAGTGGCGGGCGTGCCGCTCTACGCCCTGCTCGGCTGGACCAGCACCGTCTACGGCGCGCTCAGGGTGGCGCTCCTCGTGACCGACGGCTGGGCGGCCGTGGCGGGCGCGAGCGCACTCGCGACGACGGCCGACGCGCTCACCGACCACCGAGGAGTGGCGGCCGGCTGGTGGACCTACACCGACGCGCTCCCCGGCCCGGACGTGCTGGGGGTGCCGTGGTGGAACGCCGTCGGCTGGGCCGTCGTGAGCGGTCTCACGGCGGGGCTCGCCGTGGCGGCGCCCTAATCGAAGGTCATCGAGAGACCGAGCGACCCCGCGAAGCCCGGAACCGAGCCCGAGAGGTCGCCAGAGAGGGTCCACGAGTCGAGCGACCCGGCCGTGGAAAGGAGCGTCGTGACGAGCGAAGTGAGCGATTGGAGGTGCCGCTTGATGTGGCTGATCGCGGATGCGAGCGTCCCGGTCCCGGCGGAACCCCCGTCGTCGCTATCGTCGCCGTCGTCGCCGACGAACGACGCCACGCGCTCCCAGTCGGCGACGGCGAGACGAGTCGTCCCCAGCAGGACGAGGGGGTCCACGTCGCCGTTCTCGCCGCCGGTCAGCGCCCGGCGAACCCGCCAGAGGCTATCGAGAAAGTCCGTCGCCGCGGCGACGGCCGTCTCGTCGGCCTCTCCCGCGGTGAATTCGACGACCCGTGGCGCGGCATCGGCGTCGAGCGTCCCCTCCACGTCAGCGACCGTCCGGAGTTCGGCCACGATTGCGTCGGCCGTGTCACAGCCCCGGTCTGCGAGGCCGTCGAGTGGCTGATCGTCCCCGAAGTGCTCGAAGTCGACCGGCATGGCCGGTCGGTTGACCGCCAGCGACAAAGTATCAGCGGACGGAACACACTTCACGTCCGGCCCGGATGGCCGGCCATGGGCAAAGTGAGCGCTGACGAACTGGAGTGGACCGAACGCGAAGAGATGGCCCTCAAGCGCAAGCAACTCGGCGCGGCAGCGGGCGGCGAGGAACTCGGCTGTAGCCTGTACGAACTCCCCGCCGGCCGCCGGTCGTGGCCCTACCACTACCACACCGGCAACGAGGAGGCCCTGTTCGTCCTCGACGGCGCGGGGACGATTCGCCTCGCCGGGGGGAGTTACCCCCTCGACGCGGGCGACTACGTGGCGCTCCCGGCGAGCGAGGACGGCGCGCACCGCGTCGTCAACGACGGCGACGGGCCTCTGCGCTATCTGATGGTCTCGACGATGCGCGACCCGGACGTCACCGTCTACCCCGACTCGGAGAAGGTGGGCGTCTTCGCCGGCGCGCCGCCGGGCGGCGACGGCGAGCGGACGGTCCACGGCTACTTTCGGGAGGAAGACGCCGTCGACTACTGGACGGACGAGGACTAGTCGAGGGCGTCGAGAGCGTCCGCACCGACGTGGAGCGTCCGGCGACCGGTCGGTGCCTCGGTGACGAGGGCGCCCGGCGAGAAGTCGAGGGTGCCGTCGTCGCCGTACAGTTCCTCGGGGTAGTCGCCGATGCGGACGGCCTCGCGGACCGCCAGCGACGCGTCGCGGCGGGACGCGTCGCCGCTCACGTCGAGGATGCGGACGTCCTCCTCGCGGGTCTCGATGGCGTCGAGGACGGCCGTGACGTGGGGCGGCGCCGACGCGGAGTCGTAGACGAAGTCGATGACGCGCACGTCCCCGCTCGGGACCGGACGGCCAAGGTTTTGTCGCCGCGTCCCGACTGGTGGGGCATGGACCTCTCCGAAATCGAGCGACTCATCGAAGAGAACGTACCCGACGCCGAGGCGACGGTGACACAGCCGCGGGGACCGGACGACGAGGACCATCTCGCCGCGGAAGTCGTCTCCCCTGCCTTCGCGGGGAAGTCACTGGTCGAACAGCACGAACTGGTGTACGACGCCCTCGGTGACCGGATGACGACGGACATCCACGCGCTGGAGCTGAAGACGCGGACGCCCGAATAAGGGCGACAGGCCTTTCCCCACAGCGTGCGACATGCCCCCATGGCGTTCGAACAGCAGTCGGACCTCTCCGCCGAGGAAGTACAGGAACACGTGGACGAGGCCATCGCGGAGAACGAGGTGGTGCTCTTCATGAAAGGGACACCGCTGATGCCCCAGTGTGGCTTCTCGCGGCGCGCGCTCGGCTTGATTCAACAGCACCGCGAGGACGTCGAGACGGTGGACGTACTGGAGGCCCTCGACGCGTACCGCGAGGCCCTCGAAGACCACAGCGGGTGGGAGACGATTCCCCAGACGTTCGTCGACGGCGAGTTCGTCGGCGGGAGCGACATCCTCGCGGAACTCGACGAGGACGGCGACCTCGCGGAGACGCTGAACGCGTGACGCACGAGGGGCGTGGTACCCTGACCCTCGGAAGGGTTATCCCTGCACCGACCCTACGTTTGTTTGTAATGGCGAAAGGAAAGGTTGACTTCTTCAACGACACAGGCGGTTACGGTTTCATTTCGACTGACGACGGCGACCTCGACGAGGACGAAGACGTCTTCTACCACATGGAGGACGTCGGCGGCGAGGACCTGACGGAAGGGACCGAGGTCGAGTTCGACATCGAGTCCTCGCCGAAGGGGCCTCGCGCGGCGAACGTCGTCCGCCTGTAACTCCGCGACACCCGTCGCTCACGCGACGCGCACCGATTGAGATTTTTTCAGACGACCACACCGCCGAGCGGATGCTGAGTGCGGAGCGGCTTCGAACCCGAACGGAGAACGGGGCCACGCAATCGCGTAGACCCCGCGCTCTGCCGAAGACGGAACGGGTTTTTGACTGGGCCTAAAAGGAGTGGCGTACCCCCGTGTCCGCCATTCCGAACCCCGTCCGACTGACGCTGTTAGCCATCGGGTACGCCCTGGCCCGCGTGGATTTGGTGTCCGAAGAGCGCATCCGCCGGACCGTCGACCTGTCGTGGCCGCGCATCGTCACCGGCATCGCCCGGATGTCGAAGAACGCCGTCGACGTGGCGATGGTCGGGACGGCCGTCGGCGGCGCCGCAATCGGCGGCGTCGGCCTCGCGGGCCCCTACTGGGGGCTGGCGTTCGCCCTCGGCGGCGGCATCGCGGCGGGCACGATTGCGCTCGTCTCCCAGCGCTACGGCGCGGAGGCGTACGGCGAACTCGCGCAGGCCATCCGGTCGAGCGTGCTCCTCGTCGTCGTCCTCACGCTTCCGCTGGCGGCGCTGTTCTGGTTCCTGCCCGAGGAACTCATCGGCCTGCTGACCGACGACGCGGCGACGATTCGCCACGGCGCGGCGTACCTGAAAATCGTGGGCCTCGGCGTCCCGTTCGCCGGCCTGAACCTCATCGGCAGCCGCATCTTCATCGGCGCCGACGACGCGTGGACGCCGATGGTCGTGCGGGCGGGCGGCGCCGCGACGAACATCGGCCTGAACGCCGTCTTCATCTTCGGGTTGGGGATGGGCGCTGCGGGCGCGGCGCTGGGCACCGTCCTCTCGAACGCGATGGCGACGGGCGTGTTCGCCGTCCTGTTGAGCGTCCGTCGGCTCCCCGGCACGCGTGGCTTCCCGGCGACGGTGAGTCCCTTTGGCTCGTACGTCCACCGGGAGACGCTGGCGGACCTCGTGCGCATCAGCCTCCCCGTCATCGGCCGGAACGCGACGTGGACGGTGGCGCGCTTCCCCCTCCTCGCCATCGTCGCGATGTTCGGGCCGAAGATTCTCGCGGCGTACATCGTCGCGCGGCGGATCCGCGGTCTGCTGAACACTCCGGGATGGGGCTTCGGCCTCGCCGCGAGTTCGCTCGTCGGGCAGGAACTCGGCGCGGGCGACGAGGAGGGCGCCGAGCAGTACGGCCACGAGATCGTGCGCTACTCGGTGGCGACGTACCTCGTCGCCGCGGCCATCGTCCTCGTGTTCACCGAACCCATCGTCCATCTGTTCGTGGACGACCCCGGCGAAATCGACGTCCTCGCCGCCATCTGGCTGGTGTACGCGGCCTGTGCCTCCGTCGTCGGGCAGGGCGTCACCAGCGCCGCGGCGGGGGCACTCGACGCGAGCGGGGACACCCGCTGGCCGTTCTACAGTCAGGCGCTTGGCATGTTCGGCGGCGTGCTTCCGCTGGCCTACCTCGGCGCCACCACGTCGCTGGGGCTTCTGGGCCTCGGGCTGACCTTCTTCGCGGAGAGCGGGGTCCCCGCGGCCATCAACTACTACCGCTTCTCGACGGGGAAGTGGAAGTCCATCAGCCGCGAGTTCCGCCCCGACGTGGCGGCCGACGACTAGAGTTTTGCCCGCGGCGGGCGAAAGGCCAGCGATGCGACCCCTCGTCGTCGTCGCGGGCGGCGCCGTCGCGGCCCTCGGCGCGTCCACGCTGTTGGAGGTGCGCGAGGCCGACCACGACGAGGAGTACCGCGCGAACGCGCTGGGCTACCTGTACGCCGGCGGCCTGACGCTGGTGGGTCTCGGGGTGTTCGTCGCGGGACTCCTGCTCTAAATCGGTGCGGTCGGGTACACGTCGCCCCGGTCCGCGAAGACGGCGGCGACCGTGTCGTCGGCGCCGACTTTTCCCGCGTCCGCGAGTCGGTGGACCGCCTCGACGACGGCACCGCTGGAGATGCCGGGGAGAAAGGCGCCGTCGACGCGGAGCTGGTCCGCGACCAGCGACCGGTCGTACTGCCCCGCGTCGGCGATAGTCACCGACCGGTCGGCGTAGCGGTCCCGGAGCGACCGGACGCGGGCGTAGGCCGCCTCGGTGTCGAGGTAGACGGTCCGGTCGACGCGGCCCGCCTCGAACGTGCCGGGGTGGTAGGCGTCCGGCGCACAGAGGAACTTCAGGCCGCCGATATCGTGGTCCTCCGCCGTCGGTTCGACGCCGACGACTGTCGCGTCCGGAAGGCCGCGCGCGAGGCCGGTGACGGTGCCGCCGGTGCCGACCCCGGCGACGACGTGCGTCAGGTCGGGGGCCTGTTCGCGGAGTTCGACCGCCGTCGTCGCGGCGTGGGCGTTCGGGTTCGCGGGGTTCTCGTACTGGTCGAGGCGAACGAAGTCCTCGCGGGCCGCGAGGTCCCGGCTCCGCTCGATCACCGCGTCGTAGCCCGCGGCGGCGGGCACGAGGTCCAGTTCGCCGCCCGCCGCGCGGACCCCCTCGCGCTTTCCGCGGGCCGCGTCCGCGGGCATCACGACGCGCACGTCGTGGCCCCGCGCTTCGCCGATGCGGGCCAGCGCACGGCCGGTGTTGCCACTCGACGGTTCGACCACGGTTCTGCCGCGCACGGCCGCCTCGTCGAGCATCCGCTTTGCGATGCGGGCCTTCAGCGACCCCGCGTACGGGCAGGCGTGGCAGTTGAGCCACTCCACTTTGGCGACGACGAGCGGGGGGACGTCGAGGTCGAGTTCGACGAGCGGCGTGTTTCCGATGCTCCCCTCGTCAACTGCCATCGCCTCAGGACTCCTTCGTGGCCGCGACGACTGGGCCGAGGTCAGTCCACTCCTCGTCGCGGGCGTGCCGACGCTCCAGTTGCACCCGCTCGCCGTCGTGTTTCGGCGCGGAGAGCCGGTAGAACACGTCCTCTGCGAACTGGTCCTCGGCCTCGGCGTGGAAGCCGCTCTCGTCGTGTTCGGTCTCGGTCAGTTCGAGTTCGTACGTCGTACCGTCCTCCGTCTCCACGGTCACCGGGCCGCGGCCCTGTTTCTCCAGAACGAGCGCCACGTCGTGCATATCTCGATGCTCGGGTGGACGTCACAAAAGCGGGCGTCCAAACCGAGCCGTGTGGTACCGCGTCTCGCAAAAGTGTTATTAGTGCGGCGGGCGTCCGTACAGACGCGATGGCGAAAGGCAAGGTTGACTTCTTCAACGACACAGGCGGTTACGGTTTCATCGAGACTGAGGACGCGGACGAGGACGTTTTCTTCCACATGGAGGACGTTGGCGGCCCCGACCTCGAGGAAGGACAGGAGATCGAGTTCGACATCGAGCAGGCCCCCAAGGGCCCGCGCGCGACGAACGTCGAGCGCCTGTAAACCGGTAACCCCGAGGTAGCGTTTCAAACCAACCATTTTGACATTTTTACCCGCGTAGCGACGGCGCCGTCCTACACGTCGGCGAGAAAGTCCGAGAGCACAGCGGAGGCCGCGTCGAACCGGTCGCGGAAGACGCAGTGGCCCGCGCCGTCGACGTGGACGATGCGCCCGTTCGGTGCCCGGCCGACCAGCGAGCGGTGCGCGGCGCGTTCGGCCTCGTCGGCGTCGGCTTTCAGGACGAGGAGCGGGCACGCCACCTCGGGAAACTGGTCGGCGGGGTCCGGAAAGCCAGCGCGGAACCCCGCTTCGAGGTTCGGTGACACGCGCTCTCTGGCGTCGGCGAGGCGCTGTGACAACTCGGGGTCGCGCCCGCGCGCCGCGAACGTGGCGACCAGTTCGGCGCGGTCCATCGCGCGCCACGACGCGAGGTTCTCGCGGAACTCCGCGGCCGCGGCGTCGGGGTCGAAGTCGCCGTCGCGGGTGAGCATCCCGGCGGGGTCCTCCAGCACCGCCGCGCGCGGCAGGTCGGGGTGGCGCGCGGCCGTCGCGAGCACCGTCGACCCGCCGTAGGAGTGGCCCATCAGAATCGGGTCGGCGAGGTCGAGGGCGTCGACGAGGCCCACGAGGTCGGCCACTCGGTCGTCGATGCCGTAGCCCTCCGCCGGCGACTCGGTCTGGCCGTGGCCCCGCGCGTCGGGCATGACGACGTCGTAGCCCTCGCGCAGTTCCTCGGCGAGGGGAGCCCAGCACTGGCCGTCGTCGGTGACGCCGTGGTTGAGGACGAGCGGCGGTCCCTCGCCGACGCGGTAGTAGTGGACGTCGATGCCGTTCGCGCGGACGGTGCCGGTCGTCCAGCCCTCGGGGAGGTCCATGTGCCGGGTCGGCGCCGCGAGCCCCTAAATCACTCGTCGCGGGCCATCTCGGCGAGCGCCTCCCGGTCGAAGCGCCACCCGGCCTCGCTCTCGACGACGAGGTCCCGGCTCCGGAGCGCCGTCAGGAAGCCCCCCACGGCGCCGGCGTCAGCGTCGACGCGCGCCGCGAGGTCCGACAGGGGGAGGGGGCCGTCGCGCCGGAGGGCCGCGACGAGCAAGTCGGCCTCGCCGCGGGAACACAGCGACTCCGCGCGCGCCGCGGCGACGCTGTCAGCCACCCGGTCGTCCGAGAGGAGCGCCGCCAGATCGTCGCCGTCCTCGGCCGCCAGCAGTCGCTCGCCGGTGCGCTGGAGCTGGTCGCGGAACGCGGCGACGACGGCGTCCTCGTCCTCG
>JBDGTS010000054.1:0-32057 GCA_042216675.1 Halobacteriaceae archaeon | reverse complement strand
GCCGGTGCGCTGGAGCTGGTCGCGGAACGCGGCGACGACGGCGTCCTCGTCCTCGTCCTCGGGGTCGCATGCCGTCTCGGTGTCGGCGTCGGCGGCCTGTGTCGTCGCCTCGGCCTCAGTCGTCGCGCCGCCGTCGGCCGCGGCGTCGGCCGGGTCCGCGTCGGCCTCGTCGTCGGCAGGTGCGGCGTCTTCGAGCGTCGTCTGTGCCTCGTCGTCCTCGTCGGCGTCGGTCGCGGCGTCCACCGCCGTCGTCGGCGTCACAGGCGTCTCCGTCTCGGCGTCGTCGCCCCCTTCGAGGCGCGCGATGGTGCGCTCCGCGCGGTCGAGTTTCCGTTCGAGTTCGTCGCGCTCTCGCTGGAGGCGGTCCACCGTCTCGCGCTTGATGGCCGCGCCCGTGCCACCGTCGCCGTCACCACCGCCGCCGGCAGTGGCGATCGTGTCCGCGATGCGCTCGGCGGCGTGAGACACGTCGCGGGCGCGTTCGAGTTCCGCTTCGAGTTCGTCGATGCGCTCCTGCTTGCGGTCGAGTTCGGCCTCCAGTTCCTCGATGCGGTCTTCGCGGCGTTCCTCCTCCTCGGTGATGTCCGCGAGGTCCGCCGTCAGGTCGTCGCTGACCGATTTGAGGTCCGGGCGCTCGACGTCCTCCAGTCCGGGGGTGGCCCCCGCGTCGAACGTGCGCTTGCGGCGGAACTGCACCGTGCGCACGGCGTCGTCCGTCCAGTCCGTCTGGACGAACGCCTGCCCGTCGCCGAGTTCGGGCACCGCCTCGCCGTACTCGCTGCCGACGATGCGCGAGACGACGCGGGTGTCGTTGTCCCACGTGAGGCGGTGCCAGACCAGCCAGTTCGCTTGGGTGATGAAGTCCTTTTTCACGTCCGCGGGTCGCTGACTGATACCCAACAGGCCGAGGCCGTGCTTGCGGCCGCGCTTCCCGATTTTGATGAGCATCTGGCCCGTGTCGCCCATCCCAGCACCTTCGGGGATGTACTCGTGGACTTCCTCGACGACGAGGAGGAACGGTTTCTTGAGTTTCTTCTCGCGGGCGAACAGGTGGCGGGCCGTCTCGCGGATGAGTTCGTCGGCCGCGTCCGTGTCGAGGAAGCCCGACACGTCGAGGATGATGGGGACGTTCTGTTCGAGGGCGAGGTCCGCGAGTTTCGTCGCGTGTTCGGGCCCGACCTGCAGGTCACACTCCTCGTCGGCGCCGACGTGGAGCAGTTCGTACGTCTCCTTCAGCCCGTAGTACTCGCCGTCCGTGTCCACGATGAGAACCGGAAAGCCGGCCTCTAAGAGTTCCTCGACCACGACGCTCGCGGTGTTGCTCTTCCCCGACCCCGACTTGCCGGTGACGAACGCCCGCCCGGTCAGCACCTGTTCGACCGGCAGCGACACGGGGTCGCCGTCGGTCGTCTCGCCGACGCGGATGGAGCGGTCGTCGCCGTTGGCGTCGCCTGACATGGCCGCGTTGTCGGGGACGACGGGACGGGGGCCGATAAAACCCTACGGCAGGTCGAGCGTCACCGGTGGGTCGCCGGCGGTGTAGCCCTCGACGCGGCCGTCGGGCCGCAAGCGGACGACTGCGGCCGGTTCGTGGCCCACGTCGGGCCGCGCGTCGCGGACCCGATACCACGCGTCGTCCGGAAAACTCGAACAGTCCACGACGAGCATCGCGTCGGGGTGTTCGCGGAGTTGCCCGTCCGTCTTGGTGGCGACGGTGTCCCGGATGGCCGCCGCGGGTGTTCCCGCAGAGCGGTGGGCGACGGGGAGCGGTCGGGTCACCTCGACGAGTGCGCCGTCGGCGCGGAAGTCGAGGGCGTGGCCGCTCTCCATCTCGATTTCGGGCGTCACGTCGTAGCCGGCGTCGTGGAGGAGTTTGGCGACGTTGAACTCGCCCATCGCGGCGCTCATCCGCACGTGGTCGACGTGGTCGGAGGTGCCGAGTTTGCCGGCCATCACGTGCCGGTGGTCGTCGAGGACGCCCGAGGAGAGAAAGCCCTCGTAGAAGTCGAGTGCGGTCTCGCCGTCGGCGTCCGGAAAGCCGGCGGCGTGGTCCCGGAGGAACTCGCGGGTGCTCTCGCGGCCGTCCTTCGAGAGCAACACGGGCAGGAAGAACCACGAGAGGTGCGGATAGTCGGCCAGCCACGGGGACTCCTCGTGGAGTTGTGCGAGGAGTTCGCGCTGTGCCCACCGCTCGACGGCGTAGGGCACGGCGTCGAAGCCGTACTTCTCGGTGCGCCAGAGCGCACTCGGCGTCTCGGTGTTGCCGATCCAGTAGGCGCAGTCGTCGGGGACGGCACCGCCCCGTCCCTCGCGCCACGCGAAGAGGGCCACGTCGCCGTTGTCCATCTCGAAGCGGCGGGCCTCGTAGCCCTCGGGCGGGCGGAACCACGGGCCGCGCATCTCGGCGCCGATGTTGGCGTCGAGGTCGGCGAGGAGGTCCGAGCGGACCGCGTCGAGCGTCCACGGGGTGGGAGAGCAGCGGAATCGCAGCGGGCGTGCCACGCGAGTTCGTAGGGGCGGCCGCCGTTTAACCCTTGCCGGCCGAGTCTCACCCCGATATTCACGGTATTTTCAGCGCTTTCACGCCTAACACTCTTATCGGTGGACGACCTACGACCGCACGAGAATGTCCATCGACAGGGAAACCTTCGAGAACGCGAGCGAGGAAGAACTCGAAGGACTCTCCGTTCCCGACCACGTGCTCGGCTTCCTCGTAGCCCACGAGGACCAAGCGTTCGAGGCTCGTGAAATCGCGTCCCGAATCGGCGTCGACGAGGGGGCGGTCAGTACGGCGCTCTCGCGGTTGAAGGACCGTGCCCTCGTCGAACACAAGGCGACGTACTGGGCGGTGACCGACGACGAGGAGCGCCTCGAACGGTCCAGCAGTTACGAACGGGCGACTGCGCTGTTCAACGAGCAGTTCGGCGAAGAGGACGAGAACGCGTGGCGCGAACACGCGCCCGAGCAACCACACCCGAGCGTTACGGACGGACAGTGACGGCCGAAGAGGCACCAATCTTCGAACGGGGAGACGTCGTCTACGGTGACGACCCGTTCAAGGGCGGGGAAAGCGCTCGTCCCTGGCTGATTCTGTCGAACCACGACGGCCGTCCGTTCCACGGCGAACAGTATATCGCGCTGACGTTGACGACGAAGTCGTGGATGGATGGACTGATCGAGGTTCCGGAGACGAGTTGGGTCCGGGGAGGGACACCGGACGAGAGCCGGATCGTTCCGTGGGGTGTCCAGTCGATCGGTCGAGAAGACATCGACTTCTGGCAGGGTCGTATCGAGGAGTCGCTCGTCGACGACGCCGTGAGCGGGCTGGTTGCGGAACTACGGTAGCCAGCACCGCTCTTCGAGCAGTCGCCGAAAGCGGCGCGCGAATCGCGGGAGTTTGCGGGCATCGACGCCGCTAGTGGGCCTCACGCCGCGGACCGGGCTTCGAAGGCTTTATTCGCTCGCCCGGACACCATCCACCAACGACTATGCCCGAGAAGCCAGCCTCGATGTACCGGGACATCTCGAAGCCGTCGTACACGCGACGGGAGTACATCACCGGGATTCCCGGCTCGCAGATCGCCCAGCACAACATGGGCGACCTGCAGAAAGACCAAGACGAATACCCCGTGCAGATCAGCCTCGTCCCCGAGGAGACGTGCCAGCTCCGGCACACCGCGCTGGAGTCGGCGCGCCTGAGCGCCAACCGGCACCTCCTCGACGTCCTCGGCGAGGGGAACTACAAGATGATCCTGCGCCGCTTCCCCCACCAGGTCCTGCGGGAGAACAAGCAGGCGACGGGCGCGGGCGCGGACCGTGTCTCCGACGGGATGCGGCAGGCCTTCGGCACCCCCGTGGGCACCGCCGCTCGCGTCACCGCGGGCGAACCGCTGTTCACCGCGTGGTGTGACGTGGAACAGGCCGACGCCATCAAGGAGGCCTTCCGCCGCGCGTACAACAAGCTCTCGCCGCCGATGCGCGTCAACGTCGACCGCGGGCAGGACCTTCTGAACCGGTAGATTTTGGCCTCGTTGAAACCCTCAAACGGTGATGGGTTTCAGCAGTCCCGCTGAATACAGAGCGCGACCATATCGGCGAGATCCGGCGACTCATCGACGTGGAGAATGTCGATTGAAGAAATGGTGGTGGTGGTGGCGTCCGGTTTACTGAGGGGAGTCGAGCGAGACGTAATAGGGTATTCGTAGGCGCACCCTCGAATCTCCGGCAACAGCCTTCGACGGCATCGAGCTGTAAGGGGTCTTCTCTGTAACCCTCACTGGGAGTCCCAGAGAGTGGATTGAGCACAACTCGAAGCACAGAAATCTCTCTATTGAACCAAGCATTTTTGCCGTCCGACAGATGAACCGTCCCACTATTGGATGTCTATTAGAACGTGTGAAGTGGCTCACAGTCGCGGGGTTTCTCGATGGTATTACGGTTGCTCCCCGGTGACTCCCAATGGCGAGTGACGGAGAGGAACCACAAACCGATCTGACAGAGAATACTGGTGAATGTGGTGGTGTATTTAATCGTCGGCGATTCCTGAGAACTGCAGGATTCGGCGTACTGGGTGGCGTCGGGATGGCTGCACAGTCAGCAGGTGCTTCGGAGGCTGCGGCGGGCCAGACAGTCTACGTCGGTAGCAGTAGCCGCACTGTCCATGCACTTGACGCGGCAACCGGTACTGAGCGGTGGCGCTTCGACACCGGTGGGCGGGTAAAGTCATCGCCGACAGTGGTCGAGGGAACGGTCTACGTCGGTAGTGACTCGGCAGCCGTGTTCGCATTAGACGCGGCCGACGGCACAGAGCAGTGGCGCTCCGATGCTGACGGATACTTCGTTGAGGCCTCACCCACCGTCGTCAACCACACTGTCTATGTGGGCAACAGCGGCAATCTGTTTCTTGCTTTAGACGCCGCTGATGGGAGCGAGAAATGGCGATTTACCGCTAGTGAAGGGTTCCCGGCAGCGCCTGCAGTGACTAATGGGACCGTCTACGTCGGATGTAACGACGGAAATATCTACGCGCTTGATGCGGCGGATGGCACCGAGCAGTGGCGCTTTGGCACGGGTAACTTGGTTACTACTTCACCGACAGTTGTCGGGGGAACTGTCTATGTGGGAAGCGACGACGGCAATCTCTATGCAATTAATGCGGCGGATGGCACCGAGCAGTGGCGTTTCACCTTTAGCTCGACGTCGTTCAGCCATTCCGTGCGGTCATCGCCGACAGTCGTCGATGGAACGGTGTACGTTGGGCGAGACGACAGTAACGTCTACGCGATCGACGTAGCCGATGGCACCAAACAGTGGCGCTTCGAAACCGAGGCCGAAATCCGTTCGTCACCCACGGTCGCCGGAGGGACAGTTTTCGTTGGAACGGACATGAGCGACGGCCGGGTGTACGCCATCAACGCTGACGATGGCACCGAGAAGTGGCGATTCAAGACTGGCAACCGCGTGAGAACTTGTCCAACGGTCCTCGACGATACGGTCTACATCGGCGCAATGGATGACAACGTGTATGCGCTGGATGTGGCGGACGGTACCGAACGCTGGCATTTCACCGCTAATTATGTCCGCTCATCACCCACAATCGTTGCCGACCCACAGAACGGCCACAGTGCCGGCTCACGCGTCAACCTCGGGACCTTGGGCCACCATTTCGAAGCTGCAGGCAATCCTCCACCTGGTGTCTCGGAGGCGCCGTCTTTCGAGCTTGCAGCCCAGGCCAACTCAACTTCTGTCTCCACCGGTGGTTCAGTAACCATCGCACTCACAGTCGAGAACGTAGGTACTGCTCCGGGCGCGGTCGGTGTCTCTCTTCAGTCGGTAACTGGACCAGGGGCAGCGTCCGAAAACTTGTTGAACGACAGTATCACCATCGCCGGTCACACTGACGACGGTGGCAATTGGCAAGACAATGGCTGGCAGTGGGATGACGACATTGCCGGGAGCGATGCGACCGATATTAGCCCTGGAGACACCCGTCAGCCATCAGTGACACTCTCGCTCGGAGAGGACGTGGAGACGGGGACCTACTCCGTTGCATTCGATGCAGTACGTGACGGGTCCGTCGTCGATACAGCCACTACAACAATCGAGGTTACACCGGAACCCGCGGTGAACCGCGTCAAGAGTATTGAGGGGACCCCTGTCCGCGATGCAGAAGTCTCCGCTTACATCACAAACGTCCATGTGCCGAGCTACGATCCAAGTGAAGACCCGAACCAGCGCCACGTTACAACCGTGACAACAGACGAGGAGGGAGTGTTCGAACTCCCAACCGAGTTTGCGGACTCTGATCGCGAACTGTTGGTGACCGCCCGTAGGGGTGATTGGTTCACTACCGAACGCTACGATCCCCAGGAACTCGACTCACCGGCAGACTACGGCTCGCTCACACTTGACCGACAGCAGATATTTGGCCCAGAAGTCGCCCGGTCCGAGGATGGATCGGAGTTCGGCGCTGGCTCTGTGTGGCGATTCTTATTCTCAGAAGACCTCCACGTGTTCTATATCGAAGTGACAAACACCAACGAGTATGATGGCGAAGCCGTTTGGAAAATCTCCGAAGCGTCCGTGCCAGGTGGGGGGCCAGCTGGCGGAGACTTTCTGTTTGCCTTCCCCGAGGACGACGCTACCGTTGCCGAGGATAGCGCTTACACGACAGCAGATCCCACCGGGACTGGCGGCGTTGACGTCCTTGCTATTGGACCATCAGATACCAGTGGTGAGTCCCTTCCGGAACTCCTCCATCCCCTCCGCCGGTACATGAACGTCCCGTTATACGCAGCTATGCGAAAGCAGCCGGAAGAAGCGCTGCGACAGGACTGGCACGTTGTGACGGAGGCGTCGAGCGAACGAGCTCGGCAGATCAGCGAACGGCTCCGCCAGGGACTAAAACTCCCAGGGAAAATCTGCTCGAAACTCTCCGGCATTCCATGTGGCCCCGGCTTTCTCCTCTCCATCATGGACAAATTGACCTACATCAACCGACTTCTGCAAGGGGAGCGTCGGATCGCTGAGGTCGCTATGACCCCACACGCACCGCGAGCCGGTGGAGAGGTAGCAAAGGGGGTGTTTGACGTCTGGAAGCCGGACGACGTCGCCTTAGATCAGGTATATACTGAATCATCTGTTGCCTACCAGGTTCCGGTCCGTGTCGAGACAGACGAGCCGATCACCTATAGCGTCCAGACTGAATGGGCCCGCCCGTTCAATGACCTCGGGAAGTTTTCAGGTACTTTCACCACCGCTGCAATCGATGTCGCTATCACTCGCCCAAACGGACCGTTGACTCCCGGCGATGAATACTACGTCGACGTCCGACTCCGAAACCGGAGTCTCGAATCCCGGACAATCACAGATCTAACAGTTGAGACATCCGCCGAAGTACGAGAGATCACTCCCAATGTTGAGTTGGCCCCTGGAGAGACGACACGTGTACCGATTGAAGGGGGCGGATTCGTAGCAAAAGAGGGTAAAAGTGAAACGCAGCTCGATGTGAGCGCAGTTACTGCCGACGGAACTACCTTCACACAGACCAACCGAATTGGACACGCTGAGAACGGATCGAAGCGCGATATAGATGTCGAGACGACAGGACAAACCGACCCTCTGGAATCAGATGGCTCTACTGGTTCCGATGGAACTGGGGTCGACCAGTTGAGGAATGACGAGGCAGCCTCAAAATCGAGCGGCGGCGTTCATGGATTCGGCGTACTTTCCGCACTAGCCGCGGGTGGGAGCGCTCTGGCAAGTCGGCTCTGGGCCGACGATGGGGGGGAGTGAAAGTAGCGAGTCGAAGCAGGCGACACCGTATCTCCGTATGCTTGATGAGTGGTGGAATATCGTGGTCGCGGGCGAGTCGCCGGAATTTCTGGTCGTCATATCCCTCGTCGCCGGTCAATACCTCGATAGACGGTGCGTTCTGTTTCACCACTCGTGGTGAATTTTCGTATCGTGTTTTCGTGTCGTCGTCACGTGAACATCGAGAATGGCGTTGGTCGCTGTATCGGCCAACAGTGTTGTCTTGAACTGCTGGATGGTGAGGGCCGTTCGCTTCGTGTAGTGAGTTGAAGCATGCGCCCGCTCAAACCCGGACGCATCGATACCGGTAACACCGTTCAGTGGCAAATCCGCGAGCGAGACGCTCAGTACTATTCGCCAGACGGCCATCTCCAAGCGGTCGAACGTCTTGCAGAGTGTCGAGAACCGGGCCACTACGGTGAGGCAGCACCATCCCCCGTTCAACGAATCGGAGGAGTCGTGACTTCGGGGGAGCATCCATCTGCCTCCAACTACTCGCCCGTCATGTTTGTCAGAAAGGAGTTCAGAAGAGCCATAATTTTTGGTGCCCGGTCCCGGACCGGGCGGTATGCTTCGCCTCGCGGTCGCGAACCGAAAGGAGACCTTCGAGCGACTGCAGGACCCACTCGCCGAGCGCGGCGTCGAACTCGTGCACACGCCGGTCCGCGAGCGCACCGTCTCGCTCACCGACCCGCCGTGGCCCGGAGACCTCGACGCAGGCTTCGTGTTTCCCGGCCGCGTCATGGAGGGCGGCGTGTTCGACGCCGTCGCCGACCTGCCGTGGCTCAACGGCCGTGACGCGGTGTTGACCTCGCGGAACAAGGCCGGCGTCGTCGCCGAACTGGAGGGCGCGGGCGTGCCCGTCCCCGACTCGGTGTTCGTCTCGAACCCCGTCGACGACGCGGACGTGGCCGAGGCCGTGGCGCACCTCGACGCGCCGGTGGTCGTCAAGCCGAACTCGACGACGCGCGGCATCGGCGTGACGAAGGTCCACGACCGCGACTCGCTCTCGGGCGTCACCGACTACCTCGACTTGGTCCACGACTACGTGGCCACCGGCGACAAGTCGTATCTCGTGCAGGAGTATCTCCCCGACGCGCGGGACTACCGGGTGATGGTCCTCGACGGCGAGTACGTCGGCGCGGTGGAGCGCCGCCTCCCCGAGGACGCGACGGCGGAGGGTCGCTGGAAGCACAACGTCCACCGCGGCGCGGAGGCGGTGGGCGTGGACCTCGACCCGGACCTCCGGGCCCTCGCGGAGCGCACGGCCGAGGTGCTGGACGTGCGACTGCTCGGGGTGGACCTGCTCGTCACCGAGGACAGGGCAGTGGTGAACGAGACGAACGCGCGACCGACGGTGGACGCGGCGACGAAGTACGAACCGGGCTTCGACGACCGCCTCGCGGCGGCCGTTCGGGACGTGGCTACTCGAGGGTGATGTCCGCGGAGTCCCCGGACTTCTGCAGGGTCACGTCGAGGACGCCGTTGTTGAACGTGGCTTCGGCGGACCGCTCGTCCACCCGGGCGGGCAGGCGGACCCGCTCGTCGAACTCGCGGCGCTCGGTGGCGGCGCTGATGGTCAGCACCTCCCCGTCGCACTTCAGCGAGAGGTCGTCTTTGGTCACGCCCGGGAGGTCCGCGACGACGCGGATCGTCTCCTCGGACTCCTGTACGTCGACGTGCGTGTCCGACCCGAAACCGGAGGGGTCGGTGACATCGTCTCCCATCATATCGTTCATCATCCGCTCTACTTCCCGGAAGAAGTCGTCGAAGGGGTCCTCGCCGTCGTCATCGCGCATCGCTACCTGCCCCTAGGGAACTACCGGGCAAAAGCCTTCTGGGGAGGAAAACTGTTAGGTCGCCCCCGACCCGACCCGTGGGCATGAGTCTGCGAGACGCCGCCGAGACGGCGGTGGAGCAGTGTCTGGCCCTCGACGCCGACGAGTCCTGCGTCGTCGTCACCGACGCGAAGCGAGTCGCCATCGGCGACGCCCTCTACGAGGTGGCGAGCGAGGTGACGGAGGACGCCGCCATCCTGCGCTACCCGCCGGGCGAGCAACACGGGGCCGAGCCGCCAGCCCCCGTCGCGGGCGCTCTCCGCGAGGCCGACACCTTCCTCGCGCCGACGACGAAGAGCCTGAGTCACACGCGCGCCCGGTCACGGGCGACGGACGCCGGCGCCCGCGGCGCGACGCTCCCCGGCATCACCGAGGAGGTGTTCACGACGGGCCTCGACGCCGACTACGAGGCCATCCGGGACGCCTGTCGGGAGATGTACGCCGCGGTGGCCGACGCCGACGAGATTCGCGTCACGTCGCCGCAGGGCACCGACTTCACGGTGCGCCCGGGGGACCGCGACTGGCGACAGGACACCGGCATCGTCCACGAACCGGGCGACTTCTCGAATCTGCCCGCCGGCGAGGTGTTCGTCAGCCCCGAGACGGCCGACGGCACCTACGTCGTCGACGGCACGATGCGGCCCCACGGCCTGCTGGCGGGCCGCGAACTCACCTTCGAGGTGGAGGACGGCTACGTCACCCACATCTCCGACGACGCGGTGCGAGAACAGGTCGAGGCCGCCGCCGAGGAGGTGGGCCGCGACGCCTACAACCTCGCGGAACTCGGCATCGGCACGAACGTCGCGGTGACGGAACTGGTCGGGTCGGTCCTCCTCGACGAGAAGGCGGGGGGCACCGTCCACATCGCCATCGGCGACGACGCCGGCATCGGCGGCGACACGAACGCACCGCTCCACCTCGACGGCATCCTCCGTGAGCCGACGGTGTACGTCGACGGCGAGGAACTGTCGTTGCCGACTGCGTGAACAGGGCGGGAACGTTCGTCCGGTACTCCTTCTCCGGCCTCTCGATTAGTTCGCGGTACTGCGCCCACTCCAGAGCGAAGCGTTCGCCACACCGCGGGCAAACACGTGAGGCCGGTCAGCACTCCCCGTCGACCCACGAACGGGCCGCCGGCCGTCATCGACGGCCGACCGCCCCGTCGCCGTCGAAGGCGCGTTCCGACCGCACGTCGTCGGCGACGCCGAGGAGCGTGTCGTACTCGGCCTGCGAGTAGGCAATGACGCGGACCTCTGTGAGGGTGTCGGCGTCGTAGTCGGTGATGGCCTCACAGACGATTCTGGCGCCGGTTTCGAAGTCGAAACCGGCCGCACCGGTTCCGAGCACCGGGAGGACGAGCGACTCACAGTCGAGTTCGTCGGCTTTCGCCAGCGTATTGTGCGTCGCCTCGCGGATGCTCGTCGCGGTCGCGCGGCCGTTCCCGTAGTGGGGCATCGCCGCCGCGTGGATGACGTACTCGGCGTCGAGGTCGTACGCGTCCGTCACCGCCACCTCGCCGAGTTCGACCGGGCCCTTCGATACGGCCTCCTCGTTGATGGGGCCGTTCGCCGCGCTCCGAAGTGCGCCGGCGACGCCGCTCCCCATCTGGAGGCTCGTCCCGGCGGCGTTCACCAGTGCATCGGCGCTCTGCGCCGCGATATCTCCGTGGACGATGCTGAATCTCACGTGCAATTCTACGGGCGTCACGCAGTAAAATCTCCGTCCGGGCCGGTCGAGCCAGCGCAGACTCGTCGAATCGTGCGTGCAGAGACCGGTCAGAGTCACAGATTGCCGTCCACCGCCCCGAGATGCGCCGTCAGGACTCGCGCCACTTGTTGCCACACTCGACGCAGGTGAACAGCCGAACCTCGTAGGAGCCCCCGGGCTTCGGCAACATCTCGGAGTAGGCCTGGTTGCTGTCGCAGTCCTCGGCCGGGCAGGACTCCTGCTTCGTGTCGCTAGCCTCCTGTGTCGCGTCGGCTACATCGGGTGTCCCGTCGTCCTGCTGTCCATCCTGGGTCGCCATCGCCGCTTCCGCCTGCGCGTCCCGCGGCGCCTCGTTCTCACAGGAGCGACACACCCACGCGTCGTCCTCCGTGTGCATCATCGACCCGCACTCGTCACAGAATCGCATCTAAAGGGGAGTACGCGGCTGTCGGGTATATGTGTTAACTTCCGGCCGGTCGTGGAGTGGGGGTGCCAGTGGGAGGGCAGCGTCTCCGGACCACTCCGCTTTCGGCCGTTGCGGCCGTGACAATATCCATGGGGTTTGGGAGCTACCACGAGTCCGAACAGGAGACACCGAGCGACAGGCAAGAGGACGCGGGCGAGAGCGTCTCTGTCCACGAGAACGAACACGACGGCGCGGGCAGCTTCGAGACGGGCGTGTCGACTGACGACCTCGTCGACCGCCTCGGAGAGATCAAAGACGGCTCCACCGAGTAACGGACCGCCGCGGGTTCCACTCTTACAGTTCGAGTTCCGTCATCGAGTCAACGTCGAACCGGAGGACTTCCGGCTCGCCAGCGAGAAGGGCGGGCAGTCGCTCCTCGAAGCGCTGGAAGTGGTCGGTCTCCGTGTGGGCCTCGAACGCCGCTTCGTCTTCGTATCGCTCGACGAAGCGGATGACGTTCTGGTCTTGTACGTCCGTCGTCGCCCGGTAGTCGAGCATCCCGTCCTCGGCCTGTGACTGCTCGACGAGGTCGTCGATCAGTTCGAGCGCTTCGTCGCGTCGCTCCGGGTCGATCGGAAAGCTGGCGTGGAGTACGATCATCGACGGTGGGCGTGTGTGTCGACTGATAGAAAAATCCCCGCAGTTCGGACTGGCGACGGTGGGGCTCGCTCGACGCGGTTCTTTCCCCCACTGAACTGATAGCGCCGGCCGTGCCTCTGGAGGAAGCCATCCGTGAGCCAGAACGTCGACCTGTCCCCACACGGTACCGACCCGGTGACGTGTCCGAGCTGTGAGGAGATCGCCCTCACAGCCCCCAGAGGGGACGACTCCGACAGGCAGGGAATCTCTGACTCGGTTCGCCGAGCGGTCAGACGAGCTGGACGGTGTTCACGTTCTGCATGACGTGGAGGTCCTCGCCGACCTCGTAGCCCTGACTGCTGGCGAGGTCGAGGTAGCCGGAGAAGTCTTGCATGTTCTGGTGGGCGGGAATGACGTTGTGCGCTTGGAGCGCATCAAGCATCTGGTGAGTTGCCGCCGTGGGACGGTCGTCGAATCCCCGACGAGGGACCCCTCGCGCTGTCGCCGCTACATTCGAGCGCCGTGAGTGCCTGCTCTCCACCAGCACCGCGTCCCACCGCGCGACTCAGCGGGTTTTTACGGCCACGGCCCCTCGTAGGCGTATGAGCGAATCTACGGAACGGGTCGCGGTGCCCTGCCCGTCGTGTGCGCCCGAGGTGGAGACGGTCCACGAGGTGCTCACGGAAGGGGGCGGCTACGCGACGCTTCGCTGCACGCAGTGCCACCACGTCCACAAGGAGCAACTGCCGGAGGCCGAGGAAGTCGAACGCGACGTCATCGTCTCGCAGGACGGCGACTCCATCGCTACCACCGTCGAGGCGCCCCGCGGCGAGACCATCGCCCGCGGCGAGGAGTTCGTCCTCGAAACCGAGGAGGCCATCCTCGAAGTGCGCATCACGGACCTCCAGTTGGGCGCCGAAGAGCGCACCGAGGAGGCGCCCGTCGAGGACGTCGAGACGATCTGGACCCGTGCGGTGGGCAACGTCAGCGTGAACGTCACCGTCAACCCCGGCGAGGGCGGCGCGGACTCTAGGGGCATCACCGTGCAGGTGCCCGGCGACTACGAGTTCACCGTCGGCGAAGTGGAGGAGATCGAGGACGAGGAGTTCGAGGTCAAGAACATCTTCGTGCGCGAGGACGCCCGCGGCTACGGCTTCGACAAACTCGACCACGACGGCGACGCGGCGTTCGCGAAGGACGTCAAGCGCGTCTACGCCGTCGACGAGAGCAGTCAGGCGTGGTCCGCGTGGTAACGTACGTTTGATTACGGCCGGCCGCCAAGGGCCGGTATGGACGATGCGGTGCTCCGGGAGGACATGGTCGACAGCCTCGCCCACGAGTCGAAGGGCGTCCTGCGCTCCGAGCAGGTGGCGCTGGCGATGCGCGAGGTGCCTCGGAAGCCGTTCGTCGGGGACGGGGACCGCGCCTACGTCGACCAAGCGACGCGCCATCGCGGAGCGCGGGTCCTCTCGCCGAGCACCGCCGCGCGACTGCTGAGCGCGCTCCGAGCTGAACCGGGCGACGAAGTGCTCGTCGTCGGCGCGGGCGTCGGCTACACCGTCGCCGTCCTCGCCGAAATCGCGGGCGCACGCCGCGTCCACGCCGTCGACATCGACCGGAAGACGGTGCTTGACGCGCGGCGCAACCTCGCCGAGGCGGGCTACGAGGCGGCCCTCGTGGACTGTCGCGACGGCGCCAACGGCCTGCCCGAGTACGCGCCGTTCGACCGGATTCTCGTGGAGGCCGCGGGTGCGGAACCGCCGGCTGCACTCGTCGAGCAGTTGGCGCCCGGCGGCCGACTGGTGATGCCGCTCGGACTGCCCGAGCAGACGCTCACCGCCGTCGAGGGTGGCGGCGCCGTCGGGGAGTTCGGCCCCACCGAGTTCGACCCGCTGTTGGTGGAGGGCGAACAGCACTCCGGCGTCGAGCGCAACCGCACCGCGCGCGAGGAGCGAGAGCGGGCGGCCCGGGAGGCACAGTCCCGCACCGGGTGGGAGCAAGACTGGATCGACTGGGACTAGTTCGTCTCCTCGAGGACGAGGATCTTCGCGTTCTCGCGCTTGTCTGAGAACTGCCCCTCGGCGGGCGGTTTGATGTCGACTTCGAGTGTCCCGTCCTGTTGGTTCGGGCCGAGTTTCGGGTCGAGACGGACTGTGGCCACCCCATCGTCGCCCGACGTCGCCGTCTCGATGCCGCTGATGGTCGCAGTGTCGCTCCGGACGATGACCGTCGCGCCCGCCACGGGGTCGCCGTTCGCGTCAACGACGGTGATGTTCACGTCCCCCTCGACGGTGTTTATGACTTCAGGGTCGGGTTGAGCGTCGAGTTCACTGACGGCGAAGCCACCGAGTCCGGAGACCATGTTCAACATCAGCGACAGCGTCGTGACGCCGACGATGAACGCGATGACGAGGCGGACCGGGAGGCCCTCGATGGCGCGGTCGTCGGCGAGGAGTTCTCGCATGGACATGCACCGCTGGCTGGTCCCGCTCTCGCACTTGAACCCCCGGACCGCGGTTTGAAATGCGAGAGCCGGGCCACGCCCGGTATGCCACACGTACTCGGGCGCGAGAGCGACGACGGACCGACCGCGGCGCTCGGCCACCACCGGGCGCCGGACGGGAGCGTCGGCGCACAGGTGGCGTTAGACCTCGACCGCCCGCACGCGGGGTTGGTGGTCGGCAAGCGCGGCACCGGCAAGTCGTACACGCTCGGGGTCGTCGCCGAGGAAATCGCGGCCGCCGCGGGCGTCACCGGCCTCGTCGTGGACCCGATGGGCGCATTCGACACGCTGGCGGCCGCGAAGGGGGTTCGCGTCGTCGACCCACGCGTGAGTGCCGGCGACCTCCCGCCGCGGGCGTGGTGTGACGTCCTCGACCTCGATCCGGCGTCGGCGGTGGGGTCACTCTTGTGGCGGGCGGCCGACGCAGGCGACAGTCTCGTCGCGATGCGGGAAGCCGTCGCGACGGCCGAAGCGCCGGCCGACGTGACTCGCGCGGCGCACAACCACCTCGCCCTCGCGGAGTCGTGGGACGTCTTCGGCGATGAGGCGGCCGTGTCGACGTGGCTCGACGGCGGCGTGACGGTGTTGAACCTCGGAGGGACATCGCGGCCGGCGGCGAACGCCGTTCTGCGGGCCGTCGCGGCGGCCACTTACGACGCAGCGCTCGCCGGGTCGGGGCCGCTCCCGTGGCTCCTCGTCGACGAGGCGCACGCGTTCGCCGACGGCGTGGCGTGGGACGGGCTTCGGACGCTCCTGACGCGCGGCCGTCAGCCCGGGGTGAGCGTGCTGTTGGCGACCCAGCGGCCGGGCGCGCTCCCCGAGGTGGCACCGTCGCAGGCGGACCTCGTGGTCGCACATCGGCTGACTGCGCGCACCGACCTCGACGCGTTGGCGGCCGCGCGGCCGACGTATCTGCGGGAGTCGCTGGCGGACCGAATTCCGGAGTCGCCCGGCGAAGCCGTCGTTCTCGACGACCGGACCGAGCGAGTCCACGACGTGTCGATTCGGGAGCGCGAGACGCCACACGGCGGCCAGAGTCCCCGCGCGAGACGGCGCTGAGCGTCGCCACAATCGTCACACATTTGCGTCCGGTCGGCGTTTCACTTGCACATGGCGACGCCAGTCACCGATGCGCTCGCGTGGGTCGTCGTCGTCGGCTTCGCGGCGAGCGCCGCCCTCGACGTGGCCGGCGAGCGCCCCCGGGCGGAACGCGCTGCACGGGGCGTCGCGGGCGTGACGTGGCTCGCGTTCGGCGTCTTCTGGGCGCTGTTGGTGCCCCACTACGCCTTCGTCCAGAAGTCGTTCATCGAGAGCGCCGGGTCCGCGATTGCGGCCCCGCTCTCGCTCTACGTCGGTTACCTCGTCTGGACGCGGCGCCCGTCGCTGCTCTTCCTCTCGCGGGCCATCGCGGTGATGGGCCTCATCTACCTGCCCTTCCAGACCATCGAACCGCTCCGGCAGTACACCGTCGAGACGGTGACCGTCCACTCGGCGTGGCTCGTCGAGCAGTTGGGCTTCGACCCCATCATCGCCTCCGACGCGGAGGCGTCGGCGGTGGACCGCGGCTATCAGGGCGTGTTGATGATCGTCGAACCGGGCAACCCGCCCGCGGAGTGGGTCACTCCCGTCCTGCTGGCGTGTTCGGGCATCGGCTCCATCGCGACAGTATCGGGGCTGGTGCTCGCCGTTCGGGAACCGCTCCGCAAGCGCCTCGCGGCGCTGGCGGTGGTCGTGCCCGTCATCTACGGCCTGAACATCGTCCGCGTCGCGTTCATCGTCCTCGGCTTCAGCAAGCAGTGGTTCCAGATCTTCGTCCCGCAGACGATGGCGGCGTTCGGCACGACGCGCCCCATCATGGTGTCCTACTACTGGGCCGACCGCATCATCGCCCAGAGCCTCTCCGTCGTCGTCTTGCTGGCGATGATCTGGGGGCTGTTGCGCTATCTGCCGGGCCTGACCGTCTACGTCGAGGAGGTGGCCTACCTGCTCACCGGCCGCGAAATCGACGTGGGCGAGCGCTTGGGCGGGCCGGAGTGACGGAACACCACTTTGCCCGCTGTTTTATCCGAGCGCGCGCTACACGGTCGAGACGGACCATGAGCGACGACGACAGGACCGACGACGCGCTCCAACGCGTCCGTGACCGGTTCGAATCGGCCGCGAACGAAGCCGACGAGATGAGCGACAAAGCACGCCGCGAAGTGCAGGAGGCCATCGACGACTTGGAGCAGCGCATCGAGGAGCCGCGCAAGCGGACGTGAGCAGTCGCGGCCCTCGGGCGCGGGCCCGAAAACTTATGGCGAGACTCGTCAGCATCGCAACTAATGGAGCGCCGCGACCTGCTGACGTTCGGGAGCGCGGTCATCCCACTGCTCGCCGGATGCACGGCCCTCGAAGGCGGTAACGGTGCGCCCGAATCGGCGACGGAGACAGCAACGGCGACGGCAACGCCCACCGAGACGGCGACGTCGACGTCGACACCAACGACGACTGGTGAGGCGAGCGTGCGCGACGTGTTGGTCACCCCGTTTCTCGTGGCGCTGACCACGGCCGACGCGGTGGGAACCGTCGGCGCGCGGGACGAGCAGTTCGTCGTCGCCAGCGTCGCCGGCACCGTCGCCTACGAGGACTTCTCGCTCGTGGCTGGCGACACGACACACGCCCCGGAGGACATCGAGAGCAACAACTTCTACCGCGGGGTGTATCTGGACAGGACCAGCTACCCCCACGAGTCAGGCACCGAGGGCTACGTCCTGTTCGTCCTGCCGAAGCCCCTCGACGTGCGTTCGGCGACGCTCCAGTGGCCCGGCGGTGAACACGCACTCGAATCGGCCGCCATCGAGCGGCTGGCCCGTCCGCCGACGACGTTCGAGGTGACGGAGTTCACGGCGCCGTCCTCGGTGTCACTGGGCGAGACAGCGACTGTCAGCCTGACCGTCGAGAACGTCGGCGAGAATACGGGGACGTTCGTGGCCGGCCTCAATCGCTCGGGCCCGCTCGTCGCCTACGTGCCGGTGGCGAGCGTGTACCTCGACGTCGACCCGGGCGGCACCGCGACGTGGACACACGAGTATCGCGCCACGGACGACGACGCCGTCGGCCGGGCAGCCGAGTTCAAACTCCGGTGGCGCGACGGCGACCGGAGGACGGCGACGATTCAGATTCAGGAGTAGGGCCGACACCGCGTCACCGAAACTGCGCGCGGAGGAGCCGCGCTTCGGCCTTCCGCAAGTGCTCGGCGACAGTGCTCGGCGCGCAGTCCAGTTCGGCGGCGACGTCCGCCTGACTGGCAGTCCGAGGCACGTCGTAGTAGCCCAGTTCTGTCGCCGTCTCGGCGACTTCGCGTTGGCGGTCGGTGAGGCGCGCCTCGACGGCCGCCGTCGTCTCGGCGAGGCCGCCCACGGCCTCGATGGTCACGTCCACCGGCACGTCCATGCGCTCGACGGCGGCCTGGAGTTCGTCCTCGGGACCGAATATCGAGACCAGCACCGTCCCGTCCGGCTCGTACTCGATGGGCGGGACGACGACCAAGCCACCGGACGAGATGGGGCCGAACATCTCCCGGAGCGACTCCGTCGTCGCGTCCCGGACGTAGACGTAGCAGGACCGCTCGTCGATGCGCTCGACGTCGTAGCCGACGACTTCGGGAATGTCCTGCATCGCCCGTTCGAGCGCGTCGGCATCACCCACGACGTAGTGCAGGATACCGAGCGCGTCGCCGGTGTAGTTCCACTGGACGGCCGTCGCTCGCTCGACGAACGGCGCCTCGGTCATGACGCCGTACATCGGATGGATGTCGCCCGCCCGTCCGTGGGCCGTGAGCCGAACGCGGACGTGTTTCACGCGCGACGATACGCACTCTATCACTTAAACCCGCCGCGCAGACTCGGCAGTAACGACTCGGAACGTGGACCCGAATCGCCGGCTATGGTCCGAACACTCGTGACGGGCGCGACGGGGACGCTGGGAACGGCGCTCCGCCCCCGACTCACGGCGGCGGGACACGCCGTCCGGGCGGCGAGTCGGTCGCCGCCGGAGGAGACCGCGGACGACGGCGACTGGATACGGCTCGACGTGACCGACGACGCGAGTCTCGAATCGGCACTCGACGACGTGGACGTCGTCGTCCACGCGGCGACGGCGCCACAGGGCGACACCGAAGCCGTCGACGTGCGCGGAACGCGCCGGCTACTCGACGCGGCCGAAAGGGGCGGCGTGGCGAACGTCGTCTACCCCTCCATCGTCGGCATCGACGACGTCCCGTTCTCGTACTACGACCACAAGGCCACCGCCGAGACGGCCGTCGAGGAGAGCGCCGTGCCGTCGACGATTGTCCGCGCGACGCAGTTTCACGCCTTCGTCGCGGAGATGCTGGGCATGGTGGCGAAACTCCCGGTGTGGCCGCTCCCGACGACGATGCAAGTGCAGCCCGTCGACGTAGGCGAGGTCGCGGACGTCATCGTGGACCACGCGACGCGGACTGCGAGGGGTCGCGTCGACCCGGTCGGTGGCCCCGAGGTCCACTCCGTCGGCGACCTCGCGCGGTCGTACCGCGACGCACGCGGCCTCCGACGACCAGTCGTCCGGGTCCCGATTCCCAACGAGACGGTGGCGGCGTTTCGGCGAGGTCACGCGACGTGTTCTGAACACACGGTCGGGACAGTCACGTGGGAAGAGTGGCTCGCAGAGCGATACGCGAGCGGCGCAGACGAAACGACCCCACGGATGGAGTGGTCGACCTGACTTCGATGGGGCGACGGCAGTATGTTCTCGCCGCGTAGGTGGCCATTTCCCGCTGAGGGCGCTCCATGGCGCCGTTCACGTCGCCATTTCGATTATCCCGAACGGATGGGCAGCGGGATTCGCTGTCGACTCGGTGTATCTTCGTCCCGTTCTTGGTGCGAGCCTCGTCGTGACTCGGCGCCGGCCGGCACGGTATCTTTTTGCACGCCCGTGTACCACCGGCAGACGTCATGGAGGCACCAGACGTCGGCGAACTGACGCCACCGGAGCGGACGCTGATGGGGCCGGGACCGAGCGACGTGCACCCGCGGGTGCTGCGCGCGATGAGTACGCCGCTGGTCGGGCACCTCGACCCGGCGTTCATCGAGGTGATGGACGAGGTGCAGGACCTCCTCCGGTACACGTTCCGCACCGAGAACGAGTGGACGATTCCCGTCTCGGGCACGGGGTCGGCGGCGATGGAGGCCGCCATCGGCAACCTCGTCGAACCCGGCGACACGATGCTCGTCCCCACGAACGGCTACTTCGGCGACCGGATGGCGTCGATGGCCCGCCGCGCCGGCGGCGACGTGGTGCGCGTCGAGGCGCCGTGGGGTGAGCCACTCGACCCGGCCGGCGTGCGGCGAGCGTTCGAGGAGTACGACCCGGACCTGTTTGGCTTCGTCCACGCGGAGACGTCGACCGGCGTCCTCCAGCCGTCGGTCCCTGAACTCACCGACATCGCGCACGACCACGGCGCGCTCGTCGTCGCGGACACCGTCACGTCCATCGGCGGCGTGGAGTTCCGCGCGGACGCGTGGGACGTGGACGTGGCCTACGCCGGCCCGCAGAAGTGTCTCTCCTGCCCGCCCGGTGCGAGTCCGCTCACGCTCTCCGACGAGGCCATGGAGAAGGTCCTCGCGCGCGAGACGGACGTGCGCTCGTGGTACCTCGACCTCTCGCTGCTGGAGGGGTACTGGGGCGAGGAGCGCGCGTACCACCACACCGCGCCCATCACGAACGTGTACGCGCTTCGGGAGGCGCTCCGCCTCGTCGCCGAGGAGGGCATCGAGGAGCGATGGGCCCGTCACCGCACCATCGCGGGTGGCCTGAAAGCCGGCGTCGAGGCCATGGGCTTGGAGATGAACGCCGATGACGACTACTGGCTGCCCAGCCTCAACGCCGTTCGGGTGCCCGACGGGGTGGACGACGGCGCCGTCATCGACCACCTCATCGACGAGTACGACCTCGAAATCGCCAGCGGTCTCGGTGACCTCGAGGGCGACATCTTCCGCATCGGCTGTATGGGCCACTCCGCCCGGAAGAAGAACGTCGCGTACCTGCTGGCCGCCCTCGGCGACGCCCTCGACAGGCAGGGCGCCGACGTGGACCCCGACGCGGGCGTCGCGGCGATGCGAGACGCGCTGAGGTGAGCGGTCACACCGGCGACAGAGAGGACACGTCCGCGGCGATTCCACACGCCGGCACCGGGAGGGACGAGCGAACACGGCCCCGGCGGTCGAACCGGCCGCCCTCCCCGGCACGTCACGAGTCTGTACAGGAGAGAGGCGTCGGTTCGCGCGCCGCCGTGGCGACCCCGGTCGTCGCCTCAGGCGAGGCTACTGACGCCAGTAATCTCGAAGCGCGCGCCCCCGTCGCTACCCGCTGTCACGGTGACGTCCCAGTCGTGTGCGCGGGCGACCTGTTGAACGATGGTCAGCCCCAAGCCGGTCCCATCCTCGCTCGTCGAGTACCCGGTCTCGAACACCTGCTCACGGTCCTCGGGCGGGACGCCGGGGCCGTCGTCCTCGACGTACAGCGCGCCGTCGCTTTCGCCGACGGTGATGCAGACATCGTCGCCGCCGTGCGCGACGGCGTTCCGGAAGAGGTTCTCGAAGAGTTCCCGCAGCTGGCTCTCGTTGGCGCTGATTCGCCCCATCGTCTCGACCGAGAGCGTGGCGTCCGCCGTGTCGACGGTCGCCCAGCAGTCCTCGGCGAGCGTCGCGAGATCGAGTTTCGTCGTGTCAGTCGCGGTCTGGCCCTCACGCGCCAGCGTCAGGAGGTCGTCGATCAGTTCGGTCATCCGCTCGTGCGCCCGGGCCACCGGCTCGAGGTGCTCGCTCTCACACTCCTGCCGAGGCCGACGCCGAGTGCGAGGAGCGCGAGCGGTGTGGCGACGGACCCGTAGCCGTCGGCGAGCGGACCGCCGTATTCCGACTCGTGGACAGTGAGGTGCAAAACTGCGACGGAGCCACCTCGCTCGGCCGCGTGAATCGCCGGATGCGCCTCGCTGTAGCCGTGGTGGGCGGCCTCGGCACGCCGCGCCCGAACGTGGGCAACACCTTTCCATCGGTGCCCCCATACTTACACGTTCATCTATGGTTGCTGCTGGCACACCGCACGTACTCGTCGCCGGAAGCGTACACGAGGCGCTCGGGTCTGCCGAGCGCCTGTGTGACCGCTTCCGTCGGGTCGGGTTCGTCGTCAGCCGTGCCGAAATTCCCGAGCGGGCACTCCAGCGAATCGCAGACGGCCGCGGTGACGTACTCGTCGTCACGAACGACGCGGCGGCCGTCGAGGACCTCGTCTCGGCGGCGCGTGCCGAGGGCCTGCCCTGCTGTGTAGTCGGGGACGCGCCGCCACGACGCGAAGACGAGAACGTCGTCTCGTACCCACCGACGGGGCCGAAACCGGTCGCGGGCCTGATCGGCGTCGTCAGCGAGTGTCTCGCGGCCGACGAGCGGCCCGTGCCGACCGGCGACCCGTGGGAGTCAACTGCGCTCCCCGAGGCGGAGACCGACGGAACCGCACTCTCGACCGCGCGAGTGCTCGACGAGGCCCCCGTGGGAATCACCATCTCGGACGTGCGCCGGCCGGACAATCCACTGGTGTACGTCAACGCCCAGTTCGTCGAACAGACCGGCTACGACCGCGAGGCGGCGCTCGGGCGGAACTGCCGGTTCCTGCAGGGCCCGCGGACCGAGGAGAGGCCAGTCGCGCGGATGCGCGAGGCGATCCGCGCCGGCGAGTCGGTGACGGTCGAACTCCGGAACTACGACCGGAGCGGCGACCTGTTCTGGCAGGAGGTGTCGTTGGCCCCGATTCGGGACGCCACGGGAACGATCACCCACTACGCCGGCTTTCAGGCCGACATCACACGACGGAAGCGGGCCGAACGGGCCGCCGAGCGCCACCGCGCGGAACTTGCGGAGGAACGCGAGAGCCTCCAGAGCCTGTTGAACCGGCTCGACGGCGTGGTCGAGCAGGTCACGGGCGCCGTGGTCACCGCCGAGGACCGCCCCGAACTGGGACGAGCGGTGTGTGACCGGCTCGGCGACGCGTACGCGGCCGCGTGGCTGGGGACGTACGACCCCGCGGAAGAACGGATCGAACCGGAGTGGACCGCCGCCGCGTCGCTGTCGGACGACCCCGGCAACTCGCTCGGCCACGTGTCGCTACGTGGCGACCGGTTGGCGGCGGGCGGGGGAACCGCGGCGGGTGTCGAGGAGGCGGCGCGTCCGGAACCCGCACTCCTCACCGAAGCGGTCGAGAGCCAGACTGTCACGGTGGCGACGGACGTCGACTGGGGGCCAGCGGTCAGCGACGTGGCCGCAGTGCCGGTGACGTACCGCGACACGGTGTTCGGCCTGTTCTGTGTGTACACCGACGAGGCGACCACCTTCGGGCGCGAGGAGCCGTCGGTGCTGGCGGCCATCGGCCGGACCGTCGGAATCGGCCTGAACGCCATCGACAGCCGGAGCTCGCTCACGACGGACGCGGGCGTCGAGGTGGCGTTCACCGTCGGTGCGTCGTCGCTCCCGCTCCAGCAGCTAGCCGAACGGACGGGCTGTACGCTCCGAGAGGCGGGCGTCGTGCCGGACGGCGACGAGCGCGCGGTGCTCTGCACCGTCGACGACGCGACCGCGAGCGACGTCCGGGCCGCCGCCGACAGCGTCCCGGGCGTCCGGTCGGCGGACTGTATCGCCGAGCGCGACTCGGACCCCCTGTTCGCGTTCGGACTGGCCGACCTGCCGCTGGTCGACGCTGTCGGCGACCACGGGCTCCGCTTGGCCGACTTCCACGTCGACGGCTCGGGAGTGACGGTCGTGGCCCGCGGAAGCCGGGAGACGGCAGCGCGGGCGCTCGTGGACGAGCTCCGGGCGACGTACGGGTCGGTGGACATCCGCCGCTTCGGCGAGCGCTCGAACCGGAAGACGACGCTGACGGAGTTCGTCAGCGACGTGGAACAGCGGCTCACCGACCGACAGCACCGCGTGCTCACGACGGCGGTCGCGGCGGGCTACTTCGAGTGGCCTCGCGAGACCGACGGCGACGAACTGGCCGACGCGTTCGGCGTCGCCCGCTCGACGTTCCACCAGCACCTTCGGGCCGCGCTCCGGAAACTCGTCGAGGCGTTCGAGGATGCCGTCGAACCGGTCGGGCCCCGAACCTAACAGGTTGCATATGAGATTTACTGGCACACACGGGAGGTGTAAACACGTATCATGCCAGTTCCAGGGCAGGAGCAGATATGGTTGTGGATCGGCACAGTCGGAATGTTCGTCGGGATGCTGTACTTCATCGCCCGTGGCTGGGGCGAGACCGACGAACGCAGACAGGAATTCTACATCGTGACAATATTCATCACCGCCATCGCGTTCGTGAACTATCTCGCGATGGCGCTGGGGTTCGGCCTGACGATGATCGAGATCGGCGGCGAGCAACTGCCGATCTACTGGGCGCGGTACACGGACTGGTTTTTCACCACACCGCTGCTGTTGATCGACCTCGGTCTCCTCGCCGGGGCGACGCGGAACCAACTCGCCAGCCTCGTCGGGCTAGACATGCTGATGATCGGCACCGGCGCCATCGCGACCCTCTCAGCGGGCGCGGGCGCGCTGAGCGTCGGCGCGCGACGGCTCGTCTGGTGGGGCGTCAGCACGGGCTTCCTGCTCGTGTTGCTGTACATGCTGTACGGCACGCTCGACGACAAGGTGGACGAACTCGGACCGGACGTCCGCTCGACGTTCAGCACGCTCCGGACGCTGATCGTGGTGGTCTGGCTGCTCTACCCGGTCTGGTGGCTGGTCGGCACCGAGGGGCTCGGCGTCGTCGACATCTACGTCGAGACGGCGGGGTTCATGGTGCTCGACCTGACCGCGAAGGTCGGGTTCGGCCTCATCCTGCTGTCCAGCCGGGACGCGCTCGACGCCGTGAGTAGCGCTTCGAGTGCGGGCGCGGCCGCCGACTGAGCTCGACGGGCGCTCGTCCCCGACCCCTACACGGTCTCCCCAGCATGAGCGGCCTGACCTATCCACAGTTCCACGCGGCGTTCACCCTGCCGGCACTACTGCTGTTGGCGGCAGTCACTACCGTGGCCCGCCGTCGTTCGACCCGGCGGACCGTCTGGGTCCGCGGTGCCGCACTGGCGTACTGGGCGGACGTGGCGCTGCTGGTCGGGTTGGCGGTCGCCTACACCGCACCGTGGGACAACTACCTCATCGCACAGGGCGTCTGGGAGTACGGTCCGGGGCGGACCCTCGCCCGACTGAACTACGCGCCCGTCTCGGAGTACGTGTTCTTCGGCGGGCAGACCGTCTTGACCGCGCTCTGGCTTTCGGCGCTCCCGGCGGGGCGGAACCCCCCGACCGTGAGAAGCCGAAGCGGGCAGCACAGACACACCGAGCGAATCGCCGGCGTCGTCGGGGCGACCGTGCTGTTCGCCGTCGGTTGGTGGCTACTCGGGACCGACGCGACGTTCTACTTGGGGGCCATCCTCGCGTGGGCGGCACCGGTGCTCGCGCTCCAGTGGGGCGTCGGCGCGCCCGCGCTCCGTGACCGCTACCGGACGGTCGCGCTGGGTGCCGCGGTGCCGACGCTCTACCTTTCGGGTGTGGATCGGATCGCTATCCATCAGGGCGTCTGGGAGCTCTCAGCGAGGTACACGACCGGGGTCACCGTCGCCGGCCTCCCCGTCGAGGAGGCGCTGTTCTTCCTCACCACGAACCTGTTCGTGGTTCAGGGACTGATACTGGCGCGGTGGGTCCGAGACGGATGGTCGTGAGCGGCCCCGTCCCGGGACGGCGACGCCCTCGGGGGGCGCGTCTCGGACCGCCGGCCCGACGCCCGTATCGAGGAGCCGTGGTCGCGGTCACGGTACTAAACCACGCCGAGCGCGTCTGGGCGGCCCCGGACGCCGAGGGGGTGAGGGCGGCCCAGAGGAGGGCAGGCGCGTGATTGCCACTGGAGTCGCGGTCGGCGTGAGCGCGCTCACTCTCGCCGGCATGACCGCAATCGGGCTGTGGGCCACCCGCGACCGGACGCCGACGACCGAGTCGCTGGTGAGCGCTCCCGGCGAAGTGGGCGCGCCGGTGCTGACAGCCTCTCTCGTCGCCACCAACCTCGGCGCGTGGGTGCTGTTCAGCCCGGCCGAGGCGGGCGGTAGCTACGGCGGCCTGCCCGCCATTGCGGGCTACGCGGTGGGGGCCGCGCTCCCCTTGCTGGCGTTCGTGCCGCTCGGGGTGCGCCTCCGCAGGCTGGTCCCCCACGGTCACTCGCTGGTGGCGTTCGTCCGGGCGCGCTACGGCCGGCGGATGGCGTCGCTGTTGCTCGTCGTCTCGGTGGTGTACATGTTCGTGTTTCTGGCGGCGGAGGTGACCGGGGCCGCCGCGGCGCTCGAATTCGTCGCCGGCGTGCCACCGTGGGTGACCGCCGGACTCCTCTGTGCCGCTGTGGTGGCCTACGTGGGGTACGGCGGCCTCGTCGCGAGCATCGTGACCGACACGGTACAGGTGCTGGTCATCCTTCCGGTACTGGTGATGGGCCTCGCAGGGACCGTCCTCGTGCTCGGCGGGACCGACGCCATCTACGCCGACGTCGTCCGGAATCACGGGTCGCTTCTGGACTGGAGCCTCGACGGCCTGCGCTTCGGACTCGCGGTGGCTCTGGCCGTGCTCGCGGCCAACGCCACGAATCAAGGGTTCTGGGAGCGCGTGTACGCCGCAAGCGACGAGGAGACGCTTCGACGAAGCTTCGTCGTCGCCGGGCTGGCGTCGGTCCCGGTGGTCTTCCTCGCGGGCCTGTTCGGGGTGCAGGCCGTGGGGTTAGAGCTGGTGGCGACCGGCCGTGCCAACGTCGCGCTGTTCTCGCTCGTCCGGGCCGCGTTCGCCCCGTGGTTGCTGGTCGTGGTCGTCGCCGTCACGGTCCTGCTGGTCAGCAGCACCGTCGACTCGCTGCTCGTAGGGTTGACCGACCTGCTTCGGACCGACAGCTCGTGGTTTGGGAGCGAGGCCGTCCTCGTCGAGGAGCGGCTGGTCGCCGCAGCCGTCGCCGTGGCCGCGACGGCCGTCGGAACGCTCCAGTTGAGTGAAATCGAGCTGTTTCTGGCGGTGGACTTGCTCTGTGCGGCCGTCTTCGTCCCGGTCGTCGCCGGTCTCTACACCGGCCGCGTGACGGAGCGGGCCGCGCTCACGGGCTCGCTGGCGGGGATGGTCGCGGGCGTCCTGCTGGATCCGTGGGTCCGGTCGTTCCTCCGGGCGGCGAGCGGGCCGGTCGGCTCGCTCCCGAACCCGGGGTTCGCGCGGGCCTTCTTCGCGGCGTTTCTCGTCGCTGCGACGCCGGTACTCGCCAGCGCCGCCGTCGGCGGCTCACACGTCCCGCTCGACGACGTTTCGGGACGGCTGGAGGGCGAGAAAACGGACAGCGGGGGCGATGGAGAGCAACGGGGTGGCCGATCGTGAGCCACGTCTCAACAACTGCGTTCGCGCTGCTGGTCTGGACCAGCCTCGCGTCGGTGGCCGCGGTGTTTCTCTACCTCCTTTACACGGTGGTGCGCGCGGGCGGAATTCGGCTTATCGAGCGCCACCAGCCCTGAATGGACCGCGGTGGAACGCGAGAGCGTGCGATGGGGCGAAATGAGAGGAATCGAGCCCGTGTCGGGCCTGACCGCATCACGGACAGCTGTGACGGGCCATGAGAGAGGGGGCCGATGCCGATGGCACGCCAGTAGCGAGTGTGCGCGCCGGGACCGCTGGTCCTCGGTACCGTCGGGCGGCGGCGTTCAAACGACGTTCTCGCGGGGGCGGAGGCCGAACGGAGTGATATTCGCGGAGTTTCCGGTGGCGGTCGTCGTCGGCTACAACATCGGAGGTCCTCGACGGGCGCCGCCTTCGGGCCAGCTTCACGGCGCACGGCCACGCCGCACACACCGGCGCAATCCGCCGATTCGACTGCCCGTGCGAGACGGACCTCGCCACCAATAGGCGCCGACTAACGCGACCGCCGGGCGGGACTGAAAGGGGTGGGTCGAGACGGCGCAACCGCTCTCCGAAATCAGTTGTCGTCGGAAGAAGACAGCGCCCGAGGCGGGATTTGAACCCCGGTCGCGGCGGAGCCGCTCCCTGCTTCAAATCCCTTCGGTACGTTTCGCCGCTCACGGTGACGAGCACACGCGACGCGGTGCTCGTCGACGTTGTTCGCGGCAGAAAGCGCCCGAGGCGGGATTTGAACCACTCGAACGCTCGTTGCACTCGCGTTCTTTCGTTCAAATCCCGCTCGTCGTCACCTGTCGCTCGGCGATGAAACGCCTCGCGGAAAACGGGACGCCCGAGGCGGGATTTGAACCCGCGTCACGACCGTGACAGGGTCGTATGATGGGCCACTACACCACCCGGGCCTGACGCATCTCTTCGTATCCGGCTTACAGCCTTAAGACTTTCCAAACGAGTCCCCCACGGCGTGGGGACGGGTCGCGCACCCGTGCGTGGGTAGCAAGAGTTATGAATCCGGGGGTTGAATTCACCTGTAGTATCTCGTGACCGCTTCTGCCCACAGCCAGTTGCACCCATGGTAGATGTAAGCCAACACGAACTCGTTCCCGAGCACAACGTCCTCGACGACGACGCCGCCGAGGCTGTGCTCGACGAGTACGACGTGACGCGGACCGCACTGCCGAAAATCAAGCTCGACGACCCGGCCCTGCCCGAGGCGGCGGAACCGGGTGACATCGTCGAAATCGTACGGGACTCGCGAACCACAGACGAAGCGACAGTTTACCGACTCGTCATCGAATAATGCAAATGGAAAACAAACGGGCGCTGTCGCGTGCCTACTTCTCGAAAGAACGACTCGCAGAGCATCACTACCGCTCGTTCAACGACTTCCTCGACCGCGGCATGCAGGAAGTCGTCGACGAGAAAGGGACCATCGAAACGGACATCGGCGACAAGGAGGACGAGGAACCGGTCTTCGTCCGCCTCGGCGACGTCCGCATCGTCACGCCCCGCGTCCGGGAGGCCGACGGCAGCGAGGAACTGCTGTACCCACAGGAAGCGCGCCTCCGCAACATCACCTACGCCGCGCCGGCGTTCATGGAGATGACCATCGTCCGCGGCGGCGAGGAAACCGAGGAGGAAGTCCTCGACACCACCGAGACGAAGGTGGGCCGCATGCCCATCATGGTCGGCTCGGATAAGTGTAACATCGCCGGCTTCAGCGACGAGGAACTCGTCGAAATCGGCGAGGACCCCGCCGACCCCGGCGGCTACTTCATCGTCAACGGTTCCGAGCGCGTGCTGATGACGAGCGAGGACCTCGCGCCGAACAAGATCCTCGCGGAGTACGACACCCGCTACGGCGACGAGATTCAGGTCGCCAAGACGTTCTCGCAGCGCCGTGGCTACCGCGCGCTCGTCCTCGTGGAGCGTGGCCGCGACGGCCTGCTCGAAGTGTCGTTCCCCTCGGTCTCCGGCTCCATCGACTTCGTCACCATCGTCCGGGCGCTCGGCCTCGAAGCCGACGAGGAGATCGTCCACCGCGTCTCCGACGACCCGGAGATCGTGAAGTTCATGCTCGAGAATCTGGAGGAGACCGAGGTCCAGACCACCGAGGAGGCCATCGAGACGCTCGGGAAGCGCGTCGCGAAGGGCCAGGGCAAGAACTACCAGCTCAAACGCGCGAACTACGTCATCGACCGCTACCTGCTCCCGCACCTCCACGAGGACGGCGTCGAGGAGGAGGAGGTCCGCATCAACAAGGCGTACTACCTCTGCCGCATGGCCGAGGCCTGCTTCGAACTCGCGCTCGGCCGGCGCGAACCCGACGACAAGGACCACTACGCCAACAAGCGCCTGAAGGTCTCGGGCGACCTGATGAAGGACCTGTTCCGCACGGCGCTCAACAAGTTGGCGCGCGACGTGAAGTACCAACTCGAACGCGCCAACATGCGCAACCGACAGCTCACCGTCAACACCGTCGTCCGCTCCGACGTGCTGACCGAGCGCCTCGAACACCCCATCGCGACTGGCAACTGGGTCGGCGGCCGCTCCGGCGTCTCCCAACTGGTCGACCGCACCGACCACATGGGCGTTCTCTCTCACCTGCGACGGCTGCGCTCTCCCCTCTCGCGCTCGCAGCCACACTTCGAGGCCCGCGACCTGCACGCGACCCAGTGGGGTCGCATCTGCCCCTCCGAGACCCCGGAGGGTCCGAACTGCGGCCTCGTGAAGAACTTCGCACAGGCGATGGAGCTCTCGGGCCACGTCGACGACGAGAGCGAACTGAAACGGGAGCTCTCGTCGATGGGCGTCGAGGGCATCCCCGGCATCAACACTCCCCAAACACCCGCAGACGACTAACATGAGCCAACAACGAGAAGCGAAAGTCTACGTCAACGGTAGCCTCATCGGTACGCACCCCGACCCCGACGAACTCGCGGAACAGGTCCGCGAGGCGCGCCGCCGCGGCGACGTGAGCGAGATGGTCAACGTCTCGGTGAAGGAGCGCACCCGCGAAGTCATCATCAACGCCGACGCCGGCCGGGCGCGCCGCCCGCTCATCGTCGTCGAGGACGGCGAGCCCCTCGTCACCGAGGAAGAAATCGAGGGCATCCAGTCCGACGACCTCGACTTCGAGGACCTCGTCGAGAACGGGAGCGTCGAGTTCATCGACGCCGAGGAGGAAGAAGACATCCTCGTCGCCGTCGACGAGGAAGACCTCACCGAGAACCACACCCACCTCGAAATCGACCCGCAACTCATCTTCGGCATCGGCGCGGGGATGGTTCCGTACCCGGAACACAACGCCAGCCCCCGCATTACCATGGGCGCGGGGATGATGAAGCAGTCGCTGGGGCTGCCGGCCGCCAACTACCGCATCCGGCCGGACACCCGCCAGCACCTCCTGCACTACCCGCAGGCGGCGATGGTCAACACCCAGACGACCGAGCAGATCGGCTACGACGAGCGTCCCGCCGGGCAGAACTTCGTCGTCGCCGTCATGTCCTACGAGGGCTTCAACATCGAGGACGCACTCGTCATGAACAAGGGGTCGGTCGAGCGCGCCCTCTCCCGCTCGCACTTCTTCCGCACCTACGAGGGCGAGGAACGCCGCTACCCCGGCGGTCAGGAGGACCGCTTCGAGATCCCCGACACCGACGTGCGGGGCAGTCGTGGCGAGGACGCCTACACACACCTCGACGACGACGGCCTCGTCAATCCCGAGACGGTCGTCGACGAGAACTCGGTCCTGCTGGGCAAGACCTCCCCGCCCCGGTTCCTCGAAGAGCCGGACGACATGGGCGGGCTCTCGCCCCAGAAGCGCCGCGAGACGAGCGTCACCATGCGCTCGGGCGAGGACGGCGTCGTCGACACGGTCACGCTGATGGAGGGCGAAGACGGCTCCAAACTCGCCAAGGTCTCGGTGCGCGACGAGCGCATCCCCGAACTCGGCGACAAGTTCGCGTCCCGTCACGGTCAGAAGGGCGTGGTCGGCCACCTCGCCCCCCACGAGGACATGCCGTTCACGGGCGAGGGCGTCGTCCCCGACCTCGTGTTGAACCCGCACGCGCTCCCCTCGCGCATGACCGTCGGCCACGTCCTCGAGATGCTCGGCGGCAAGGTCGGCGCCATCGAGGGTCGCCGCGTCGACGGCACCGCCTTCACCGGCGAGGACGAGGACGAACTCCGCGACGCGCTCGAAGAGAACGGCTTCGAGTCCTCCGGCAAGGAGGTCATGTACTCCGGCGTCTCCGGCGAGAAGATCGAGGCCGAGATCTTCGTCGGCACCATCTTCTACCACAAGCTGTACCACATGGTGTCGAACAAGATCCACGCTCGCTCGAAGGGGCCGGTGCAGGTCCTCACCCGCCAGCCCACCGAGGGGCGTGCCCGTGAGGGTGGCCTCCGCGTCGGCGAGATGGAGCGCGACGTGCTGATCGGCCACGGCGCCGCGATGGCGCTGAAAGAACGGCTCCTCGACGAGTCCGACCGTGAGTACGTCCACGTCTGTGCGCAGTGTGGGATGAGCGCGGTCGAGAACGTCGAGCAACGCCGGGTTTACTGCCCGAACTGCGGGGAGGAGACCGACGTCCACGAGCTGGAGATGAGCTACGCGTTCAAGCTCCTGCTCGACGAGATGAAGGCGCTCGGCATCG
>JBDGTS010000017.1:0-44108 GCA_042216675.1 Halobacteriaceae archaeon | reverse complement strand
CTCGTCGTCGGACCAGTCGGAGTAGTGCTCCTCCCAGTCCACCTTCAGGTCGAGCGACCCCGCGGTGAGGGTGTTGCCCTCGTACGTCTCCCGGTCGCTGAAGTACGCGCTTGTTCCCAGCCCTGCCCCTGCCGAGGCAGCGCCGATGGTGCCGAGTGCGGCGAGCGCCTTTCGCCGCGACAGTTCGAATCGGTCTGCGTTGTCGTTCGACATTAGTTCGTCCCCGACCGGGTGGGCCGAGGTGTCACACAGTACCGCCACGAGGGGCTTTGCTATGCGATCGATTACTGACGTAACGGCGCGATTGACCGCCATGGCGTCGCTCTAACCGGTGATTTGACGCCCGTCCCGCGCGACCGGAGCGCCCCGTCGTCAGTGGTAATCGGCCATTTTTCGCGAAAACGACTGGATACTGAAGGTGATGGGAGGGCACGGTTCGTCCAACGATGTCACCACGAGGATGGGACCGCACGGGTGGGTGCCGCGTCCAGAGGGACGGTGGGCCGGCATGGGCGTGACGGACACGGTTCGGCTCCGCCTCGGGCGTCGACGCCTCGCCGAATCTGAGATTTACGACGTGCTCCAGAACGACAGGCGGCGCCGCGCGCTGGTCTGTCTCCGCGAGCGCACGGGCGAGGTCCACCTTCGGGACCTCGCGGAGTTCATCGCGGCGTTCGAGAGCGGCGAGCGACCGCCGCCCAAGTCCTGCACGGAGAGCGTGTACAACTCCCTCCACCAGACGCACCTCCCGAAACTGGCGGCGCTGGACGTGGTGACCTATGACGAGTCGTCCAAGCAGGTGCGGCTGACGACGAACGCGCCCGAAATCGACCGGTATCTCCGGGTGCGCGGCCCCTACGGCTTCTCGGCTGGGGAGTGTTACCAACTGCTCGCCGTGACGACGCTCCTCGCCGCGTTGTTCGCGGAACTCGACGTTGCCGTGTTCGCCGCCGTGGAGACGCTGGCGGTGTTGACCCTCTCGCTCGGCGTCTTCGCCGTCGTCGCCGCGTATCAGACGTGGCGCAGGCGGTGGCTCTACGTGCGGAGTCTGCTCGGCTGACGCGCGGGGATGTCACTCGGTATCGAGTGACATCACGATGTCGAAACATAAAACTGCGTGGCTCTCTGCATCTCGGTAAGCACAGTGAGCATGATCGACGAGACGTCCGGTCGGAGGTACGATGGCGACGCGTATCGTTACGACCCAGACTCACACCCCGAACTCAGCACGGCAGTCCTGTTCGCCGTCGCTGACGCGCTCGACAGCGACGTCGAAGATCTCCCCGCGTTGCGCGACGTCCTCGACCCGGACGCCCTCGACGCACTCGCCGACTCGTCGTCCGAACTGCGCCTCGAGTTCGAGTACGCCGACTGTCTCGTGACAGTCTGCCCCGCCGATTCGGTTCTGGTTGCACCGCTCGCCGATGCGGATAAATGATGGGTTAACGAAGGGTTCCTGACGACAATCTTCGGGTGTGGCAGACCGCCTCGACCCGGACACCGCCTTTCGGTTGCTGAGCAATCAGCGACGGCGCTACGTGTTGGGTATTCTCGCTGAACGCGACGAGGAGGTGTCCCTCCAAACCCTCGCTACCGTCCTCGCCGAGCGATTGGACGAGTCCGGCGACGAGGACGCGACGTACCAGAGCATCTACGTGTCGCTCTACCAGAATCACGTCCCGCGACTCGCCGACGCGGGTGCCGTCCACTACGACGAGGAGACCCGCACCGTCCGCATCGCACACACCGCGACGACCCGACAGCTACTGACGCTCCTCGACACGCAACCCGACCGGTCGTGGCGAGGCGCCTACGTCGCGCTGGCAGCGGTCCTCGCAGTCGTCGCCGTTGGGTCGCTGTTCGGGCCACTCTCCGTCGTCGGCGCGGCGTGGGTTGTGCCCACCACAGTGCTGGCAGTCGGACTGGCGGTGCTGGGGCTGTGGCAGTACCGGACGCGACAGCGCATCGCGGTCAGCGAGTTCGACCCCTAGCGGACGCGGAGACCGACCCACGCCACGCCGACAACTGCCGTGAGAAGAGCGACGCCCGCGCCAGCGCTCCCGACGCCCAACTCCACGAAGACGCCGACGCTGGCGGCCCCGGCCAGAGGCGCCGCACAGCCGAGGTTCACCGCGGCCATCGACTCGTCGCGGTTCGTGTCCGGCGAGTCCATGCGTTCGAGATACTCCCAGAAGTCCTCCGTTCGCGGCGTCCGCTCCACGGTGCCGCGGTTGTCGTCGAACTCGATGGCGTTCGCGTCGTCGAGTTTCGGCAGGTGGGACTGGTACAGGGAGATGTAGACGCGCTTCCGCTGGGTCGAGGTGACTTCCGCCCGGTCGATGCCGTTCTCGACGGCGGCGATGTGCTCGGCTAACTCGCCCTGTGTCGTCTCCGCTCGCTCGACGAGGTAGCGGAGCACGAGCCGTCGCCGGCTGTTCTGTAGGATGCTGAACACTTCGTCGAGGCGAGGGGGGTCGTCACTCTCGGGAAGCGACGTCCCGGCGTCGGTCTCGATGGATTCGTGCGTGGTCATTTGCGCGTTCTCCCGCCGGATTCCGGCGTGAGAGCGTGAGAACCGCCACGCGGGTCGCAACTGCTGGCGTCACCCCGCGGCGTCCCCCGTTCTCCCGCCCCATACCTATCACTAGCTCGAATTGGGAATCCGGTAGCGTACATGACGGCCTTCTTTAATAAGTGTTGGGTTGATACGAACTAGAGTGACACTCGGTCGCCATCCTTCGATACGCCCGTCGAAAACGAGAGCATAACTATTCACGACCGGTCACTATTCCGGGCCGTCCACTCGCGTGGACGGATGCAGATGAGAGGCGAATCAACTCCCGGCGCGGATGGAACCGACGACCGAGACGCGACCGGTCGGAGGGACGGATGACCGACTGCAATCGCTGTGGCGCGTTCGTGACGGCCCGGTTCGCGCGCGTCTTCGGCGACAACGACGACGAGGTGTGGGGCTGTCCGAACTGCTCGACGCTGGCAGAACTGGGCGACGCCTCGGCGTGACCCGTCAGCCACCGAAGATGGTACGGAACACCGTCACGAGGCTGTTCCGCTCGCCGGCCCCCCAGATGGCGACTTCGGCGGGGTCGCTCTCGCCCTCGTCCACAAGGGCACTCAAAAGCGTTTGCTCACCGTCGACCAACGCGAGGCGCCCCATCGGCGTCGCCTCACCGACCCACGCCGTCTTGAACGTCTCGATGTCCGCCATCGCCGACTCCGCGCGGTCCGTGACTTTCTCCGCGTCGCCGCCCACCGCGGCGGTGACGCCGCGGCCCGCGGCGCGCCGGAGCGCATCCATCACGTCCTCCGTGAGCAGGCTTTCCTTCGCGGCGAACGTGAGTTGCTCTTTTGCCTCGTCGAACAGTTGGGCGACGCGCGCCGTCACCGCTCGCTCCCCGCCGACGGTCCACACGTCCTGTTGCTTGCCGTTGTCAGTCGTCGGTTCGACGTCGTCGAGCGCGTTCCGCAGGATCTCCGTCCGCTGGTGAATCTCCCGTTCGAAGGTCCGACCCGCCGTGTCCGGTGACACGACCCAGAACTCCTTCGGGGAGGAGTCTTGCACGTCGACCAGGCCGCGGTCCCGAAGCTCGTCGATGGCGTCGTAGACGCGCGTCCGGGGCACGTTGGAGACCTGACTCACGTCCTTCGCGGTGCCCTTCCCGAGGCCCGTGAGTGCGACGAACGTCCGGGCGGCGTAGGCGCTCAGCCCGAACTCCTCTAGCTGTTCGATGGCGTCGGACCGCGGGGTTTCGCTTTGGTCAGAAGTCGTGGAATTCCGTTCCGGTCCCGGGACCCAACTACGGGGGTAGTTGGGTGGGCGCGTGCCCGATCATGGTTGGGACACGATGCTCGGCACGCGCCAGTAGCGTTCTGGACCCAGTGCGGTATAGGATTTTTGTGACTAAGCGAGTTAATTCTGTCTCTTTCGAACCCCGTTCAGTCCCCGAAAGGCGGACGAAGGCAGTGTCCGATTAACTCGAATCGTTACGATGTGGCCGGTGTCTATTTGTGTCGAGACCCGGGATTCTAGAGACGCTCCGGCCGTCGGAGTACGGTTGGGACACATGGACACGAGGAAACACATCGACGAAGCCGTGGATACACTCCAGCAGTTGGGCCTCAAGGAGTACGAGGCGAAATGCTTCGTGGGGCTCTCCCGGATGGCGACGGGGACGGCGAAGGAACTGAGCGAAATCACCGACGTCCCTCGGACGCGCGTCTACGACGCGATTCGCGTCCTCGAAGGGCAGGGACTCGTCGAGGTACAGCACTCAAGCCCACAGCAGTTCCGGGCAGTCCCCATCGACGAGGCGACTGAGACCCTCCGGGGTCAGTACGAGACCCGCGTGCGCCGCGTGGAACAGGCCCTCGAACGCGTCGAACCGGTCGAGGACCCCGAGGACGCGCCCGTACAGGAGGTGTGGTCCATTTCGGGCGGTCAAGCCATCGAGAACCGAACGAGCGACCTCGTCTCGGAGGCGGACGAGGAGGTGGTGTTAGTCGTCGGCGACCCGTCGCTGGTGACCGATTCGCTCGCCGAGACGCTGCGCGGACTCGACGACGTGGATCTGCTGGTCGGCGCGACGAACGACGCCGTCAAGCGCCGGGTCGAGGAGGCCGCGCCCGACGCGACGACGTTCGCCTCGGGGCTGGAATGGCTCCACGGTGCCGACGCGGAGAACGAGACGGCCGTCGGGCGGCTACTGCTCGTCGACCGCTCGACCATTCTCGTCAGTTCCATTCTCCCCGAGTCGGGCGACGAACAGGCCATCTTCGGGGAGGGTTTCGGTAACGGCCTCGTCGTCGTCGCCCGCCGCCTGATGGCACAGGGACTCCTCGAGTCGCGCGATCCCGGGACGCAGTAGCGGCCGCCCAAAGGACCTTGCGGCGGGCGCCGGTGGGAACTAGTCGAAGTGATACCCCGCGTCTTCGCCTCCCGGGAACAGCGCCGGCGGTTCTGCCTCCACCTCGCCGTCGCCGCCGTCGCGCTTGGACTCCTCGTCGTCGTCGTGGCGCCACGCGTCCCGACGCTCCACGACGCCGAATCCGTCCGGCAGGTCGTCACGGCGTTCGGTCCGGTGGGTCCGCTCGCCTTCCTCGCGCTTCAGGTCGTCCAGATCGTCGTCGTGCCGATTCCCGGGCAGGTGTTGGGCATCGCCGGCGGGTATCTGTTCGGCGCGGCGCTCGGATTCGCCGTCACGATGGGCGGCGTCGTCATCGGGAGTTTCGTGGCGTTCTGGCTCGCGCGCCGCTACGGCCGCCGCTACGTCACTGCCGTCTTCGCCCCCGACGTGGTGGACCGCTACGACGCCCTCGTCTCGAAGCTCGGCGTCGGTGGCGTCACCGTCCTCGTCCTCTTCCCGGGCCTGCCCGACGACGTGGTGTGTTTCGCCTGTGGCATCAGCGGCTTCTCCCGTCGGCAGTTCCTCGCCGTCGTCGTCCTCGGGCGCACACCGGCCTACGCGGTGGCGGTCCTCTCGGGCGCCCAAATCGGCGACGAGCGCCTGTACCGCGGCGTCACGCTCGTCTTGTTGCTCGCCGTCGGGTCGGCGCTCTCCTACCTCGAACGTGACCGCATCCGGCGGGCCGTCGTCGCTCGATTCGGGTCGTGAGCGCGTCTCGGTCCTCAAATTGTCGCTTGCGTCTCCCCAAGCTACTCCCCGTCCGCCCACGAATCTAGCGGTGTGCAGCGCCGATTCGCCCTCGCGGTCGGTGTGCTCGCCGTCCTCGCGGTCCTCGGTGGCTGTTCGGCGGCCGGATCCATCGAGATGCGGCCCGTGAACGGCACCGAACTCGCGGCGGCGGCGAGCCGAGCCCCGGCCACGGGACCACCTGAACGGGTCGAGAGCGACCGCTCCCGTGCGGCGGTCGTTCGCGCCGCCGCGACGAATGGCTCGACGACAGTCACGGGTCTCCAGCCACCAGTCTCCGAGGGTCTCCCGTTCCGCGTGGACGGCGCCTACTACGACCTGCAGTGGAGCGTCGTTGACAGCCGCGAAGCGAACATGGTCGGCATATCCATCGACTACGACGGGTCGGCACCGAACGCTACCGCAATCGCCTACGAGGACCTGCCAGCCCCCGACAGGGCGGCACTCGACGCACTCCTCCCGCCGCGCCACCCGCCCGAGACAGGGTCGTTCGAAATCGGCGTCGGGTCGGTGTACACCGATGGGGAACTGAACGTCTCCGTCTTGGCGCCGACCCAGCAGTACGGCGTCGTCGTCTTCGAGGGCGAGCGCTACCCGATTCGGGTCGAGGAACCCCGTGCCGTCGAGGTGAAGACGTACCGATACGACGCCGCCCGCGTCGCGCCGAACGCGTCGGCGTACGCGGCCCACCTCCGCTCGACGTACGCGTTCACGCTCGCGAATCTCAGCGACGCCGAGCGCTCAGTCGTCGAGGAGGCGGCGGGCGGCAGTTACTACGCCGACTCCACCGACGACGCGGCGTTCGCGGCCGTCCTCGAACGCTTCCGGGCGCGGCGGGCCGTCGTCAGCGGCGACGCGTCGGGCACGTGGCTCGTCCGCTATGACGGTCAGTTGTACCTCGCGGACCTGCGCTACGGCGCGTTCGTGGCGTGACGATATTTTGTCGTGAATCGGGCAGCGTGAGGGCAAAATCGGGGAGTTCGCTCCCGGGTTTTGGCTTACCTTTATAAATAAGGCACCTGTCCCGTGGTTAGAGGTTCACAACCATGGGAATCCTAGATTCGGTCGGCACACTCGTCGCGGGCGTCATGGCGTCGCTCGTCATGCTCGTGTTCGCAATCCTGAGCTTCTTCATCACCGTGTTCATCGTGGACGTCGGTGCCGGTCTGGCCGGCTATTCGCCGGAAGCCAACTTCGTCGCCCTGTCCGCGGCGGTGCTGACAGCGGGTGCCGTCGCGGCCGGCGCGACGCCGATGGGAAGCCTCGCGCAGGGCCCCTGACGACGGCTCCAACATCGCTGGTCGCTTTTTTGCCGGCAGGTGACGAAGTGAGCGTGGCGCTTAGTCGTGCGTTTGGGGGCGCGACTGACGGCGACCGGCTAGCCCATCGTCCGCTCAACCCGAGACGGCCGCTCCGGCGAACAGCATCGTGCCGGCGATGACGGTGAGCGCACCGTCGAAGGAATCGAGTTCGAGGGGCGTCTCGCCGATTTCGAAGCCGACCACGGCGTCGTAGCCGAAGATACTCGTCGTCGCCCCGGTGCGCTCCTCGCTCTCGCGGGCCGGCATCGAGACGGCCGTCGTCTCGTCCTCGCTGCGGAGCGTCGTGTGCCGGAGGCCCCGCACCGTCGGTGACCAGTACTTCATCTGGGTGCTCTCCTGCCACTCGTCGAGTGTCCACGCGGCGAGGAGGGCCTCGTCGCCGGACACCGGTCCGGTGACGCGCCCCGCCCCCGAGCGAGACCGGACAGCAACACGGTGTCGCCGGCCCGCACCGTCGCGGGCGTCGCGGTCGGCGTGTTACGGACGGTGTCGTAGCGATTCCGGCACTGCCAGCCCTTGAACCGGGGGGCCCGCAGGCCACCGTCATCCCGAGGCCGACCATGACGGCCGCACCGACGGCGTTCCCAGTCCCATGTTTTCAGCGGGTTGACGCTCCGTCAACGTATCTCCGATTCGCTCACGCCAACGCGTCGAGGCCCTCCACCAGCGCCGTCGCACTCGCCCGGTTCGTCGCCAGCGGAATCCCGCGCACGTCGCAGATACGCAATAGCGCGGAGATGTCCGGTTCGTGTGGCTGGGCCGTCATCGGGTCCCGGAAGAACACGACGGCGTCGCACTCGCCCTCGACGATGGCCGCACCGATGAGCAAGTCGCCGCCCAGCGCTCCCGACTCCAGCGGCGTCACGTGGAGGGGCGTCTCCTCGTTCAACAGCGACCCCGTCGTCCCCGTCGCGATGAGGTCGTTGGCACCGAGGAAGTCGGCGTGCTCGGTTGCCCAGTCCATCATGTCGGGCTTCTCGTCGTCGTGGGCGATGAGCGCAATCTGCATCTCACTCCACCACCGCCGCTTCGAGCAGTTCGAGCGGGTGTCGGACCTCGTAGCCGGTGCCGTGTTCCATCTGCATCGCGCACGTCGGGCACTCCGTCATGCCCGTCTCGCCCGGCGCCGACTCCATGTGCTCGAACATCTCGTCGCCGATTTGCATCGACGTCTCGTACTTCTCTTCCTTCCAGCCGTAGGTGCCCGAGATGCCCGAGCAGGAGTCCCCCACGTCCTCGACGCCGGCGCCGTCGAGGTCCCCGAACAGTTCGACGGCCTGCCGTTCGAGGCCCTGATTCCGGGCGTGACAGGGCGCGTGGTACGCGAACTCGTCCGCGAGGTCGCCGTCGACGTCGGCCTCGGAAATCTCCGCTCGCAGGTCCTCGTGGACGCGAAGATACTCGATGGACTCGAACGTGTGACTCGCCACCTCGTCGACGCCCTCGATGTCGAACAGTTCGGGGTACTCCTGTCGAATCGCCATCGAGCAGGAGGTACACGAGGCGATGGCGTCGTAGCCCTGCTCCACGAGGTCCGCCATCGAGGAGACGTTGACCTCCGCGTGACGGCGCGCGTCGTCCAGCATCCCGTTGGCGAACATCGGCGTGCCCGAGCACCGCTGTTCCGGAACGACGACTTCGTAGCCGAAGTGCTCGTAGACGCGGACCATCGCCTTCCCGACCTCGGGCGTGTTGTAGTTCGAGTAACAGCCGTGGAAGTAGGCCACCTTCTTGTCGGCCTCGGGGTCCTCGCCGCGTCGTTCACGGTTCTCGCGCGCCCGCTCTCTGGACCCGGCGGCCGCGCCCTCGCGCTCCCACCATTCGCGGAACGTCTCGGTGGCGAACTCGGGGAACTCGCGTTCGCTGGTGACGCCCATCGTCTTCTCCAAGAGCCAGCGCCCCGGGCCGAAGTTCATCGCGGCGTTCGCGAGGCGGGGGACCTTGCTCGCCAGCCACGCCGACGTGCGGTAGTTCGAGAGGATGCGGTTGCGCCAGTACTTCACGGAGAGTTTCGACATCTCCTCGCTGACGTACTCGCCGCGCGCGGTGTTGTGCATCTGCGAGAGCGGCACGCCCGAGGGACAGGCGTCGTCACAGCGCATGCAGTTCGAACACTCCATCACCGAGTCGTCGACGCTGTGGTCCTCGTCGCTCTGCTTGAGGCGCCACTGCTCGGGCCCCTGGAACTTCGGCCCCGGGAAGTCGTCGTTCACCTCCGCGACGGGGCAACTTGTGTCACAGGAGGAGCACTTGTAGCAGGAATCCGCGCCCGAGCGCAAGTCGAAGTCCTCGGCGTCGCCGAAGACGCTGACGGGTTCGAACTCCTCGTCCGTGTTCGGTTCTGTCGGCTCGAAGTCGGTGTCGTTGGAATGGGTATCGCTCATCGTACCTCCGCTGCCGCGTGCGTCCCGGCGACGTAGCCAGTCGCGATGGAGACGCCGCCGCCGGATTTCTCGGCGGCGAAGTCGTAGCCGCCGAGGACCGACCCGGCGGCGCGCAGATTGTCGAACTCCACGGTGCCGTCGGCCGCCGTCGGGCGTAGTGCGCCGTCGGTCGGGACCCCGAACCGGGCGAACGAGTGGTCGCCGAAGGCGTCGTCCGCGAACCAGTCGTAGCGGTCGTCGCCGTGGGGAACGTGGCAGTCGAAAATGGGCTCGAACACCTCCTCGCGGTCGGACTCCACGCCCTTGCCGACGAGGCCCCCAGTCGCGAGGACGTACTGCTCGGCCTCGTTCGGGATGCGCGCGCCGTTCTTCTCGACGTACACCCGCTCGATTCGGTCGTCGCCGTCGTAGTCGACGACGGGGTTGCCCGTCTCGATGCTTGCGCCGGCCGCATCGAGGGCATCGAACAGGGCGTCTTCGAGGCGCAGACCCGGGAGCGAGGGCGGCCCCATCGGGACCTCGAACACGTCCACGTCGAGTCGCGCTTCGAGGCTGGCCCGCACTTCGGCGCCCTCGTCGTCGCCGAGAACGGCCGGGAAGCCGACCCGCGCCTCGCCCTCGCGTTCGGCCGCCACCCGCTCCGCGAGCGCGTCCCTGACGGGTCGCTCTCGCCCCTCGACGGTCACGGTGCTGTCGGCGTCGAGCAGTTTCGCGAAGCGCGTGACTTTCGCGTCGGCCCGCAAGTCGCCCGGGAACGACACGGTGACGCCCCGCACGTCGAAGGGGACGCCCGCCGCGTCGAGGTGGGCGGCGGCGTGGGGCGCGTCGAAGTCCGTCATCGCTTCGAAGCCGACGAGGAGGGCGTCTCGTCCGTCGCTCGCGAGGCCGGCGCTCGCCCCGGCCGGATAGCGCGCCGTCGGCTTCACCGTCCCGCCGTGGGTCGGAAGCAAGGCGTTCGCGTCCGTGTGGGCGCCCCGGTAGTCCGGCGCGGCGTCGTCGAACAGGGCCATCGCCTCGCGCACCGCCTCGACGCCGACGGTCGAGTAGGGATGTTCGGCGGGCAGGTTCGGAATCTCCGCGTACGGGTCGACAATCGGCCCCTCGCCGGCCGGCGTGTAGCCGAGGATGTCCACGAGGCCCGAGGCTTGCGCCAGCGTGTTCTGCTTGTAGGAGACGAGGCGCACGTCGGCGCCCTCACGGGCCGCCGCGAGCGCACTCGTCAGGCCGGCGAGGCCTCCACCGACGACCAGCACCGCTGACTCAATCGCCACCGGCGACACCTCCGTCCGTCGCGGCCCCGGCGTCGAACGCGTCGAAGTCGACGGCGCCCTCGTCGGCCGGGTCGTGGTCCCGGTTCTGCGTCGTCGCGTGGAGCGCGTAGTTCAGCATCGCTTGGGACAGTTGCTCACCCCAGAGCGCGTGTCGTTGGCCCTTCCAGCGCTCCTGCAACAGGTCGTCCCACGCCGCGCGCGCCGTCGCCTCGTCTTCGGTGTCGTGGAGTTCGTTGGCGAGGCGGTGACAGCAGAGGCCGCCCTGACAGTTCCCCATCGAGGCCCGCGTGCGGATGCGGACTGCGTTGAGGTCCGCGCCCGACTGTCCGATGGCGTCCTGCACCTCCGCGCGCGTGACAGCCTCGCAGTCACACACCGTCGGATTCGGGCCGTCGGTGTCCAGCACCGCCTCGGCTCGCGAGCCGAGGCGCTCGACGCTTCGCTGACCGATTGGGGAGCGCAGGCCGAACTCGTCCATGTAGTCCCGCAGGACGCTGAAGTCCTCGCTTCCCGGGAGGGGTTCGTCTGCGGTGCGACAGCCAGTCTCGACGCCGAACTGCTCGCAGACGTGGTCCGTGATTTCTTCCGCCATCATCCGGTAGGTGGTGAACTTCCCGCCCACGATGCTGGTCATGCCGCCGAGGCCGTCGCGCACCTGATGGTCGAGCAGGAAGTAGTCCCGCGTGATGTCGGTGGGGTCCTCGCTGGCCACGTCCGGGGGTTCGTAGAGGGGGCGCACACCCCAGAAAGAGCGAATCGTGCGCGCGTCTTCGAGCATCGGCACCAGCTCGGAGAGCGTCTCTATCATCAGGTCCACCTCCCACTGCTCCTCGGGGAACTCCTCGGGGTCGGCCACCTCCTCGTCGGTGGTGCCGAGGATGGCCGTCGTCTCGTGGGGGACGATGATGTCCGCGTCGCCCTTCGGCCGACAGCGGTTGATGGCCGTGTCCACCTGCCGGACGTTCATGATGGTCATGACGCCCTTCGAGGGGCGAACGGCGATGTCGACGCCGGCCATCTCGCCGATTCGGCCCGCCCACGCGCCCGTCGCGTTCACGACGTAGTCGGCCCGAATCTCCTCGGTGCCGCCGACGGTGCCGTGGCCGCGCTCGGCCGGGTCTGAGCCGTGTTCGACTTCGACGCCGACCACATCGCCATCCTCGACCAGGACGTCGGTGACGGTGGAGTGTGTCTCGATGCGCGCGCCGTGTTCCATGGCGCTGGCGGCGTTCGCGACGACGAGGCGGAACGGGTCGACGGCGCCGTCCGGGACGGCGATCGCCTTCTCCACGTCTTTTGCGAGGTGTGGTTCCATCTCCCGGGCCTCCGCACCCGAAAGCACCTCCGCGGGGATGCCACACTCTTCGCAGCCGCGCAGTTTCTCCTGAAAGTACTCCTCGGAGTCCTCCGGGCGCTTGACGAAGAGGCCGCCGGTCATCTCGACGCAGTGACTGGCGATGTCCCGCAGGACGCGGTTCTCCTCGATGCACTCCGTCGCGCTGGCTTGGTCGGAGACGGCGTAGCGACCCCCACTGTGGAGGAGGCCGTGCATCCGCCCCGTCGTGCCGTGGGTGAGGTTCCCTTGCTCCACGAGGGTCACGTCGAACCCCCGCATCGAGAGGTCCCGGGCGGTCCCCGCCCCCGTCGAACCGCCGCCGATGACGAGTATGTGTGGTGCCGATGCCATTCGTACACACACATTAGGGCCGACCCACTTTATTTAATCGGTGGGTGAGGCTGTTCAGTAAATTATTGCCGGTTAGCCGCCGTTTCACCTCGGAGGGGTGAACTGGCGACCCAAATAATCGGATTACCGGCCGCTCTGGGGAACATTTATTATGATGTACCATGTTGTTTACCAGCACAGCGGCAAAGTGAGTAAACTTTGTCTCCATCCCACCCATGGCACACGAATACGTCGGCGCTATCGACCAAGGGACGACGGGCACCCGCTTCATGGTCTTCGACCACGAGGGGGAGGTCATCGCCAACGCGTACGAACAACACGAACAGATTTACCCGAATCCGGGCTGGGTCGAACACGACCCCGTCGAGATATGGGAGAACACCGAGGCAGTCGTCACCGCCGGACTCGACGACGCCGGACTGGAGGCGTCGCAACTCGCGGCGCTCGGTATCACGAACCAGCGCGAGACGACAGTCGTCTGGGACGCCGAAACCGGCAAGCCGATCCACAACGCACTCGTCTGGCAGGACCGACGCACGACGGACCGCGTGGAGGAACTGCAGGACGAGGGCAAAGTCGAGGACATCCGCGCGAAGACCGGGCTGGAGTGTGACGCGTACTTCTCGGCGACCAAGACCGAGTGGATTCTGAACAACGCCGAACCGCTCAAGCTTCAGAGTTCGCGCGGTCGGAACGTCCGGGACAGGGCGGAGAACGGCGAACTGCTGATGGGGACCATCGACTCGTGGCTCATCTACAAGCTGACGGGCAACCACATCACGGACGTGACGAACGCTTCCCGGACGATGCTGTACAACATCCGGGAGATGGAGTGGGACGAGGAACTCCTCGACGAGTTCGACGTGCCCGAGGCGATGTTGCCGGAGGTCCGCCCGTCCTCCGACGAGAACCTCTATGGCCACACCGACGCCGACGGTTTCCTCGGCGCCGAGGTGCCCGTCGCTGGCGCCCTCGGCGACCAGCAGGCGGCCCTGTTCGGCCAGACGTGCTTCGACGCGGGCGACGCGAAGAACACGTACGGCACCGGCTCGTTCTACCTGATGAACACCGGGACCGAGGCCGTCGAGTCCGACCACGGACTGCTCACCACCGTCGGCTTCCAGCTGTCCGGCGAACCGGTGCAGTACGCGCTCGAGGGCTCCATCTTCGTCACCGGCGCCGCAATCGAGTGGCTCGAAGACGTGGACCTCATCAACAACGCGGCGCAGACGGCCGAACTCGCGCGCTCCGTCGACTCGACGGACGGCGTCTACGTCGTCCCCGCGTTCACGGGCCTCGGCGCACCCCACTGGGACGGCCGCGCCCGCGGGACCATCGTCGGGATGACCCGCGGCACGCGGAAGGCCCACATCGTGCGCGCCACCTTGGAGGCCATCGCGTACCAGACCCGCGACATCGCCGAGGCGATGGAGGCGGATTCCGGCGTCGAGACCACGTCGCTCCGCGTCGACGGCGGCGCGGTGAAGAACAACTATCTCTGCCAGCTCCAGTCGGACATCATCCAGACTGACATCGTGCGCCCCGAAGTCGACGAAACGACGGCGCTCGGGTCCGCCTACGCGGCGGGTCTCGCCGTCGGCTACTGGGACACCCTCGACGAACTCCGGTCGAACTGGCAGGTGGACCGCGAGTTCGCGGCCGAGATGGACACCGAGCAGGCGGACGCGATGTACGACCGCTGGGGCGACGCCGTCGAACGCTCGCTCGACTGGGCGAGGGAGGACGGCGAATGAGCCTCGCCGCTCTCCAAACGGTCCCGGTCATCGGGATGGAGTACGAGGCGTTCGCGGTGCTTCTCATCACCGCCCTCGCGGGCGGCGCGTTCGGTGCCGCCATCGGCGCGCTTCCCGCCTTCATCTTCACCGGCTTCGTCGTCTTCCTCGGGGAGGGCGTCGCAATCCTCCAGCGCCAAATCGGCGGGCTAGAGGCCGTTCCGAAGGGGGAACTCGGAACCGGCCTCACCGGCGTCATCGGCTTCGGCGCCATCACCGGTCCGCACATCGCCTTCGCGGGCGGCGTCGCCGCGTCCGCCTACGCCGGCGTGAAGTACCCGGAGATGGAGCCTGACGGCTGGGACTACCACTTCGGGAAGAACATCTTGTACGCGTTCGGGACCAAGCCGGACGTCCTCGCCGTCGGTGCCGTCTTCGGCGCACTCGGCATGCTCATCGCGAAGGTGAGCGGCAGTCTCGGCGTGCCGACGGACGGCATCGCACTCTCCGTCGTCGCGACGGCAGTCGTGGCCCGCCTCGTCTTCGGCTACCCCATCGTCGGCCGGGCGGCCGGGTCGAGCGTCTTCGACATGTCGCCGTTCGAGCGAGAGGAGACCCGCGCCACCGACGGCGGCACCGAGTCGGTTCGGCTGGCCACGGAGCCGTGGCTCCCACACCAGTACCGCTGGTCCGGCGTCACCGCAATCGGCCTCGTGGGGGGCGTCCTCGCGGGCTACATCTGGCTGCAGACGGGCAGCATCTTCATGGGGTACGCCATCTCCGCCATGAGCCTGCTGTTCCTCCAGCTCGGCGTCGAGAAGATTCCGGTCACCCACCACATGACGCTCATGGGCTCCGTCGGCGCCGTCGTCGCGATGCCGATGGCCGAGAGCCAACTGGTAGCGCTCCTCGCTGCCGGTGCGCTCGGCGCTGTCGCGGGCGTCATCGGCGAGGCCAGCCAGCGGGTGTTCTACGCGCACTCCGACACGCACGTGGACCCCCCGGCGATGGCCATCGCCGCCGTAATGCTGGCCGTCGGCGTCCTGTATCTCGCGGACGTCATCCCCAACAGCGGCTACCTCGCGCTCTGACCGTGGCCGAGTCCGCCTCACCGCTCGGTCCTCTCGCGACCGGGGTCCTTTTGTCGGTGTGGACGGAACCCGAGATGTCGGTTCGCGGAGGCACGCATGGATATTGAGACACGCATCCGGCGGCGCCAGCGTCGCGGCGACGAGCAGCGGCTGATACAGGACTACGAGGCGCTGTCGCCCGTCGCGCACATCGACGACCCCTCGGACCGAGGGCCCGCCTTCGAGCGACTGCTCGACCACCTCGACCCGGTGTTCGACGGGCGCCTCCCCCCGAACGCGTATCTGCACGGCGAGTTCGGATCGGGGAAGTCCGCCATCGTGACGGCGCTGTTCGCGCATCTCGAACGGCTGTCGGTCCAGACGGGCGCCGTCATCCACACCAGCACGCGGGTGGAGGCGCAGTCGGCGCCGGGCGTCGCGTACATCGACCTCCGACAGACGGCGAGCGAGTTCGCCTTCTACCACCGCGTTCTCGACGCGCTCGTCGAGGAGCGAGTGCCGGAACACGGCATCAGCACGGCCGACCTCAGAGAGCGACTCCACGACAGACTCGCCGGGTCACACACGGGCGTCGTCGTCGCCGTGGACCACGTCGGCGAACCCGACGCCATCGACACCGCCGACCTCGTGGACCTGTTCGCGGGCCTCCCGAGCAACGTGAGTTGGCTCGCGGTGGGCCGCGACGACCCCTCGGAGACGCCGCTGACGGAGTACACGGCGACCGAGATTCACATCGACCCGTACCGCCGGCAGATGCTCGTCGACGTGCTGATGACCCGGTCGTCCGCCGGTCTCGCACCGCAGGTCCTCGACCACGAACTCGCGCGCCGCATCGCCGACTGGGCCGCGGGGAACGCCCACGACGCGCTGACGGCCCTGTTCGTCGCCGCGGACCGGGCCGACAGAGCGGACCGCGCCCGACTCACGGACGCGGACGTGACGGCGGCCATCGAGGAGATTCCACAGCCGTCGGTCTCCCTCGCGCGGGTGTTGTCGCTCCCCCCGAACAAGCAACTCGTCCTCCGGCGCCTCGTGGAACTCGACGCGGAGAAGCGGGCCTCCGTCACCGCGACGACGGAGGCCATCAGCGACTCCCCCGACGTGGACCTCTCGCGGGGCACCGTCAAGCGGTTCCTCTACGAGATGGCGGAGATCGGGGTCGTCGAGCGCGTGAAATCCGCGGCGGCCTCGGGCAAGGGTCGGCCCCCGAGCCGCGTCGAACTGCGCTTCTCCCCGACGGCGTTCCGGCGCCTCTACGACGTCCAGCGGTAGGGCTTCGCGGGGAGAAACGCCCCGGGCGGGTCTTTATGCCCCGGCCGCCATGCTCGGACATGGACGACGCTGACAGCCCCGACACCTGTGGCCTCGGCATCCGCGGCGTGTCGATGGCCATCGATTCGGGCGTCTGGTTCGTGTTCCTGTTCGTGGCTATCTACCCGGTGGCGGCGGCCACCGGCCAACTCGAAACGACCGCTGAGGGCGTCAACGCGTCGCTCGAAGGCACCCCGGCGACTGTCGCTCTGGGCCTCTGGCTCGCCCTCGGCATCGGCTACCACACGCTCGCGGAGTGGCGCTACGGCAAGACCATCGGGAAGTACCTCGTGAGCATCCGCGTCGTCGGCGACGACGGGGCCGCGCCGTCGCTCCGCGCCTCGCTGGTCCGCAACGCGCTCAGACTCGTCGACTGGCTCCCGCTGTTCTACCTCGTCGGCATCGTCGCGCTCTTGCTCTCGGACCGCGACAGGCGTCTCGGCGACAGGGTCGGAGACACGCTTGTCGTGCGAGAGTAGCGCCCCTCAGTTCAGGACTGACACGTCGTCGCCGACGCGAAGCGTCTCGTCGCGGTGCGACTGGGGGACGCGGGTGATAATCATCACCGTGTACAAATGCTCGAAGGCGTCCTCGTCGGCCCACTCCGGAAACGTCTCCGCGCGCTTTTCGAGGAACGTCTCGCGGAACTCGGGAATCGGCTCGCCCGTGTCGGGGTCACGCCGTGGCACCACACACCGCCCGCAGGGCGTCACACCCTCGAACCGGACGCCACCGACCGCGAACGCCGGGGCGTCTTCGCCGACGAAGCGGTCCTCCCAGAACGCCGGGACGCCCGAAATCTCGACGTTCGCGCGGAGCCGTCGCCGCGCACCCGCGACCGTCATCTCGTCGAACCACGACGCTACTGTCTCTAGCGTCGCGGTGCTGATGACCGACGGCCCCATCTCCCGGCGGTCAACGAACCCGAGCGACGTGTCCCGGCGGACCGTCAGGTCTTCGCCAAAGAAGTCGCCGAACCAGTCGGCGGCACGCTCCGGCTCCTCGTCCAGCGCGAACGTCGCCGTCTCCCCCGCGGGCGTCTCGACGGTGAGCGACCGTGACGCCCGGTCGTAGTCCGTCTGGAGGTCGTGGACCCGGTCGGTCCGCTTCCCGTTGATGACCTCGCCGTCGGCGTCGAACAGCGCGAACTCCCGGTCGCCAGCCAGCGTGCCGCCGCCGAGAACCGCAGCGGCGTCCTCCGTCACGCCGTCGAGTCCCTTCACCGGATAGATGCGAAGCGTTTCGAGTCGTGGCATTGAGGGGCCGTGGCGCCGCCGGCTATTAGGATTTGCCTCGAACGCCCGCCGGTCACTCGCCGCCGAGGTGCGTGGGCGGGATGACGCCCGGCCGGCCGAGTCGCAGTCGGTCACCCACCTCTATCTCCTCGATGACGTGCGGGTAGGGGAACGTCGTCGCGGCCTTCGACAGCGCCCCGGGGTCGGCCTGAATCGCCCGCCAGCGACGCCAGTGAGTCGGCACCAGCCGGTCGATTTCGAGGGCGTTCGCGGCCTCGATGACGTCGTCGGTGCTGTTGTACAGTTTCCGCCGCACTACTTCGCCGTCGTCGTTCAGGAGGCGGCCGACGGTGCCGTACGCGAGCGTGCCGAGGTCGATGTCGAACTCGTCGCCCGTGTCGTGGAACGCCTCGCAGGGGCGGTTGTCGCCGCCGTGGAAAATCGTCCCCGCCTCGTGCTCGAAGACGTAGGTGACGCTCCCGTCTGCGTCCGGGTCGTTGCCGCCCCGGACGTGGACCGTGAGGTCCCCGATTTCGTAGGAGTCGCCGGGCGCGGCGACTTCCCGCTGGCCGGCAGGGATGTCGCTCACGTCGTGGTTCTCGTAGCACTCCGCCGGCGCGTGGACCGACGCGTCGTCGCCGAGAAGCGGGCCGAAGGACGGCGGCCAGAAGTGGTCTCGGTGGTCGTGCGTGCAGAACACGGCGTCGCAGGCGTCGGCCCACTGTGGCTCCATCGGCACCGGGGGCATCCGCGCGACGTGTTCGCGGTCACGCTCGGTGCTGAAGTACGGGTCGATGTAGACGGTCACTTCGGGCGTGCGGACGGCGAAGCCGGTCACGCCGAGATACCACAGCGAGACGCCCTCTACGTCCGAACCGTCGATCTCCTCGTCGACGAACCACTGGCCCCAGTCGCTGTGAATCATCGGTCTACCCCGCGTCGCACGCTCTCGTCGTGTCGAGCCATGGCTCACTCCTTCCGTGGAGAGCGCCTAAACCTTCCGGCGCGGGACCGCCCCTCAGGGACAGAGCAGCGGTCGCGCGTCGTCGCGCCTGATGATGGTGGTGCCGCATTCCGGACAGTCGTAGACGCGGCTTTCGCCCTCGTCGCGGACACACCAGTCGCCGTCGACGCCGCTCTCGTGCCCGCAGTCGGGGCAGAACAGCGCGTCCTTCGGTCGCGGCGACTCGTCGAACGTGGTGGAGGGATTGGTCGGCACGGTACTGTGTCTCAGTAGGGGCCGAACGGGGATAACCCTGTCTCCCCCGGCCTCGCCCGCGACCGAGGCCCTCGACGACGACTTCGCCGCGGACGCGCCGGACGTGCCGCGGTCCTCGCTCGGTCGCTTCGAGGTGTATCAGGACACCGCCGACGAGTGGCGCTGGCGACTCGTCCACCGGAACGGCGACGTCGTCGCGACGGGCGGCGAGGGGGACGCCTTGCGACAGAACGCGGAGAAGGGGCTCCGGAGCGTCATGCAGAACGCGCTCGACGCTGTCGTGTCCCGAGCGGAGTGACCCCGGCCGCGGACCGCCTTGCGGCCGAGTGACGGGCGGTCGGACCGAAGGTGTCTTGAGTGACTGGCGCCTCCGTATACGAGACGGCACGGTCAGACGGCGCCTTTCGGCCACGCGTGGTCTCCACGTGCGGTCCCGCCGCTGACCTACACCGTCGCTCAACACTCCCGAGCGACGGCTCTGGCTGCCAACCACACTTTTGGTCTCGGGCGAGAACAGTCGCGTATGTCCGATTCGACGGGGAGCGATGGCGCTTCGCTCTCACGGCTCGGTCGCATCGCGCTCGGACTCGGCCTCGCCCTGCAGGCCTCCGAGGACTTCCGCGACATGGAGGACACAGTCTCCTACGCCGAGTCTGCCGGCGTTCCGATGCCCGACGTGCTGGCACCGCTCGCGTCGGGGACGATGGTCGTCGCCGGCCTCGGCATCGCCCTGTGGCGCCTCCCGAGGCTAGCGACCGGTGCCGCCGCGGGGTTTCTGACCGGCGTCACGCTGACGATGCACGACTTCTGGAACGCCGACGAGGACGACCGGAGCGGCGAGCGACTGGCGTTCTTCGGCAATCTAGCGATGCTGGGCGGGGTGCTGGTGTTTCTGCGGGAGGCGTGGTCCTGAGCGCCGACCCCACCACGTGGCCGCGCCGACCCCTCTCATCCGAACTCCCCCAAACCAGTTTGTTCGTGCCCGAGCGGTTCGATTATGTTCGGGTCGTCGTTCGCGGTGTCGTTGACGCGCGTCGAAATCGGATCGACGGTCAGGTCACCCGAAAACGGCCGGCAGAGGTCCGACCGGACCCCGGGGTCGGCGGTGAGCCACTCCGATTCGGCGTCCGGGGGCAGAACCACCGGCATCCGGTCGTGAATCGGCCGCATCGTCTCGTTCGCTTCGGTCGTGAGTACGGTCACGCACGCCACGAGGCCGTCGTCGCCGCGCCAGACGCGCCACAGGCCGGCCATCGCGAACGCGCCGTCCTCGCGATAGATTCGGTGCGGCCGATTCGCGTCGTCCCACTCGTAGAACCCCGAGGAGAGGACGAGACACGGCCGCGACGCCGACGCTCGCTCGAAGAGCGGTTTCTCGGCGACCGACTCCGCCCGGGCGTTGAAGTGCCTCGCCGTCGGCGCGTCGGCCCACTCCGGTATCAGACCCCAGTGGAAGCGGTCGATTTCGCCCGGGGCCTCGTTCGTGACCACTTCGAGTCGGTCCCCCGGTGCGACGTTGTAGCGGGGGGTGTAGCCGCCGTCGACGACGAGTTCGGCGTCGAACCGGGCTTCGAGGGTGCGCCGGTCGAGGAACAGCGCGTTTCGGCCGCACATGCAATCGGCTTCGGGGCCAAGGGCCTTCAATCCGACAGGGACGAGAGCGTGTCGGCGAGCGAACGGAGTTCCGTGGTCCCGTCGAGGGCCGCAAGCCAGCGGTCGGGGAGGCCGGACTCGCCGAACCGAGCGCCGGCGACGGCGCCCGTGACGGCGCCGATAGTGTCCGTGTCGCCGCCACGATTGACGGCCGTGACGATGGCCGTTTCGGCGTCGGCGGCGCGCAGACCGTCGTGGAGCGCCGTCTGGAGCGTGTGGACGACGTAGCCTGAGGTGGGCAACTCGGGCGGCGATTCGCCGGCGGCGATAGCGTCGAGCGCCGCCCCCAGTTCGTCGGGCACGTCGTCGCCGAGATGCCCGAGGGCGTCAGCGAGCGGCGACGGCGACCCGTCTCTGACGCCGGCGATGGTGAGATTCAGCACGGCGCAGCCGACCGTACACCGCGGGTCGGCGTGGGTGATGCGCGAGGACTGCCGGCTGACGTCTGCGAGGCGGGCCGGGTCGTCCCCGTAGGCGACGGCCAGCGGTGCGCACCGCATCACGCTCCCGTTGCCCGCGTTCTGGCCCTCTGGACGCTGCTCCCAGACCGTCTGGCCGGCCTCGTCCCACGACGCGCCGTCCCGGAGGTGACGGAGGGCGTCGACGGTCATCAGGCCGATATCGAACGGGTCGCTGCGGTACCAGTCGAGGAATCGGCCGGCTACGTCGGCCGGGTCGAACGTCCCGCAGTCGGCGAGACTGCGTGCGATGCAGAGCGCCATTTCCGCGTCGTCGGTGATGGTGCCCGGTGGCTGGCCGTGGGCGCCGTCGCCGAGCATCTCGGTGACGGTGCCGTGTTCGTTGTCGATGCGTCGCGCGGATTTGAACTCGATTGGGCGTCCGAGGGCGTCGCCGCAGGCGAGGCCGAGGAGGACGCCGCGAGCGGTGTCGGTGTCTGTCATGGTGCGTGCTGGATTCGAACGGCGGTCGGCAGTGAGCGAACGAGAGTGTGCGATAGAAGGCGCTGGAGACGGGGCCGATACCCGGCGTGATGGGCAACGGGCAACCGAGCGGTTCAGTTACCCCGCTGGCTACGCAGTCACGGGAGTCACGTCGTGGCGGTGATACTTCAATCTTGGTTAGGGAGGCACACTCCCGAGAGCGGCGCCGGGCGTCATCTCCGCAAGGGGCCCGAAGCGGCGACGAACCGGCCGCTCTACCCCTGACACAGTTGCCGGGGTTTCATTACTGGCGCGCCCACAGAAACGCGTATGGAGTTCGTCACGACTGAAACGGTCCCCGGTCGCGAAATCGACGAACCGCTCGGCATCGCGCGGGGCAACACGGTGAAGGCGCGCAACGTCGGCCGCGACATCACGCAGAGCATCCGCAACATCACCGGCGGCGAACTGAGCGCCTACTCCGAACTCCTGACCGATGCCCGCGACGAAGCGCTCGAACGGATGAAGGAGGACGCGGAGTCGATGGGCGCCGACGCCGTCGTCAACGTCAGGATGGAGAGTTCCTCCATCGCCAAAGGCGGGTCGGAGGTCATCGCATACGGCACCGCCGTGTCGCTGGAGTAGACGGGCCGGATGGTCGAACGCGTCGACCCGGCGAAAACGGGCGTCAAGGCGGGCCGGGTCGTCGGCCTCCTGACGGGAGCGCTCGCCGCCCTGAGCGTCCTGCACACGCGGCAGTCAGTCTACGCGGGTGTCGAGCCGATGCTGGCCGCACTCGGGGTCGGCGGCATTCCGGTGGCGGCGCTGTTCTGGGGCAACGTCGCCCTCGCCGCGACGGCGCGGTACGCCACGGGCTACGTCGTCGGGTCGCTCGTCGGTGTGCTGTACGACTGGCTCGACCGGCCGTCGCCGGCGATACTGGCCGTCGTCGTCCTGTTCGTCGGCTGTGCGGACGGCGTTCTGATGGCACTCGAAACGCGGAGCGTCCTGTTCGGGGCTGGGTTCGTCCTCGCGTGGCTCCTCTACGTGCCGGTGTTCGTGTGGCTGTTCGACGCGGACCGAGCAGACGCGGCGGCCCACACCCGGCGCGCACGACGGCTGTGAGCGGAGATTTATCCGAGTCCATCCCGTAGTCGAACGACGACCCGTGGTCAGCGGCCGCGGGCCACACCGATGCGCGAAGCCATCATCCAACTCAGCGACGCCGAACTCGAGGCCATCGGCATCGCCGACGTCGTCGAGGCCACGCGGGAGGCGAGCCTCCGCGACGTGACCGAACTCGTCTGCCACGGCGCGGGCGGGATTCTGCAAGTGCGCGTCGCGGAGCCGATCCCGCCCGCGGACCTCGACCGGTTCGAGTCGGTCGTTTGGTGGGAGCGCCTCACCTCCTCAGCGGCGGGCGTCACGTATCTCTGCAAGGTCGAGCCGACGCACGACGCGGAGCACGGTCTCGACGAGCGAGCGACGGCCCACGACGTGGCGAGCGTCCACGAGGGTGGCATCGACCTCTCCGTCGTCGGCTCGCAGGACGAAATCAGCGAGAGCGTCGCCGCCAACGACGAGGCGGGCATGAACCCGATTCTCCGGCGTCTGACCAGTTACGAGGGGTCGGCGGCGAACGCGGCCGAGCGGCTGACCGACCGCCAGCGCGACGTGCTGCGGACGGCCTACGAGATGGGCTACTACGACGTGCCCCGCGAGGCGTCGACGGAGGACGTGGCCGCGGCGGTCGGCCTCGACTCCTCGACGGTCGCGGAGCATCTCCAACGCGCCGAGCGCAACGTGCTGGACGCCCTCTTCGACGGTGTCTGAGGGCTACCCGAGGTCCGACCGGTCGAAGTGCCGGACCCCGAGGAGGACCGGAACGGCGCCCCACGCGAGCAACACGACGGCCGAGAACCACGGGTCGAGGTAGAACGGCACCGGCCCGGCGAGCCGATTGGCTAGCTCCACCTGTTCGAGCGGCGCACGTCGGGGCACGTCCTCGACGGGGAAGCGGGGGACGGCCGTCACCCGTTCGTCGAGTGCCGTGCTCGCGAGGACGCGGAACGCCTCCAGCGGGTTCAGGCGCTTCAGCACGAAGTACCACTGCTCGGCGTGGAGGCCCGGCAACGACCCCGTGACGGCGTAGTAGAGGCCGGCCACGACGGGCTTCCAGAAGAACACCATCGCCATGAACGGGCCGATAGTCACGGTCATCGCGGTGCCACGAGACGACGCGAGCGCGGACCCGCCGACGGCGAGGCCGGTGAACGTCGCGCCCAAGAGAACGCCCGCGCCGACGAAGCCCGCGAACGCCCAGCCGTCGGGCACGCCGTACAGCGTCACGACGAGGACGCTGGCGACGGCGAAGCCCACCGTCAGCGAGAGCACCGTGACGAGGAGGCGGCCCGCTAGTTTCCCGGCGACCACGTCCCGCCGAGAGAAGGGGGCGCCCAACAGCACGCGGAGGCTCCCCGACCGTCGCTCGCCGACGACGGCCATGTAGCCCGCCACGAGCGCGATGCCCGGGACGAACAGCTGTGCGAGCATCGCCACGCCGGAGAGCGCCTTCGCCGGCGTCACCGTCGCCGCTGCGGGGAACAGTTGGTCGGCGACGGGGAGCGCCATCGTCACGAACGCGGCGAAGACGGCGATGAAGCCCCACAGCATCTTCGAGCGGGCGGCGTCCTCGACGTCCTTGCGCGCCACGTCCACCCACGTCGCCGTCATGCGACCACCCCCCGCTCCCGGGGTGCCTCGTCCGCCGTGGTGTACGCCGTGAACACGTCTTCGAGCGACGGTGATTCGGAGTCGACGTCGAGGACGTCGGCGCCGGCACCGACCCGGCGGCGGAGGCTGTCCACGTCGTCCACGGCGACGAGCGCCCCCTCGTGGAGGATGCCCACGCGGTCGCAGACGGCCTCCACCTCGCCGAGGATGTGCGAGGAGACGAACACCGTGGTGCCGCGGGCGGCCTCCTCGCGGACGAGTTCGCGCATCTGCTGGATTCCGTGGGGGTCAAGCCCCGAGGACGGTTCGTCCAGAATCAGCACGTCGGGGTCGCCCACGATGGCCATCCCGAGCGCGAGTCGCTGTTGCATCCCGCGCGAGTAGTCGCCGACGGGTCGGACCGCGTCGGCCTCTGAGAGGCCGACCCGCGCGAGTACGTCGTCGGGGTCGTCGGCGGCGTCGTTCCAGTCGACCGCGAACTCCAGGTGGCGGCGCCCCGTGAGACGGCCGTAGAGGCCGACCCCCTCGGGGAGAACGCCGACGTGGCGCCGGAGGGCCTCAGACGCGTCGGTCACGTCCCGGCCGAGAATCGTCGCCGACCCGGCGGTGGGCCGCACGAAGTCTAGCAGCATGTTGATGGTCGTGGACTTGCCGGCGCCGTTGGGGCCGAGGAAGCCGAACACTTCGCCTGCCTCGATTCCGAGGTCGAGGCCCTCGACGGCGACGACGGCCTCCGCACCCGAGCCATACTCCTTCCGTAGGCCGTTGACTTCGATGACGGGCATCGTCACACGGTCCAACGTGCCCAGTTCGGAGAGAGATTGTCCCGGCTGTGCTGGGGGGATTGAAAAGCGCTTACAGGCCGGCGACGTCCTCGATGGCGTCGGTCAGTTCCCGGATGCTCTCGACGGTGTGCTCACCCATGTGGCCGATGCGGAACGTCTGGCCGCCGAGAGTCGACCCGTAGCCGTTCGAGAACACCATGTCGTACTCCTCGGACACGTCCTCGATGGTCGCGGCCACGTCGATGCCCCGCGTGTTCTCGATGCAACTCACCGTCTGGGACATGTAGCCCGCCTCGGGGAACATCTCGAAGTGCTCGCGGGCCCAGTCGCGGGTGTACTCCGCCATCTCGCGGTGGCGCTCGTCCCGCGCGGCGTGGCCCTCCTCCAGCATGTGCTTCATCTGCGTGCGGTAGGCCAGCATGATGGGGATGGCGGGCGTGGAGTGCGTCTGGCCCTTCCGGTCGTAGTAGTCCAGCGAGCGCTGGAAGCCACCGTACCACGAGGCGGAGTCGGACTGGACCTCGCGCTCGTAGGCGTCGTCGCTGACGACACACACCGCGAGGCCCGGCGGCATGGCGAAGGCCTTCTGCACCGACGTGAAGATGACGTCGATGTCGTGGTCGTCGATGGCGACGTAGTCGCCGCCCAGCGCCGAGACGGCGTCGACGACGAACAGCGTGTCCGGAAAGTCCGCGACGACGTCGCCGATTTCCTCGATGGGGTTGCGGACGCCGGTGGAACTCTCGTTCATCACGCACGTCACGACGTCGTAGGTCTTGTCGCTCTCTTCGAGCGTCTCGCGGACGTCCTCGGGCTTGACCGCCTGTCCCCAGTCGTATTCGAGGGTGTCGACGTTCTTCCCGAGGCGCTCGGCGACGTTCGCCTGTCGCTCGCTGAAACTGCCACAGGTCGTCACGAGGACGTCCTCGTCGACGAGATTGAGGATGGCGCTCTCCATGAACTCTGTCCCGGAGGCCGTGAGGACGATGACGTCGTTGTCGGTGCCGAGGAACTCCTTCGTGTCCTCGACGATGGTCGTGTAGAGGTCCGTCATCCGGTCCATCCGGTGCCCGAACATCGGCTCGTTCATCGCCTCGCGCACGTCCTCGCGAACCTCGGTCGGGCCGGGGATGTACAGCGTCTTGTTCGGATAGTCGCCGGTGTACTCTCGTTTCTCGGTCATGGGAACGCCTGTTGCCGGCTCTTTCGGGGGAGAGGGGATGGATGTTTTGATACGAAGCCTCGCCCGCGGACGGCACAACCATTTTCCGGCGGGCCGAGCAGGCATACACCCGATGCCCTCCACGCGCCGCCGAACGTTCCTCGCAACGCTGGGAGGTCTCGCCGCCGGGAGTACCGCCGGCTGTTCGCTCCTCGGGTCCGAGGAGCGCCCCGCCGGTACCCTCGTCTTCGCGAACGACGACTCGCTCCCACACGCCGTCAGCATGCGCGTCACCGGCGTCGGAGCGGAACCGGGCGACGGCGACGGCACCGTCACGGGAACGACGACGGTGCCGCCCGCACAGCGCTCGCTGACCGCGACGACGACGCTCGACCCGGACGAGAGCGACGCCTACCGGGGGACCTTCACCCACGCGGCGTGGTACGCCGTGGCGTTCCGCGTCGACGGCCGGCAACCCGAGAACGGAACCGGGACGGTGACGTTCAATCCGCGGCCGGCCGGCGAGGAGCGTGGACGGACGCTCACGGCGCGCGTCCACGAGTCGGGTGACTTCACGTGGGCGATTGGGACGACGGGCGACCTCGGCCCGTTCGAATAGCCCTCAGAACGAGAGGTGCGACGAGGACCCGGGTTCCTCGTCCTTGATGCCGCCGTCGTGGAGGTAGGTGTACTTGTCGTCGGCGAGGTACACCTGCCCGTCCGCGACGGCCACCTCGACGGACGGGAGTTCGGTGCCCGCGGCGGGGCCGTTGTCACAGTCCCCGCTGCAGGTGTCGAAGAGCGACCCGTGGCGCGGGCAGACGAGTTCCCCGTCGCGAATCGCCGCGCCGTCGCCCCGGTCGAACCGCTGGCTCTCGTGGGTGCAGGTGTTGTGCCACGCCCGGACACCCGGGTCGTCGTCACACCGGACGAGGATGAGTTCCGTCTCGTTCGTGAACGGGTCCTCGGCCGTGAACAGGTACGAACCGTCGGCCGGCACGTCGGCGACGTCGGCGATGACCGCTCCCGGAGGCATGCGCCCCAGTATGCCGACTCGGCCCAAAAGCGTGGCGTCGGGGAGAAACGGCTTTGAGTCTCCCCACCAACTGTCCGGTATGAGCGGTTTAGACGGAGGCGCCGCGTCGCGGGACACCCGCGAGGAAATCATGGAGGCCACCTTCAGGGCCCTGAGCGAACACGGCTACAAGGACCTCCGTTTGCGGGACATCGGCGAGGAGATGGACCTGTCGCGACAGGTCATCCACTACCACTACGACGGGAAGTACGACCTGCTGGCCTCGTTTCTGGCGTACGTCATCGACCAGTACGAGGGGAGCGTCGACGTGGACGCTGCGGCGGGCCCGCGGGCGGAACTCGACGCCCGCATCGACCGCTGTCTGTTCGGCCCGGAGTTCGACGACTTCGGCCACTGGGACCGGATGAAGGTGTACCACGAACTGTACGCCCACGCCCGGAACGACGAGACGCACCGCGAACTGTTCGACGAGCACTACGACCGACTCCGTGACAGCATCGTGTCCGTCATCGAGGACGGCATCGAGCAGGGGACGTTCCGCGACGTGGACGCCGAGCGGATGGGCCAGCTCATCACCGACGTGATTCACGCCGCGCGGGAGCGCCGCATCGCGCTGGGGCACGAGGACGCGCCCACCGAGGCACGGCAGGCCATCGACGACTTCGTGCTCGACTCGCTGTACCCCTCTGAGTGAGCGACGTGCCCCTTCCGCCAGATTTTACCGCATGGTAAGCGTACGTCGGGTATGTCCACCGACGACCCGACGCCGCTCTCCGGGCAGCGCGTTCGCCACGGCACCGGCGTCCAGTCGAACCGGGCGTTCCCGACCGACGAGTTCCCGCGGCATCTCGACCCGTTCGTCCTCTTCGAGCAGTTCTACATCGACCCCGAGCAGGGGTTCCCGATGCACGAACACCGCGGGTTCGAAATCGTCTCGTACATGATCGAGGGCGGGATGGCCCACGAGGATTCGCTGGGCGTCACCAACACCGCCTCCGAGAGCGACGCGATGCGCATCACCGCGGGCGAGAGCATCCGCCACGCCGAGTTCCCGGCCGACGGCGAGGCGTGTACCGGCCTCCAACTCTGGGTGAACCTCCCGCGAGCAGAGAAAGACGTGGAACCCGACTACGTCGATGCGAGCGCCGACGAACTGCCGACGGTCGAGCGAGACGGCACGACAGTCACCACCGTCGTCGGCGAGGGCTCTCCCATCGACCTCCACACGCCGATGGAGTACCTCGACGCGTCAGTCACGGACGCGTGGACGTGGACCGTACCCGAGGACTGGGTCGGGTTCCTCTACGGTGTCTCCGGGCGCGGCGCCGTCGACGGGCACGCGTTCAGTGACGGGGACGTGTTGCCCCTCCCCGACGAGTCGGCGCGCGAAATCGAGGTCCGCGCGGACGAGTCGCTCCGCGTCGCCGCCGTGTCCGGCCGGCCACACGACGAGCCGATCCAGCAGCGCGGTCCGTTCGTGCTGTAGCGGCGGGATTTTACCAGATGGTAAAATACTTCCCCGAGCGACGGGTGGCATGAGACATGGCGGACGTAGCAGTCGTCGGCGGCGGCCCCGCCGGCCTGACAGCAGCACTGTACGCGGCGAAGAACGACCTCGACACCGTCGCGTTCGACACCGACGAGTCGTGGATGCACAAGGCGCACCTGTTCAACTACCCGGCCGTGCGCAGCATCAGCGGCGACGAGTTCCTCACGGTCACCCGCGGGCAGGCGCAGGACCGGGGCGCGACGCTCCACGAGGAAGAGGTCACGGCCGTCGAGGAGGCGGCCGACGGATTCGTCGTGACCACCGAGGCGGACGAGTACGAGGCGACGTACGTCGTCCTCGCCACCGGTGGTGACCGGAGTCTCGCGGAGGACCTCGGCTGTGCGTTCACCGACGAGGACGTCGTCGACGTGACTCTCGACATGGAGACGTCCGTCGAGAACGTCTACGCGACGGGCGCGATGGGCCGCGCCGAGAAGTGGCAGGCCGTCATCGCGGCCGGCGACGGCGCTGCCGCCGTCCTCGACATCCTCAGCAAGGAGAAGGGCGAGTACTACCACGACTTCGACGTGCCGTCGGACGTGCCGGAACTGTAGTCGGTTTTCTCGGCGGGCGACACTACCGTGGGCATCACGTCGCCCGCCGCTTTTCATTCGTGCGTCCCCCGACCAGCCTTTTCCCTCCGCCTTCTGTAGAGACCAGAACCGATGACCCTCGTCGACTGCTCACACCCTATCGAGACGGGGATGCCCACCTATCCCGGCGACCCGGACGTGGCGCTCTCGTCTCACGCGACACACGAGAGCGACGGCTACAGCGTCACCGGCGTCCAGATGGGGAGCCACACCGGAACCCACGTCGACGCACCTCGCCACACCGAACCGGACGGGAAGACCCTCGACGCGTTCTCCGTGGCCGACTTTCGCTTCGACGCCCGAATCGTCGACCTGCCGAATCTCGACGACCGGGACGCGATACCGCCGACAGTCGTGCCGAACACCGACGCCGACATGCTCGTCTTTCGGACTGGCTGGGACGCGTACTGGGACACCCCGCGCTACGCCGAGCATCCGTATCTGGCACCGGCGACGGCCGAGCGCTGCGCCGAGGCGGGCTATCACGTCGGCCTCGACACGCTGAGCCCCGACCCGACGCCGACGGAGTCGGCCACGGCGGCGGAGCCCTCGGGCGTTCCCGCGCACCACGCGCTCCTCGGTGCGGACTGCCTCGTCGTCGAGAACCTCACCGGCCTCGGCGGACTGCCTCGGAGCGTGACGCTCCACGCGTACCCGTTAGCGCTCGGCGTCGACGGGGCGCCGGTTCGGGCCGTGGCCGAGCCGAATCGAGCGCATCGCTGAGCTCCAATCCAGAGGGGCGTTCGACGCCGCGCGGGACAATCAGAACTATCCGACTCGCCCGCAATCCTCGGGACGATGGTCCTCGGTGGTATCCTCCCGAACACGCCCCTCGTGAACGGCCTCGTGATTCTCGTCGCGACGGGGTTCATCTGGTTCGGAAGCGGGTGGCTCGAAGAGTCGGCCGAACATCTCTCCGGCTACTACGGCCTCCCGGCCGTGGTGCAGGGCTCAATCGTCGTCGCCGTCGGGTCGAGTTTCCCGGAGTTGGCCAGCGTCGTGTTTACTGCCCTGGCGGGGACGTTCAACATGGGCGTCGGCGCCATCGTCGGGTCCGCCATCTTCAACATCCTCGTCATCCCCTCGCTCTCCGGCATCGCCTCGGAGGGGCATCTGGACACGAACCGCACCATCGTCTACAAGGAGGCGCAGTTCTACATGATCGCCGTCTCCGCGCTCGTCGTGACGTTCGCGCTCGCGGTCATCTACGACCCCGTACCGAACGGACCCGCGCTGGCCGGCCAACTCACCCGCCCGCTGGCGCTGTTGCCGCTGCTCCTGTATGGCCTCTACCTCTTCATCCAGTGGCAGGACGTCGGTGACCACGAGGCCGCGGCCGCGCCGACCGACATCTCGGTTCGCGGCGAGTGGGGCCGCCTCGCCGTGGGGTTGCTCGTCATCCTCGTCGCCGTCGAGCAGTTGGTCGGCGGCGTCGAGTCGCTGGGCCACACGTTCGGCATCCCGGAGTTCCTCGCCGGCGTCACCATCATCGCGGCCGCGACCAGCCTCCCGGACCTGCTCGTGAGCGTCCGCACGGCGAAGGCGGACAAGGGCATCACCAGCCTCGGGAACGTCCTCGGCTCGAACACGTTCGACCTGCTCGTCGCCATCCCCATCGGCGTCCTCATCGTCGGCACCGTGGCCGTGGACTTCGCCGTCGCCGTCCCGATGTTCGGCGTGCTGACGCTCGCGACGGTCCTCCTGTTCACGTTCCTCCGGACGGACCTCTCGGTCACCGGCGTCGAGGCCTACGTCCTCTTGGGGGCGTACGCGCTGTTCGTCGCGTGGGTCGTCGCCGAGACTGTTGGGATGGTCCATCTCATCAAAGGGGCGTAAAGACGACTGACAGCGGTGACGCCGCGCGGGCTGTTCGGTCGGTCGTTCCCGGGGCGGCGTCAGACACGTCCAAAACTGCCCCAGAGCGGCCATCTCGGGCGGTGCACCAGTATATTGAAAGGGACAACATCCGTACATGACAACGTGTATCGGTACCATGGACCAAATAATGGTCAACGTCGGCGAGTACAACGAGCACTGGAAACGGTGGGTCGCGGTGTGGCTGGTGGGCGTCGCAGTCGTGGCCGTCGCCACCCCGCTCGGGTTCTTGGCGTCGCTCACCGGCACGGCCGGGTTGTTCTTCGTCTATCACGGATTCCGGGCGGTCGGCCGGTGGCACTCCGCCCGGTCGGTCGAGCGGACGTCGATCGGCTCGCTCGACGGGCGTCGTGAGGCCGTCCAGATCGTCGGGGGCGCACAGTCGATGGCCGACCCGTTCACGGCGCCGTTGACCGACACGGACTGCGTCGCTTGGCAACTCCAGGTCGAAGAGTACAGTCCGTCGGACGAGGAGGGGCTGTGACCGAAGGCCATGGCGTGGACGACCAAACACAGAGACCAAGAGTTCGGCCCGTTCGTCGTCGACGACGGCACCGGGTCGGCGTACGTCGACCCGGCGGACGCCGACCTCGTGTTGACGAGCGGCGACGAGTACACCGTCGACGGTGGCGAAGACCCGCCCGCGTTCGTCGCCGAGTTCCTCGAACGGGAGACGGACGTCGACCCCGTGGGTCGCTACGAGCGACGGTACGAGGAGTATCGGCTCGACCTCGGCGAGCAGGCACGGGTCGCGGGCGAGACCGACCCCGACGCGACTGACGGCGTCGAGGCGCCGGTGGTGACTGCAATCGTCGACGACGGGGGCGCGCCCAAGTTTCTCGTGACCGACGACACGGACCTCGACCTCGCGTCCCGAATGCGACAGGAGGCCCTCCTCTACTTCCTCCTCGGGGGCGTCCTGCTCGCGTTTTCGGCGATGTTCTTCTTCGTGGGGTGAGGGGCCGATTTCCGATGGCTGTGGAATCACTCGAACGGCGGCGCCACTGGCTATCCCGTCGGTCGCGAACTCGACCGACAGGTCACCGCATCTCGTCGAGGTCGACGAACGACCCCTCTTCGGCGCTGATCCACGTCGTCATCAGCGCCTCGTCGGTCGCGTCGGCCGGATAGATGGTGCACTCGTCGGGAGCGTCGGGATACTCGGCGACCGCGGACTCGAGACGCGCGGCGATGCCGGTCAGCATCCGCTGGCTGGCGTCGGACGAGTCGGCGTCGTGTTCCATCATCGAGATCACCAGCATCGATCGCCCGGCCGAACCGGGCTGCAATCGGTGCTACTTCGACGTTCGCTCGGACGAGGGATAAGGGCGGGATGCGATTCTCCGGACGTGAGAATCGCCGAGGGCCGTGCGTCGTTCCCATGCGGGCCATCGACTACCAACCGCGGTTCGAAGCCACAGTTTAAGCCGACGGTGACACCATCGTTCGCTGATGGGTCTGCTGGCAATCGACATCGAGACGGCGAGCCCGTTCGAGGAGCCGACAGGGGACAACAACACCGAGCACTACGAGTGGCTCGCGACCGCCGTCGCGTATCGCCCCGACGAGACGGCGACGCCGGAGACGGAGGTCTTCTTCCGGCGGGGCGGGTGGGGCGACGAGTACACGGCTGACATGCTCGAGAGGGTGGTCTCGTGGTGTGCGGAGCGGCAGATCGACCGGACGCTGACGTACAACGGAGCGTGGTTCGACCTCGTGCACATGGGAACGTGGGCCCGTGACCTCGAAGAGACGGGCTACGACGGCGCGTACGACGACCTGTCGGGGCTCTTCCCCGAACACGTCGACCTCGCCCGCGCCGCGGCCGACCGGTACGCCGACGAACTGTGGGACGATCAGGTCGTCCTCTCGGACTGGAAGGCCTACCGGCTCGCCGGCATCGAGAACGAATCTGTCTGGTACGACGACTACGACTTCCACGACGACTACGTCGCGGAACTGGGGGTCGAGGACGACCACGTGAAAGGCGAGCTCGTCGGGCGCGTGCTCGGCGAGCGCTACGTCGACGGCGTCACGGCTGGCCTCGAAGCGACACGGACCCACCGGGAACTGGAGCGTCTCCTCCGCGACTACGCCGAGAGCGACGTGGCCGACCTCTTCTCCCTCTACGATGCCCTCGGCGGCGTGGAGTTGAGCGAGGAGTACTCGTTCCCGCTGGAGGCCGCGCTCGAATAGTCACAGACTGTGGGCCGAACCCTTACCTGCCGGCCGGCAGTACACTCCGGTAATGCCCGGCATCAATCGGCTCGTCCTCGACCTGCTCAAACCCAACGAGATCGACACCGTCGACTTCGCTCAGTCCATCGCGGAGATAGACGGCGTCGAGGGGGTGAACGCGGCACTCCTCGAGACCGACAAGCAGGTGCAGAACCTCAAACTCACCATCGAGGGCGAGGACATCGACTACGACGCCGTCGAGCAGACCATCACGGACCTCAGCGGGACCATCCACTCCATCGACGAGATCGCGTACGGCGAGCGCCTCGTCGAGGAGAGCCGGACCCCCCAAGACGACTGACCCCCGATGCCATCGAGACTAGAGACGTACCGGGCACTCCTCCGGAACGAGGAGGTCCGCTCGATATCGCGTCGATACTTCATCTCGAACGGCTTCGACGGCACGCTGACCTGCATCGGCATCATCGTCGGGTCGTTCCTCAGCGGCAACCAGACGGGGCTGGAGATCGTCCGCATCGTCGCGGGCGGTACGGTCGGCCTCGCAGCGTCCGGCGTCTGGAGCGTCTGGGAGATCGAGCGCGCGGAGAAACTGGCCGAACTCAAGCAGGTCGAGGAGAAGATGCTCACCGACCTCCACGAGACCGAACTCCACGACCGCAAGGGCGCCGCGCGGAAGATCAACGCTGCGATGAGCGGTCTCGGTCCCACCATCGGTATGTTGCTCCCGGTGACGCCGTACTTCTTCGTCGGCACCGTCCTCTCTCTGCTGTGGGCGACGGTCCTCGGCGTCCTCATCGGCGTGGCCGTCCTGTTCGCGTTCGGAACCTACATGGCTCGCATCTCCGGGCAGGACTGGCTCCGGGCCGGCCTCCGGACGGGCGCCGTCGGAATCGTCGTGGGCGCCATCAACATCGCTCTCCCCGGATGAGCGCAGGTGCGGCCCTCGCCCCCCTCACGGACGGCGATAGTTCCGGACCGTTCCGGACTCGTCCACGGTGAGTTCGAGCGTGTCGCCCTCGACGTGAATCCGAAGGCGGAGCCGTAGCGGGTCCTCCGCCACCACCTCGGCCTCCGGGTCGAGGAGCGGCAGGACGCTCCAGACGTACGTCTCGCGGAGGTCGATACCTGCATCGAAGAGGACCGAGACGACGGCGGGATGGTCCATCATCACGGCGCCGACGTTGAGGCTCGTGCGGACGCCACACTCCTCGCACGTGAAGCGGACGTCCAACAGCGACCGGTACGTCGCCGAGTCAGCCTCGGACCGGCCCGTCATGCTCGCCTCGACGCGGCCGTGACACAGCGTACAGAACCCGCGGCTGAGTTTCGCCGCGCGGGTCAACAGGTGCTTGCTGAACACCGCCGGCAGTTCCTCGGGTGCAACCGTGGCGATGGTCACCGGCGGGACGGGCATCTGCGCGAGGAGTTCGTCGCAGGCCGGGCAGTCGACAATTCCGAGGCCCCCCTCGTAGCGCGCCATCGCCGTTCCGCCACAGTGCAGGCAGTCCCCCGCTGGGACCGGCCCGACTTCGACGCTGTCGGCGTCGGTGAACTGCCCCGAGACGGCCGCCCCCACGACGGTGCGGCCGGCGTACGTGAGCGTGTACTCCCCATCGACCGTTCGGAGAAATTCCGGGGTCAGGCGGTCGACGTGGTAGTTGAAGGTTCCTGAATCCCGCATCCCGACGCGGGAGCGGAGCGTCGAGAACGAGAGCGTGTCAGGATACGCGTCCCACATCTGACGGAGGATTTCGAGCCGAGTCTCGTTGGCGATGAGGCTCAGGACGTCGTCGAGGGCGGCGGGGGCGATCCGATCCGCGGACATAAGTTGTACTCGTCGCACCCGGGGTATGAGTGTTCTCACTCCGATTAATGATTGGAAGCTAACAGGAACTGTCTCCTGCGAGCGCTTACAGTTCCTGCACTCTTCGAAGAGCGCGTGGCGGACACAGACGTGTGGCGTGACACGAGTTCAGTCACGACGAAGGCGCCCGAGCGCCTGCGTCTCCCCCAGTATCGCCCTCCAACCGCTCTCCGCGACGCCCACCAACCGCGACGCGACCATGAGTGACGCAGACACCGACACCGACGCAGGGACAGCACAGCCCGTGCCACCGGACGACGAGACGCCGACGTGGCGCGAACGGAAGGAACAGAACGTGGGTCTTCCACGCCTGACCTACGAGTACTTCGAGCGCGCTCGGCGGGAGGACCAGGACCTCCGGCGCGAATCGGACTACGTCGAGCGCGACGTGTTGGCGTTTCCGACGTGGCCCCACGAGGTCATCCGGAACCTCTCGCTGACGGCGTTCTTCGTGGGGATGATCTTCTTCCTGTCGTCGACGCTCCCGCCGCACATCGCGAACCCCGCGGACCCGAACACCACACCGTCTATCATCCTGCCGGACTGGTATCTCTACTGGTCGTTTGGACTCCTCAAACTCGGGCCGCTCAATCCCGAACTCGCGGTTCTCGGCGGCCAGAAGCTACTCTCCGACAGGATGTACGGCGTCCTCGCGAACATCGGCGTGGTCGTCCTCATCGCCGTCGTGCCGTTTCTCAACAAGGGGAACGCACGCCGACCGGTCGAGGAGCCGTTCTGGACGTCCGTGGGTGTCAGCGGCCTCACGTTCGCCATCACCATCGCCGTCCTGTCGGCCAAGCCGCTGGTCCCCATCAACCCGCACCTGCTCTTCGATCTGACCTTCCTGCTCCCCGCCGTCGCGGGTGGCCTCTCCTATGCGGTACTGAAGACGATGCGTGAAGGGTACATGTACGACCTCAACCGCCGTTACTACCGGCTCCGCCCGCCGAAGTAGACGAGCGACGGCGACTGAGGCGTCACTGCCGGGGACGGGTCGTCAGCACTGGCCGCGCTTTTCACCCAACATCGAGTCACAAAGAATGGGGGTCGTGGATGTCCGCCGGACTAGCTTTCGACATCCACTCCCGTAATCTCGAAGCGTGCGCCGCCATCGGATCCGGTGGTGGCGTGAACGTCCCAGCCGTGTGTCTCGACGACTTGCTCGGCGATCGCCAGACCGAACCCCGTTCCGTCCTGTGACGTGGAGTGTCCCACGTCGAAGAGGTCTGCCGGCGTTTCGGTTCGAATCCCGGCACCGTCGTCTTCGACGAAAAATCCATCGGGGAGTTCACCGACGGTCACTGTCACGTCCTCACCGCCGTGTTCCACCGCGTTTCGGAACAGATTCTCCAACAGTTGCTGCACGCGACTTCGGTCACCCTTCACCGTCCGCTCGACGTCGACTTCGAGCGTCGCGTTCTTCGTCGTGCTGTTCTCCCAGCAGTCGCGACACACGTCACCGAGAGCGATCGGTTCCCGCTCGTCTATATTCGGCTGCTCACGCGCCACCGTGAGCAGGTCGTCTATCAGCGTCCGCATACGGCCGTGTGCGCGTTCGACCGTGTCGAGATGCGCACTCTCACAGTCCTCACGGGCGAGTTCGAGGTTCCCCTCCGCCACGGTGAGGGGATTCCGTAAGTCGTGCGAGATGAAACTCGCGAACTGCTCGAGGCGCTGATTCTGTCGCGCGAGTTCGGACTCGTGTTCGAGTTGGTCCAGCGCGACGGCGATGCTCTTTGCGAGAAGTTTCCCGAGAACGAGGTCCTCTCGGTCGAAGGCGGCGACCGAGGGCGCGCCGGCGATCAGAATCCCGTGTCCCGCGAGCGGCAGATGGAGTTCGCTCCGAATCGGCGTCTCGGGGTTGAACACGTCCGGGTCGTCGCGAATGTCGTCGAGCGCGAGGACTTCATCCTGTTCGTAGGCCCGCCAGGCGATACTGTCTCCGTCCGTGAAAACCGGTGGTGAGCCGATCAGTTCCGAGACTTCTTCAGTCGCACTGACCGGGCGTAATCCGTCGCGCTGTGCATCGGAGAGATGAATCGCGTTCGCCTCTAGCCCGATGATGTCACGCGCCGCTTCGACGCCGGTCTCCGTTACCTCCTCACGGGACTCCGCAGTGATCAACTCGTGTGCGGTGTCGTAGAGCGCTTCCAAACGCCGCTCGTGCTCTTTTCGACGCGAAATATCACGCGTCGTCAGTACGAACCCATCGATGACGGACTCAGTCTCGTTACTTCCCACCGTCTCGACCCACCTCCACGACCCATCGGCGTGCCGGAACCGATACTCGACGTGTTCGGTGACTGCGTCCGTCGATTCGATCATCTCGGCGAACTCGTCTCTGACGCGCTCTCTATCGTCGGGATGGAAATACTCGAACGCATTCGCTCCGATCAGTTCCGCCGGCGTATAGCCGAACATGCGCTCGACAGCCGGACTGAGATACTGAATCTCGCCCGCTTCGTCGACGACAGAGACGAGATCCGACGAGCGCTCGATGAACGCCTGATACCGCTCTTTGAGGCGTTCGAGCTCGTTCTCACGGGCGTTCCGTTCACTGACGTCCCGCGTGATCACCATGAACGGGTCGTCGCCAGCGACACTCAGCCGGACCACGTGTGCTTCGACCGGAATCGTCGAGCCGTCGGTTCGACGGAACTCCGTTTCGATACGGAACCGCTCACCGGTCTCGGTGTCGGCCAATCGCGGCCGCAGGTCGGCCCGGTCGAGAGTCGGATCGAGGTCCCAGATGCCACGTCCAACAATCTCCTCTGGCTCGTATCCGAGTTCGTCACAGAACCGTCGGTTCACGTCGCGGATTATGCCGTCGGCATCGTGCGTACTGATCATATCCGGCGAGTTCTCGAACAGCGCTTCGAGTCGGGCCTGCGCCTGTTCGAGTTCCTCCTCCCGTTCGATTCGCGTCGTGGCGTCCCGCACCGTACAGACCAACTCTCCGGTGTCTGCCAGCGCGAGAACGTGGTCCTCGGTGAACGTCTCGCCGTTCGCCCGAACGCCGACCGTCTCCCCGCGCCAGTACCCCTCCGATTCGACTGTTGGAAGCACCTCCTCGCGAATCTCGGCGACGTCCTCCTCGCGATACAAGTTCTCCCAGCGCTCTCCGATCATCTCCTCTGGCTCGTAGCCATACAGATCGGCGTAGGCCCGATTCACGGAGATGAACTCCCGGTCCTCGTCGAGAATACTAATTCCCTCTCGCGCCGTCTCGATCGCATCCAGTTGGCGCTGTTGTTTCGCCCGCGCCTCCGCTCGTTCGACGACGTTCCTGATCCGGTTCGCTAACACCGCGTACTGCTCTGTCCCGGATTCCTTTTGCAGATAATCAGTGACGCCCGCCGAAATCGCATCGCTGGCGATTTCCTCGGACCCCTTCCCGGTGAACAAGATGAACGGCAACTCACCGTCCTCCTCTCGAACCGCTTCGAGAAATTCGATCCCGTTCCGCCCCGGCATGTCGTAATCGGACACGACGCAGTCGAATTCACGCTCGGCGAGTGCGTCGAGGCCAGCGCTCGCGTTCACCTCGATTTCGACGCTGAAACCGTCGTCTTTCCGCTCGAGAAACGTCGCGGCCAACTCCGCCAGATCGCGGTCATCGTCCACGAGGAGAATCCGAATCGGGGCTGAAGGGGGGCTCATGCTGGGCTTGGCTCACGGATAGGACACCACCGCGTATAAGTCTTCGACTGCTGATCGGGGCGCAGGGAGTCGCTGCCGAGAGATCGGCAGATACCGCCGTCGCTGGTTTCGGGGGTCGCCGGGACGACCACACCACTGGAGTGCGACAGGCGAGTCGAGGCCTGATTCCGAACCGGTTCCCGCCGTCGCGTTTCTCTCATCCGAAGGCGTAGGCCGAACCGCTCCGACCGCCGTTTGGATCCTCGCCCCACTGGGCGCCGACGAGAACCGTGGACCCGTCACGAGAGACGTCTAGGGCCGCGCCGAAGCAGTCCTTCGAATCGCCGCCCTTCGGGACGAGCGTCTCGTGTTGTGCCCAGTCACTCCCGAACGCAGGAATGAGTACGCCGACCCCGCTCGGGAACCGGTGGGGACCTCGTCGCCTTGCGCGGCGAGAACGGCCGCCGACCCATCCGCTGAGAACCCCGTCTCGTATCCGAACCAGTCGCCGTCGTCGGACGCTAGCTCCGCGTCCCGGGTCCACTCACCGCTCTCTCGTGTGAACACGTCCGCGGACCGGTCTGCTCCCCGCTCGGGACCTCATCGTCGTACGCCCCAACCACGGCCGTCGACCCGTCGGCCGACAGGGCGACCGACCCACAAAGTAGTCACCGGAGCGAGCGTATCCGACGGGGTTCGAGCGTGGTCGCTCTCCCCGTTTACCGTCTCGCGTTCCGGATTCCCCTCCGTCTTCGTGTCACCCCCACCAGAACTGCCAAGAGATTATCCCGCGCGAGGACCGACCACCTGTATGCAGTGGTGCGGACAGCCGACGAGTGCGTGCAAGAACGCTGGCGGGCGGGGGCGGATCCGAAATCCGGGCGAGGGTCACGTGTGACAGCCGACCGTCTCCCAGCCGAACACCTCTCGCCGCTCGCCACGCTCGTGGACGAGGTACTCGCGGAAGTCGGCTACGAGGTGACCGCCGCCATCGACGCCGTCGAGGACGCGCTCCCCGGCCACGGCGGTCTGTTCGACCCCCAGACCACTGCGGCCGAGTTGCGCCCCGCGCTCGAAGGCCTCCGTGCGTCGGACCTCGCTCGACCACCACTCGCAGAACCGACGAGTGACGCGTTCGTCCTCTACGTCGACGGGAGTTCACGCGGCAACCCCGGTCCCGCGGGTGCGGGCGCCGTCATCGCAGACGACGCCGAGAACCAACTCGCCCGACTTGGCCGGCCCGTGGGCTCCCGAACGAGCAACAACACCGCCGAGTACGTCGCCCTCCACCTCGGCCTCTCCGAACTGCTGGCTCGGTACGAGCCACGCAGACTGGACGTGCGCATCGACTCGATGACGGTCATCCGGGACGTCTGGGGTGGCGAGGAACCGACGGAACCGGGCGTCGAGCGGTACAGCGAGGCCATCGCGGCGGCGCTGTCGGGTCTCCCGAACCACCGGTACACGCATCTGGCCGACAGCGACTCGAACCCCGCCGACGCGCTGGCGACGGTTGGGGCCGACATCGCGGCCTTCGGACCCGGGTAGAGTGGTCGGCAGTCTCCCGGATTCGCCGTGAGCCGTGAACCTTTATTAGTTGACAGACGACTTGCTTTGTCGTGTCATTTCCCCGGGCCAAACCGATCGACGACCTCTACGAGGAGGTCGCTGGGTACGACCTCGTCGTGGTGCCCGACGCGCCGTTGGCCAGCGCGTTGAACCGCCGCATCGACCGGCCACATCTCGGCTCGTTCGCCATCACGCCCCGCCGTCTCGCCGCTGGTCGCCGTGAGGAAGCGGAAGACCGAATCGCCTTCCTCGAACTCGTCGAGCAAACCGACCTCGATTGGAAGCGGGGAGCCTACGCCATCGGGAACATCCTCCAGTGCTGGGAGCATCAGGGCCGTCTCGACGCCATCCTCGACTACGACGCCTACGTAGACGAAGCCACGCGTCAGGCCGTCGAGTCCATCGCCGACCTCGACACGACGTCCGGCCGTCTCACCGACTACCGCATCGACGACGGGCAGGCCGTCGCCGTCGTCGGCTTCGACCAACTGACGCGACTGGAGCGATCCATCCTCCCCGACGACTACGATACGTACGACACGTTCGGGAATCAGGCGTTCGACCAGCCACCGTTCCACATCTTCGACTCCGCGACGGCGATTGTGGACACCGTCGTCGATACCGTGACCGAGGAGAACGCCGACGACGTCGCTGTCGTCCTCGACAGCGGAAGCGAGTTCTCGGCGCTCGTCGAGTCTGCCTTCGAGGCCGAGGACTTCCCGTTCTACGGCGGCCCCGGGTTCATCGACAACCCCGATCACCGTTCGTTCGTCCAGTTGCTTCGGGCCGCACACGGCGGTACCGATACGCGGGTCGGGGAAATTCGGCCGCTACTCGCACGACTCGACGTCCCCCTCGACGTCGAACACGACGAGAAACGCCTGTACGAACTCGACGCATGCGAACTCGACTGGTTCATCGACTTCTGTGAGGGAATCGCGGACCGGACCTTCGCCGCGGCGCTCCGTCGGTTCGAGGACAGGGCGGGCCGCCGACTCGATGCGTTCCGCGACGAACTGGAGACGCTCGGCATCGCCGAGACACCGGCAACCGAGTCCGCCGTGGACCAACTCGTGTTCTACCTCCAGAGCTACGAGGTGCCGGTCGACCGTGAGAACGAGGGGGTACTGCTCGCGGACGCGAAGTCCGCCGCCTACGTCGACCGTCCGGTCGTCTTCTACCTCGGGCTGGACGAGGATTGGACGCACTCGGCGCCGCGACGTCCATGGGTCGATCAGGACGCCCAGTACACGCGCAACATCCAGCAGTTCCAGTTGCTCCTTCAGAGCGGCGCGACGCAGTACTACCTCGTTCAGGACGCGAAAGGCGGCTCACCGGTGACGCCGTGTCTCTACTTCGAAGAACTGCTCGACGAATCGTTCGAGCGGTTCAGCGACCTGAGTTCGGAGACCCACACACGACGGTTCGATCGCTCCGGAAACGGCTTCGAGAAAGAATCGCGTGACACCACCACGACGGAGGTAACGACGATCAGCCAGTCCAGTTTGAGCACCTACGTCAATTCCCCGCGCGATTACTTCTTCGGCAGGCTCGTCGACGGGCCCGACACGGACTACTTCACGGAGGGGAATCTCTTTCACGACTTTGCGGAGTTCTACGTCCACCACCCCGGCTTCGTCGACGAGGAGGTCATCGACGACGTCGTGGAGCAGATGCTCGAAGAGACACGACCGTTCGTCCGATCGGTCGACGAAACGACTCGGCGGACGAAGTACCGCGCAGGCGTAGAGACCATCGCCGCGTTCCTCGATGAGAATGCGCCGGTTGATGGCGAGTTCCTCACCACCACGAGCGGCTGGGGAGAGAACGTCTTCGCAGAGCGCTTCGACAGGCCAGTCGACTCCCCCGTTACTGAACGGTGGTTCGAGAACGACCCCCTCGGACTGAAGGGGAAAATCGACTTGATTCACTCGCCGTCGCGGCTGCTCGATCACAAGAGTGGCGGGCGCAAGAGCGCCTCCCAGATCGTCGCGAATTCGGCGCTCGACCCACCCAGCGAGTCGCCGAACTTCCAGGCGCTCCTGTACCTCACGCACTGGCGCTCGCAGTATCCCGACCAAGAACTTGAGTTCACGTTCTTCCACTTCCTCGAGACGCTCGACGACGTCGTCGCAGGTGAGGCCACCCTCGCTGACACGCTGGCCACAGTCTCCTATCACCCGATGCCGTTCGAGGAGCGCGCCCGCTCGGAGGCGTTCTTCGAGGAGCTAGTCGAGGACGGTTCGAACAAGTGCCAGAAGACGCTCTCTCAGGTGAACTACGAGGACTACGCCGCCGTCTTCGAGGAGGCGCCCCTTCCGGACACGACCGACAGCGACGACCTCATCGACTCGACGTTCGGCGAGGCACTGACTGCTCGGATGAAAGCCTGCGTTGGCGATTACAAGTACGTCGAGACGGGCTGTAAGCAGGCGATGCGACAGTTGGCGAGTGTTCGCGGGCAGACCTTCTTCGAGGACGATCTCGACGCGTTCGAAGCGTTCGTCGACGACCGGCTCGCGGAGTTGAATCGACGACTCGACGGCGAAGAGCGCTTCCCGGTCGAAGGACTCGGTGGCGAGCCGAACTACCGCTACGTGGACAACCGCGACCTACTCTTGGAGGGTGACCGATGACCGACCTCGACCCGAACGACCAACAACAGGAACTCATCGACAGCACGGACGGCCTCTATCTCGTCGACGCTGGCGCTGGCACGGGCAAGACGTTCACTGCGACGCGACGCTACGCCAACATCGTCTCACAGGACGGCGTCGACCCAGCGGACGTCCTACTGGTGACGTTCACGAACAACGCCGCGTCCGAGATGAAAGAGCGCATCGTCGGGCACTGTCACTACGGCATGCGCGAACTCGCGGACGCCCCGATTCAGACGTTCCACTCGCTGTGCCACGACGTCCTCGAAGCACACGGGCACGCGGCCCCGACCTACCTCGGCATCGACGACCGGATCACCGGGTCCACGCGCATCATCGAGGACGAACTCGTCGAGGACGCGCTGTTCGGCGCGTTCATCGACCGATTCAGTGACGACCATCCCGAGTACGACGACGTCTTCCGCGCGCTCGACGACCCGGGCGAACTGCTCGGCGTGCTCAATCAACTGGCCGCCAAGGGCGTGTTTCCCGACGCCGACGGGTGGTACCGGGACGGGGGACGCCACCTCGATGGTGACTTCGCGGCGTTCAAACAGCAGTTCGACGACCTGAACGAGCCACGGAACGGCGGGAGTAAACAGTCGGTGCTTCGATCGAAGCTCGGTCGATACGGCCGGAACAAGTGTTATCTCCCGACTGCGCCCGAAAAATCCGCGATTCGCGGGAGCGGAAAACAGGTGCCGGACGACCTCGCACGGCGCGTCTTCGAGGAGGACCGAACAGCGTTGAAGCAGTTCGTCCGCGACGTCTACCACGAGTATCTCCGGTTCGCGCTCCGGCGGAACTACCTGAACTTCGGGATGCTCCAGCTGTTCGCGTTCGTCCTGCTCTGCGAGAACCACGACCTGCGCGACGACGTCGCGTTCGAGTACGTGATGATCGACGAGTTTCAGGACTCCAGCGAGATCCAGTTCAAACTCGCGCTCCTGCTCGCGGGCACGGACAACGTCTGCGTGGTCGGGGACTGGAA
>JBDGTS010000030.1:0-46494 GCA_042216675.1 Halobacteriaceae archaeon | reverse complement strand
GAACCGCGACGCTTGAATCGTATGTCGCTATACGAAATATGCAGGAGAGAGCCGGAGTTTCCGTATTCGGGAAGGGGCGTCAACACGTCTGGAGTGGGGTGTTCCGCGTCGAGGCGCTGGTGGCGTTCTACACGGACCTGTACTGGATTCGCGACCAGCAGGACATCGAGGACAAGAAAGAGCGAGTCCACGACGTCGTCGAGAAGCGGCAGCGGGCGATGGCGGCGCTCCGGGACGCCGCGTGAGTCAGTCGCACAGGCGGTCCGCGACGTACTTCGAGACGTGGTCGTCCATCCGGCGCTTGAAGCCGGCCTGTCTGGCGAGGCGGTCGAGTTCTCGCGAGACGAGGCTCCCGTACTGCACGGCTTTCTTGTCGCGGGCGGCGACGGCGTCGGGCACGAAGTCGCGTGCGGCCGCCCGGAGCGCGACTTTGCGGGTGTCGCCGGAGACGAGCGCGTCGCCCGGGAGCGAGAGCGCCGTCTCGACGACCCGGTCGTCGAGGAAAGGTGCCACCGGCGTGACCCCCGCGGCGCGGAGCGCCAACACGTCACGGGATGCCTGTTCGGGGAGCGAGCGGACCACCTCGCGGCGCGCGCTCCGGACCGTGTTCGCCTCGACGCGCGGGTCCTCTGGGGCCTTCGCCACCTTCGCGTAGCCACCGAACAGTTCGTCGGCGCCCTGTCCGACGGCGAGTCTGTCGTGGCCGTCCGCCGCCACGCGGTCGGCGACGAGATAGAGGGGAAGCGCGATCGCCACGTCCATCGCGTTCGTGCGGTCGATGCCGCGGGCCACCTCGGGGACGGCGCGTTCCACGTCCGACAGCGACAGTTCCACGACAGTCAGGTCTCGCCCCATCTCGGCCGCCGCCTCGCGTGCGGCCGCAACGTCGTGGCTGTCGGGGAAACCGACGACGTAGAGCGGTGCGTCGACGGCGCTCGCCACGAGGGCGGAGTCGACGCCGCCGGAGAACGCGACGGCGAGGCCGTCGTCGTCCACGTCCGCGAGGGACGCGCCCACCGCGTCGCGCACGGCGTCGGCGTCGCCGGTCGGGTCCGGGTCGGGGAGCGACCATGCCCGCCGTATCTGGCCATCGGCCCGGACGTGGCCGGCGGGAAGCGGCGTCGGGTCCGAGAGGCCGTGTGGCCGGTGGCTCCACTCGTCGCCATCGGTGTAGAGTGGCACCCGGCCGAGAACGTCGCGGACGAGGCGGCCGTCGGGGAGTTCGCCCGCGAAGCCCCGCGTTTCGGGAAGCGGGTCGTCGGTGTCGAGGGCGCGCGTCACGACGCCGGGGTCGGCGCCGCGCATCTACTCGAAGAAGTCGCCGAGGCGGCGCTTGATGCGGCGTTTCGCCCCGCCGGCGGCCTGCCGGAAACTGACGCGCCACGGCGTGCGCTCGCCCTCGAAGGAGGTACGGCCGGCGACGACGGCGTCGAGAATTGCCTCGACGGAGCGCTCGTCCGTGCCGACTTGCGTGGGCGCGCGCCCGACCATCTCGGAGATGTGGGCGTCGCTCCCGGCGGTCATCGGGAGGCCGTGTTGGCGGGCGAACTGCTCGGCGCGGCGGTTCGCCAGCCCCGTCAACAGACGGGAGTTGTACACCTCGATGGCGTCGGCGGACGCCAGCGTCTCCCGGTCGACGTGCGGGCCGACGCCGTGCCTGGACTTCTGGAAGGGGTGGGGGACGATCGCGATGCCGCCCGCGTCGTGGATGCGGTCGAGCGTCTCCGCGAACGACAGGTCGGCGGGAATGAGGTCGGAGACGCCGAGGGCGAGGACGTGGCCCGCCTCGCTCGTGACCTCCATCCCCGGAATGCCGACGAGACCGTAGTCCGCGGCCTTCTCGGCGGCGTCGAGACTGCCGTCGATGGTGTCGTGGTCGGTGACCGCGAGGCCGTCGAGTCCGACGTCCCGGGCCTGTTCGAGGAGGGCCTCGACGGTGTCTCGTCCGTCGTGGGAGTGCTCGGAGTGGGCGTGGAACTCGACGGTCAGCACGGGCACCACTTGGGGGTGCCCCGGCAAAAGCGCCCCGATTGCGGTGACGACAGTGACACGGAAGCGGCAAAAAGAACTACCACCCCACTCGTCCACCGTGGTGTATGGGAAACCGAGCCACGGTGAGAGCGTGAGCTTCCTCGCCGCGCTTCTCCGGTCGGTGCAGGTGGGTGCCCTCGCCGTCGCCGTCGCGTTCGCGGCCATCGCGGCGCGGGGATACCGCGGGACGGAGTGGGGTGACGTCCTCCGACCGCTGGTGCCGTCGCTCGCGGTGTTCTTCGCCGTCGTCGTGTGGGGCCTCGTCGGCATCTCCTCGGACGCCGTCCTCGCGGCGGCGACGGTGCTGTGGACGGGCGCCGTGGGCGGCGTCGTCCTGACGGGGGTCCGACTGTCGCGAATGGTCGCGCGGGGAGCCGGCGCATGACGGCGATGGAGACGCTCCGAACCGTCGCGACGGTGTTACAGTTGGTCGGCCTCCTCTCCGCGTCGGCCCTGCTGACGGCCAGTCTCGTTCGCTACCGACGTCAGGTGCTCTACCCCGAGGGCGTGGGCCTCATCGCGGGGAGCCTCGTTCTCCTCACCGTCGCCGCCGTCGTCGAACACGTCGTCCTCGACGACGCGACGGGCGCCGTCACATACAGTTACCGACTCGCGTACACGGGTGCGGCGGTGGGCATCGCACTGGGGACGTGGCAGTTCGCGCGCGACTTCGTCCGGTTCCCCGAAGAGGGAGAGGCGGTGTCCATCGAACCGATCGAATCCGGCGGCGAGGGAGGGTTCGAAGATGCTCGTTGACCGCACTATCGCCAACGGGAACGGGTCTCGGGATGCCGCCCTGTCCGACCTCTCCCCCGGCGATCAGGTGTTAGCGACAGTCGACCACGGGCGGCAAGCCCTCTCCGTCCTGCCCGACCGCGCCTTCGACAACCTCCTCGTCATTTCGACGGGTGCCGGACCCGACAAAATCGAGCGGCAGGTGCGCGAACGCGGCACCGACCCGAGTCGGGTCGGGGTCATTCCGGTCGTCGGCTCCACCGTCTCCTACGACGGACCGCTGTGGGTCGCCGACAGAACGAGTCCGAGCGACTTCACCGGACTGAGCATCCGCTTCTCGAAGGCCGCCCGCCATCTCACGTCCGGTCGCGGCTGGGTCTGTGTGGACAGTCTGAGCACGCTCTACATGTACGCGGACGAACAGCGGGTGTACCGGTTGGTACAGAGTCTCACGTCCGCGCTCAGGGAGGAGGACCTCGCCGGCGTCTTCCGCGTCGGGCCCGGCACCGTGACCGGCCAGACCCGCGAGCAGTTGCGCGGCCTGTTCGACGAGCATCGGACCCGGATGGAAACGGGTTAGTTACGGCGTCCCCGAGTGCCACCAAATGGCCCTATCGGACCCGGACCGCGAACTCGTGACGGCGGAACTCGGGCGCGAGCCGTCGCGCGCCGAGGCGGCGCTGTTCGAGAACCTCTGGAGCGAACACTGCGCGTACCGCTCCTCGCGCCCCCTGCTCTCGGCGTTCGACAGCGAGGGCGAACAGGTCGTCCTCGGCCCCGGCGACGACGCCGCCGTCGTCGCGGTACCCGTCGGCGACGAGGACGTGTATCTCACCTTCGGTATCGAGAGCCACAACCACCCCTCCTACGTGGACCCCTACGACGGTGCGGCGACGGGCGTGGGGGGCATCGTCCGCGACACCCTCTCGATGGGCGCGTTCCCCATCGCGCTGGCGGACTGCCTCTACTTCGGCGACTTCGAGCGCGACCACTCCCAGTACCTGCTGGAGGGCGTCGTCGAGGGCATCAGCGACTACGGCAACTCCATCGGCGTCCCCACCGTCGGCGGGAGCGTCGCGTTCCACGAGGACTACGAGGGCAACCCGCTCGTGAACGTCGCCTGCGTCGGCCTCACCGACGCCGAGCGGATGGTCACGGCCGCGGCCGAGAACGTCGGCCACAAACTCGTCCTCGTCGGCAACGCGACGGGGCGGGACGGCCTCGGGGGCGCCTCCTTCGCGAGCGAGGACCTCTCGGAGGACGCGGAGGTCGAGGACCGCCCCGCCGTGCAGGTGGGCGACCCGTACACGGAGAAGCTGCTCATCGAGGCCAACGAGACGCTGCTCGACCGGGACCTCGTGACCGCGGCCCGGGACCTCGGCGCGGCGGGACTGGGCGGCGCGACGAGCGAGATGGTCGCGAAGGCCGACACCGGCGCGTACATCGAACTCGACCGGGTCCACCAGCGCGAACCGAACATGAACGCCATGGAGATTCTGCTCGCCGAATCCCAAGAGCGGATGGCCTACGAGGTCCACCCCGAGGACGTCGAGGCCGTACAGGAGGTGGCCGACCGCTTCGACCTCGGTTGTTCGGTCATCGGCGAGGTGACGGATACGGGGCGCTACGTCTGCACGTTCGCGGACGACGACGGCGAGCGGGAGACTGTCGTGGACGCGCCCGCGGAGTTCCTCGCAGAGGGCGCACCGATGAACGACCTGCCGCGCGAGACGCCACCCGAACCGGAACCCGACCTGCCGTCGCCCGACGTGAGCGAGGCGTTCGAGGCCGTCGTCGGCAGTCCCACCGCCGCGAGCAAGGCGTGGGTGTACCGGCAGTACGACCACGAAGTCGGCGCGCGCACGGCGGTCCGACCCGGTGACGACGCGGCACTGCTGGCGCTCCGAGAGGCCGTCGGCGACCCGCCGGGTGCCGCGGACCCGCCCGTGCCGGGCGTCGCTCTCGCCGCCGGCGCGAGTCCGAACTGGACGGACCGCGCGCCCTACGAGGGTGCCTGCGCGGTTGCGCTGGAGAACGCGACGAACCTCGCTGCGACGGGGGCCGACCCGCTGGCGGCCGTGGACTGTCTCAACGGCGGCAACCCCGAGAAGCCCGACGTGTACGGCGGCTTCGCCGACGCCGTCGACGGCCTCGCGGACATGTGTTCGACGCTCGACGTGCCCGTCGTCGGCGGGAACGTCTCGCTCTACAACGATTCGGCCACGGGCGCCATCCCGCCGACGCCGACGCTGGCGATGGTCGGGACGGCGACGGACGTCGACGCGCCCGGCACGGCGCTCTCCGGTGACGGCGAACTGCTCCTCGTCGGCGAGTTCGAGACGGCGCTCGGCGGGTCGGAGTACCTCGCGCAGTTCGACGGGGAGGACGCGTTCCCGGCGCTCCCGGCCGACCCCGGCGCGGCCGTCGACGCGGTGCGCACGGCGGCCACCCACGACTCGGTGACGGCCGTCCACGACGTGAGCGACGGCGGCCTCGCGGTGACCCTCGCGGAGATGGTCACCGAGGACGCGGGCGCGAACGTCGAGGTGCCGAGCGTCGGCGCCCTGTTCTCGGAGGCCGTCGGCCGCGCCGTCGTGGAGACGACGGACCCCGAGGCGGTGCGCGAGGCCGTGGACGTGCCCGTGCGGTCGCTCGGGTCCGCGACGGAGGCTGGTGCGCTCGAACTGACCGTCGAGGACGAGACGCTCCGCTACGACGCGGCGGAGATTGCGGCCCAGCGAGACGTGCTGGCCCGCGAACTGGACTGATTACAGGACCATCGGCACGCCGAAGACGACGGCGAGGCCGACGAGCAGAATCAGGAAGCCCTTGCCGATCTGTGCGCCGGTGTACTCCTGCTGGGGTGCGGTGGTGCGCGTCTCGCCCGGCGGGTAGCCCTCCGCGTGTTCGACCTCGTGGTGGTCGTCTGCCATACGAGAGGGTGTGGGGGACTCCTACTTTGGCGTGTCGATGGGGCGCTCACCCGGTTCGCGTCTCTTTTGAGGGGTGCCGTCGTAGCCCCCGTCAACAGATGGCGCTCACTAAGCGAGTCATCCCGTGCATCGACGTCGACATCGACGAGGACGGGAACGCGGCCGTCTACACGGGGACGAACTTCGAGAACCTCGAATACACCGGCGACCCCGTGGAGATGGCGAAGCGCTACAACGAGGCGGGCGCCGACGAGTTCGTCTTCCTCGACATCACCGCGTCGGCGGAGGGCCGCGAGACGATGCTCGACGCCGTCTCGCGCGTCGCCGACGAGGTGTTCATCCCCCTCACCGTCGGCGGGGGCATCCGCACCCGCGACGACGTGAAAGAGACGCTTCGGGCCGGCGCGGACAAGGTGTCCATCAACACCGGCGCGCTGGAGCGCCCGGAACTCATCACCGAGGGCGCGCGCTCCTTCGGCAATCAGTGCATCGTCATCAGCGTCGACGCGCGCCGCCGCTTCGACGAACAGGGCGAACACTACGCCACCGTCGACGGCGAGTCCTGCTGGTTCGAGTGTACGGTGAAAGGCGGCCGCGAGGGCACGGGCCGCGACGTCATCGAGTGGGCCAGCGAGGCCGAAGAGCGTGGGGCCGGCGAACTGTTCGTGAACTCAATCGACATGGACGGCACGCGGGACGGCTACGACATCCCCCTCTTGGAGGGTGTCTGCGACGCCGTCTCGACGCCCGTCATCGCGTCCTCTGGCTGTGGCGGCCCCGAACACATGTACGAGGCGTTCGAGGCGGGCGCGGACGCGGCGCTGGCGGCCTCCATCTTCCACTACGGCGACTACTCGATTCAGGAGACCAAAGAGTATCTCGACGACCGGGGCGTCCCGGTTCGACTCTGACCGACGCGCTTTTCTCGGCCGGTTGATACCTACCGTCCATGCAACCGCTCTACGTCGCGTTCACCGCGGCGATGCTGGTGGCGGCGGCGCTGTGTCTCCGCGACGCCCGCGGCGACAGAGCGGACGTGGCGCTTCTCGGTGCGGCACTGGCCTACGGCATCGTTCTGGAGAAGGCGACCATCGTCGCGTTCGAGGCGTACACGTATCCCGCCGAGCAGTATCTCGTGGCGCCGTTGGACATCCCCCTCGCCATCGGCCTCGGGTGGGCGGCGGTCATCTACGCCGGGGTGGCGACGGCCCGCGGTCTCGGCGTCCCCCGCGTGTCGTTCCCGGGGTTCGTGGCGCTGTACGCCCTGCACATCGACCTCGCGATGGACGCCGTCGCCATCCGCGTGCCCTACTGGGTGTGGACGCCGCCGGGGCCGTGGTTCGGCGTGCCCTACGGCAACTTCTTCGGGTGGTTCACCGTCGCGCTCCTGTTGCCGGCGTGGTACCTCGGCCTCGAACGACGGCTTCCGCGCCCTGAGATTCGGGCGCCGACGGCGCTGGTGCTGTCCGTGGCGTCGCTGATTCCGCTGTTGGAGGGGTGGGTCCGGTTCACCGCGGGGTCGCAGACGCTGAAACTCGCCGTGTTGGTGGGGGCCGGGACGCTCGCGGCGGCCATCCTCCTCGCGCGGCCACCCGCCTTCGACGGCGACGTGCCGACGGCGGCGTTCGGCGCGTCGCTGGTCTTTCACCTGTTCTTCCTCGCGCTCATCTTCGTCGGCGGCTACTACCGCGCGCGGCCGGGGCTGGTGGTGCTGTCGCTGTCGATGTTGGCGCTCGGCGTCGGCGTCCACCGCCTCCCGCGCGTCGTGAGAAGTTAGGCCGCGCCCTCGACTGCGTCGCGGAACGCCGACGTCTGCTCCTGCACGCGCCCCGCGGCGTTTTCGAGAGCGTCGATGGGGTCCTCGCCCTCCGTCTTGATGGAGAGAATCGGCTCCGTCTGTCCGCCGGACTGCTCGGGGTTCATGTCGTAGGTGGCCGCCGCGACGCTGTCCATCTCCAGCAGGGCGCCCTTCAGCACGTTCATGAAGGTGTGGTCCTCGCCGGCGATTTCGATAGTGAGTTCCTCCGCTGACTTGTCGATGACCCGGAGTTCCATGGGACGAGATTGGCCCGTGGCGCGTTTCAACGTTTCGACCGGGACGCGGCCCGACGCGGCCGAACGGGGGACGGCGTGGCTTTTTACAGGGCGGGGCCGTGGGGGCGGCTATGGTGTCGCTGGCGCTGGCCTCGACGGCCGGCATGCTCGTCGCCGCGGTGCTGGCGGGGCTGACGGTGTGGCGCCTCGCCCGGCCCCGCGGCGCGTGGGGCGAACGGCTCCGGTCCCGTCTTCTCCTCGGGGTGCCGTGGGGGACGCTGCTGCTTTCGGCGTTCGTCCTCGCCTTCTACCTCGTCGTGCAGGGCGGACTGGGGAATCGGTACGCGCCGCTCCACCTCCCCTTCACGTCGTGGTCGTATCGCTACCCGCTCGGAATGGTGACGGCGCCGTTCGCGCATCAGAGCTACGGTCACCTGACGGGCAATCTGCTGGGGACGCTGGCGCTCGCACCACTCGCGGAGTACGCGTTCGGGCACTTCCCCACCGAGCGCGGCGAGTCGAGTTTCGGGTCGTGGCGGAGGAACCCGTATCTCCGCGCGTTCGTCGGCTTCCCAGTCGCCGTCAGCGCGGTTGCGCTGGCGACGAGCCTGCTCCACTGGGGCCCCATCATCGGCTTCTCGGGGGCCGTGTTCGCGTTCGCCGGGTTCGCGCTCGTCCGCTACCCGCTCGTGACGGTGGCCGCGTTCGTCGGTCAGCGGGCTCTCGGGCTCGCCTTCGACGCGCTTCGGAACCCGGTCACAACGGCGTCAGGCGGCATCCAGTACTCGGAGCCGTCGTGGGCTGGCATCGCGGTCCTCGGGCACTTCCTCGGCCTCCTGCTGGGGGCCATCGGGGGCGTCTTGCTGTTTCGCCGGCGCGGGTCGCTCCCGTCCGCGGGGCGCCTCGCCGTCGGCGCGGTGCTGGTGGCGACGCTCGGGGACATGTGGGCTATCTGGTGGTATCGCGGCGCCTCGGAGTTCGTCCTCTACCGCGGCGTGGGCGTCGCGGTCCTCTTCGTCGCGGCGGCGATGGTGGCGCTGGTGTCGCACGCGAGCGACCGGCCGCTCCCGGTGTTCGAAGACGTCGACCGGCGGACCGCGGCGATTGCGCTCTTCGTGTTGCCCCTCGTCGTCGTCGCGTTCGTCGCGGTGCCGGTGAACTTTGCGACAGTCCCCGCCGAGTCGACGCCGAACCCCGACGGCGCGGTGTCGGTGCGGGGCTACGACGTGACGTACGCCGAGGACGTGCCGAATCCGCGCATCGCCGGCATCAACGTCTCGGTCGGTGAGACGGCGACGGACGTGCGAACCGGGGGCGTCATCGTCGTGAACCCCGACCGGTCGATGTGGACCCAAGCGGCCGCGCCGAGTGAACTCGCGGCACGAGGGTACGCCGTCGTTCGCGTCGGGGGCGTCGGCTGGCGGCGAGAAGTCGTCGCCGCCCGCACAGGGTGGAACGTCGCCGGCAACGGCTCCGTCTACCGCGTCTGGTTGCGACCCGAGGGGGGCGCGTGGTCGCCGTCGTTCGCGTCGGAGAACCGCACCGCGCGGCCCGTCGTCGCGGGCCGGACCGTCAGCGTCGTCACCGTGCCGGTGACGGAGACCCCGAACGCCACGACGGGGTTCGCGCTCCGGGTACAGACCCGGAATCGGACACTCGGCACCGCGCCGATTCCGACCGGAAACCGGACGACGCGGGCCGGCGGCGTCACCTTCTCGCGAGACGGACGCCGCGTCGTCGCGTTCCGGAACGGCACGCGCGTCGCCGTCGCGAGCCGCGAGAGTCGGATTTAGCCCCACTCGATGCGGACGGCGAGCGCCGGCACCTCCCGCCGGTCGGCCTCGTGGAACGCGAACTGCCTGTCGAGAGCGAGGCGGACCCGGAAGGCGTGGGTGACCGTCCCGCCGTTGTCGGCCGCGAACGACTCCACGAAGTCCCGGCTCCCGGCGTTGTGAATCGAGTGCGAGACCGCCGCGATGTCCCCCGCCGAAGCGAGAAACGCGCGGTCGGCACCCTCCCGTCCCGTCTGCGCGCCGAAGGGCGGGTTCATCACTACCGTCGCGTCGTCAGTGTCGAACGGAGGTCGGACGGCGTCGCCGCGGACCCACGTCACCGGCGCGTCGGGGGCGATTCGCGGTTCGTTCTCGCGCGCCGTGGCGAGTGCGTCGGCGTCGCGTTCGAGGGCGATCACGCGTGCGGGGCCGAGACACGCGGCGCCGAGGGCCAACACGCCCGTCCCGGCGCCCAAGTCGACGACGGTGCGGCCGGCGAGGTCCCCCTGCATCGCTGCGAAGTGGAGGAGGTGCGCGGCCACGTCCGCCGGCGTCGGGTACTGTTCGAGCGACACCTGCGGGTCGGCGAAGCCGGCGGCCGAATCGAGGCGGCGCTCCAGCGCTCCGCGGTCCATGCCCCGGCTTCGCCCCGCACCGACAAGAGGGCACCGTCAGCGGTCGTACAGCGCCGCGAACATCGCGCCGAAGCCGGCGACGCCGAACGCGAGCGTCGTCAGACCGCCGACGACGGGGACGAGTGTCACGGTGCCCGCGAGAACGGCCCCGAGCAAGAGCGCTACGCGTCGACCGACAGCCGTGGGCGTGAGAGCCTGTGCGAACGCGACGTAGGCCACCGCAGCGCCCACGGCGATTGCGAGGACGAGAGCGACGGCGAGCGCTATCGCCGCGGGGAAGCCGATGAAGGTGAAAAAGAGGAGGACGGAAAAGGCAGAGGTGGCCACGACGACGACGGTGCCGTACAGAAACGACCATCCCGGCGACACCTGCACTCGGGCCGTCACCCGGGCCGTCCGCTCCGGGAGTGCCCCGGCCAGCGAGCGCCCGACAGTCAGCGTCAGCAAAGCGACGAGAACGGCCGCGGTTCCGAGCGCCTCGAAGTCGTAGAGGACGCGCGGAATCAGGTCGGTGACGGCGGGCGCCATGGTTCCCGTGTTACCACGTTCCGTGGAACGTGTCGAAGGAGAGCGAGTCGAGCGGTTCGTCGCCGACGGCGATGCGGTACTCGCCCGGGGTGAGCATCGGCTTGTCGAACTGCGGGCCGTCGTCAGTGGTGATGCGCGGACAGCCGGTGTTGACGTAGGCGTCGAGGCCGAAGTTCGTGAGGCGGTCCGGCGTGATTTCGTCCATCGTGATGAGGTAGGCGTTCTCGTTGTCCTCGACGATGGACTCGGCCACGTCCCAGCGGCCCTGTCCGATTTTCGTGCAGTAGATGACGCCCCACTCCTCGGCGTCCTGCATCGCGCGGTGGACGGCGCCGTAGCGCTGCTTGAGGAACTCGTCGGGGTCGGCGATGGAAACGACGTTGTTCACCGGATCCGCGATGACGACGTTCTTCTCCTGGTGCTCCATCGCGAGACCCATCGGGTGGAACTTCCCGCCGCCGACGTAGAGAATCTGGTCGGCGTCCACCTCGGCGCTGGCGTAGTTGCACCCCAGCACCTGCCCCTCGTTGGTCAGTCGCTCGTCGCCCCGGCGCGTGTGGACCTCGTAGCCGCGGTCCTCGAGGAAGTCGCGCATCTCGTCGAACTTGTTCATGTGCTGGGCCGTCGTGACGAGGCCCACGTCGGGGTCGTCCTCGGGGTCGGCGAGGTCGTCGAGGGACTCCTCGATGATGGGCGTCACATCGACGTTGGAGAACAGCGGCACGTAGATGATTTTCTCCGATTCCTTCATCGGCGAGTGGCCGAAGTGAACGAACACGTCACAGCGCCGCATCATCTCGGTGTCGAGGTCACAGGCGCCGTAGCAGGGCTGGCCCGAGAGGAGGACGTTCACGTCCTCGGGGAGAATCGCGCGCAGGTCGTCGGCGACGCGGGGGCCGCGCCGCTTCAGTCCCTCCGGGAACTGGAGACCGACCGTGTCGGCGTCGCGTTCGACGACGGCCTCCTCGATGCGGTCGAGTTCGTAGTCCCACTCGCGGTCGTGCTTCAACCGCATCCCTGTCTCCGTGAGGTCCCCTTCGGTACGGTTCTGGCTCATGGCGTATTCATATCGGGCCGGGAGGTTTAACCCCGGCGCTTGGGCGCTGTATCCGGCACGCATTTACCCGCGCACTCCCAACCCCGGCACATGAGCCTCGAACAGCAGTCGGCCGATGAGGCCGCCGCCGACGTCGACGCCCTCGCCCGCGAACTCGGCGAGGCAATCACCGACCTGCCCGTGTATCAGGAGTTCGCGGAGGCGCGGGCCACCGTCTCCGAGTCCGAGGACCTCCAAGAGGAGATTTCGGAGTTCGAACAGCTCCGACAGGAGTTCGCGATGGCCCGGCAGGCCGGCGAAGCCACCGAGGAGGACCTGCAGAAGGTCCAGCGAGCGCAGGAGGACCTGCACAGTCGCCCGAAGATGGCTGCGTACCTCGACGCACAGGAGCGCCTGCAGGACCGACTGGAGACGCTGAACGAGGCGATTTCGGAGCCGCTGGCCGTCGACTTCGGCGGCGAAGCGGGCGGTTGCTGTCAGGACTGAACCGTCCCGCCGGTTGTTTTATTAGTCCGTCATCGAAAGGCAAGGATATGCAGAGAGCACCCGGTGCGCGAGTCGCCAGCACGAGGTGGGACCGATGACAGACGTCGAAGTGTCCGCGGACGGCGTCTCCGTCACGAAGTCCTTCGAGACGGACGAGTTTCCGGTTCCGACGGTCACCTTCGACATCGTCTCCGACCGGGACGAGGCGGTGACCGTCCGGGTCGTCGACGACGTCCCCGCGGAGTTCGAGATGGACCACGTCGGCTTCCACCCGGACTACGGGAGCGAGCACTGGGCCGCCTATCCCGACCACCGCGTGGAGTACGAGCGTCGTCTCGACGCCGGCGAGTCGATCCGAACGGTGTACGGCGTCCGCGTCGACGACCCCGCCGAGGGCGAGAAGTTCCTCGGGGAGCCCCGGGTCGAAGCCGAACCAGTGGGCGAACTCGACACCTCCGCGGAGGAGAGCGAACCCGTCGAGGAGACGACGATGTCAGACATCGCCCCCCGTGAGCGGACCGAAGTGGTCCGCGACGTTGCGAGTGGCGAGGCCGACGCGGTGCCGGGGATGGACGACCAAGAACCCGAGGAAGAGTCCATCATCGCGCCGGACGCCGGCGCCGAGGAGGCCACGCACGTCGAGGAACAGGAGGCCGAGGAACCGCCGTCCCTCGACGATGAGCCGGAACCGGAACCGGAGCCCGAACCGACGAGCGACGACCCGCTGAACCTCGCCGAACACGAGGCGGCCGCCTCGGAGTCGCCGCTCGGACTCGACGAGGACGAGGACGAGACAGCGACCGACAGTGAGTCGACGGCCGAACCCGTCCTCGGCGGCGCGGACGAGGACGAAGCCGACGTCGAGTCCGAGGCGGAGACTGAGTCCGAAGCCGACGCCGCCACCGGCGGTCCCGAGAGCGTCGCGTCGGCGCTGGCCGCCGAGATTCGCGCGGGCGAGGTGGCCGACGAGGACCTCGCCGCCATCCGTGAGGAACTCGGCGCCGCCCGAAGCACCGACGTCGAACTCGACCACCTCCAGTCCCGCGTGAGCGAACTGGAGGCGTACACCGACGCGTTGGAGGCGTTCATCGACGAGAAGGGCACGGCGACGGAACTGCTCTCCTCGGTCGAGACCGACCTCGCGGCGGTCGACGAGACGGTGTCCGAACTCGCCGAAGAAGTCGAGAGCGGCGCCGAAGCCCGCGCCGAAATCGAGGCCGACGTGGACGAACTGCGCGCCGACGTGGAAGACGTCGAGGGCGTCACCGAAGACGTGGCGGCCGTCGAGGAACGCCTCGAAGCGATGGACGAGGACCTACAGGACGCGCTCTCGGACATCGACCGCCTGCAGGGCGACCTCGATGCGCTGGACGAACGCGTCACCGGCACCGAGGAGAAACTGGACGAAATCGAGGCCATCGAAGACGACGTGGCGGACCTCGAAGACGACATCGAGGACCTCCGCGAGTGGCGCGAGCAGTTGACCGACGTGTTCGGCGGCGCCTAGGCACCGTCCTCGTAGGCCAGCGTCATTATCCACTGCGAGAACGCGTCGCTCTCGGCGTCGATCTCCTCCTCGCCGACGAACGGCGAGAGCATGTCCCCGGCCATCAGCAGCGAGAAGTCGAGGTCCCACTCGTCGATGACGGGCGTGATGTAGTACGTGTTGTTCCCCTCGTGGACGGACTCCTCGCGTTCGACGAAGCCCTCCTCCGCGAGCGTGGAGGCGATTCGGCTCCCCTTCCGCGAGGAGACGTCGAGTTCCTTCCACAGTTCGCTCTGGTGAATCCCCCCCAGATTGCGGATGAGTTCGAGGGCCGCGCGCTCGTCCTCCGAGAGGACCGAGAGATCCAGACCTTCGGCGCTGCTCATGCCCGAATGAAGACGGTGCGCCCGTTTAAAACTGACCCACCGACTCGTACGCCGTCTCGCAGGGCGGCCCGTCGGCGTATCGCCAGTCCGCGCCGTCGGGACCGAGCGAGAGGAGCGAGGAGGACTGCGTGCCGTAACCGTCGCCGTGGACGCAGAAGGCGTAGTCGTGGTCGCGGAGAATCTCGGCTGCACGGTCGCGCCACGCGTCGCCCGATTCGTCCGGTTCCGGTCGGAGCGCGGTCCGCGCCCGGCGCGCGTCGGCGGCCTGTTGTTCGCCGAACTCGCGGCGGCGCTCCGGAATGGCGAAGTCGCCGTCTGCGCCGACGTTGACGACGACGTGGACGCCGGGCCGCCAGTTCCGCACGCGGAGGCGGCCGTCCCACTCGCAGTAGAGCGCCGCCGTGTCGTCCGCGAGGACGAGGTTGAAGCCCGCGTAGTCGGCGTCGGAGACGGCGTCCTCGACGACGCGCGCCGCGTCCTCCGCCGATTCGGCGCCGAGAGCGTCGGCGACGAGGCGCCCCCGTGAACGCTCGGCCGGGAGGTCGGTGTCGGTCCAGCGGTTCGTCACCGCCGCCAGCACGCCGTGGTCGTTGTATCCGAGCCACGTTCCGCCGGCCACCTCGTCGCGCGGCGCGACGACGCGTGGGTCAGTCGCGTACTCGCCCGGCGGCGAGGAGGGTCGGTCGTCCGCCTCGTCGCGGTTCGCCGCGACGCAGACGGGCGCCTCGGGGAACACCTGCCACGCGAGGATGAGCGTGCACACGGGACGCCGTTGGGGCGCGCCCGGCTTAATCGTCCGCCTCGCGGAGACGCTCGCGGACCGCCCCCCGGTCCACCGTCCCCGACGCAGTCCGGGGGAGCGAGTCGGCGAACGCGACTGTTTTCGGCACCTCGAAGTCCGCGAGGCGGTCCGCGCAGAACGCCCGGAGCGCCGCCGCGTCGAGGGCCGAATCGCGCGGGACGACGAGCGCCGCGACCCGTTCGCCCCACTCTGGGTCCGGCAGGCCGACGACGGCCGCGTCGCGCACGTCGGGATGCTCGCGGAGGGTCGCCGCGACGCCGCCCGGGTCGACGTTCTCGCCGCCGGTCACGATGCGGTCCGAGCGGCGATTGAGGACGTGGAGACGGCCGGCGTCGTCGCGCCGACCCACGTCGCCGGTCCGGAGGCCGGACGCGCAGAAAGGCGCCTCGGCGCCGACGTATCCCGGGGTGACCGTCGCCCCGTCGACGACGAGTTCGCCCGTCTCTCCCGCCGGCACCGGGTCTCCTCCCTCGTCCACGACGGTCACCTGCGTCCCGAGCATCGGCCGGCCGACGGTGTCCGGGTCGGCGTACGCCTCCGCGGGGCGTGCCGTGGCGACCTGAGACGCCGTCTCGGTCATGCCGTAGGTGGGACAGACCGGCACCCCGCGGTCGGCGCAGCGCTCGATGAGTGCCGCGGGCGCGGGCGCCCCGCCGACGAGAACGAAGCGGAGCGAGTCGGGGAACGGCCCGTCGTCGAGCATCCGGCGGCACATCGTGGGGACGAGCGAGACGCCGGTACAGCCATCGAGGGCCCGCCGCGCCCGTCCGGCGTCGAAGCCGCGCTGGATGACCGCCGTCGTGCCGTAGAGAGCGGAGCGCAGGACGACGGCGAGTCCACCCATGTGGTACAGCGAGAGCGGGCAGAGCCACCGGTCGTCCGGGTCGACGCCGAGGCGCACCGCGGAGGCGACGGCGCTAGCGAGGACGTTGCCGACCGTCAGGCGCACCGCCTTCGGCGTCCCCGTCGTCCCGGAGGTGAACATGAGCGCCGCGTCCTCGTCGAGCGTCCACGTCGCCGGGTCGAAGTCGGCCCCGTCGGCGTCGAGGGCGGTCGCGTCCCGACCGTCGACGGAGACGAGGGGCGCCTCGGTCGCCTCGCGGGCCGCGTCGGCCGTCTCCGCTTCGCAGACGACGAGCGACGGAGCCACCGTCTCGCACTGGGCGGCGAGTTCGGCGGGGGCGAGGCGCGCGTTCAGCGGCACCAGCACGGCCCCGAGGCGGTGGAGGGCGAAGACGAGGCGGACGAAGGCCGGCCGCGTCTCCATCAGCACTGCGACGCGGTCCCCCGGACCGACGTCACGCGCGGCGAGGTGGCCCGCGACGGCGTCGACTTCGGCGTCGAGTTCCGCCGCCGTCCACTCCGCGCCCTCGTATTCGAGGAGCGGGGCGTCCGGAGAGGCGGCGAGGCGGGCGGTGAGCAGGTCCGGAAACGCCGTCACGGTGGACGCACCTCCGACGACTCGACGCCGAGGCCCGGCGCCGCCGGGACCCGAATCCGGCCCTCTGTCACGGGTGCGGGGTCCGGGCCGAGGTCCGCCGCGAGCAGGTCGGCCGTCGCGAGGCCACAGGGCGGCACGTCGCCGAGACTGGCGGCGACGTGGACGGCCCCGAGGCGCGCGACGAGCGCATCGACCGTCGTCGTCACGACGGAGGTGGCCCCGGCCGCGCGGGCCGCCGTCGCGGCCGCCCGGACCTTATCGAGACCGCCGAGGACCATCGGCTTCAAGACGAGGACGTCGGCCGCATCGAGGGCGTCCGCGACGGAGACTTCGGTCAGCGACTCGTCGAGAGCGACGTCGACCGGTCCGCCGCGGAGCGCTGCGTGCCCGGCGAGGGCCGCCGCCGGGAGTGGCTGTTCGACGGAGGCCACGTCGAGGTCCGCGAACGCGTCGAACGCCGCGCGGGCCGTCTCGCGGTCCCACGCGCCGTTGGCGTCGGCGCGGATGGTCACCGCCGGGCCGACGGCCTCCCGGACGGCCCGGACGCGCGCCACGTCGCCCTCCAGCGACCGGGCACCGACTTTGAGTTTTACGCAGGAGACGCCCGACTCGACGGCGGCCGCGGCGCGGTCGGCCGTCGTCTCGGGGTCGGCGTCGCCGACGGTTTCGTTCACGGGCACGGCGTCCCGCGCGTCGTCGGCGAGCGACTCGGCGAGTGGAACGCCCTCGCGGCGCGCCGCCCTGTCAGCGACGGCGAGCGAAACGGCGTATCTCGCGGCGGGCGCGTCGGCGACGGCGTCAAGCGCTTCGGTCACGTCGTCGGCGTGGAGTGCGGCGGTGGCGGCGTCGAGAGCTTCGCGGCAGGCGTCGTACCCCTCGGTCCACCCCGTCAGGGGCGTCGCCTCGCCGAGGCCCGTCGGGTCGTCGCCGAGGCGGAGCAGGAAGCCCCGTCGCTCGGCAATCTCGCCGCGAGCCGTCGTCAACGGCGCGTCGAGCGCCACCGCGAACGGCTCGACGACGGTCCTCATGCGACGAACCCCGCGGCGAACAGCGCCGCGAAGACGGCGAGCAGGCGCCCGGTGCCTTCGAGGGCGTCGTTCAGCACCGCGCCGCGTTCCGTGGTCACTGTGCGCGCGACGAGCGCCGCGTACGGGAGCGAGAGCAGGGGCAACAGAACCGTCGCGTCGCGGCCCGCGGCCCACAGCGCCACCGGGACGGCGTAGGCGACGGCGAGGAGCGTCACGTACTCGACGCGGCTCCACCGAACGCCGATGCGGACCGCGAGCGTCCGCTTGCCGGCCTCGGCGTCGGTCTTCACGTCGCGGATGTTGTTGACGACGAGAATTGCCGTCGCGAGCGCACCGACCGGCACGCCGGCGACGACGGCGACGGGCGGGAGCGTTCCGGCGGGCACCCAGAGGGAGAGCGCGCCCGGCGCGAGCGCCGCGGCCTGCACGTAGAACGTGCCCGCGACGGCGACGAGACCGAAGAAGACGAAGACGAACAGGTCGCCGAGGCCGTAGTAGCCGAAGGGGTAGGGGCCACCGGTGTACGCGAGGCCGCTGGCGACGCTGGCGAGGCCGACGACGAGGATGGGCACGCCACCGACGTAGACGAGGTAGCAGCCGACGAGAATCGCGAGCGCGAAGGTGGCGAGCGTCGCCCGCCACACGCTTTCCGGGGCGATGAGCCCGGACTGGGTGACGCGGGTGAAGCCCTCGCGCTCCTCCGTGTCGGCGCCTTTCACCGCGTCGAAGTAGTCGTTCGCGAAGTTGGTGCCGATCTGAATCAGCGCCGCGCCCAACAGCGCCGCCGCGGCCGGAAGCGGCGCGAAGACGCCCTCGGCGACGGCGAGAGCCGTCCCGACGACGACAGGCGCCGCCGCGGCGGGCATGGTCTGTGGCCGCGCGGCCATGAGCCACGCCCGCGTCCGCGACACGTCGGTGGCTGTCATTACCGGAACTGGGAGGCGCCGGAGTGTGAACGTTTGGGAAGCGGTCCATCGGGCCGGCCACGTCGGGGCGGCGTGCGTCGTCTCCGACGGGGCCTCGGCGGAACACGGTGTCAGAATCATGCGTTAGCGGAGAAAATTCCCATCTTATCCCATCCGAAACGATGTGGCGAATCGCCCAGCGTGAGGCACCTCGTGGCTGTAACCACGTCGCGTCAGAAGCCAATTCCGTCAAGCGAGAGTTTATCGGGGTGGGTCGGACTTGTAGGATAACGATGAGCCAGGACCGGACGGATGCCACAGCGTCGAGTCGCCCCGACGACTCCCGCATGCTCGAACAGCTCACCGAGGCGACGGACGACTCGATGTGGATGTTCTCTCACGACGTGGAGGAACTCGTCTTCGTCAACTCCGCCTACGAGGACATCTTCGGGCAGAGCGTCGAGCGACTGAAGGCGGAGCCGACGGCCTTTCTGGAGGCGGTCCATCCGGACGACAAAGCGGAGGTACAGGCGGCGCTGGAGCGGATGGCCTCAGGTGAGGAGGTCGAACTCGAATTCCGCGTCAACCCCGAGGAAGACTACGAGACGTGGGTCTGGGTGCAGGGTGAACCGGTGTACGACGAGTCGGGCGACGTCGAGTATCTCGCCGGCTACACGCGCGACGTGACCCGGCGAAAGGAGTACGAACGGCGCCTCGAACAGCGCAAGACGGACCCGAACGGTCCAACGAGAGCCTGCGGGAGTTCGCGTACATCGCCTCCCACGACCTGCAAGAGCCCCTTCGGATGGTGTCCAGTTACGTCGACCTGTTGGAGACGGAGTACGGCGACCAGTTAGACGACGAAGCCGAGGAGTACATGGAGTTCGCGGTCAACGGCGCGCGCCGGATGAAGCGGATGATAAACTCCCTGCTCGACTACTCCCGCGTCCACACGGAGGCCGGCGAGTTCACCGAGACGGACGTGAACGAGGTGTTCGCGACGACGCGAAGGACCTCGAACTGCTCATCGAAGACCACGACGCCGACCTGTCCGTCGAGGACCTGCCGACGGTGGTGGCCGACCGCGACCAACTCGGGCAGGTGTTTCAGAACCTGCTGAAGAACGCCATCCAACACGCGAGCGAGGACGGCGTGCCGGAAATCGCCGTCTCGGCGACGGAGCGCGACGGCGACTACGTCATCGCCGTCTCGGACAACGGCCCCGGCATCGAGGCCAGCCAACAGGACGACATCTTCAACATCTTCACGAAGGGCGCCAGCGCGGCGGGCGGGGAGAACACCGCCATCGGACTGGCTGTCACTCAGCGCATCGTCCAGCGGCACGGCGGCGAGATTTGGGTGGAATCCGAAGCGGGCGAGGGGGCGACGTTCAAGTTCACGCTCCCGAAAGACCCGGCCGCCGTGCGAACGGAGGCGGAGCCATGACCGACGGCGAACCGGTCGAGGTGCTTCTGGCGGAGGACAATCCGGGGGACGCGAAACTCACGCAGAAGGCCTTCGACCAAGGGAACATCCTCAACAATCTGCACGTCGTGCCGGACGGCGTCGAGGCGATGCGTTTCCTCCGGCAGGAGGGCGACCACGCGGACAAGCCGCGCCCGGACCTCGTGTTGCTGGACCTCAACATGCCCCGAAAGGACGGCTGGGACGTGCTTGAGGACCTGAAGTCGGACCCGGACCTCAGCCGCATCCCGGTCATCGTCCTCACCAGCTCCGAGGCCGAAGAAGACATGGTGAAGTCCTACGAACTGCAGGCTAACGCCTACCTGACGAAGCCTGTGGACTTCCAGGGCTTTCTGGAAATCGTCAACGGATTCGAGGAGTTCTGGCTGTCCGTCGTCAAGATGCCCCCCGAGTGAGCATGGCAGGCACGGCGACGTCACTCGACGTGTTGCTGGTAGAGGACAACCCGGGCGACGCCCGACTCGTGGAGCATCACCTCAACGCGTCCCACGTCGCCGACATCGCGAGCGACGTGCGACTCCACCACGAAACGTCGCTCACCGACGGGTTGACGACGCTACGGGAGGGCGACCACGACATCCTGTTTCTGGACCTCGGCCTGCCCGAGAGCGCAGGGCTGACCACGCTCGAACGCGTCCTCGCCGAGGACCCGCGGCTCCCCATCGTCGTCCTCACCGGCCTCGACGACCGCGAGACGGCGGTCACGGCGATTCAGCGCGGCGCGCAGGACTACATCCTGAAAGACGACCTCGACGCCGACATGCTCGCCCGGTCGCTCCGGTACGCCATCGAGCGCCACCGGCAGGAAGCGGAACTGCGGCGGCAGAACGAGCGCCTCGACAAGTTCGCGAGCGTGGTGTCACACGACCTGCGAAACCCCCTGAACGTCGCGAAAGGGCGCCTCGACCTCGCGCGGAACAGCGACGCCGGGACGGACGACCTCGACGACGTGGCGGGGGCGCTCGACCGGATGGAGGCCCTCATCGACGACCTGCTGACGCTGGCCCGGCAAGGGGAGAGCATCGACACGACCGGCGAGGTCGATCTCGAACCGCTCGTCCGGCGGTGCTGGCAGTCCGTCGAGACGCCGAACGCGGACCTGCGAGTCGAAGTCGAGGGCCGAATCCGCGCCGACGAGAACCGCGTGATGCAACTGCTGGAAAATTTGCTTCGGAACGCCGTCGAGCATGGCTCGACCGGCAGTCGGGCCGCGGATGAAGCCGTCGAGAACGGTTCGGGGGACGCTCGCGAGGAGGGCGTGACAGTCACGGTGGGCGTCGACGACGCGGGCGTTCTCTACGTCGCGGACGACGGCCCCGGCGTCCCCGAAGGGGAGCGTGAGGACGTGTTCGAGACTGGTTACTCCACGTCCGACGAGGGCACCGGACTCGGCCTCATGATCGTCTCCGAAGTGGTCAACGCCCACGACTGGGAGATAACGGTGTCCGAGGGCGAAGCGGGCGGGGCGCGCTTCGAGATCCACGGCGTCGAGCTGGTGTAGGCGGGGTCAGTAGTACCACGGGAACTCCGAGAAGTCGGGTTCCCGGCCCTCCATGAAGGCTCTGCGGCCCTCCTCGGCCTCCTCGGTCATGTAGGCGAGGCGAGTCGCCTCGCCGGCGAACACCTGCTGGCCGACCATCCCGTCGTCGGCCATGTTCATCGCGTACTTCAGCATCCGAATCGCGGTGGGTGACTTCGAGGCCATCGTGTCGGCCCACTCCAGCGCCACGTCCTCCAGTTCGTCGTGAGGGACCACCTCGTTCACCATCCCTATGTCGGCGGCCTCCGCGGCGTCGTACTCCTGTTCGAGGAAGAAGATTTCGCGGGCGCGCTTCTGTCCGATTTCCTGTGCGAGATACGCCGACCCGAAGCCGGCGTCGAAGGAGGCGACGTTGGCGTCGCTCTGCTTGAACGTCGCGTGCTCCTCGCTCGCGATGGTCAGGTCACAGACGACGTGAAGCGAGTGGCCACCGCCCACGGCCCACCCGGAAACGACGGCGACGACTGGCTTGGGCATGAAGCGAATCGCGCGCTGCACTTCGAGGATGTGGAGGCGGCCCACCTCGCCCTCGTCGTCGTACTCGTAGCCGGACTCGCCGCGGATAGACTGGTCGCCGCCGGAGCTGAACGCCCAGCCGCCGTCCTCGGCGGGGCCGTTGCCAGTGAGGAGGACACAGCCGACGTCCGTCTGGCGCTTCGCGTGGTCCAGCGCCGTCGCGAGTTCGTCCACCGTGCGCGGGCGGAAGGCGTTGCGCACGTCCGGTCGGTCGAAGGCGATGCGGACTGCCGCGCCGTCCGTCGCGCGATGGTATGTGATGTCCGCGAACGCCTCGTTCAGGTCGACGGGTTCCCAGCGCTCCGGGTCGAAGATGGCAGAGACCATACCGACTTCTCCGCCGGTTCGCGCAAAAAGCTACTCGTCGGCGAGCGCATCGACGAGGCGGTCCTGCAGGGCCTCGCGGGCGCGGTGACTCGCCTCGGCGTCCGTCTCGACTTCGAGGACCGTCGTGCCGTCGCCGACGACTGCCTCAAAGCGTGTCGGGAAGTCCGCGGGCGCCACGCGCTCGAAATCGAGGTCGTAGAGGTCCGCGGTCGGATCGAAGTCGAGGCCGTGTGGCGTGCGGAACTGCTCGGTGAACGGCGGGTCGAACTCCTCGACGGGGAGCATGTGGAAGATGCCGCCGCCGTCGTTGTTCACGAGGACGATGGTCGCGTCGACGTCACACCGCCCGAGTGCGAGGAGGCCGTTCATGTCGTGGTAGTACGCGAGGTCACCCGTCACGAGGACGAGGGGGTCCGCGGTGGCCGACCCGGCGCCGAGGGCGGTACTCGTGATGCCGTCGATGCCGCTGACGCCGCGGTTGCCGAACACGCGCACGTCGGCGTCGCGGGGCGCGCCGAAGCGGTCCAAATCACGGACCGGCATGCTGTTCGAGACGAACACCGTCGCTGGGTCCGGGGTCCGGTCCGCGACGGCAGCGAGGAGCGACCCCTCCATCGCTGGGTCGGCGTCGGCCGCGAGACGCCAGTGAGTGCGCTCAGCCTCTCGGAACCGCTCGCGCCACGCCGAGACGCCCGCCGAGTCGACGCGCTCCGCGACGGCGCGCGCGAATGCCGATTCGTCGGCCGTCACGAGGTCCGTCGCGCGGAACTCGGCTTCTCGCCATCCGCCCGCCGGGTCCACGAGGAACTGTCGAGCGCCCGTCCGGGCGAGGTATCGGCGGAGCGGCTTCGAGGTGGGCGAGGCGCCGAACCGGACGACGGCGTCCGGGTCGGGCCAGCGCTCGGTCACGCGCCCGTCGAGGTAGGCGTCGTACCCGCCACAGGCGTCCACGGGACCAAAGCGATGGCCCGAGAGCGGGTCGGCGAGGACGGGCGCGTCAGTCGCGTCCGCGAGGGCGACCAGCGAGTCCGTGCCGGGCGTCGGCGCGTCCGCCGGGCCGCAGACGACGAGCGGTCGGTCGGCGGCGTCGAGGGCGGCCACAACGTCGGTGACGGCCGGTTCGGGGGGCGCGGGCGCTCCCGAATCGACGCTGACGAACGGCCCGTCCCGGCCCTCGACGGCCTCGGGCGCGCGGTCAGCGACGTCCTCGGGGATACTGCCCTCGACGGGTGTCGGTTCGAGTGGCTTCCGGAGGGGGACGTTCAGGTGGACCGGGCCGGGCGGAGTCCCCGTGGCGGTGGCGACCGCGCGCGCGACTGTCGTGCGGAGCGACCGGAGTTTCCGCGCGTCGGCCTCTGGTTCGGGGAGCGACCGGAACGAGCGCACGCTGTCGCCGTACAGTTTCGTCTGGTCGGCCGTCTGGTTCGCGCCGCTGTCGTGGAGTTCCGGAGGCCGGTCGGCGGTCAACAGGAGCATCGGGACGCGGGCCTCGTCGGCTTCCATGACCGCCGGGTGGAAGTTCGCCGCCGCGGTGCCCGAGGTGCAGACGAGGGGGGTCGGGCGGCCGGTGCGCTTGGCTCGGCCAAGGGCGAAGTACGCCGCCGAGCGCTCGTCGAGGTGCGAGTAGACGCGAATCTCCTCGTGTGCGGCGACGGCCATCGTGAGCGGCGTGGAGCGACTCCCGGGCGCGACGCAGACGGCGTCGACGCCGGCGGCCGCGAGTTCGTCGGCGATGGTCTCGCCCCAGAGGGTCGCGGTGTTCGGTGCGGTCATCTGAGATGGTCGAGCATCGGGCGGAACTTCAGTTGTACCTCCTCCCACTCCTCGTCCGGATCACTGTCGGCGACGATGCCGTTGCCGGCGAACAGCGTCGCCTCGCGGCCCTCGGCCACTCCCGAGCGGATGCCCACCGCGAAGGCGCCGTCGCCGTCGGGACCGATCCAGCCCACCGGCGCGGCGTACCAGCCCCGGTCGAAGGACTCGGCCTCGCGGATGGTCCGGAGCGCCGCGTCCGGGGGGAGACCGCCGACGGCAGGGGTGGGGTGGAGGCGTCGCACCACGTCGAGGACGTGCCGGTCCGGCGCCACGTCGGCCGTGATGGGCGTGTGGAGGTGCTGGACGGTGTCGAGGGCGCGAATCGACTGCCGTCCGACGCGAACGTCGTCGGCGACGGGAGTCAACTGCTCGCTGATGGCCTTCACGACGAGGCGGTGTTCGTGTTGGTCTTTCTCGCTTCCCCGGAGGCGGTCGGCGAGCGCTTCGTCCTCGGCGGGCGCCTCACCGCGGGCGATAGACCCGGCGAGCGCCTCCGTCTCGACGGTGTCGCCGCGCTTGCGGACGAGGCGCTCCGGGGTCGCGCCGAAGAACGCCGCGCCGGCGTCCGGGTCGACGGCGAAGCGATAGCAGTTCTCGTAGTGTCGGGCCATGCGGGAGACGGCGGCCCCGAGTTCGAACGGCGAGTCGAGCGTCGCGGCGAGCGCGCTCGCGAGGACCACCTTGCGCAGGTCACCGTCCCGAATGCGCTCGACGGCCGCGCGGACCTGCCGCCGCCACTCGTCGCGCGAGGGCGTTCGCTCGGTCGCCGTCACACCCGGCGGGGCGTCGTCGGCCGGTGTGGCGTCGGCCACTGTCTCGGCGGCGTCCGAAAGCGTCTGTTCGACGGCGTCGGCAGACGCGTCCGGGCCGACTTCGGTGACGCGAAGCCACGTCGTTCCGTCGTCGCGGGCGAGTTGGACGCGTGGGAGCAGAAAGTAGGCGTCCGGAAAGCCGGTCCACGGGGCCGCGCCGTCGTGGTCGTGCGTGAAGGCGAAGCCCCCGAACAGCCGCGGCCCGGGGCCGTCCGTCGCGTCGACGTCTCCAAGGAGAGCACGCGAGCGTGCCTCGACTGTTTCGAAGCGGTCAGGTCCCTCGGCGCGAACCGTCGCCGCGGCGCCACGCCCCGCGACTGCCGGGCCCTCGGGTGGGAGCCATGCTACGCGCGGGCCGTCGAACGCGCCGAGTGCGGCCGTGAGCGGCGCGTCCACGCGGCGGGCGCGACTCACGATGCGACTCCGCGACGCCGACTCACGTCCGTCGCCGCCTTCCATCACCGAGTCGTTACACCGGCGCCCCTTTTACCCTAACTATCCGCTGACCGGCTCGTGAGGGGCGATGAGGTAGGATTCCCGACAGGTGTCGGTAGAATTTGAAAATTTCCTTCCCGATCCAAAACTCAGGCTGGCTGTCGAACAGCAAAGATTGGTACATACACGAAACACCCCCCGTCAAATTTAAATAGGCCCCCGGTCAAACAAGCGAACAGTAAATGCCTAAAGTCGAGGTCAGCGTCCCAGACCACATCGAGATGAAGATCGCACAACTCGTCGAGCAGGGCGAGTTCGTGAACCGCGAAGACGCGGTCGAAGAGCTGCTGTCGTCGGGTCTGAAGGCTTACAAGACGAGCGGCCCCATCGAGGACGAAACGAGCTTCGAGGAGGAGGGAATGATGGGGCACGAGGACGAGTACGTCTTCTAACCGGCGACCCGTGTCACTCACCCTCTAGAAATCGTTAACACGGTTCAGCCCCGATACGTGGACATGCACAAGGACGAACTCCTCGATCTCCACGAGCAGATGGTGACGATCAAGGACTACTTCAGCGAGCAAGAGAACGTCGACGCCGACATCTTCGCGCCCTACGAGCAACTCGACGTCGACCCCTCGCACGTCCACAAGTCCAAGAGCGAGCACAAGCACGCGGTGTTCGTCCTCGGCAACGCCCTCGCGAACGCCATGAGCGAAGACGAGTTCTCGAACGCGGGCCGCCTGAGCAAGCGAATGGAGGAACTCGCGGACGACGCCAGCTCCAAGCTGTAGCGGCCGAAACGTATTAACGGCCGATTCCGCATTTATCCGTATGGACGACCAGACGTTGGAACAGGTCGAGGGGTGGGAGTCGAGCCCTGTCTCGGGGTTCGACGGCCTCCGCGACCTCGCGGACGAGGGGTTCTCCGGCGCCGTACACGCCGGGTCGACGGTCGCATTTCTCCTGAACGGGCGCGTGGTGGGCGTCTTCGGCGGCGAGTTAGACGACTTCCGGGGCACCTCCGCCACGGCCGCGGCCGCACCGCACGTCTCGCTCCCGCTTCTGCTGGCGATGCAAGAGCAGGGCGGCGAGACGCAGGCGCGCTACTACACCAACGACACGCCGCTCTCCGAGGTGGACCAGACGCTCTCGGACGCGAGTTTCACCGGCTACGTGGAACTCAGCGAGAACGTTCTCAGCGGCGACTATTACCTCGTCTACCACGGCGGGAACCGGATGAACGTCGCCTTCGTCGGCGCCAGCGAGGAGATGAAGACCGACGAGGAGGCGTGGGACCTCGCGACGGACGAGGTGGGTATCTACGAAGTCGTGCGCGTCGACGTGGACGTACAGGACGTGCCGGAAGCCGACGAACCAGACGCCGGTGCGGTCGGAGTCGGCGCCACGGAGGAGTCAGAGGAAGACGCGGCGACGGAAGCAGAGCCCGAGCCGGAATCGAAGCGGGAGCCAGAGCCGGAGCCGGCGTCCGAGTCAGAACCCGAACCGGAGCCCGAACCCGAACCGGAGCCGGAGCCAGAACCGGCGACGGAGACGGTGACTGACACGCCCGACCCGGACCCCGAGCGTGCGGACCGAGCCGAGGAAACCGCGGTCCCCGCGTCTCGGGAGACGGAAGCGCGCGCCGAGACGGGCGACGACGTCCGGACGCCGGAGGACGAGGACCCCTTCGCCGAGGAGGAAGCGTGGCGGGAAACCGTCTCGATTCCGGCGGTGGCGCCCGACGAGAGCGGGGACGAGGTGGAGACGGCGACGGAACCGGACCCGGAGGAGTCCACGGGCAACAGCGCCACGACGGCCGCACGCGAGCGCCAGCCACAGCAGACGGCCGCGGAGAAGTTGCAGGCCGCCCTCGAAGAGCGCACCGAGAATCTCGAAACCGCGCGCGAGCGGTTGGCCGACGTGCGGGCCGAGCGCGACGAACTGGAGACCGAGCGGGACCGTCTCCAGTCGGAGGTCGAGGACCTTCGCGAGGAGGTGGCCGACCTGCAGTCGGAGCTGGAAGCCGCTCGGTCGGCCGATACCGGCGGGTCGAGCGGTCGCACCGCGGGCGAGTCGCTGGACGCCGCGACGGCGCTCGACGGCACGGACCTGTTCGTCCGCTTTGGCTCCCGGGGGGAGCCGACGCTCGAAGACGTGCCTGACGGCGCTTCGGCTGCCGAGGTGACCTCGAATCTCCGGCTGGACCACCACACCCAGTTCGAGAGCGATGACGTTCGCGTCGACGGCGCGCCATACGAGGTGTTCCTGCAGGACACCGTCGAGTACAACTTCGTGAAGTGGCTCGTCGAGGACCTCCCCTTCGAGATTCGGGAGACGGATCACGAGGCGGCGCTGAAGGACCTGTATGCCGCCATCCCGAACATCGACCGGGCGGAACTCGGCGGCGAAGTCGAACTGGAAACCGACGACGGCGTCGAGCGCCGGACCTTCGACGTGGTGGTGCGCGACCGGATGGGGAACCCCCTCGTGGTGGCGGACCTCAACGACCGCCTCGAACCGGTCACCGGCGACATGATGGAGCAACTGGTAGACGCCGCGACGGCGGTGACAACCGGCGACTCCGACGTGGCCAGCGCTTTCTACGTGACCACGAGCTTCTTCGAGCCGGACGCTCTAGAGGTCGCACAGGACGCCACGGGCGGTGGGTTCCTGAGTCGGGACAAGCGAGAGAGTTTCGTGAAGACTGCGCGGAAAAGCGGCTACCATCTCTGTCTAGTCGAGACGCGCGACGGGTCGTTCTACCTGAACGTGCCCGAACTCTAGGCCTCGGGGGCCGTCGCGATCTTCATGTCCTCGAGCTTGTCGACGATGGAGTCGATCTTCTCGTCGAGGTCCTCGACGAACTCCTCGGTGCGCTCGGTCGTGATGGCACCTTGACTCGATGGCTCGATAAGCTCCTCCTCCTGCAGAACGCGGAGGGAGTAGCGGACCTTGTGATGTGGGTAGCCCGTCTCGTTCGACATCTTGACGATGCCGATGGGCTCGTTCTCGATGACCATCCGGAGCACCTGCAAGTGGCGCTCCAGCATGTCGACCTCCTTCTCAAGCCGGTCTATCATGACACATGTTAACTCGTGCGGCCGGCATTTAAAGGTTGCTGTCGCCGCGACGACCCGTTACTCGGAGACACCCTTGACGCGCTTATAAATCTTCGGAGAACGGGGGCCATACCGTAACCGGTTTTACGTAGCGCGGGCCGAATTCTCCTATGAACGTCACTATCGTCGGCTCGCAGTTAGGCGACGAGGGCAAAGGCGGAATCGTCGACCTGTTCGGCGACGAGGCCGACGTCGTCGTGCGGTATCAGGGCGGGGACAACGCGGGGCACACCGTCGTCCACGACGGCACGGAGTACAAACTGTCGCTCGTCCCGAGCGGCGTCGTCCGCGACAAGGTGGGCGTCCTCGGCAACGGCTGTGTCGTCAACCCGTCGACGCTGTTCGAGGAAATCGACGACCTGCGCGACAGGGGCCTCGACCCCGAGGTCCGCGTCGCAAAGCGCGCCCACGTCATCCTGCCGTACCACCGCGAACTCGACGGCGTCGAGGAAGCCCTCAAGAGCGACTCCGACCTCGAAGCCGGCACGACGGGCCGCGGCATCGGCCCCACCTACGAGGACAAGGCTGGCCGGCGGGGCATCCGCGTCGCCGACCTGCTCGACCCGGACGTCCTCCGCGAGCGGCTGGAATACGTCGTCCCCTACAAGCGCGCCATCGCGGAGACGGTGTTCGACGCCGACGTCGGCGACGCCTTCGACGTTGACCACCTCTACGAGCAGTACCGCGAGTTCGGGCGCCGCCTCGACGCCGAGGACATGGCGGTGAACTGCGGCGACTTCCTCGCCGACCGCGAGTCGGCGGGGGACACCATCATGTTCGAGGGCGCACAGGGCACCTCACTCGACATCGACCACGGCATCTACCCCTACGTTACCTCCTCGAACCCCACGGCCGGCGGGGCGGCCGTCGGCACCGGCGTCGGCCCGAGCGTCGTCGGCGACGGCGAAGTCGTCGGCATCGTGAAGGCGTACCTGTCGCGGGTCGGAACCGGCCCCCTCCCCACCGAACTCGACGGTGACCTCGCGGAGTACATCCGCGAGGAGGGCGGCGAGTACGGCACCGTCACGGGGCGCCCCCGCCGCGTCGGTTGGCTGGACATGCCGATGCTCCGTCACGCCGCGCGCGCGAACGGCTTCACCGGTCTCGCCATCAACCACCTCGACGTGCTGGCGGGCCTCGACGAGGTGAAAGTCTGTCACGAGTACGACCTCGACGGCGAGTCGCTGGAGACGATGCCCGCCACCACCGAGGAGTGGGCCCGCTGTGAGGCCGAGTACCGCACGTTCGACGGCTGGCCGGAGGGTGGCTGGATGTCCGGCGGCGTCGAACGACTCGACGACGTGCCCGAGTCGGCACGCGACTACGTGGCGTACCTCGAGGCCGAACTCGACGCGGACGCCGTCGCCGTCGGCGTCGGTCCGGGCCGCGAGGAGACGGTGGTCCGGCGCAACCCCTTTGCGGAGTAAGTCACCCGTCACCCTTTTGCGGACCCCCGCCGTCGCGGGAGATATGAAGGAGTCACTGATGGACGTCATCTGCTGTCCGCTGGACAAACACGACCTCGAACTCGAGGCGACGGCGCGCGAGGACGACGAAGTGCTGACGGGTACGCTCACCTGCACGGAGTGTGGCGAGACGTACCCCATCGAGGACGGCATCCCGAACCTCCTGCCGCCGGACATGCGCGACGACGCCTCGGCCTGAACCTTTTTGGTCCGTCTCGCTACAGTTCACGTGTGGCAGATACGCTCGCGGTCCATCTCGGCCGGGACGAGCCCCAGTCCGTGAGCGTCGCGGACGCCTTCGAGACGACGGGTACCTTCGAACTCGCGATTCACAACCACGGCGCGCCGGCCCACGTCCACCTCCACGTCGACGACGCACTCGCGTCGGTGGTCGACCTCCGCGCGAGAAATCACTACGTCGAGAGCGAGACGGTCCGGACCATCGAGGTGGCGGTGGACGACTCCTTCGGCACCGTCACGGGCACCTTGGAGGTGATGACCAGTTACGGCGCGGAGTCCGACAGCGTCGACATAACGGTCACCGAAGCGCCCACGGTCGCCGTCGACGAGACGCTCTCAGAACCGAACCGGGAGCCACCCGAGCGCTCGTCGTTCGACGCGGAGTCGGCGCCCGTCGCCATCGCCGCCGTCGTCGCCGTCGGCTTGTTCGTCGCCGCGGTGAGCGCCGTCGGCGAAGGGGTCGGCGTCGCCATCGGCGTCACCGCAGTCGTGGTCGGCATCGCCGTTGCGGCCTACCTGCTCGTCGTATCCTGACCCAGCGACGCACGCTTCGCGCGGAGGTAGCGCGCCCGATAGCGATTCGCGCCGGCGTCTAAGTCGGCCTCCCGCACCTCGTCGACGCGCCCCTCGGCCACGGCGTCGAGCAGTTCGTCCAACCCCTCCCGCTCCGAGGGGGTGAGTTCGAGCGTGTACGTCCGCGTCTCCTCGGCGTCTATCTTCTGTACCTCGCGCGCCGCAGCCACGACGAGCGAGCAGGGTTCGCGGCAGGGAAAAGCGCCGTCGCCGCGTGGCACGTCGAAGGGTTCGTCGGCGTCGAGGTCCCACTTCCGGCGCTTGAGACACTGCGAGTCGACACAGCACGCCTCCGCGAGCCACCGCACCTGCTCGTCGGAGAGGTCCGAGACGACGCTGTAGATACCCGTCTGCCGGTCGGCGGCCGCGCGCCAGTGGGTCACGTCGAGGGCACCCTCGCGCTCTCGGTGCCAGTTCGGCACCGTCGCCGGGTAGATGAAGTCCACCGCGCGGTAGAGGGCCGCGCCGGAGAGGTCCGCGAAGCGCCAGCCACGGGCGAGCGTCGGCGCCGTCTTGAGCGGGCGGTAGCGCCCGTTCTCGTCCGTCTCGACGAGTTCGCGCGCGTCGAGTGGGTCGTCGTAACTGTCGAGGGCCTCGGCCGGCGCGTCAGCGTCGTCGACGTGCCGGAGTTCGTACCGGCGCTCTCCGGCGTCTGCGAGTTCGGCGGTGATTCGGAGTTGGCCCCACTCGCGGGACACTCCCTCTCGGAGGGCCTCGTATCGCTCGGGGACCGGCCGCTCGTCGGCGCCCTCTATCCACCGGAGAAACGCGCGGCGGGCGTCGCCCCCCACGTCGCGCCAGTAGGCCCAGTTCGTGAGATAGTCAGGGTGGGCCACGAGCATCTCGTGGGCGGCGCGCCTGTCGAGGCGCCCGTGCGTCTCGCCGGCCACGGAGACGGTGTATCCCGAGTGCGCGTCCACGACGCGAAGGCCGTCGCAGTCGACGTGGCCGGCGTCGAGGGCGCGGTCGGCGGCGCGCATCTCAGGCACCCCCGACCGGTGCGCCGGCGTCGCGGGCCCGTTCGAGGAGGACAGACGCCAGCGACGGTTCGGTGCCGACGGCACCGGCGTACCAGACGCGGTGGTCGCCGACGGCGGCGGGCACGTCCCAGCCCTCGCGGTAGTCGTCGGTGAGGCCCACGTCCTCTGGGATGTCCTCCTGCGTGTGGTAGCCGTCGGCGACGAACAGGGGCACGAGGACCACGTCGCGAGCGTCGAAGTAGTCCGTCAGGTCGTCCACCTCCGGGTCCTCGTCCATGAACAGGGCCTTCACCTCGGCGAAGCGGCCCTCTTCGCGGAGTCGTTCGGCGTGGTACTCGATGGCCTTCGCGGAGTTCTCGTTGCGGTCCGTGCCGTGCCCGACGACGGCGAGGCCCGTGTCGGGACCCACGTCGGGGTTCCCCGTCACCGTCTCGGCGCGGCGGCGAATCACGTCCGTCATCGCGTCGTGGGTACCCACCGGGCCGCAGTAGTGGACCGTCTGTCCGGTGTCGCTCGCGGTGAGGGTGGCGTGGTCGGCGTCAGTGCCGTCCGAGTCCCAGAGCGAGGGGTCCCACCCCTCCAGTCTGAGTTCCCGGGGCAGGACCTGCTCCGTGAAGTAGCCCTCGCTGACGAACAGCGGGACGACGAACACCTCGTCGGCGTCGAGAGTGCGGAGCACCTCGCGCACCGACGGTTCCTCCTTCCAGAACGCCTCGCGCACCTCGTCGAACGCGCCCGTCTCGCGCACGCGGTCGGCGTGGGCGAACGCGGGGTCGCTCGACCCGGGGTTGAGGTGCGAGCCGTGTGCCGCGACGACGAGGGCCTGCATACTCCCGGGTCGGGGAGCCGCGGCCTTAGGCACTTCGTCGCCGGCGAGTTCTCACAGGTCGTGGAACTCGACTGCTTCGGCGACGGTGTCGAGGACCGCGACCGAGCGCTCGGAGTCGGGAACCGTCGGAAAGTGTGCGCCGGGGTTGAGGACGGTGGTGTCGCCCACCTCGTGTCGCTCGGCCTCGTGGTGGTGGCCGTAGCAGACCACGTCGTAGTCGCCCGTCGCCACCTCCTCGACGTGGTCCCGGTCCTCGCCGTGGAGGACCGCGACGCGCACGCCGTCGAATTCGAGGTCCGCGAAGCGGCCGTGGAGGGCGCTGTCGCCGCCGAGGCTCCGTATCGCGCGGTCCAGTCCGTCGAGTTCGCCGTCGTTGTTGCCGATGACGGCGTGGAGCGTGAACCCCTCGAAGAAGTCCACGACGGGTGGGGCGACGAGGTCCCCACAGTGGACGACTTCGACCACGTCCTGCTGGGCGAACAGATCGGTCGCCGCCCGAATCGCCTCGACGTTGTCGTGGGTGTCGGAGAGGATGCCAACGCGCATGTGTGAGTCGTCGGTGGGACCGCTGTAAAGCGTTCCGGGACGCGGGATTTTTGAGGGGCACCGTCGCAGAGTCGGACATGACACTCGCCGAACGGACGCGGGACGCGGCCCGAGCGCACCCGTTTCTCCTCGCGGCGCTCCGGGCCGGCGTCTGCAACTACGCGGCCGCGGCGCGCTTCCTCGACGTGGCGGGCGACCCGGACGCGGTGGCGACGGCGCTTCGCCGCTTCGCCGAGGAGTTGCCCGACCGGGAGACGGACGTCCGCGACGCCCGGGTGCGGATGAAGCGCGGCGTCGGAACGGGCGACGCTGACCCCTTGCTCGCCGTCGGCGGCGTCGAACTCGCGGCCGACGCGGGCGACGAGACGGCCGTCATCGCCACTGGCGACGTTGACGCGGCGGCGCTCTCGGCGGTGCTGGACCGCCTCGCCGTTGCGGAGGTGTCCGTCTCGGCCGCGGGCGTCGCCGGCGGGACGTTGCTGGTCGTCGTGGGTGAGCGCGACGGCGCGTCGGCGCTCCGGGCCGTGGAGTCGGCGCTCGACGCGGTGCCCGCGTGAGGGTTCGGTGGTTTAAACCACCCCGACGCGGTAGGGGGGCGTATGCCGCTTGAGGTCACGAACACGCTCACGGGCGAGAAAGAGCCGTTCGAGCCCAGCGACCCCGAGAACGTTCTCCTCTACCTCTGTGGGCTCACGGTGTCGGACCGCGCCCACCTCGGCCACGCGCGGACGTGGGTCCACACGGACGTCATCCACCGGTGGCTGGAACACGAGGGCTACGGCGTCCGCCACGTCGAGAACTTCACCGACGTGAACGAGAAAATCGTCGCCCGCGTCGGCGAGGACGGCGACTCCGAGGCCGATGTGGCGCGCTCCTACGTCGCCGACACCATCGCGGACATGCGCTCGCTGAACCTCCTGCGGGCCGACGTGTACCCGCGGGTGTCCGAACACGTTCCGGAAATCATCGCCCTCATCGAGGCGCTGGTCGATGAGGGGTACGCCTACGAGGCCGATGGTTCCGTCTACTTCGACGTGACCGAGTTCGAGGAGTACGGCAAACTCTCGAATCAGGAGGTCACGGAGATGGAAGCGCAAGGCGAGGACCGGGGCGAGAAGCGCCACCCCGCGGACTTCGCGCTCTGGAAAGCCGGCGGCGTCGACCCCGAGGAAATCGCCGAACACCGTCACGAAGACGCCGCGCCCGCGGCCGAGGCGGCCGCGACGGCCGAGACGTGGGACTCCCCGTGGGGCGAGGGACGGCCCGGCTGGCACATCGAATGCTCGGCGATGTCCACGACGCACCTCGACGACACAATCGACGTCCACGTCGCCGGGCAGGACCTCGTCTTCCCGCACAACGAGAACGAAATCGCACAAGCCGAGGCCGCCACCGGCGAGCAGTTCTCCCGCTACTGGGTCCACGTCCGCCTGCTCGAAACCGAGGGCGAGAAGATGTCGTCCTCGCTTCGGAACTACTTCACCGTCGAGAACGCCGTCGAGACGTTCGGCACCGACGCCGTGCGAATGTTCCTGCTCTCGACGGCCTACGACAGCCGACAGACGTACTCCGAATCGGCCATCGGCGAGGCCGTCGAACGCTGGGAGACGCTCGAACGCGCCCACGAACGGGCGGTCGAGGCCGCCGACAGCGAGGCGGCACGCACCAAAGTCGAGGACGACGACTTGCGCGAGGGCGTCGCCACGGCCCGCGACGCATTCGCCGAGGCGATGAACGACGACTTCAACACCCGCGCCGCGATGGCGCCCCTCCTCGAACTCGCCTCGACGGTCCACGCGCACGTCGACGCCCGCGACGAGTACGACTATCAGGGCCTCCACCGAGCCATCGCGGCGTTCGAAGAACTGGGGGGCGACGTGCTGGGATTCACCTTCGGCCGGGAGCGAGAGAGCGACGTCGGCGTCGCCGGTGACATCGTGGAACTCCTGCTCGACGTGCGGGAGCGCGAACGGGAGGCCGGCAACTACGACCGGGCCGACGCGCTTCGGGACGAACTCGAAGCGCTGGGCGTCGAAGTGCAGGACACCGACGAGGGACCGACGTTCCGCCTCTGAGCCGTAGCCTTATGCCCGCGGGCCGCGAGCGGAGGAGCATGAATCGCACGCGGGTCGCGGGCGCCGCGCTCACCGTCGCGTCGCTGGCCGGCTACGCCCTCGGCGTCGTCCAGCAGTATCCGGGGCGCTCGTTCAGCGTCACGGGCGTGATGGTGGGCATCACGCTCGTCGCCGTCAGCGCGAGGGCCGAACAGTGACGGTCGAGTCCGTCGTGTACACGCCCGAGGGCGTCGAGTCGGTGGCCGACCCGGACGCGGCGTTCCAGAAGTCGGGTACGACGTGGATTCGCGTGACGGGTCCGACGCCCGCGGAGCGCGAACGGGTGGCCGACATCTGCGACGTTCACCCACTCGCGGTGGAGGACGTGGAGAACGGTGTTCGCCCGAAAGTCGAGGAGTTCGACGGCCACACGTTTCTGCTGGTCAAGGGCGGCAACCTCACCCGCGGCGAGACGTCGTTCGAGGAGGAACTCGCGGAAGCACCCGTGGGCGTCTTCTTCGGCGACGACTGGTTGGTCACCCTCTCGTGGTCCGAACCCGCCGCCGTCGACGCGGCGTGGGAGGCGGTCCACCGGGCGGACGGCCGCCTGATGCGCCGCGGCGCGGACTTCACGGCCTACCGCATCGTCGACGGCCTCGTCGACGGCTACTTCGGCGTCCTCGACAGCATCGAGGACCGCATCGAGGCCATCGAGGAGGACGTCGTCGAGGACCCCGACCACGAGACGCTGGTCACCATCAACCACGCGCGCCGCGAACTGCTCTCGGTGCGAAAGCTACTGTGGCCCACCCGGGAAGCCATCGGCGTCCTCGCCCGCGGCGACCCGGACTACGTGGACGAGACCACCGAGAAGTACTACGGCGACGTGTACGACCACCTCGTCCAACTGGTGGACCTCGCGGAGACGTACCGGGACCTCACCAGCGGCGCCCGCGACATCTACCTCAACGTCCTCTCGATGTCGACGAACGAGGTGATGAAGCGCCTGACGGTGGTGGCGACGATTATCCTGCCGCTGACGTTCGTCGCCGGTATCTACGGGATGAACTTCGAGACGATGCCGGAACTGGGCTGGCGCTACGCCTACCCGGCATCCCTGCTAGGGATGCTCGGCGTCGCCGCCATTTTGCTCGCCTACTTCCGCCGGGAGGACTGGCTCTAGAGCGCCAGCGGAACGATGAGGACGCCCATCAGATGCACGCGCCGGGCGCCCGTTCGAGGCGGAAGCAGGCCCACGAGCGTCGCGGCGAGGAAGGCACCGAGGCCGAGGAGGCCCGCGAACAGCGCCGAGAGAAGCACTAACAGGGCGAGGACGGCGAGAGACACCCGAGCGGAGTCGCGACGGCCGACGGCCGCCAGATACCGGTCACCGACGAGGAGCATCACCGCGACGCCCGCACACGCTCCCAGTGCTATCGCGACGAGCAACAGCGGCAGGTTCAGCGGCACCGCGGCCCTGTCGAGAGCGACGAGGAGGCCGGTCCGGGGCGAGCCGAGTGACACTAGCGCGAACAGCGCGAAGATGGTGTTCGCCGTGTTGACGCCACTCGTGGCGACGACGAACTCTCTGTCGCCGGCGTCCGGAAGGCCCGCGAGGGCCGCCGCAGCGGCGATGGCGCTCGAGATGCCGGGCACGTAGGCCACGACGGCGCCGGCGAGGGTGCCCGCGCCCGCCGCGAGGCCCACCGAGCGCCGGCCGGCCACGATCGTCGGGCCGCCCTGCGGCGGAACCCCACCGCCGTCCATCGCGTCGAGGAGGACCGGCGCGCCGAACAGGCCCGCGAACAGCGGTGCCAACACGTCGCCCGTCGGGAGGATACTCGTCGGGTCGGCGTCGAGCACGACCAGTCCGAGGGCGCCGCTGACGGCGAGAGAGCAGAGAGCGCCGGCGCGGGCGCGGGTCCCGCGTTCGGTCAGGACGAGGAAGGCGACGACGCACCCCAGCGCCACGGAGAGATGAGCCTCGACGACGGGATACGCCGTCGCCATCGCGCGGGTCATCGGCACGGCGAGGGGTGCGGCCAGCGCTACGGCGGCGGCGCTCCCGAGCGCCGAGAGCCGGATTGCCTCGCGTCCGCGACCGGCGATGACGAGGCGGTGGCCGGGGAGCGCCGTCACGGCCATCGACGCGTCGGGGACGCCGAGTGCTAGCGCGGGCACCACGTCGAGAAAGGAGTGGACGACGCCGGCGGCGAGGAGCGTCGCCCCGACGAGGTGCGGTGGCCCCGGAATCGACGGTGCGGCCGCCGCGAGGAGCAAGGCGAGATTGTTCACGTGGAGGCCGGGACAGAGGCCGCTCGCGGTGCCCAGAGCGACACCGGCGGCGACGAAGGCGAGCGCCGCGGCGGCCGTGCCCGGCGCGACGAACACCCGGGCGCCGAACAGGAGCATCCGGACGGGAGTGGCCGCGCTCCCGTGCTTAAATCCGCGGCGCCGCCGCTGGTCGGCCGTGATAAACGGGAGAAGTTGTGCGTGGGATTACCCGAAGAGGTCGCCGAGGCCTTCGCCGCTGGCCTCCTCGTCCTCTTCTTCGGCTTCCTCGTCCTCTTCTTCGGCGGCCTCGACGGCTTCCTCTTCGGCTTCCTCTTCGGCTTCCTCGGTCTCCTCGGCGGCGGCGCCGCCCGCACCGCCGGCGGGGACCGCGGCGGCCTGCTCGACCGCGTCCTCGATGTCGACGTCTTCGAGGGCCGCGACGAGGGCCTTCACGCGGGACTCCTCGACGTCGACGCCGGCCGCGTCGAGAACGTCCGTCAGGTTGTCTTCGTTGATCTCTTCGCCGGACTCGTGCAGGATGAGCGCTGCGTAAACGTATTCCATTGTTGTATCGCCTCAGTTAGTCGAACATCGCGCCGAGAGCGTCGCCACCGTCGCCTTCCTCCTCGTCCTCGTCGGACGATTCGGGCTCGTCGGCGGGTTCCTCGTCGGCATCGTCTTCGTCTTCGTCAGCCTGTTCCTCCGCTTCCTCGGTCTCCTCGGGCGTCGCCGCCACGTCACGGAGTTCCTCGGGAAGCGCCTCCTCGTCGTCGATGGCGCCCGCGAGGGCACGGACCTGCGCGTCGGCCTTGCTGACGAGGTCGTCGGCGAGGTCCGGGCTCTCGATGCTGGCCTGCAGGCCGAGGCTCTTCGCCTCGCCGCGGGCCTTCGAGAGGAGCGTCGCCGCGGTGCGGTCCGTCGGGTAGACTGCGTTGACGGAGAGGTTCCGCGCGCGGGCCGCCGCGGACTCGACGTCCGCGCGGTACTCCTCGACGTCGATGGCGAGGTCCTCGGCCTCGAACAGGACGCCCTCGGCGTACACCGAGCGGAGGTCGAGACCGACTTCCTTCGGCTCGATGCCGAGTTCGCCCAGCACGTTCGCGAGGTCCTGCGTGACTTCCTCGCCGGCCTCACAGACGACGCTGTCGGAGAGGACCTGAATGGACCCCTCCTGAATGCGTGCGTCCGCGCCGACGCCTTGGAGTTCGCCCACGAAGGGGCCCGGGTCGATGCCTGTGTCGCCCTCCTCGATGACGATGTCGCTGGGGGCGACTTCGCCGGCGTTGATGGGCGCCTTGGTCTTCGTGTCTTCGAGGGTCTGGTAGAGCGAGAACGGGTTCTCGTTGGTGAGGATGAGCCCCACCTGCCCCGTCACGTCGTCGACGAGCGCTTCGATGCCCTCGTCGACTTCCTCGAGTGCGCGAACGACCAGCGTGTTGCGGCTGATGCGCAGTTGCGCGCGGCCGTGGAGCGTGCGGCGCATGTCCTGGAGCTGCCGGCTCGGAATGCCGGCGACGTCCACGACGCCGACGCTGTCGTAGGACTCGATGAGGTCGACGATTTCGTCGACTTCCTCGCGCTTCCACTGCGGGATGACGTCGGTCGTGCGGGTCTCGGCTTCGCTCATGTGGACACCTCCACGGAGGGTCCCATCGTCGTCTTGACGTAGACGGAGTCGATGTTGCGCGGCCCCCGGTCGAGATCCGCGTGGAGACGTCGGAGAATCACGTCCACGTTGTCCGCAATCTCCTCGGCGTCCATGTCTTCGGCGCCGACGCGCGTGTGGAACGTGCGGCGGTCACCGGAGCGGATCTGGACGGTGTTTTTCATCCGGTTGACGACTTCGACGACGTCGTCGTCGGGCTGGAGCGGCGTTGGCATCTTGCCACGCGGACCCAGCACGGTCCCGAGGTAGCGCCCGATGTCCTGCATCAGGCTGGCCTCGGCCACGAAGAAGTCCGTTTCGTCGGCAAGGTCCTTCGCGGCGTCGTCGTCGTCACCGAGTTCTTCGAGGTCGTCGTCGTCGAGAACGTCGTCGGCGACGTCCTCGGCGCGGACTGCAGTCTCGCCAGTCGCGAAGACGACAATCGTCGTGTCCTGACCGGTGCCGGCCGGGAGTACGACGCCCTCGTCTATACGATTCGACGGGTCGTTGAGGTCGAGGTCACGCAGATTGATCGCGAGGTCCACCGTCTCCCGGAAGTTCCGGTCCGGCGCCTCGTCGAGTGCGCGCTCGACAGCATCGGCAATGTCGTTTTCTGCCATCTTTCACCTCCGTAGTGCGACCCTGCGGTCTACTACGGGTCAGTGAAACAGGCGGTGCCTGTCTCGTTTCAGGACACGCCCAAGTAGAACTTAAAGTCGTCGTTACGCGGCCTGCACTTCCTCGCCGAGCGCCTCGTCGTACTCGCCGGCTTCGACGCGCTCCGAGAACTCGCGGGGGTCCTCGCCCTCGATGGTGACGCCGAGAGAGACACACGTCCCCGCGACTTCCTTCGCGGCGTTGCGCACGTCGTAGGAGAGCAGGTCGGACTGCTTTTGCTCTGCAATCTGGACGAGTTGGTCGATGGAGAGGTCGGCGACGAAGTTCGACTGAGGTTCGCCGCTGCCCGTCTCGAAGCCGGCCTCGTCCTTGATGAGGGCCGCCGTCGGCGGGACGCCGACCTCGATTTCGAAGGAGCCGTCCTCCTCGTAGGTGACGGTCACCGGAACTTCGGTGCCGTCGAAGGCGGCAGTCTCCTCGTTGATCTGTTCGACGACAGCCTGCACGTCGACCGGCGTCGGCCCGAGTTCGGGGCCGAGGGGCGGACCGGGTGTCGCCTGGCCGCCGGGGACGAGCACCTCGATAGTTTCAGCCATACCCACCGAAAGTCGCGCCGCGGTTTTAAGAATTGCCTTTCGGCGGCTCCCCGACGCCCACTCAGAGCAGGCCCGTGACGAAGCCGAGGCCCATGAGGACGAGGACGACTGCGGAGAACAGCGGGAGGTAGGGGGTGTACCGCTCCACGCGCGCCTCGTAGTTCCGGTAGCCGGCGATGAGCAACATCGTCAGGCCGACGATGCCGAGGATGACCGTGAGCGCGTACGCGGACATCAGTTCGAGGCAGTGAGCCGACCCCGCGCAGAGCGCGATTATCTCGAACTCCTCCTCGTGCGCGAACCCGAGCAGGAAGGCGAACCACGCGATGCCGAGGAGCCCCCGGTCGGCGGCCTCGTCGTGGTCGTGGTCGTCGTGGGTATGGCCGTGGTCGTGGTCGTCGTGGGTATGGCCGTGGTCGTGGTCGTCGTGGGTATGGCCGTGGTCGTGCCCGTGTGAGTGCCCGTGTCGGTACTCTCGAACCCCGAGAGCGACCAAGAGGACGCCCGCCACGACGCTGACCGGGCCGCCGATGTGGACGTCTTCGAGCACCGTGAGTGGCTCGTTGAGTTGCGTCAACTCGAAGTAATCCTTCGCGTAGAAGAAGACGGCCGCCATCGCGATACTGCTCACGAGGTGGCCGACGCCGAGGATGAGACTCGCCGCGAAGCCGTAGGCCCACTCGTTTCGCTTGTCGAGGGCGTAGGACGCGGCGACGGGCCAGCCGTGGCCCGGTTCGATGCCGTGGACGGCCCCGAGGGCGACGGCCCCAACCAGAAGACCGAACGCGTCGCCGTGCAACATCGTCGGCCCACAGTCCGCGAGGGGAGTGAATAACGATTGTTAATACCCGAGGGGGGCGGGCGTCATAATCGGGGCTCTCGTGGGCGGGCGACGAGGGGGCACGCATGCGAACGAGTTTCAACGTCCCGAACGACCTCGTCGCGGAGTTCGACCGGGTGTGGCGAGACGAGGGAATAGACAACCGCTCGCGGGCGGTGAGGGAGGCGATGCGGGAGCACGTCGAGGCACACACCCGTCTGGAGGAGTTCTCCGGCGACGTGGTGGCCCTCGTCTCCTTCGACTACCGCCACCACGACGTGATTGCGGACCTCCACGGCGTGCAACACGAGTACCAGGACGTCATCCTCAACACCAGCCACACCCATCAGGGCGAGTGGTGTCTCGAAGCCCTGTTCTGCCGCGGTGAGGTCGGACGAGTGCGCGAACTGACCTATCGGCTCCGCGACTTCGACGGCGTGCGTCGGGTGAAGAACATGGTGATCCGCGACGCAAATCCGGAACGCGCTATCGGAGACTGACCCCGTTGCGCGCGAGGAAGTCGGAGACGCGCTTGATTTCGACGGGGCTCCCGATGACGCGTGTGACGTCGCCCTCTCGGAACACGGTGACGACGAACTCCGATTCGAGACAGACGTCTGCCTCGTCGAGGGTCTGCCGGGGGAGTTCGATCTGCGTGCTGTCGCGCAGGGTGGCGACGTCGGGCATCACTCACTAATTTGGTATGATGATTTATTAAGGTGCCGGAACCGCGTCAGCCGGCGAACGAAAGGGGTTTTCGGGGACGGACTCCTAGCAGGGAGCGATGGGGCTGGAGGACGAAATCGAAGACCTGCGCGAGGAAATACGGCAGACGCCGTACAACAAGTCCACAGAGGCCCACATCGGCCGCCTGAAGGCGAAGCTCGCGGAGAAAAAGGAGAAACTGGAACAGCAGTCCGGGAGCGGCGGCGGGCAGGGCTACGCCGTCGAGCAGACGGGCGACGCCACGGTGGCGCTCGTCGGCTTCCCCAGCGTCGGCAAGTCGACGCTCGTGAACGCCCTCACCAACGCCGAGAGCGAGGTGGGGCAGTACGCGTTCACGACGCTGGAGGTCAACCCCGGGATGATGCGCTACAACGGCGCGAACATCCAGTTGCTCGACGTGCCGGGACTCATCTCCGGCGCGGCGGGCGGCGCCGGCGGCGGCCAAGAGGTGCTGTCCGTCGTGCGGACCGCGGACCTCGTGATTTTCGTCCTCTCGGCGTTCGAAATCGAGTCCTACGACCGCTTGCGGGAGGAACTGTACCAGAACAAGATTCGCCTCGACCAGGAGCCACCGTCGGTCCGCGTCTCACGCAAGGGGAAAGGCGGCATCGACGTGAACGCGCCCGACGAACTCGACTTGGACCACGAGACGGTCCGCGAGGTCCTCCGCGAGTACGGCGTGGTCAACGCCGACGTGGCCATCCGCGAGGAACTGGACATCGACCGACTCGTCGACGGCGTGATGGCCAATCGCGTCTACCTCCCCTCCTTCGTGACGGTCAACAAGGCCGACTTGCTCGACGAGGAGTACGCCGAGACGGTCAAGGAGGAACTCCGCGAACGGGACATCGACCCCGACGACGCGGTGTTCATCAGCGCCGAGGAGGAGAAGGGTCTCGACGCCCTCAAGGAGCGCATCTGGGCGGAACTCGACCTCATCCGCGTCTACATGGACAAGCCGGGGCGCGGCGTGGACTACGAGGAACCGCTGGTCCTCGAACACGGGGCCACCGTCGAGGACGCCTGCCGGAAACTCGGCGGCGACTTCGAGGAGCGCTTCCAGTTCGCCCGCGTCACCGGACCGAGCGCGAAGCACGAGGGGCAACAGGTCGGCCGTGACCACGTCCTCGAAGACGAGGACGTGTTGCGCATCAACGTCCGAAAGTGACGCGGCGCGCCCTCGCAGTGGCGGCGCTGGCGGCCGTCCCGTGGTCGGTCCAGACGTACGCGAGCGGCGCCGTCTCCGTCGTCTTCGCGTGGGGCCTGCTCGGACTCGACCCGCTCTCGGTGACCACGCTCCCCGGCTTTCTCGACGCCACGAGCGGCCTCCCCGCCTACATCGAGTCGTGGCCGCTCTCGGTCGGCCTCTGGCTGACGGCGCTCGCGTCCGCCACCGTGGGCGCTCTCACCGACCACGACGACGCACGCGTGACCGCGGGCCTCCTCGCCGTCGCGGGCGGCGCGGCGCTCGACGTCTCGACGGGGTTCTCGGTCCAACCCGGGCGGACAGCCTACCCGACCGGGACCGTCGCGCTGTGGGCCGTCGCCGCGTGGTCGCTCTACCGCCGCTGAGTTCCGGCCGCGATGCCCGCCTCCGTTACTGTTTTGCCCGCCGTGGCGGATTGAACGCACATGACGGACGGCATTCTCGACCACACGATGATCCGCGTGGAAGACCTCGAAGCGGCCGTGGACTGGTACACCGACCACCTCGACTACACAGTCCACAGTCGGAGCGAGCACGACACCTTCACGCTCGTCTTCCTCGGTCCCGAAGACGTCCACGAGGACGGCGCGCTCCTCGAACTCACGTACAACCACGACGACCGGACCTACGAGATGGGCGACGCGTGGGGCCACATCGCCGTGCGCGTCGACGACGTACACGAGGCCTACGAGGAACTGATGGACGAGGGCGTCGAGGACTACCGCGACCCCGACTCCTGTGGTGGCTCCTACGCCTTCGTCAAAGACCCGGACGGCCACGAAATCGAACTCGTGGAGCGCGACCACGGCGCGCCGTTCAGCCTCGACCACACCATGATTCGCGTCGAGGACGCCGACGCGGCACTCGGCTGGTATCTCCGCAAACTGGAGTACGAGCACACGGGCCGCTGGGAGGCCGACACGTTCGCGAACTACTTCATGAAGCCCGAGGGGGCGCCCGAGGAGGCGATGTCGGTCGAACTGACCTACAACTACGACGGGCGCACCTACGAGATGGGCGACGCGTGGGGCCACATCGCCGTGCGCGCCGAGGAGTCCTCGCTCGAAGAGATGTGGGAGACGCTGATGGAACGCGAGGCCGAAGATTACCGCGACCCCGAGTCCTGTGAGTTCAACTACGCGTTCACCAAGGACGCAGACGGCCACGAAATCGAAGTCGTGCGCCGGTGACTACGTCCCGACGTCGAAGACCCAGAACTCGCTCCCGACGAAGTTCGCCACACCGCCAAGGCCGACGGCGACGGTGAGCGCGACGTACTGCCCGGTGACGAGGCCGACGGTGACGAGGGCGACGACGTAGACGACGAAGCCCACTGTGTAGACGGAGAGGTGGCGGAGCCACCCCCGCACGTAGTCGGTGTCGCACTCGGTGAACGTGAACAGGCGATTCAGGTTGTAGCTGGAGAACGTCGCGACGAACCACGACACCGTCGCGGCCGCGATGGACCAGATGACGGGTGCGAGCGCCGCGAACGCGACGAGATTGACGACGAACGCCGAGGTACCGACGGCGCCGAACCTGAGGAAGCGCTCCAGTCGCCCCGAAACCTCGAGTGTGCCCCCTGACATCGTGAATCCGCCGACCCCCACGTCGGATCTGAAAGACCATTACGGACCGCCGCAGTTATATCCAGCGGTCCTCCCTACACTGTCCGCTCGGTGACGAGTTCGTCCGGCGCGTCGCCGAAGGCGCGGAGCGCGTCGGCCTCGATGACGTGTAACTCTCCCGGCACGACGAGCATGTGGAGTGGGGCGCCGAAGTCCCGGTCCGCGAGCGCCGAGAGTCGGTCCGCGGCGACGACGGGGTCCGGGCTCCCGGCGCGGGCGACGGCCACGCCGAGCGTATCGTCGTAGTGGGTGGCCAGCAGGTCCGCCGCCTCCGATGCGGTCATGTACCGGTCCGTCTCCGCGTCGCCGACGCGCTCCTCGCCCACCTTGATGTCGAGGTAGACGAGGGTGTGGAGGCCCCGCTCCCGGTTCGCGTCGATGGTGTCGGCAACGGAGCCGGGAATCCCGTCGCCGCCGTGGGCCGCGGGAAACGGGAGGGTCGTCGCCTTGCCAAAGCGGTAGTTCTGCAGGCCAGTGAGGCCACTCGCGGCAGAGGAGGCGGTGGGACCGTGGACGAGGCGCGTCTCGACGCCGCGCTCCTGCGCTCGGAGACGGAGGTCCACGTGCGTCGTCGAAATCATCGTGTCGCCCGCGGTGAGGAAGGCGACGTCCCCCGTCTCGGCGGCGTCCAGAATCGGCTCCGGGTGCTGTTCGACGCCCGCGCGGTCGCGCACCTCGACGTCGACGCCGTGGTGGGCTTGGAGGGCGTCCACGTCGGCGCCGACGAGGCGACTGGTGTAGAACTCCGCGAACACGCGGTCCGCGTCCCTGAGCGCATCGCGGCCGGCGACGGTAATCGAGCGCTCGTCGTAGAGACCGAGGCCGATGAACGTGAGCATATCCGAGCGTGGGGCCGCGGCGTTAAAACGTCAGCCTTACCGCTCGCGCCGTCGTCGGTCGGGTATGGAAGCGCCCTGCGTCCGCGTGCCCCGCGAGGAGGGCGAGGAGACGCGTCGCCGCCTCGCGGCCGCGGACCTCGTGGACCGGGGGCTGGACATCGCGGCCGAGGACGGCTTCCTCTACGTCCCCGTCACCGACCCGACAGCCGTCCCCGCGGACCTCGACGTGGTGACTCACGACGTGGCCGAACGGGAGACGCAGACGATGCCCGCCGACCTGTTGGGCTTCGACCCCACCTACGAGCGACTCGGCGACGTGGTCATCGTGGACGAGGACGACCCGGAGCGGGCCGCCCGAATCGCCGACGCCATCATGGAGTCGGCCATCCCCTCGAAGACGGTGGTCAACCGCGCCTCGAAGGTCAAAGGCGAGACGCGAGTACGCGACTGGGAGGTGCTGGCCGGCGACGGCACCGAGGCGGTCCACCGCGAGTACGGCCACGAGTTCGCCCTCGACATCGCGGAGGTGTACTTCTCGCCCCGCCTCGCGACGGAGCGCCACCGCGTCGCCGAGCACGTCGAGTCGGGCGAACACGCCTTCGACATGTTCGCCGGCGTGGGCCCGTTCGTCGTCCCCTTCGCCGCGCGCGGCGCGGCGGTGGTGGGCGTCGACGTGAATCCCGCCGCCGTCCGGTGGCTCCGCGAGAACGCCGAGCGCAACGGCGTCGCGGACCGCGTGACGGCTATCGAGGGCGACGTGCGCGAGGTGGCGCCGGAGTACACGGACTGGGCCGACCGGGTGGTGATGAACCTCCCGCACTCCGCAGACGAGTTCCTCGACAGCGCCGTGACCCTCGCGAGCGACGACTCCACGCTCCACTACTACGACATTCAGCACGAGGATGACATGTTCGGACCGGGCGAGGCGGCGATTCGAGCGGCCGCAGAACCAGCGTACGACGTCGAGGTCCAAACGCGACACGTCGTGCGCTCCTACGCGCCCCACGAACTGAACGTCTGTCTCGACGTGCGACTGCGGCGCTGATTCGCAACCCTTATCCCGGTAATCCGGATACTGTGTGGTGTCGCGCCGGTGTAGCTCAGCTGGGAGAGCGATTCCTTCGTAAGGAATAGGTCGAGGG